>CP076053.1:1800212-2400282 GCA_018672315.1 Nocardioidaceae bacterium | reverse complement strand
AGCGACGTGATCGTGTCGACGTAGTCCTGCTGCACCGCAGCCGGCAACGAGCGGGCGTCGTTCTGGATCTGCTCGATCGCGGGAGACTGGGAGAGCTGCCCCGGGGTGGGCAGGGCCCCTTCGCTGGCGCCGAAGCGCTCGATCAGCTCGGCTCCGACGAGGAACTCCACGGCCTTGCTCCGTGCGACGGCCTGCACGCCGCCGACGGTCTGGTCGACCAGGCAGACCACGGCGGCGGTCTCGTCGACCTGCTCCGGGCTGATGTCGGTGCTGCCGACCACGGCTGCCTGGCCGGGGTGGATGCCGCACCCGGTCAGGACGAGCGCACCCACGGCCGCAGCGGCAGCGGCAGCCCGGGCCCTGTGACGGTTGACTCGCGCCATCGGTCTCACTCCTTCGCACCGGCAGCCGTCGGCTGCTGCGGCTGGACCTGCTTGTCGATCACGGTGTCGATCACCTCGCGCACCCAGGCCAGCAGCGGCGCGTCGCGCAACGGCTGTCCGCCGACCACGGCGGTCGAGGGGCGGGGCACGAGCATGGTACTCAGCGCCGGCTTGTACAGCGCCTTCGGATGCAGCCGCTTCAGCCGCGCCTGCGCGGAGTCGGGCAGGTCGACCGGCGCGAAGCGCACGTTCTTGCCCGCCACCGAGATGTCCGTCAGCCCGGCCTTGCGCGCGCGGGCCCGCAACGAGGCGACCTGCAGCAGGGCCACCACCGGCAGCGGCGGCTCGCCGTACCGGTCGTCCAGCTCGAGGTTGATCGCGGCGACGTCGTCGTCGCTGCGCACCTCGCTGAGCCGCTTGTACATCTCCAGCCGCAGGCGCTCGGAGGAGATGTAGTCGTGCGGCAGGTGCGCGTCGATCGGCAGCTCGATGCGGACCTCCTCGAGCACGTCGTCGACACCGCCCTTGAAGTCGGCGACGGCCTCGCCGACGAGGCGTACGTACAGGTCGAAGCCCACGTCGGCGATGTGCCCGGACTGCTCGCCGCCCAGCAGGTTGCCCGCGCCGCGGATCTCCAGGTCCTTCATCGCGATCGCCATGCCGCCGCCGAGGTCGGAGTGCTGGGCCAGCGTCGCGAGGCGCTCGTGGGCGGTCTCGGTCAGGGGCTTGTCGGCCGGGTAGAGGAAGTACCCGTACGCCCGCTCTCGACCACGGCCCACCCGGCCGCGCAGCTGGTGCAGCTGGGAGAGCCCGAGGGTGTCGGAGCGCTCGATGATCATCGTGTTCGCGTTGGAGACGTCCAGGCCCGACTCCACGATGGTCGTGCACACCAGCACGTCGAACTTCTTCTCCCAGAAGCCGACCATGACCTCCTCGAGCTGCGCCTCACCCATCTGGCCGTGCGCCGTCGCGACGCGCGCCTCGGGCACGAGCTCCCGGATCCGGGCCGCAGCCTTGTCGATCGACTGCACCCGGTTGTGGATGAAGAAGACCTGCCCGTCGCGCAGCAGCTCGCGGCGCACGGCGGCGATGACCTGACGGTCCTCGTACGCCCCGACGTAGGTGAGCACGGGGTGCCGCTCCTCCGGCGGTGTGGCGATCGTCGACATCTCCCGGATGCCGGTGATGGCCATCTCCAGGGTGCGCGGGATCGGCGTGGCGCTCATGGCGAGCACGTCCACGCTCGTGCGCAGACGCTTCATCTGCTCCTTATGCTCGACACCGAAGCGCTGCTCCTCGTCGACGATGATGAGGCCGAGGTCCTTGAGGCGCACGTCGGGGTTCAGCAGCCGGTGGGTGCCGATGACGATGTCGACGGTGCCGTCGGCCAGGCCCGCCATGACCGCGGCGGACTCCTTCTCGGACTGGAAGCGGCTGAGCGCGCGCAGGTTCACCGGGAAGCCGGCCATGCGCTCGGAGAAGGTCGAGAAGTGCTGGGTGACCAGCAGCGTGGTCGGCACCAGCACGACGACCTGCTTGCCGTCCTGCACCGCCTTGAAGGCCGCCCGCACCGCGATCTCGGTCTTGCCGTAGCCGACGTCGCCGCACACGAGCCGGTCCATCGGCACGATCTGCTGCATGTCGGCCTTGACCTCGTCGACCGTCGAGAGCTGGTCGGGGGTCTCGACGAAGGGGAAGGCGTCCTCGAGCTCGCGCTGCCAGGGGGTGTCGGCCCCGAAGGCGTACCCCTTGCTGGCCTGCCGGGCGGCGTACAGCTTGATCAGCTCGGCCGCGATCTCCTTGACCGCGCGACGCGCGCGGTTCTTGCGCTTGGTCCAGTCGCCGCCGCCGAGTCGGTCCAGCGAGGGCTGCTCGCCGCCGACGTAGCGGGTGACCTGGTCCAGCGTGTCGGCAGGGACCATGAGGGTGTCCGGCGGGGCACCCCGCTTGGAGGAGCCGTACTCGAGCACGAGGTACTCCCGCGTCGCCCCGTGCATCTCGCGCTGCCGCATCTCCACGAACCGGCCCACGCCGTGCTGCTCGTGCACCACGTAGTCGCCCTTGGTGAGCTCCAGCGGGTCGATCTGCTTCTTGCGCCGCGCAGGCATCTTGCGCATGTCCTTGGTGGAGGACTTCTGCCCGGTGATGTCGTCGCCGGTGAGGACGACCAGCTCCGCGCGCTCGGCGACGAGACCGTGCTCGAGGCAACCGGTGCCGACGACGGCGACACCCGGCGGGATCTGCGCGGTGCGGCCGAGGTCCTTGACGAGCCGGGCCGGCACGTCGCGGTCGGCGAGCAGCTCCTTCATGCGCTCGGCCGGGCCGTGACCCTGATGCACCAGCACGACCTTGCGGCCCTCACCGAGCCAGCGGCGCACGTCGGCGACGGCCTTCTCGACGTCGCCACGGTAGGGGTCGACGGCGGCGACCTGGGGCGTGCGCGACTCGACGCCGCGCATCCCGTCGGCCGGGCCGGCGAGCTCGCCGAGGTCCTCCCCGTCGATCCCGAACGGGCTCAGCGACCACCACGTACGCCCTGTGCCCAGCGTGTGCTCGCGCACGTCGCCGAGGCTCCGGTACGAGGCGGCCTGCAGGTCCACGGGTGCCTCTCCCCCGCCCGCGGCGACCGCCCACGAGGCGGAGAGGAACTCCTCGGAGGTCGCGACCAGGTCCTCGGCACGACGACGGGCGCGCTCGGGGTCCATCAGCAGCACGGCGGCGTCGTCGGGCATGAGGTCGACGAGCAGCTCCATGTCCTCGACGAGCGCGGGGGCGAGCGACTCCATGCCCTCGACCGCGATGCCCTCGGCCATCTTGTCGGTGATCTCGGCGAGCTCGGGGTGCTTCGTGCCGAGCTCGCGCGCGGCCTGGCGTACCTCGTCGGTCAGCAGCAGCTCGCGGCACGGCGGCGCCCAGACCCGGGGCCGGGTCTCGAGCGTGCGCTGGTCGGCGACGGAGAACGCGCGGATCTCCTCGACGTCGTCGCCCCAGAACTCCACCCGCAGCGGGTGCTCCTCGGTCGGCGGGAAGATGTCGACGAGGCCGCCGCGCACGGCGAACTCGCCGCGCTTCTCGACCAGGTCGACCCGGGTGTACGCCGCGGCGGTAAGTGCCCGCACCGTGTCGTCGAGGTCGGCCGGCTGTCCGACCGCGAGCTCGACGGGCTCCAGGTCGGCCAGTCCCCTGACCTGCGGCTGGAGCACCGACCGGACCGGCGCGACGACCACCCGCAGCGGACCCGTGCCCTCGGCCTCACCGGGGTGAGCGAGGCGACGGAGCACCGCCAGGCGACGTCCGACGGTGTCGCTGCGGGGGCTCAGCCGCTCGTGGGGCAGGGTCTCCCAGCTCGGGAAGTGGGCGATCGTGTCCGGGTCGACGAAGTCGCCGAGCACGGTGACGAGGTCCTCCGCCTCGCGCGTGGTCGCCGTCACGGCGAGCACGGTGCGCCCTGCCTCGACGAGGCCGGCGACCGCGAAGGGACGCAGCGCCTCGGGTGCGGTGAGGTCGAGGGTTGCGGCCTCACCTGCGCGCAGCTCTGCGAGGGAGGCCTCCAGCGCGCGGTCGGTGAGGACGAGGTCGGACAGGGCGGTCAGGCTCAACAGGGTTCCTTCACGGCTTGCCTCGGAGACGTGCACGGCACGCACGCAGACCCCCGGCCGAGATCGGCAGGGGGTGTGGTCTCGATTCTAGGTCGCGCTGCCGTCCCGGCGAACTCCTGCGACCGAGGTCACCGCCGCGGGTAGGCCCAGAAGTCCGTCGATGCGAGCTCGCGGGCCGCGGTGACGTCGCGGTTGCTGTGGCGCATGAGGCGGGAGACGACGAGCACGGCCGCAGCGAAGGCGCCTGAGGGCACGGCGCAGAAGATCACGCCTATCTCGAGGAGCCAGGGGGCTGCGACCGCGAGGCCCACCCACCTCGCCAGGACGGGACGACCGATGGCGACCCAGCCGGCGGCGACGACAGCGCCGGCCGACGACCACAGCAGCAGGAGCCACACCGTGGCCGCCGCGCCCGAGATGGACGGAGCGGACACGTCGGTGCCGGCGTACGCGAAGTAGACGATCACGCTCGCGTAGAAGGCGCCGGTCGCGACCACACCCGACAGCACCGCCGCCGCAGCCCATCGCAGGCCCGCCCGGACGACCGGCCACATCCCCATGCCCGCAGGATCGCACGACTCGCCCCGTCGAGGGCCGACCACAGCGACAGGACCGAACGCCGGCGTAAGGCCTCAGCGGGGCCAATTCGACGATCGCACCTGTTCTTGTGGTCCGAGCCTCATCCGTCCAGGCGGACCGAGGAGACGATGGGGCGCCACAGCGACTCATCGACCACGTCGTCTGAGCCCTGCACGACGACCTGGATGGTCCGCTCGTCACTGTCGCGCCCGAAGCTGGCGCACACGACCGTGTCGTCCTCGACGGCGGCACCGTCCCCTGGTGCACGCGCGTCGAAGACATTGAGGCTGTCGAGCCCCGGCCTCAGCTCCTCCGAGCGGGCTTCGCCCGTGCCCGGGCAGGCTGCGACGGCGTCAGCAGGCAGGGCGACTTCGGTGCTCGGCAGTTCCTCGCGGAAGACGTCGAGGCGCCCCATGGTCCGACCGTCGACGACCAGCCCCCGACTGAGCAGCGCGTCCCCGCGCGGTCGCACGTCCGTGGTGCTGGTCGGAGGAAGCGACAGCGAGCCGCCGTCGAAGGTGACCCGCGACCAGTCCGACGGCACCTCCGACGACGCGGAGCACGCAGTGAGAGTGCCGAGCGCAAGGACGCCTGCCGAGGCAAGCCGTCGAGCGCTCACCCGTCGACCTCGTCGCGGTCGGCCCACTGCAGCAGTGGCGCGATGTCGAAGACGTGGTCATCGATGTCGGCGTGCAGGTCACCGATCTCGGCGTACCGGCCCGGCACGGTGGCGATGGTGAAGTCGTCGGGCTCGACGTCGTCGACCTCGCTCCACCGGATCGGCGTGGACACGGTGCCGCGGGGGTTGCCGCGCACCGAGTACGCCGCCGCGATCGTGTGGTCGCGTGCGTTCTGGTTGCCGTCGACGAAGAGCTTGGTCGGGTCGCGGTCCTTGCGCCACCACGCGGTGGTGACGTCCTCGGGCGTACGCCGCTCCACCTCCCGGCCGAACGCGATGGCCGCGCGGCGTACGTCGTCGAACCCGTGGTCGGGGCTGATGCGGACGTACACGTGCATGCCGGTGCCTCCCGAGGTCTTCGGGAAGCCGACCGCGCCCAGCTCGCGCAGCAGGTCGTGCACGACGTGGGTGACGCGCTGCACCGTGGCCCAGTCGCACTCCTCCCCCGGGTCCAGGTCGATGCGCCACTCGTCGGGCTTCTCGACGTCGGCGCGGCGGCTGTTCCAGGGGTGGAACTCCACGGTGGACATCTGGATGGCCCAGATCACCTGCGCGAGCTCGGTGACGCACAGCTCGTCGGCGTACCGGTCGTAGCGCGGGAAGTGCACCCGCACCGTCTCCATCCACGGCGGGGCGCCGCGGGGCAGCCGCTTCTGGTGCACCTTCTCGCCGTCGACCCCGTCCGGGAAGCGGTGCATCATGCAGGGACGCTCGCGCATGGCGTTGACGATGCCGTCGCCGACACTCAGGTAGTAGCGGGCGAGGTCGAGCTTGGTCTCACCGCGTTCGGAGAAGTAGACACGGTCGGGGTTCGAGAGGCGTACGACCTTGTCGTCGACCTCGAGCTCGATCGCGGGGCTCTTGCTCGCCATGGGACCTTCCTACCCGAGCACGCCGCGCACGCGCGTCCTCCGGCGGCTGGCCGTAGGGTCGGGCGCATGTCCAGCTCCGACAACATGCGTCTCGCCGTCCTCATCGACGCCGACAACGCCCAGGCCAGCCTCACCTCCGCGATGCTCGCCGAGCTGGCGAAGTACGGCACGTTGACGGTGAAGCGGGCGTACGGCGACTGGACGACCACGCGCCTGGGCGGCTGGAAGAAGCAGCTCAACGAGAACGCGATCACGCCGATGCAGCAGTTCGCGTACACCACGGGCAAGAACGCCACGGACTCCGCGATGATCATCGACGCGATGGACCTGCTCTACGCAGCAGACCTCGACGGATTCTGCATCGTCTCCTCCGACTCCGACTTCACGCGCCTCGCGACGCGGCTGCGTGAGTCGGGCAAGACCGTCTACGGCCTCGGCCAGCGCAAGACCCCCGGTCCCTTCATCGCCGCGTGCGACAAGTTCATCTTCGCCGAGGTGCTCGGCGGCGGGTCCGCCAAGCCGACCGGCGGAGGTGGCGGAGGGTCGCGCCGCGGCAAGGGTGGGGCCAAGAAGAAGGCCGACACCGAGCCCACCGTCGAGGTGCAGGAGACCGAGCCGCAGGACACGTCCGGCGACGAGTCCGGTGACGAGTCCAGGGCCACGACCACGGTCTCGCGGCGTACGCGGGGCAAGACGAAGCAGGCGCCCGAACCGGATCCCGTCGAGGACGTCGACGACGACGTGGACGAGCTCGAGGACTCCTCCGAGGACGAGGAGTTCCCTGCGATCGAGGAGCTCCTGCAGCCCGCCATCGAGGGCACGGCCAAGGAGTCCGGATGGGCGTCGCTGGGTCAGGTCGGCTCCTACGTCAACAAGCGCCACTCCTCCTTCGACCCGCGCAACTACGGCTACCCGCGGCTGTCGGTGCTGGTCGGCGACCTCGACTGGGTCGAGGTCAAGGAGGTGCCGGACGCGAACGACTTCCCCCAGCTGTGGGTGCGCGTCGCAGGCAAGCCGTGAGCGGGCCCGCGTACGACAGCGCGCCCCCCGGTGGCGGGGAGCGCGCCCGCCCGCTGACGCTGGTGGTGATCGGCTTCCTGGTCGTGATCGCCGACCTGCGCGCCGACGGGTTCGACCTGCTGCCGGACCCGATCGGCTGGGTGCTCGTCGTGATCGGTCTCGCCCCGCTGCGGGGGCGCCATCCCGGGTTCTCGGTCGCCTACGGGACGGCGATCGCCCTGGTGCCCCTCTCGCTGCTGCTGCTCTCCTCCGTCGACCTGCTCGACGGGGCCGCGGCCCGGGCCGCGAGCCTCCTCGACACCCTGACCACGGTCGCCGTCGAAGCCGGGGTGCTGCTCGGCGTCGCAGCTCTCACCGCCCGCGAGAGGACGCGCCGCATCGCCCTGGTCGCGCTCGCGGGCGCCGCGCTCGCCGCGGTCATCGGCGCCGCCTCGGCGCTCTTCGCGCCGGTCGAGCAGACGACCGTGTCCGGCGGCTCCGCCGCGCTGCTCGTGGTGGTCGTCGTCGCCGTCCTGGTGCTGCTCCTCGCGGCGCTGCTCTGGCTCTACCGGGTCGGGGCGGAGCCCGAGTTCCGCCGCTAGGAGGCAGGCGCCTCGACGGGCAGGTCGTACGCGGCGAGCTCACGACGCAACGCGTCGGCACCGTCCTCGTAGTGCCAGTGCACGGCGTTCAAGCCGACCGACCGGGCCGACTCGACGTGGTAGAGCCGGTCGTCGATGAACAGCACCTGCTCACCGGGCTGGTCGAGCTGCTCGAGGATCGAGCCGAAGAAGCGCGGGTCGGGCTTCGCGTAGCCGAGGTCGCAGGAGTAGAAGGACACGTCGACCATGTCGTCGTACCCGAGCCCGGTGCGCATGTGCTCGGCCCGCCGGCGGTGCTGGTTCGTCGCGATCCCGACGTGCACGCCCGCGTCGCGGAGCTCGGCACGGATCTCGTGGCCGGGCTCGTGCAGCTCGATGTCGACGTGCACCCGCACGATCTCCTCGGGGTCCACGTCCCAGCCGCGGGCCGTGACGAGCCCGGTGATGACCTCGTGGAAGTCGCGCAGGTCGTACTGCGCCGGCAGCTGGGCCTCGCCGATGAGGTCCTCGAGCTCGTCGGACTCGTCCTCGGACAGCACGTGGTGGAAGCGGCTCCCGCGGCCGCCCGCGACGGCCTGGAGCACTCCGTCGCAGTCGAAGAGCACGGTGCGGATGCGGGCGTCGGCCGGGGTGTGCGTGGGTGAAGAGGTCATCCTCGTTGCTTCCCGGTGGGCACGGGTCGCAACCAGCACGTGCGGGTGGGACCCCTCAGTCGGTGCCGTGCTCGGCGATGAAGGCGAGGATGCGCTCGCTCAGCTCGGGCCGGCAGACGATCAGGTCCGGCAGGTAGACGTCGTCCTGGTTGTACTTCAGCGGTGAGCCGTCGACGCGGCTGGTGAACAGTCCCGCGGCGCGAGCGACTGCCACCGGGGCGGCCGAGTCCCACTCGAACTGGCCACCGGCGTGCACGTAGGCGTCGGAGACGTCCCGCACCACCGAGAGCACCTTCGCGCCGGCAGACCCCATCGGCACCTTCTCGCCGCCCATCGCCTCGACCATCGCCTCGACGAAGGCGGGCGGTCGACTGCGGGAGACCGCGATGCGCGGCACGTCGACCTGTCGCGCCGGCACGGTCGGCGGCTCACCGGTGTGGAAGGTCGCGGCGAGTCCCGGCTGCGCCACGGCGCCTGCCGCGAGCTCGCCCCGGCCCGAGGCGTCCCGCCGCCACAGGGCGACGTGGATCGCCCAGTCCTCGCGCGGCGGCTCGGAGAACTCGCGGGTTCCGTCGAGGGGGTCGACGATCCACACGCGTTCGGCGTCGAGGCGGGCCTTGTCGTCCTTGCCCTCCTCGCTCAGCACGGCGTCGTCGGGCCGGTGCTCGGCCAGCACCTTCATCAGGAACTCGTGTGCGGCGCGGTCACCGGCGTCCTTGAGCTCGCGACCTTCGAGGCCCTGCGTACGCACCTGCTCGAGCAGCGCCCCGGCCCGTGTCGCTGCCCAGGCGGCGAGCACGTGGTCGTCGGTCTGCACCCCGGCGGGTGCTGTGCCTGCGTCGAAGCCGTCGTAGGAGGTCATGCGCCCGACCCTAGTCCTCGCGCCGACGCCTCTGGCGTCCCCGTCGCGGTGCACTCGGCAGCGATGCGGTGCGCGGGTCAGGCGACCCGGCCGCTGGGGCTGACAGGTGCACCGCGGAAGCTGGGACCGAGCACCCAACCACGGGGTCTGACCCAGGCGCGGGCCCTGGCATGCCCGCGAGCCAACCGGTGCAGCACCCGGGCCGGCGTACGCATGTCGACCGCCGTGAACCTCACCGGCTCGAGTCCCACCTCCCGGTAGAGGTCGTCCTTCTCGGCGTCACGGGTGCGACGTCCGACCTCGGCGTGGGCGCCGCCGTCGTACTCGACGACCAGACCGCTCTCGGGCTCCAGCAGATCCGGAACTGCCAACGGTCGACCGTCCCGGTCGTGGACCCAGCGGTTCACCACCGGCTCCGGCAGCTCGCTGTCGAGCACCCACAACAGGCGGAGCCTCGTCTCGGGTGGGGACTCACTGGCGCCGTCAGCCAGGGCGAGCACACGCTGCACCTCGAAGCGCGTGGGCATCCGACGGCGACCGTCGACGAGCCGTCTCATGTCCTCCACCGTGCACAGACCCGCCGCTGCCGTCATGTCCACGGCGACCACTGCTTCGCGGGGGTGTCCGGTGTCGACGAGGCGCACGACCTCGTGCACGGCGGCCTCTGCTGCGGGGACCACGCTCAAGCCACCCATCAACTCTGCGGGCGGCAGGGCTGAGCGGCGATGCCAGCGCACGTGTCCCCGAACGCGGGGGTGGAGCGCCCGTGGGACGAGAACGTCGACCGGAACCGGCGACGCGAAGAACAACGCGCCGTGCAGGAGCAGGCCGGCCGAGCCGGTGATCATGGCACCGTCCGGCAGCGGTGTGGCACGTTCGACGACGAGCTGCTCGGGTGAGCGAGGAGTGTCGCGCGGCACGAAGAGGCCCGCACCGGTGCGGCGCCAGTTCGGGCCGTAGGCACTGCCCCGTGTCGGGCCCCCGGGGTCCCCGACGCGAAGCGGCGCTTGGACCCGGAGCCGACCCTGGCGTAGGACTCTGAAGGCATCGGACATGGCCTCATGGTGCGTGAGAGGCCGTGTCCTGGACCGTCCCTGACGACGAACTGTGGACAACGCAGTCCTTCGCGGTGCACACGTCAGGCCGAGAAGTCACCGAGCATGTCAGCGGCACCGCGAAGCCGGCGGATGCACCGCAGACAGGTGAGCCGTCAACTGGGCCGTTCCCTCAGCGGTTGAAGCGCTGCTGCGTCGCAGCCAGGCCGTGCTCGAGCAGGCACTCGACGGCGTCGGCGGCGTCGACCAGCTGCAGTGGCAGCTCCTTGCGCTCGGCGCCCGAGTAGGACGAGAGCACGAAGTCCGCCGGGGCCTGGCGGCTCGGGGGCCGGCCGACGCCGCAGCGCACGCGGTAGAAGTCGCCGGTGCCGAGCGAGGAGCGCATCGACTTCAGGCCGTTGTGGCCGTTGTCGCCGCCGCCGAACTTGGTGCGCAGCGTGCCGAAGTCGATGTCGAGCTCGTCGTGGATCGCCACGACCTGCTCGGCGGGCACCTTGTAGAAGGTCGCCAGCGCCTTGACGGGTCCGCCTGTCTCGTTCATGAAGCAGCGGGGGCGTACGAGCACCACGCGCGCCGCGTCGACACCGGGCGGCGCCAGTCGTCCCTCGACGACCTGCGCCCGCCCGGACTTGTGGCTCTTCCAACTCGACCCCATGCGCGAGGCGAGCTCGTCGCACACCATGTACCCGACGTTGTGCCGGGTGTCGGCGTAGGTGGGGCCCGGGTTGCCGAGCCCCACCACCAGCCAGGGTGCGGAGGTCACTCCGTCATCAGTCCTCGTCGGACCCGCTCGCGTCGCCCTCGGAGTCGCCGGACTCGGCAGCCGGCTCCCCGGCCTCGTCCTCGGACTCCTCGCGCTCGATGCCGGCCTCTTCCTCGGCCGCCTCGAGCTCGGCCTCGACCTCGGCGGCCGTCGGCGCGTGGACGACGTTGATCACGAGCTCGTCGTCGTCGTTGAGGACCATCGCGCCCTCGCGCAGCTCGAGCTGACCGGCGGTGAACTGCGTACCGGCCTCGAGGCCCGTGACGTCGACGTCGGCGGTCTCGGGGATGCTCAACGGGTCGGCCTCGACGGTGACGGTGTTGAGCTCGAAGGTCACGAGCGCGTCGTCGGCGGGCTCGCCGATCACGTTCACGGGCACCTCGACGGTGACCTTCTCGCCCTTCTTCACCAGCACGAAGTCGACGTGCTCGAGGAAGCCCTTGATGGGGTCGGACTGGACCTGCTTGGTCAGCGCGAGGCGCTTGTCGCCGGCCAGGTCGATCTCGACGATCGCGTTCACTCCGCCGTGCTTGAGCGCCATCATCGTGTCGTGGCCCGGCAGGGTGATGTGCTCGACGTCGCCGCCCGGGGCGTACAGGACGGCGGGCACCTTGTCCTCGCGACGGATGCGGCGCGCGGCGCCCTTGCCGAACGCGGTGCGGGCCTCGGCCTTGACGGTGTCGTACTTGCTTGCCATGGGTTTCTCCTGAGCGTCGAAAGGGTGCGGTGGGACCCGGCGCGCGCGGAGGGCCTGGAGCTCGTGACCCGAGACTCCGGCAGACCGCGTCGATCACGGAGCGGCGTACGCTCCCTCGCCGAGGCAACCTGGACAGACTACTAGGCCACCGGCACCGACCACCACTCGGGCCGGGCCCGCGATCCCGCGGTCGGCGTGGCGGTCAGGCGCGGCCGTCGAAGAGCGAGGTGACCGAGCCGTCCTCGAAGACCTCACGGATCGCGCGACTCAGCAGCGGTGCGATCGACAGCTCGGTGAGCTTGTCGAAGCGGTCCTCGGCGGCGACGGGCAGCGTGTTCGTGATGATGACCTCGGAGGCCACCGAGTTCTTCAGCCGGTCGACCGCCGGGTCGGAGAGGATCGCGTGGGTCGCCGCGATGATCACGCCCGCCGCGCCGTCCTCCATGATCGCCTCCGCGGCCTTCACGATCGTGCCGCCGGTGTCGATCATGTCGTCGACCAGCACGCAGATCCGGTCCGTGACGTCGCCGACGACCCGGTTCGCGACCGACTCGTTCGGACGCGTGATGTCGCGCGTCTTGTGGATGAACGCCAGCGGCGCACCCCCGAGGCGGCGGGACCACTGCTCGGCGACCTTGATGCGGCCGGCGTCGGGCGAGACGACCGCGAGGCGCTGGTCGCCGTACTTCTCGTTCACGTAGTCGGTGAGGATCGGCAGGGCCATCAGGTGGTCGACCGGACCGTCGAAGAAGCCCTGGATCTGGTCGGTGTGCAGGTCCACCGCGATGAGCCGGTCGGCGCCCGCGGTCTTGAACAGGTCGGCCATCAGACGCGCCGAGATGGGCTCACGCCCACGGTGCTTCTTGTCCTGGCGCGCGTACCCGTAGAACGGCATCACCACGGTGATGCGCTTGGCCGAGGCGCGCTTCAGCGCGTCGACCATGATCAGGTGCTCCATGATCCACTCGTTGACCGGCGCGGTGTGGCTCTGGATCACGAAGGCGTCGCAGCCGCGCACCGACTCGTCGAAGCGCACGTAGATCTCGGAGTTCGCGAAGGTGTACGCGTCCATCGGCACCAGGTCCGTGGCGAGCTCCTGGGCGACCTGCGCGGCCAGGAGCGGGTGTGCCCGGCCGGAGAAGACCATCAGGTTCTTCTCGGTGGTGCGCTTCATGCCGCTCATGGGTCTCCCTGGCTCGGCGGTGCGGTGTCGTGCGGTCCCGTGTGGTGCGGTGCCCATCCTCACCCAGCACCGGCGCGGAGGTGAAGCCGCGCCGGTGTGAGATGACTATCCGCGCCTGGCGCGTCGCTTCGCGACCCAGCCCTCGATGATCCGCAGCGGCCCGGCGGAGACGGCGAGCGCGCCGTCCGGCACGTCCTCCCGGACGACGGTGCCGCCGCCGGTCATCGCGCCGTCACCGATGCGGACCGGCGCGACGAAGGTGTTGTTGGACCCCGTGCGAGTCCCGTCCCCCACGACCGTGCGGTGCTTGGTGTGACCGTCGTAGTTGGCGAAGACGGTGCCGGCGCCGATGTTGGACCCGTCCCCGATCTCCGCGTCCCCGACGTAGGACAGGTGAGGCACCTTCGAGCCCTCACCGAGGGAGGCGTTCTTGGTCTCGACGTACGCCCCGATCTTCGAGCGGGCCGCGAGCCGGGTGCCGGGGCGCAGGTAGGAGAACGGGCCGACGCTCGCGCCCTCGCCGATCTCGGCGCCCTCCGCGTGCGTACGCACCACGCCGGCCCCCGCGCCGACCACCACGTCACGGAGCGTGGTGCCGGGGCCGACCGTCGCGCCGGTCGCCACGGTGGTCGCTCCGTGCAGCTGGGTGCCCGGGAGCAGGGTGACGTCGGCCTCGAGGCGCACGGTGACGTCGACCCAGGTCGTGGTCGGGTCGACCACGGTGACACCGTCCTTCATCCACGTCTCGAGCACCCGCTCGTTGAGCAGCCGGCCGAGCTTGGCCAGCTGGGCCCTGTCGTTCGCACCCTCGGTCTCCCCGACGTCCTCGACGCGGTGGGCTCCCACCGTGTGCCCGTCGGCGCGCGCCAGGGCCACGGCGTCGGTCAGGTAGTACTCCTCCTTCGCGTTGTCGTTGCGCAGTCGCGGCAGGACCGAGCGCAGGAAGGCGGCGTCGAACGCGAGGATCCCGGAGTTGATCTCGTCGATGCGGCGCTGGGCCTCGGTGCACTCCTTCTCCTCGACGATGGCCGCGACGGCGGCCGAGACGTCCTGCCGGCCGGTGTCGTCGGGTCCTCCCTCGCGGACGATGCGGCCGTAGCCGTGCGGGTCGGGCACGCTCCCGGTCAGGATGCTGACCGCGTGGTCCGAGGCCGCGTGCGACGCCACGAACGCCGCGAGGGTCTCACCGCGCAGCAGCGGCGTGTCGCCGGTGCAGACCAGCACCGTGCCATCGCCGCCGAGCTCCGCGCCGGCGACGCGGGCGGCGTCGGCCGCCACCCGGACCGCGTGCCCGGTGCCCTCCTGCGTCTCCTGCACCGCCAGCACCGTCGAGGGCAGCAGCTGCTGGGCGTGCGGGCCCACC
Source organism: Nocardioidaceae bacterium (assembly GCA_018672315.1). Lineage (NCBI taxonomy): Bacteria > Bacillati > Actinomycetota > Actinomycetes > Propionibacteriales > Nocardioidaceae > Nocardioidaceae bacterium. The sequence goes on along the minus strand of CP076053.1, from coordinate 2,385,993 downwards.
TGTCCGCGCTGGTGGCCGACGACCGTGACGACCTGACGGGGATGCAGCGCCTCCACGGCGTGCAGCACGTGCCCGAGCATCGAGCGGCCCCCGATGGGGTGCAGCACCTTCATGGTCGAGGATTTCATGCGGGTTCCCCCGCCGGCGGCGAGGACGACGACGGTGACGTCGGGTGCGGGCACGGGGACTCCTGGGATCGGTGGCCTCGGCGCGACCTGGGGCCGGCGAGCAGGCGAGGCGCCCAATGTAGTGAGCGCCGTCGCGGGAGGAGCGTCTGCTCCGGACCAGGTGCGTCAAATCTTGTCGTATCGCTCGCGCGCCCCGGCTCCCGTGGGTGAGACTTCGCAGGTGACGAGGTGGGAGAACGCTTTCGCGCCCGCCGCCGGCCGCGCCGACGGCCCCGGCTCCCCGGCGCGGCGCTGGCTCGTGCTGGCCCTCGCCCTGACCGCCACCATCCTGGTCAGCCGCATGCTCAGGCTGCCCGGTTCCGACCTCGCGCTCTTCTGGCCTGCAGCCGGCGTCGCCGTGCTCGGGGTGGCCGGTGCACGCAGTCGCCGCGAGCTCGGCGTCGTGCTGGCGACCGTGCTCCTGCTGGCAGCGCTCGGCAACCTCGTCACGGGTGCACCCTGGCAGGCTGCTCTCGTGCTCGGGCTCGCCAACGCCGTGATGGCGATGGTGCCGGCGCTGTGGCTCGCGTACGCCCCCGCGCCAGCCCGGGCCGCGCACGGCGGGCCGCAGGAGCCGATCGGGACGCGACTGCGTCTGACCGGTCCGGCCGACCTCACGAAGGTCTCGCTGGCCCTGCTGGTCGGCGGCGTCGCCAGCGCGGTGCCCGGCATGGCGGCCATGGCTCTGCTGACCGAGGTGACGCCGGCCGGCGTCCTCAGCTGGACCGTGCGGCTGTGGGTCGGCTCCGTCGTCGTCGCCGTCCCGGCCCTGACCCTCCGGTGTCTCACCCGGCACGACGACCTGGCGTCCCAGCCGGGATCACCCCACGCGTGGCGTGTGTGGGCCCGCAGCAGAGGTCGGGAGCTCGTCGTGCTCCTGACGGTCTCGACGGTGCTCGTCCTCGTCGTCTTCGCCCCCGTCCACGACCTCCCCGTCACCTACCTGCCCCTGGTCGTGGCGATCTGGGCCGGCGTACGCCTCCCTCCCGCGGCGGCCGGAGCGGTCGCGACGTACGTCGGGGTCAGCACCGCCCTCGTCGTGCTCGCCGCCGGCGGCGGCCCCTTCGCCGACGTGCTGATCTCCGCGAGCCGCACGATGACCGTGCAGGGGTATGCCCTGCTCCTGGTCTGCGTCGCGATGGTGCTGAGCCTGCTGATCGCCCAGCGCGACGCGCTCGCCGGGCGGCTGGCCGGCGCCGAGCGGCGTGCGACGCAGCGCGCCCACGACCTGACCGTCGTGACCGACACGGTGAGCGCGGTGCTCATGGTGCTGACCGACGACGGCCAGCGGGAGATGATGAATCCCTCAGCCGTCGAGCTGCTCGGTGCTGCGGCCGGCGACGACCCGTTCGCCGGCTGGCGACGGACGGACGGGACCGCCCTCGCGCACGCCGACGCGCCGCACGTACGCGCCCTGCGAGGTCGGACCGTGCGTCACGAGATCGTGCTGGAGCCGACGGGTCGGGGCGAGCCCCGGGCCTGGACGGTCGACGCACTCGCCCTCCCCGAGCGGGAGGACGGGGTGGGTCGGGCGCTGGTGGTGATGCGTGACGTGACCGCCGAGCGCGCCCACGTCTCACAGCTCGAGGCGTTCGCGGGCATCGTGGCCCACGACCTGCAGAACCCGGTGACCGCCATCAAGGGATGGACCGACGTGGCGATCGAGGAGCTGGACATCGCCGGGGTCGACCAGGACGCGGGCGTCCGCGAGGCCCTGCAGCGTGTCCGCGGTGCAGGCGACCGCGCCACCGCACTGATCCACGACCTGCTCGACTACTCCGTCGGGCGCACCGCCGCCATCCACCGCGTCACCGTCGACCTCGATATGATGGCCGCGGCGGTGGTCGCCGGCATCGAGCACGCGTACGCCGACCGTCGTCCACGCATCTCCCTCGGCGCCCTCGGCTCGGTCTCGGCGGACCCGGTGCTGCTCAGCCAAGTTGTGACGAACCTCGTGGGCAACGCGGTCAAGTACACCCCGCCGGGGCAGGTGCCGGACGTACGCATCGAGGCGACCCGCGAGGGCGGCGAGGTGACCCTCAGCGTGCTGGACCGCGGTGTCGGCGTCCCGGCGAGCCAGCGCACCGCCGTCTTCGAGCCCTTCACCCGCGCGCACGGCGACGACAGCCGTTTCAGCGGGACCGGGCTCGGGCTCGCCATCTGCGCCCAGGCCGTGCACCGTCACGGCGGACGGATCGGGGTCGAGCCGCGCGGGGACGGGCCGGGCAGTCGTTTCTTCGTCGCGATCCCCGACCGGGAGCCCGTACGCCGTCCCGCGGCCCCCGCCTCAGGCACCGCCTCAGCCGCAACCACAGCCACAGCCACAGAGACGGTCACAGAGACGGTGTCCCCGGCACGCTCCGGGTCCTCGCTGGCGGGCGGGGGGCGATAGCGTCGCCTCGATGAGCGAGACGACCGCCCCCGACCTCGGCGCCCACCTCGGCTTCTCCGCCGTCAGCGAGTCCGGCGAGGGTGTCGAGCTCGAGGTGATGCCGGGCCCCGAGCACTGCAACGGCAGCGGCATCCTGCACGGCGGCTTCCTCTCCGCCGTGCTCGACAGCGTGACGGGGTGGTCGGTGCACGCCCGCGACCAGGCCGCCGGGGGCTCGTCGATGTGGCCGCACGTGCAGATGAACGTGCAGTACGTGAAGGCTGCCGTGCCCGGCGAGCGCCTCCTCGCGCGTGGCTGGTGCCGCAGCCAGGGTGGCCGCATCGCGACCGCGGAGGGCGAGGTGCGCCAGGGCGACATCGTCGTCGCCCGGGCCACGTCGACCCACGCACGGGTGGCGCCCAGCTGATCCGCGGTCGACCGGACGCGTTCAGGCGCGTACGTGCATCCGCTCTCCCTGCGGGCCGAAGATGGCGAGCAATTCCACGTGCTCGGGGCCGGGACTCCCGACCCAGTGCGGCACCCGGGTGTCGAACTCGACGACCTCGCCCGGCTCGAGCAGCAGGTCGCGGCCGCCGAGCACCAGACGAGCCCGTCCCGAGAGCACGTACAGCCATTCGTACCCCTCGTGCGACTGCGGTTCGGGACGCGCCCGCGGCTCCGGTGGCAGCACCATCTTGAAGGACTGCAGACCCCCGGGGCGTCGCGTGAGGGGCACGTACGTGCGGCCGTGACGCGTCACGGGCTTGAGGCGTACGCGGGGGTCCCCGGTCTCGGGGGCGTCGACCAGCTCGTCGAGCGCCACGGCGTACGCCCGCGCCAGCGGCAGGAGCAGCTCCAGGGTCGGCTTGCGTCCGCCGGACTCCAGCCGGGAGAGGGTGCTGACCGAGATGCCGGTCTCGGTCGACACGTCGGCCAGGGACGCCTGCCGTTCGAGGCGCAGCTGCCGCAGGCGAGGGCCGACCGAGTCGAGACCGAAGTCGTCGTTTGCCATAAGAGCAATGATACTTTCTCATCATCCGCGCCGGTGCGCAGAGTGGCGCCATGACCACGAGCCATGACCTCCACCAGCCCACGGACCACCTGCCCGACGCCTCGGACACCGACCACGACGTCGTCGTCGTCGGAGGCGGACCCGCCGGCCTCGCCGCCGCCCTCTCCTTGTCCCGCGCCGGCCGCTCGGTGCTCGTCGTCGATGCGGACGAGCCGCGCAACGCCCCGGCCGCGGGGGTCCACAACCTGCTCGGTGACGAGGGGGCGACCCCGCAGGAGCTGCGTGAGCGCGGCATCAGCGAGGTGCGCGCGTACGGCGGCGAGGTCCGTGACGGACGGGTGGTGTCCGCGGGGCCCCGGTCGGGGGACGCGGCCGATCCCGCCTTCGTGCTCGGGGTGAGCGACGACACCGGCACCCGTGAGGTCACCGCCCGGCGGGTGCTGCTGGCGACCGGCACCGTCGACGAGCTCCCCGCCGTCGAGGGTCTGCGCGAGCACTGGGGTCGCCACGTGCTGCACTGCCCGTTCTGCCACGGCCACGAGGCCCGCGACCGGGAGGTCGTCGTGCTCGGCACCACGCCGATGGCGGGCCACCAGGGGCTGCTCTGGCGGCAGTGGACGTCACGCGTGACGCTGCTGCTGGACCCGTCGGTGACGCTCGAGCCGGTCGAGGCCGAGCGTCTGCACGCGCGGGGCGTACGCGTCGTGCCCGGCCTCGCCGCCTCGGTCGAGACGGTCGACGGACGGCTCGCCGGCGTCCGCACCCGGGACCAGCAGGTGCTGCCCTGCGAGTTCGTCGTGACGGTCTCCACGCCGGCCCCGGCGCCCGGGTTCGTCGACGGCGTCCTGACCGGGCTCGGGCTGAGGACGGCCCCCTGGGAGATGAACGGCGTCGCGTACGCCCAGCGCGTGGAGGCGTCTGCGACGGGGGTGACCGCGACGCCCGGTGTCTACGCCGCGGGCAACCTGGTCGAGCCGATGATCCAGGTGGTCGCCTCCCGGGCGGCGGGGGCGCAGGTCGCCGCGGCGGTGCTCATGGACCTGGTCGCCGCCGACGCCGACGCCGCGGTGGCCGCGGCGCGCGCCGAGATATTCGAGCGACCGGCGTGGGAGGAGCGTTACGGGGGCGACGAGCAGACCTTCAGCGGCCGGGTGAACGCCACGCTGGCCGCCCTGGTCGGCGACCTGGCACCGGGACGCGCGCTCGACGCGGGCTCCGGTGAGGGCGGCGACGTGCTCTGGCTCGCCGAGCGGGGGTGGGACGCGACCGCCATGGAGTTCAGCGAGGCCGGTCGCCGGCGTACGCAGGCGCGCGCCGAGGCGGCCGGGCTCACGGAACGCGTGCACCTGCGAGGGGACGACGTCCGCACCTTCGACGCCGAGGGCGAGACCTGGGACCTGGTGACGGCGTTCTTCGTGCACCTGCCCGACGGCGGCATGGTCGAGGTGACCCGCCGGCTCGGGAACGCCGTCGCACCCGGCGGCACGCTCCTGGTGGTCGGGCACCATCCCGCCGACATGCCGGCAGGCTCGCCGATGGCCGTGTACGCCCACAGCGCCGAGCAGCTCGCGCCGGCGCTGGACCCCGGCGCGTGGGACGTCGTCTGCGAGGACATCCCCCGCACCGCGGTGCACGACGGGGTGGAGCGGACCCTCACCGACACGGTGCTGCGGGCGAGACGCCAGGCCTGACGGTCCGCTCGGCGCGGGGGTCGACTCAGCGCAGGGCGATGGCGACCGCCTCGTGCATCGGCGTGGCCGGGCGGCCGAGCAGCGTCGCGAGGTCGTCGCCGGGGACGCGCAGCTCCCCGGCGGCGATGCCGCGGTCGACGTCGGCGAAGACCTCGTCCATGGGAGCCGGCATACCGGCTCCTGCCAGGATCTCCCGCAGCTGCGCCACCGGGACGTCGGCGTAGGTGATCTGCTCGCCGAGCACGTCCGAGATCGCCGCGGCGATCTCGGGCAGGGTGACGGCCTCGCCACCGAGCTCGTAGGTCGCACCCTCGTGCCCGTCGGTCGTGAGCACCTCGGCGGCGGCCTCGGCGTACTCGCTGCGCAGTGCGACGCTCACGCGACCGTCGCCGGCGCTGCCGACCATGCCGTGCTCCCGGTAGGTCCGGACCTGGCCGGTGTAGTTCTCGACGTACCAGGCGTTGCGCAGCACCGTGGTCGGCACGTCGGCGGCGGCGAGGTGCTCCTCGGTGGCGCGGTGGTCGGCCATCAGGAGGAGGCTGGAGCGGTCGGCGTACGGGCCGGAGGTGTAGACGAGCTGGGCGACGCCGGCCTCGGCGGCGGCGTCGATCACGGTGCGGTGCTGGGCGACGCGGTCCGGCTCGGCGCCGGAGACGAGCAGCACGCGATCGCCGGCCTCGAGCACCCGGCGTACGGACGTGGGGTCGCCGTGGTCGACCCGCTCGACGCGTACGCCCCGCTCGGCGAGGTCGGACAGGCGCTCGACCGCCCGGCCGGCCGCGACGATCGACGCCGGCTCGACCTCGCGCTCCAGCAGGTGCTCGACGGTGAGACGGCCGAGGTGGCCGGTGGCTCCGAGGACGACGACGGACATGGGACCTCCAGGGTGTTCGTGAGGCGCCGAGAGGCGGCGGGTGGGCAGGTGCGGAGGCACAACCGTCGAGGGGGCCTGCTGCTTCCCGCCCCCGATGAGGGTCCGACCACTACTGTCGCTTCTGTGCAGCCTGTCGCATTCGACGGCCTCGACGCCGATCTGCGTCAGGCCTACGCCGAGGTCGACTGGTCGCGCACGCCCGTGGGTGACCCGGCCACCTGGCCACCGGCCCTCAGGCACGCGCACGACATCTGTCTGCACACCAGCTTCCCCGCGACCCTGCTGTGGGGGCCGGAGTACGTGCTGATCTACAACGAGGCGTACGCCGAGCTCATCGGCGACAAGCACCCGGCAGCCCTGGGCAGCCGCACCGAGGACGTCTTCCCCGAGGCGTGGGAGACGGTGGGCCCGCTGCTCGAGGACGTGATGACCCGGGACGGACCGGTCTTCCTCGACGACACCCTCATGCCGCTGCACCGCCAGGGATTCCTCGAGGAGTGCTTCTTCTCCTTCTGCTACTCCCCCGTGCACGACGAGGACGGCACGCCCGTCGGCGTCCTGGACATCACCGCCGAGACGACCGCAAGGGTGATCGCGGGCCGTCGGCTCGCCCGGGTCGCCGCGCTGCGCGGCGCCCTCGGCGACGTGGAGTCGGCGGTCGAGCTGTGCGCCGTGGTGCACACCGTCCTCGCCGAGGACGCCGACCTCGTCGACGTCGCCCTCCGCCTCGCCGACCAGCCGGTGACCGACGAGCTGCCCCGCACCCTGCCGGACGACCCGCTGGTGCCCGGCCGTGTCTTCATCGACGACGGTGCCGACGGCGCGGTCGCGTGGCTGCGGCTGCGCGCGAGCGCGTCGGCCGTGCTGTCCCCGAGCGGCGGACCGCGACCGGAGACACCGCTGCTCATCGCGCGTCTGAACCCACGTCTCGCGGTGGACACGGCCTACGGCGAGTACGTCTCCCTGCTGGGCACGACGCTTGCTCAGGCCTGGGACCGGCTCGAGGTGCTCGGTCTGGAGCGCCAGATCGCCGCCACCGAGCACGAGGTCTCGCTGACGCTGCAGCGCAGCCTGCTTCCCCGCCCCGCGACCGTGCCGGGTGTCGAGGTGGCGGTGCGCTACATGCCGGCCTCCGTGCACACCCAGGTCGGAGGCGACTGGTACGACGCCTTCCTCTCCGACGCCGAGGATCTCGTCATCTCCGTGGGCGACGTCTCCGGGCACGACCTGCGGGCCGTCTCGGTCATGGGCCAGGTGCGTACGCTGCTGCGCGGCCTCGCCTTCCGCAGCACCGACGACCCGGGCACCGTGATGACGCTCCTCGACGACGTGCTCGTCGGGCTGCACCTGGACACCTTGGCCTCGGGCATCCTCGGCCGCGTGTCGAAGCCGCGGCCCGACGGGTCACGCGAGCTGACGTGGAGCAACGCCGGTCATCCCGCACCCGTGTACGTCGGGCCCGACGGCGACGCCGGCCTCCTGGCCGCGAAGCCCGAGGTGCTGCTCGGCCTCGCGGGCCTCTCGGGGGTGCAGCACGGCCGCTCGACGCACACGGCCGTGCTGTCACCCGGCAGCACCCTGGTGCTCTACACCGACGGCCTCGTCGAACGCTCGGGTCGTCACCTCGACCGCGGACTGGAATGGCTGTGCGAGGTCGCGGCCGCGGCGAGCGGCTCCGGCGCCGAGGAGCTCGCCACCCGGCTCGTCGCGGACCTGCCCCCGACCCTCGCCGACGACGTGGCCGTCATGGTGGTCACGGTCTGCTGACCGGCCGCCACGGCCGCCACGGCACCGTGGAGGCGACCTCTCAGCTGTAGCGGTGGTTCTTCTCCGCGTGCCCGGCGGGACGGGTGCAGGTGCGGCCGTTCATCGACCGGTGTCCGCACGTCTCGGCGCTCGCCTCTGCGCTCGTCTCAGCGCTCGTCTCTGCGCTCGCGTCCGCGGCCGGCTTGGCGGTCTTGGCGGCTGGCTTGGCGGCTGGTTTGGCGGCTGAGTCCGGGGCCGGCCTCGCCGCCGGCCTGGCGGCAGACTTCTGGTTGGCGGCCCATCGGGCCTCGCGCATGGCCCTCTGGGCGTCGAGCTTGCTCACAGTGCAGGGTACGCCGCCCGGGACCCGTGCCGTACGGGCCGCGCCGGTCCGACGCTCAGGTCAGCAGCCGGATGCCCGCGGTGACGGCGACGGCCACGACGACGGCCCCGACCAACGACCCGCGTCGCCAGAGAACGAGACCGGCGGCGGCGACGCCGACGGTGTCGGCGCCGGCGGACCAGCGCTGACCGTCGGAGAGGACCGCGACGGCGACCAGCGCCGCCAGCAACGCCGGGGCGGCGCTCGCCACGAGGGCGCGGAACCAGGGCGGCAGCTCGCGTCCCCCGAGCGCGACCGGACCCGCCGCCTTGATGACCGCCGTGGTCAGGATGCAGCCGAGGACGACCCACCAGATCGTCACGACGTACGCCCCCTCGGTGCCAGCGCCAGCAGTGTCGCCGCCGCGGCAGCGAGGATCGGGATGCCCGGCGGCGCCACGGGCACCAGGGCCAGCGCGATGACGACCCCGGCGGCGGCCACCGGGCGAGCCCGTGGGTCGCGCAGCTCGGCCATCACCAGGGCGAGGAAGAAGGTCGGGAAGACCGCGTCGAGCCCGATGGCCTCGGTGTCCTGCACGAGTCCGCCGGCGAAGCAACCGGCGACGGTCCCGGCGACCCAGCCGAGGTACTGCGGCAGCGTCGTGCCGAAGAGCAGCCACCGGTCGAAGGTGCCGTCCCGGTTGTTGGCCAGCGCCCATGAGGAGTCGACGACGGCCAGGCCCTGGAGGGCGCGCGCCCACGGGGGTCCGGGCAGGGAGGGTGCCAGTGCCACCCCCATCGCCAGGAAGCGCGCGTTCATCAGGCTCGCCGCCGACACCGCAGCCAGCACGGTGCCCCCGCTCGCCACCACGGCCAGGGCGGCGAACTGCGCCGAGCCCGCGAAGACCAGCGCTGCGGTCACGATCGCCTGGACGACCGAGAACCCCGCCTGCAGGGCGAGCACCCCGAAGGACAGCGAGAGCACGAACCCGACGGCGGCGTACGGGAGGCCGAGGCGTACGCCGCGCGTGAAGCGCTCCCAAGGATCGGCCTGCGCCGAGGCGGGCGACACGGGTGAAGACACTCGACGATCATGACACAGCCGGGGCCGCGAAAGCGCCCCTCTCAGCGCGCCCAGGGGTCGAGGCGAGTCACGCGTACGTCGACGGGTGGGAGATCGGCGTCCACCAGCGCGCGGACGACGGCCTCCTCCAGGGAGCGGGCCTCGGTCGCGGTGCCGACAAGAAGAACCTCGACGCGCTGCTCTTCCGCCAGCACCTCGACCTCGACGCGTCCGCTCGCCGGCCCGGCCGGGCCGGAGGCCGTCTGCTCGACGACCCGCCGCACGGCCTGCTGGTCGCGCACGAGCATCACCGCGTCGTAGGAGATCTCGACCGGCTTCGGCAGCGTGTCCCATCCCTCCGGCAGCCGCACCGGCTCCCCCGGGGTGACCGACACCTGGGCGCCGCTGCCGTCGGGCAGGAAGCGTGCCCCGGCGAAGCGGTCGGGGTTCAGCCGCTGCAGCGCGGAGAGGGCATCGCTCGCCTGCCCCTGCCACCCGTAGCGCGCATACGCCTCACGGGTGCTGATCCCCTCGTTCTGAGCGATCGCCTCGTAGAAGAACCTGTCCTGCTGCGGCACGGCGCTCAGGGACTCGCGCGGCACGGAGGGCTCCCCCACGCTGTCGGCGCCCTGGCCGCACGCCGAGAGGGCGGCCGTCAGCGCGACGACGACCAGCCATGTCGAGCACCGCGGGATCCGCACGACGACCATCTTCGCACCCGGCCGTCGGCGGCTCCGGGCTCGCGGCTCCCCGGGCAGGAGTCGAACCTGCGTCGCTTGTCCTGATTCAAAGTCAGGCGGGCCCTGCCGACAGACCAACCGGGGATCGGTGAGCATCGAGGCTACCCGGGCGACCGCCGGACCCACTCGCGGATGTCGGTGGCCGCCCTTACGGTGCCTTCATGACCTTCGCGAACGTCGGCTCCCTCGAGGCCCAGCCCGGGCGGGCCGACGAGCTCGTCCGGATTCTCATCCGCCCCAACCCCGAGCTCGGTGAGATCGGCTGCCTCGCGTACGCCGTCGGCGTCGACCCGGACGCGCCCGACACCGTGCTCGTCAGCGAACTGTGGACCTCCGCGGAGGCACACCAGGCGTCCCTGGGCCTGCCGAGCGTGCAGGCGGCGATCGCCGAGGCGCGTCCGCTGCTCACCGGGGTGATGGGTGGCTTCCGCTTCGCCGTCCAGGGATCGCCGCTGGATCCCCGAGCGGATTCGTCCGGGTGAGCTGCTGACCCCCGGTCACTCCGCGAGCTCTGCGGCCTCCAACCACTCGGCCTCGAGCTCGTCGCGCTGCGCTCTGATCTTCTGCTGCTCCCCGCCGAGCTCGACCAGCCTGTCGACGTCCGCCGCCGCTGAGGCCATCTGCTCGTTGAGCGCGACGTCGCGGTCCGCCAGCTTCTCGAGCTGACGCTCGATGCGACCGAGCGTCTTGCGGGCGGCACGGCGCTCGTTCTCGTTCACCGGCTCGGCTGCCGAGGCGGTGCCGTCGAGGGTCTCGACAGCAGACCCGGCCGCCGCTCGGGCACCGCCCTGCGCGGCGCGGCGCTCGAGGTACTCCTCCACCCCGCGCGGGAGCATCCGGATCGACCCGTCGCCCATCAGCGCCCACACCGAGTCGGTCACGCGCTCGAGGAAGTAGCGGTCGTGGCTGACCACCACCAGCGTGCCGGGCCAGGAGTCCAGGAAGTCCTCGAGCACGTTCAGCGTCGCGATGTCGAGATCGTTCGTCGGCTCGTCCAGCAGCAGCACGTTCGGCTCCCCCAACAGCAGCATGAGCAGCTGGAAGCGGCGCCGCTCACCACCGGAGAGGTCCCCGATGCGCGCGGTCAGCTTGTCCCCGGTGAACCCGAACCGCTCGAGCATCGAGCTGGCGGTGATCTCGCCGTCCGCGGTCTTCGTGACCCGCTTGACCCCCTCCACGGCACTGAGCACCCGGTGCTCGGGATCGACCGGCGTGACGTCCTGGCTCAGATGGGCGAGCGAGACCGTACGCCCCGTCTTCACCCGCCCCGCGTCGGGCTCCAGGTCCCCCGCGAGCAGCTTCAGCACCGTGGTCTTGCCGGCGCCGTTGACGCCGACCACACCGACCCGGTCCCCCGGGCCGAGCCGCCACGTCGCGTCGTCGAGCAGCCGACGCTCGCCGCGGGCGAGGTCGACGTGCTCGACGTCGAGCACGTCCTTGCCGAGACGCTGGGTCGCGAAGCGCTGCAGCTCCAGCCGGTCGCGCGGGGGCGGCACGTCCTCGATCAGCGCGTTCGCGGCGTCGATGCGGAACTTCGGCTTCGAGGTGCGCGCCGGCGCGCCGCGGCGCAGCCACGCGAGCTCCTTGCGCACGAGGTTCTGCCGCCGGGACTCGCGCGCCGCGGCCTGCCGCTGACGCTCGGCCTTGGCGAGCACGAACGCGGCGTAGCCACCCTCGTACGCGTCCACGACGCCGTCGTGCACCTCCCAGGTGCGGTTGCACACCGCGTCGAGGAACCACCGGTCGTGGGTGACGACCACGACCGCGCAGCGCAGGGCGGCGACGTGACGCGCGAGCCAGTCCACCGCCTCGACGTCGAGGTGGTTGGTCGGCTCGTCGAGCACGACCACGTCGTGGTCGCCCAGCAGCATCCTGGCCAGCGCGCAGCGGCGACGCTCGCCGCCGGAGAGGCCACCGATCGGCCGGTCGAGCCCGATGCCGACCAGCAGCTCGGCGACCACCTCACGGGCCGTCGGCACCGCCGCCCACTCGTGGTCGGCCATGCCCTGCAGCACGACCTCGCGGACGGTCGCGCCGTGGTCGAGCACGTCCTTCTGGTCCAGGTACGCCAGCCGCAGGCCGCGGGAGGTCGACACCCGGCCGGCGTCCGGCTCCGTACGACCCGAGATCACGTCGAGCAGCGTGGTCTTGCCGTCGCCGTTGCGGCCCACGATGCCGATCTTGTCGCCGGCCTGCACGCCCATCGAGACGCCGTCGAGCAGCGGTCGTACGCCCCACGCCTTCTCGACACGCTCGAGGTTGACCAGGTTGGCCGGCTGCGCCATCAGGCCACGCCCCGCGCATTCGAGGGGACCGAGCCCGACCCCAGGCCGTCGCTCTCGACGCGTGCCCCCGGCGCCGGCCCGGCGCACACGACGAGGCTGCGGTGCACGTCGGCGCCCTCCAGGTGCAGCGCGTCGGAGAGCCACCGCTCGAGCCCGGCGCGCACGTCGTACGCCTGCGCCTCGCTGCCGGCCAGGAACACGCACGTGGGCCCGGATCCCGACACGATGCCGGCGTCGGCGCCCGCGTCGCGGCCGGCGGCGAGCGCGCCCGCGAGCTCGGGGCGCAGGTCGAGGGCGGCGGGCTGCAGGTCGTTCGCCAGGCGGGCCGCGACCAGCTCGCGGGAGACGTCGCGGAGACCGCCGAGCAGGTTCCACGGCGTCCAGAGGTCGGGTTCCGCGGGCCCGCCGAGCTCGTCGAAGCGGCGGTAGACCGCGGGGGTCGCGAGCCCGTCGTCGGAGAGCAGCGCCACCCACCACCAGGTGCCGTTGTCCTCCAGCTGCTCCACGATCTCGCCGCGCCCCGTGCCGAGCGCGGTGCCGCCGACCAGCGCGAACGGCACGTCGCTGCCGAGGTCCGCCGCGATGCGGTGCAGCTCGCCCTGGTCCGTGCCGAGGTCCCACAGCCGGTCGAGGGCGACCAGCGTCGCGGCGGCGTCGGCGGAGCCGCCGGCCATGCCCCCGGCGACGGGGATCTGCTTGTCGATGCGCACCCGTGCGCACGTGCTGATGCCGTGGTGGGCGGTCAGGGCCCTGCCGGCCCGCACCGCGAGGTTGTCCTCGGCGGACGCCCCCGCGGGCACCGCGCCCACGGCGTGCTCCACGTGCTCGGCGGCCCGCACCTCCACGGCCCACTCCGGGGCCGCGGTGACGGTGACGGTGTCGCGCAGGTCCAGGGCCTGGTAGACGGTCATCAGGCTGTGGAAGCCGTCCTCGCGGACGGGCCCGACACCGAGGTGCAGGTTGATCTTGGCGGGAGCACTGGCGCTCACCTCGAGGGGTCGAGGGCTCATGCGGGATCCTCCTCGGAACTGGTCGTGGGGTCCGCCGCGGGGCGCCGGGCGGGGCGCGAGGCGGGATGCAGGGCGGCGGCGAGCGCGGCGTACGCGACCACGTCGAGCGTCTCGCCGCGCGCCTGCGGGTCGATGCCGGCCGCGACGAGGGCGTGCTCGGCGGCCTCACCCGACCCGGCGTAGGTCTTCAGTGCCGCCCGCAGCGTCTTGCGGCGCTGGGCGAAGGCGGCGTCGACGACGGCGAAGACCTGCTCGCGCGTCGCGGTGGTGGCCGGTGGCTCGCGGCGGACCAGCGACACCAGGCCCGAGTCGACGTTGGGCGCCGGCCAGAACACGTGGCGCCCGACGGCGCCTGCACGGCGTACGTCGGCGTACCAGGCCGCCTTCACGCTCGGCACGCCGTAGACCTTCGAGCCGGGTGGTGCGGCGAGCCGGTCGGCGACCTCGGCCTGCACCATCACCAGACCGCGGGCGATCGAGTCGTAGGTGGCCAGCAGGTGCAGCAGCACCGGCACCGAGACGTTGTACGGCAGGTTCGCCACCAGCGCGGTCGGCTCACCGGGCAGCTCGGTCACGCTCATGGCGTCAGCCAGCACGACCTCGCAGCGACTCGCGTGGTCGGGGGCGAACGTACGCAGCGTCGCAGGCAGCGCCCCCGCCAGCAGCGGGTCGACCTCGACGGCGACCACCCGGTCCACCGCACCCAGCAGGGCGAGCGTGAGCGACCCGAGACCGGGACCGACCTCGACGACCGTGTCGCCCGTGCCGACCCCGGCGGCCGCGACGATGCGCCGCACCGTGTTGCCGTCGATGACGAAGTTCTGACCGCGCTGCTTGGTGGGACGCAGGTCGAGCCCGGCCGCGAGACGACGCACGTCCGCCGCCCCGAGGAGTCTCGGAGCGGCGGACGCCCGGTCAGTGCCTGTCACCGCACGAGCCTTGCACAGGCCGCCGGCTCACCTCAGGTCGGTCGCGTCACTGCGGCAGGCCGAGGCTCGAGGAGCACGAGGGCCAGTCGCCGTAGCCACCGCGGGCGGCCTTGACGCGCTCGGCGACCGCGATCTGCTGCTCACGGCTGTTCTCGTGGGGGTAGCCCGAGCCGCCGTACGCCTGCCAGGTCGACAGGCTGAACTGCAGGCCGCCGTAGTAGCCGTTGCCGGTGTTGATGGCCCAGTTGCCGCCGGACTCGCACTGGGCGAGCTGGTCCCACACGCTCGAACCGGAGGCGTAGTTCGCGGCCACCGGGGCCGGAGACGGCGACGGCGTCGGGGCGGGCGCGGGAGCCGGACGCTGCTTGGTGCCGTAGACGACCACGCGCGGCTGCGGCGAGCGGACCATGGTGCCGCGCACCTTCTCGCGCTTGACGACCTCGAGGTTCACCCGGGTCACGTCGTAGGTGGCGCGACGGATGCCGGTGCGTCCCGCGTCCACGGTCTTCGCCTGGTCCTCGAACATCGAGGAGTCCGCGCGACGGACCGTGCGGGGCTGCACCTTCTCGCGACGCGTCTCGCGCTTGGTGCTGCGGTGGCTGAAGATGATGCGGTCGCCGTCCTGGACCTCGCGGGCGTAGCCGAAGAGGCTCTTGTCGCGGCCCGGACGCTTGATCTCGACCTTGTCGTCGAGGTCGCGGTCGACCTCGAGCTCGCTCAGGATGCCCGCGGCGGTCGAGGCGACGATCTCGTGCTGCTTCGCGGGGTGCTTCGCGACCTTGACGGTCACCTGCTTCGGCGTCACGACCTCGACCTCGACGCCGTCACGGCCGATCGACGCCGACCGGCTCACCGACAGCTCGGCGTCGGCGTAGCGGTCGCCGATCTCGCCCAGGGCGGAGGCCACGTCGGTGGCGAGGACCCAGTGGGTCGACTCCTCGCCGTCGACGTCGAGCTCGACGGGCTTGGCGAGGGCGATCGTGACGTTGTCGCCGTCCTCGAGGGCCGTCCCCGGCGACGGCGCGACGACGTCGCGCTCGCCGATCTCGATGCCCTGGTCCTCGAGCACCTCGGCGACGGTGCCGGCCCCCGTGGTCACCTCGCTCGTCTTGTCGTCGACGGTCAGGTTCACGGTCGTGGTCATCTCGGCGTACGCGGCGGCGCCGCCTGCGGACAGCACCGCGGCGCCGGCGAGGCCGCCGAGCAGGGCGCGGTTGCGGGTGAGCTTGCGGGAAGCGTTCGACATGGAGGTCTCAGGTCTCCTCGTGTGGCAGGTCCCGGGCGGTGGCGCGCGACACCGTCCGCGGCGACGACGCCGGTGGGTACGGCGGCGCTGCGGCGAGCCGGATGAGGCTGCGCGGCGGCTGCCGAACCTCGGTTCGGCTACCGGTGGGAACCACGCGGCCCGGCACTCCGGCCGGTGTCGGCGGGAACCACTCCCGGCCAACGTCACGGAAACATAACGAGAAGTGTGTCCGGATGCGAACCCGGATGTGACGCGTGTCGCGAATGACTGCGTACGCGCCCCGGGTCGCAGCGTGGATCCCGGCCGGTCACGTGCCCCGGCTCACCTCACCGGGCCACGGGTCGCGCGCCGGTCGGTGCCTACCAGCGGCCTCCGAAAGCGGCGTACGTCGTGGTCTCCAGGGCGGCGCACAGCCCGCCCAGGTCCTCGCCGCGCTGCTCGGCCATGGACCGCACCGTGAGCGGCACCAGGTAGGAGGCGTTGGGTCGCCCGCGGTGCGGCGTGGGCGTCAGGTACGGCGCGTCGGTCTCCACCAGGATCCGGTCCTGCGGCGCCGCCGCCAGCGCCTCGCGTACGCCGTGGGCGTTCTTGAAGGTCACGGTGCCGGCGAAGGACAGGTACGCCCCGCGGTCCAGACAGGCCTGCGCGAACTCGACGTCGCCGGAGAAGCAGTGCATCACCCAACGGTCGGGCGCGCCCTCGTCGTCGAGGATGCGCAGCACGTCGTCGTGGGCGTCGCGGTCGTGGATCACCAGCGTGCGGTCCAGCCGCTTGGCCATGTCGATGTGCCGCCGGAAGGACTCGTGCTGGGCCGGACGACCGTCCTCGTCCGTGCGGAAGTAGTCCAGACCGGTCTCCCCCACGGCCCGGACCCGGGGGGAGGAGACCGCCAGCCGCTCGATCTCCTCGACCGCCGCGTCGAGCTCGCCGCGAGCGGCGAGCAGCGGCGCCTCGTTCGGGTGCAGCGCGACGCCGGCCACGAGCGCGTCGTGCCGCTCGGCCGCCTCGACGGCCCATCGCGCGCCAGGCAGGTCGCAGCCGATCTGCACGATGCGCGGGACGCCGACCGCGGCCGCGGCCTCGATCGCCTCCTCGGTGGCGAACCAGGCCCCGTCGGGCCCGTCGGCGATGTCGAGGTGGCAGTGGTTGTCGATCACCGGGTGCGGCAGCGGCTCGGGCGCCTCGGGACGCGTACGGTCACGCTCGCGGTCGCTGCCTCGCCGGGCTCGGGTCGGGGACGTGCTCACGCCGGCGACGCTATCCCTCCGCCGCGAGCCCTCCGCCCAGAGGGCACAAAGTTCCGCCCAGAGGGCACAAAGTTCCGCCCAGAGGGCACAAAGTGCTGCCGAGAGGGCACAAAATGACCGTCCGGACGGTCATCGTGGCGTGATTTTGTGCCCTCTGGCCGTGATTTTGTGCCCTCTCGGCGTGATTCTGTGCCCTCTCGGCGGGTCAGGGGCGGTGGACGGCGTCGTAGACGACCCTCTTGGGCAGCCCGGCACGGGCCGCGACCTGCTTGACGGCGTCCTTGCGCGGCGTGCCCGCGGTCTCCAGGTCCGCGACCGCGGCACGGAGCGCCTCCGGGTCGTCGCCGACAGCGGGCGCCGGCGGGGCTCCGGAGACGACGAGGGTCACCTCGCCGCGTACGCCGTCCTCGGCCCACGCCGCCAGCTCGGCCAGGCCGCCGCGTACGACCTCCTCGTAGGTCTTCGTCAGCTCCCGGCACAGCGCCGCGGGCCGGTCGGCGCCCAGGGCCTCGGCCATGGCACCCAGGGAGGCGGCCGTGCGGTGCGGGGACTCGAAGAAGACCATCGTGCGCGGCTCCGCCGCCAGCTCGCCCAAGCGGCGGGACCGCTCGCCGGCCTTGCGCGGCAGGAAGCCCTCGAAGCAGAACCGGTCGACCGGCAGCCCGGAGACGGCCAGGGCCGTCAGCACCGCCGACGGACCCGGTACCGCGGTCAGGGGCAGGCCCGCCTCCACGCACGCCGCGACGACGCGGTAGCCGGGGTCGGACACGCTCGGCATCCCCGCATCGGTCACCAGCAGCACCCGCTCACCCGCGGCGACGGCGGCGACCAGGTCCGGCGTACGCGCGGCCTCGTTGCCCTCGAAGTAGCTCACGACCCGCCCGGCGAGCGTCACCCCCAGGTCGGAGGTGAGCCGACGCAGGCGCCGGGTGTCCTCCGCGGCGACGACGTCGGCCCGCGCCAGCTCGGCCACGAGCCGCGGTGAGGCGTCGTCGGGACGGCCGATCGGGGTCGCCGCCAGCACCAGGCAGCCTGCGTCGTGAGCGTCCACGGGACGATCCTCCCAGCCACCTAGTCTTGCCCGGTGACCTCGGACCACCGGCCGCCTGCGAGCGGGCACGCCAGCCGGTTCCGTGGCCAGGGGTGGGCCGCCACGATCGCGGTGACGGTGCTGGCGGGTGTCCTGCGCGTGTGGCAGCTGGGCCGGCCGAACGACCTGCTCTTCGACGAGACCTACTACGCCAAGCACGCCTGGTCGATGTGGCTCTTCGGGTGGGTGCGGGAGTTCCCCGAGGAGGCCGACGGGCTCATCACCGGCGGGCAGACGCGCGGCATCTTCGAGTCGGGTCCGACGCTGATCGTGCACCCCGAGCTCGGCAAGTGGCTGATCGCGCTCGGCGAGGGCGCGTTCGGCATGGACTCCTTCGGGTGGCGCATCTCCTCGGCACTCGTCGGCACCCTGATGGTGCTGGTGGTGGTGCGGTTGGCGCGACGCCTGACCGGCTCCACGCTGCTCGGCGTCGTCGCCGGGCTGCTGCTCGCCCTCGACGGCATGGCCCTGGTGCTCTCGCGGCTGGCGCTGCTGGACATCTTCGTGGCCTTCTTCCTCGTCGCGGCCCTGCTGTGCCTGGTGCGCGACCGGGAGCAGCGGCGTACGCGCATGGCTGCGCTGGCCTCGCGGCGGTCGGGCGGCGGAGGCACGTCGGTGACCTGGGGTCCGGTGCGCGGCCTGCTGCTGCGGCCCTGGCTGCTGGCGGCCGGGGCAATGTTCGGGGCCAGCCTGGCCTGCAAGTGGTCCAACATCTTCGCGCTCGCGGCCTTCGGTCTGCTCACCTGGATCTGGGACGTCACCGCACGTCATCGCGCCGGGGTGCGTACGGCCTGGGCCAAGTCGTTGCTGGTCGACGCCGGCCCGGCCGCGCTGCAGCTGGTCGGTGTCGCGGCGATCGTCTACGTGCTGTCGTGGACCGGGTGGCTGATCCACGCGGCCGAGTACGAGCAGGCCTTCCGCGACACCCAGTACGGGCCCGACTGGGGCACCTACCTCGACACCGACGCCACCGGGTTCTTCCCCGAGCTGGTGCAGTCGCTGCGCAGCCTGTGGAACTTCCACCAGGACGTCTACACCTTCCACCGCGACTTCCTCGACGACGCCGAGCACTCCTACCAGTCCAGCCCGTGGGGCTGGCTCGTGCTGGAGCGGCCCGTGGGCATCGACGCGCAGCTCGACATCCAGCCGGGTGTGCAGGGGTGCGCGGCGCCGGAGGGCAGCGACTGCCTGCGCCAGGTGCTGCTGCTCGGCACCCCGGCGGTGTGGTGGGCCGGGTGCGCCGCGGCGGTGAGCTCGGTCTGGTTCGCGCTGGTGCGCCGCGACTGGCGCGACGGCATCGTCGTGGTCGGCGTGCTGGCGACGTGGCTGCCGTGGCTCCCGTACGCCGACCGGCCGGTGTTCAGCTTCTACGCGATCAACACGCTGCCGTTCCTCGTGCTCGCCCTGGCTCTCGCGCTGGGCCGCATCCTCGGGCCGGCCGGCGCGGGCGCCCGACGGCGGATGGTCGGCGCCGGGATCGTCACCGCGTACGTCGTGCTCGTCGTGGTCAACGCCGGGTGGCTGTGGCCGATCTGGACCGACCAGCTCATCACCCACGACGAGTGGCTGCTGCGGATCTGGTTCGACTCCTGGATCTGAGTCCGCGCACCACCTCGCCCGCCCGAGCGGACATGCTGGTCCCGTGCCCACCTGGAAGCCCGCCCCGGACCCGACCGACCCCGACGCCCCCGCCCACGCCGACTGGACGTCGCTGCCGGCCGACCTGCTCGCCTTCTGGCGCGAGCGGCACCTGACGACGCTCACCACGTTGCGCGCGGACGGCCGGCCCCACGTCGTCCCGGTGGGATGCGTGCTGGACACCGACCGTCGCTGCGCCTGGGTGATCACCTCCGGCGACTCGGTCAAGGCGCGCCACCTCGGCGCCCGGCCCGACGGCCCCGTGGCCGTCTGCCAGGTCGACGGCGGCCGCTGGTCGACGCTCGAGGGCACCGCCCGGGTCCTGGGCGACGCGGCGTCCGTGGCGTACGCCGAGCAGCGGTACGCCGAGCGCTACCGCGTGCCGCGGGAGAACCCGGCCCGGGTCGCCCTGCGCATCGAGGTCGGCGCGATCCTGCACTCACGGAGGGTCTGAGGTGCCGCCACGCCGGGTCGTGGTCTCCCCCGACGCCCATGAGGTCCACGAGCTCCTCGAGCCCTTGCTCGCCGACCCGGCGGGAAGCTCCGCGCGGCGCCTGATCGGCCTGGCCGGGCCTCCGGGATGCGGGAAGTCGACGCTGGCGGCACGGATCGCGGAGGCGTACGCGCTGCCCGTGGTGCCGATGGACGGCTTCCACCTCGCCGACGTCGAGCTGGGACGACGCGGGCTGCGCGAGCGCAAGGGCGCACCGGAGACCTTCGACGCGTGGGGCTACGCCGCGCTCCTCGCCCGCCTGGCGGACCGTCCCGCGCACGTGGTCATGGCGCCGTCCTTCGACCGCGACCTCGACCAGCCGCTGGCCGGGGCCGTCCCGGTGACGCCGGAGGCGAGGTGCGTGCTGACGGAGGGCAACTACCTGCTGCTCGAGGACGGGGGCTGGGCCGCGGCGCACCGGCACCTCGACGAGGTGTGGTTCCTCGACGTCCCGCCCGCGGTGCGGCGCGAGCGGCTGGTGGCGCGGCACGTACGCCACGGCCGTACGACCGCGCAGGCGCGCGCCTGGGTCGAGCGGGTGGACGAGCCGAACGCCCGCCGGGTGGAGGCCTCACGCGAGCGGGCCGAGGTGATCCTCGACCTCGCGGACTGGGACCACCCCGGGCGCCGCTGACGGAGGCGTCAGAGATCCGCGGCGAGTACGGGGCGCCCGTCCTCGTCGAGCACCTGCACCGCGACGGCGTCCTCCCGCAGCAGCCCCGACTGCATCTGGCAGTCGAGCTCGTCGCCACCGGTGCCGATGAACTCGCCGGCCGGCTGCCAGGCGCCGGTCTCCGATCGGAACCGGACGCTGTAGACGTCACCGGCCCGGAAACCGCTGCCGCTCATGAGCAGCTCGACCCCCCAGGTGTGGGCGATGAGACCGGCGTCGGTCACCTCCGGCGCCGAGGTCGTCGCGGACGGCGTCGTGCCGAGTGCCACGGCCTCGACCGGGGCGCCCGGCCCCTCCGACGGGGCCGAGGCACGTCCCAGCAGTCCCCCGACACCCAGGGACACGACCACGGCCGCGGCGGCGAGGGCGGCGGCGAGGGCCGCAGGTGCACGGCGGCGGCGTCGGTCCACGGACGGCCACCGCGCACCGGTCGCGCCCGTGTCCGTCTCGGCGGAGAGCTCGCGCAGCCGGGCGGCGACCGGCTCGACGTCCTGCAGCTCCGCCCGGCACACCTCGCACGTGCTCAGGTGCCGCTCGACCGCACGCGCCTCGGCGTCGTCGAGGTGACCGAGGGCGTACGCCCCGAGGAGCTCGTTCACCCGGGCGTGCGTGGCACCTCCGGACGGGTCCTGCTCGCGCCCGCTCACAGCGTGACCCCCTGGCTCTCCAGCGAGCGCCGCATCATGCGGAGCGCGTTGAAGACGCGGCTGCGCACCGTGCCGACGGGGATGCCCAGGTCGGCAGCGACCTCGGCGTACGGACGCGCCCGCAGGTGCGTCTCCACGATCACCACACGGTGGGTCTCGGGGAGGCGTCGCACCTCCTCCTCCACCATCCACGCCAGCACGAGCTGCTCGCCGGGGTCGGCGTGCTCGGTCTCGGGCATCTCGGCGGGCGGCACGAGGGAACGGTGCCACGGACGCGCCCGTCGTGCGCGCACGTAGTCGATCGCCGCACCCCGCGCCACCAGCAGCAGCCACGGTCGCAGCGGCGCCCGCACGGGGTCGTAGGTCTCCCGGCTGCGCCAGGCGCGCAGGAACGTCTCCTGCACGACGTCGGCGACGGAGTCGGGGTCCACGACCACGCTGCGTACGGCGCGGGCCACGGCGTCGACGTGACGGCGGTGGACCGACTCCAGGTCGTCGAGGTCCTCGAGCCTCTCGGCCGACGCCGGTTGCGTGGGGGCAGGGTGCGGGACCGCTCTGCGCACTCCCGGGCCCGGTGCCACTCCTGCAGTCTGTCGGGTGGGTGGTCGAGACCGGACGTTCCGGACGCGCGGTCTCGACATGTGAGAAGTTCGTACCGGCAGTGAACCGGATCACCCCCAGCGACGAACCACAGATCACACCGCTCGTCCGCGGTGCCGGGACGGAACCCACCGTCCCTCGTCGATCGAAGGGTCTGGCATGAAGTCATCGAGGTCTCGGGCGCTCCCCGCGCTCGGCACGCTGGCGGCGCTCGCACTGAGCTCGCTCGCGTACGCAGCCCCCGCCACCGCGGCGCCGGGCGACACCGTCACGGTCAACAACGAGCAGCAGCTGCGCCAGGCCGTCTTCCGCGCCAACCGCGGCGGCCCCAGCACCATCAAGCTCCGCAGCAACATCCGTCTGAACCGCGACGGCAACGGCGGGCCCTTCCGCGGCGACCTGGACATCAACCGCAACGCGGACGTCACGATCCTCGGCCAGGGCAAGACCATCAACGCGAACGGCATCGACCGGCACTTCGACGTCTCCGCCGGTGCCTCGCTGACGATCCGCCGCGCGATCCTCACCAACGGCGCCCCGGGCGTCGGCGAGTCCGGCGGCGCCATCCGCAGTGCCGGCGACCTCGACATCCGCAACAGCCGCATCCTGAAGAACACCGTCACCGGCGAGGGTGCCTCCGGCGGCGCGGTCTTCAACGACGGCGGCGAGCTGCTCGTCTCCGCCTCCCGCCTGAACCGCAACTCGGCCGTCCGCGCCGGTGGCGCGGTCGAGCTCGACGGCGGCACGGCACTGATCCGCAACTCACGCATGGCCGGCAACAACGCCGGCACCGCACCCGGCAACGGCGGCGCGCTCCACACCACCGGCGACGGCCAGGTGACGCTGGTCGGCAGCTCGGCGCGCAACAACACCGCCGTCGAGGGCGGCGGTCTGTGGAACTCCGACACCGGCTCCTTGGGCCTCGTCCGCACCGAGGTGCAGGGCAACACCGCCACCGGCTCCAACGCCGGTGACGCGACCGACGCCGGAGGCGGCGGCATCTACAACGACGGCGGCACCGTCGTGGTCGGCGCCTCCCAGGTGCTGCGCAACGACGCCACCGGCACCTCCGCCTCCGGCGGCGGCATCCTGAACAAGGGCACGATGGAGATCGAGAGCACCACGATCTCCGACAACTCCGCCACCCGCGCCGGTGGCGGCATCGAGGGCGCCGGCGGCTCCTCGACCGACGTGCTGAACTCGGCCGTGCTGAACAACGCCGTGGCCACCAACCCGGGCAACGGTGGCGGGGTGCACCTCGGCGGCGACGCCGAGGCGACCGTCGTCGGCTCCCGCGTGCTGGGCAACACCGCCGGCGCCGAGGGTGGCGGCCTGTGGAACAACACCGGCACGATGACGGTGGAGAGCACGGTCCTCCGCGGCAACTCCGCCGGCGGCGACGCCGCCGACAACGGCGGTGGCGGCCTCTACAACAACGGCGGCACCATGGTCGTGACGAACGCCGTCGTCGAGGACAACAGCGCGACCGGCACCGCGGGATCCGGTGGCGGCATCCTCAACAACGCCGGCACGCTCACCGTCACCGAGACCACGGTGGAGTCCAACGAGGCGAACCGTGCCGGTGGCGGCATCGAGGCCGCGGACGGCACGACCGAGATCCGCCGCTCCTCGCTGGTCGGCAACTCGATCGCGACCGCCGCCCCCGGCAACGGCGGCGGGCTGCACATCGGCGGCGCGGGCACCTCGCTGGTCGCCAGGTCGCTCGTGCAGGGCAACACCGCCGTCGAGGGCGGCGGCCTGTGGAACTCCGGCGCCGGTGACATGACGGTGCGCAACTCCGAGGTCTCCGAGAACGTCGCGACGGGCACGAACGCCGCCGACGACCCGGCGACCGAGGAGAACGAGGCCACGACCGACGCCGGCGGCGGCGGCATCTACAACGACGGCGGCACGATGAGCGTCGTCAGCTCCGACGTGCTCGGCAACTCCGCGTCGGGCGCCTCGGCCTCCGGTGGCGGCCTGCTCACCAACGGTGGGGACGTCACGGTGCGCAACTCGCTGGTCGACGGCAACGACGCCACTCGCGCGGGTGGCGGCATCGAGATCCAGGGCGCGGCCGACGCCGACACCGCCACCCTCGCCGTCCTCGGGTCCGACGTCACGAACAACGTGACCTCGAACAACCCCGGCAACGGCGGCGGCATCCACCTCGCCGGCAACGCCACGATCGAGCTCGACGAGGACACCACGATCACCGGCAACCAGGCCGGCGACGCGGTGAACCCGACCAACGAGACCGAGGGTGGCGCCGGTGAAGGTGGCGGCGTGTGGCTGTCGGGCAACTCCGACGGCGGTCAGCTGACCGTCGGCGGGGCGACGATCTGCGGCAACGAGCCCAACGACGTCTACTACAACGGTGACGACGTCGAGATCGACGACGTCAACTGCGACGACACGAGCGAGCCGGCTGACCCGGGCACCGACACCCCCGGTGCCGGCCCCGGGCTCGGAGACCTCCTCACCCCGGGTGGCAACGCCACCTCCTGACCCGGTCTGATCGACCAGACCAGCAGGGCCCCCGTACGTACGCGTACGGGGGCTCTGCTGCGTCTTCGGGCCGCCCGGGGGCGTCGGTGCGTCACATCACGGCATCGGTACGCGTGCCGGGCCGCGTCGTCGGGCAGTGACCCCTGGAGCAGACGTACGGTGGTCGACGGATGACCGCCGAGGGGGCACGCCGACCGATGGACCGACCACGACAGCAGCAGTCGCAGGACCAGGCCGTCTGGCCCTCCCACCTGCGCGCCGAGCAACGCACGACGGGCATCGGCCGGGGAGCCCAGGCGGGTCTCGCGATCACGGGCAGCCTGCTGGCCGGTCTCCTGGTGCTGTCCTGGAACGGGCCGTTCCCCGCTGCGCCCTCGCAGCAGCAGGGTCCGGCGCCGGTCGCCGTGGACCGCTGACCGCTACTTGAAGACGCGGTCCACCGCCGCGAACGCACCGAGTTCGTGGTCGCGCCGGAAGTGCCGGTGGTCCTCGCGGTGACGGTCGGCGCTCTCCATCGCCCACTCCACGATGTCGTGCACGAAGAGGTCCCGCGGTCCCATCGCGGCCAGGATGTCGGGCTCGATGTCGTGGTCGAGCAGTCCCGCCTCGTCGCTCAGCGCGTGGGACTGGGCCAGTGAGCGGCCGCAGATCGCGGCGTACTTGCGCCAGGTCTTCTTGCTGAGCTCGTCGAGGTCGATGTCGTCCCGGAACGGTGCCCGCTCACGCACCATGAAGCTCAGCCCGTCCATCTCCACCGCGCCGTAGAAGCGGTCACCGCGCACGAGGTGGACGCCCTGGGCGTGGGAGATGCGCTGGGCGCTGCCGTCCATGACGAACTCGCTCGGCGGTGCCAACCCGGCGAGAGCCGAGCGTCGGGCCTGCTTGAACTCCAGGATCACGTCGTCGGTGCCGTCGCCGTTCGGCCCCTCGATCATCAGGTAGTAGCGAGGGAGACCGAGGGAGGCCGTGCCCTGCCCGAGCCGCTGGCAGACGTCCTTGACCTTCATGCCACGCGTACGCTCCGGCACCTCGATGTCGTTCTCCTCCACGAAGCGGTCGAGTGCCTCCTGGAACTCCTCCCGACGACCGGACACCGGCACGTGCTCGTCGTCGGCGCGGAAGCCGCGGCGGTGCTCGTCGTGGTACTTGCGCGCCAGCCAGTCGGCCTGCGGCTCCTCGACGGCGCTCTCGATGAGCTTGCGGATGACCTTCGGGGCGTTGTCCTGCCGCAGCTGGCCCTGCTGCTCGATGGCGTCGTCGGCGTACTCCTGCATCGCCTCGACGTAGCCGCTCACGAACGCCGCAGCGATCCTGCGCTGGTGCTTGCGACCCAGCTCGCCCTCGACCTCGGCGCCGATCACGAAGCCCGCCGCCCCACGCTTGAGGTCCCAGGTGAAGGGCGCGTAGAACGCCTCGTCGAAGTCGTTGACGCCGAAGATCGGCACGTTGTCGGCGCTCGGCATCACCCCGAAGTTCTCCGGGTGCACGTCGCCCAGGGTCAGCACGGTCGGCATCCAGGCGTCCTCGCCGGCCATGTCGCGGTAGAAGAGCAGGCAGGTGCCGCGGAAGAAGGAGAACAGGTTGTCGTGCAGCTTGGTGAACTTGGCCGCGGTGTCCTCGGCGCGGGTCGAGATGCGCTTCTGGTGGTCCTCGCGCAGCGTCTGGCGTACGTGCATGCGCCGCTCGTGACCCGTGAGGTTGCTCGGCAGGAACACCATCTCCCCGCGCGCGCGGCGTGCGGCGAGGTCGCGGAACGCCTGGAGCCGGTCCGCCGCCGGGGCCTCCCCCGGCTCGCCGGGCTCACGCATCGCGCGGGCCAGGGCGTGCTGCAGCTCCTTCTTGCTCATCGACGACCGCCCGGAGACCCCCCGGTCGCGAGCGAGCTCCAGCAGGTCAGCGCGTGTCTTGCCGCTCAGGTCGTCGGATGCCATGTCGGCACCCCTACCCCGACGCGGGTGGGGCCGCACGTGTGTCGCGGCGGTGCACGGCGTACGCGGCGAACCAGTCGAGCATCTCGGGATGGTCGACCGCGCCCCTGCCCGCCTGGTCGCCCGCGATGCGGGCGGACCCCTCGGGGTCGGCGAGGATGCGGGTCACCGGCACCTCGAGCCGCTTGCCCGTCAGGGTGCGCGGCACCCGCGGCACCTCGATGACCTCGTCGGGCACGTGCCGGGGTGAGAGGCGGGTGCGCAGCGTCGTCCTGAGACGGTCGGCGAAGTCGTGGTCGACGACCTGGTCGCCGTCGGGCACGACGAACAGCGGCATCCAGTACTCCCCGTCCGCCAGGTCGACACCGACCACCAGGCTGTCGGCGAGGCCCTCGAGGTCATCGAGCACGTCGTAGAGCTCGGCGGAGCCGATGCGTACGCCACCGCGGTTGAGCGTCGCGTCCGACCGGCCGGCCACCGCCAGCGTCAGGTCGTCGTGCACGACGACCCAGTCGCCGTGGCGCCACGTGCCGGGGAAGACGTCGAAGTACGCCGCGCGGTACCGCGACCCGTCGTCGTCGCCGAGCAGGCCCAGCGGCATCGAGGGCATCGGGGAGCGCACGACGAGCTCACCCTCCTCGCCGGTGACGGGGCGCCCGTCGACGTCCCAGGCCTCCAGGTCCACCCCGAGCCACGGCGCCGAGATCCGACCGACGACGCTGGGCAGCAGCGGCGAGGTGCCGGCGAGCACGGAGCAGACGTCGGTGCCGCCGCTGATCGACTGCAGCTGCACCCCGGGCAGCTCGCGGCCGATCCACCGCCACGCCTCCTCGGGCAGCGTCGAGCCGGTCTGCAGCAGCGAGCGCAGCGCGCCGAGGTCGTACGCCGAGGGCTCGCGGCCCCGCTGCATCCCCGCGGTGAGGTACGCCGCGCCGACCCCGACCACCGCAGCGCCCTCCTCGGCGGCGACGCGCCACACACCGTCGGCGTCGGGGTGGGTCGGCGAGCCGTCGTAGAGGACGACCTCGGCGCCGACCAGAAGTCCCGCGACGGCGAAGTTCCACATCATCCAGCCCGCGGAGGTCGCGACGAAGTAGCGGTCGCCGCGTCGCACGTCGCAGCCGAGGGACAAGGCCTTGCCGAGCTCCAAGGTGATGCCGCCGTGGGACTGCACGATCCCCTTGGGCCGTCCGGTCGTGCCCGAGGACCACAGCACCCAGAGAGGGTCGGAGAACTCGGTGGCGACGTGGGCGGGCTTCGCAGCGGGGTGCTGGTCGGGCCCGCGGACGGCCTCGTCCCACGCCAGGGTCGCGGCAGGGAGGTCGTTGCCGAGCCCGAGCCCCAGCAGCGGCACCTCGACCACGTCGGTCAGCGTCGGCAGCGACTCGGCGAGCGCCGCGACCTCCGTACGCCGGTCGTGGTCGGCACCGCCGTAGCGGTAGCCGTCGACCGCGACCAGCACGCGCGGACCGAGCTGCTCGAAGCGGCTCAGCACGCTCGGGGTGCCGAACTCCGGCGCCGCGCACGTCCACACCGCGCCCACCGACGCCGAGGCGAGCATCGCGACGAGCGTCTCCAGCCGGTTGGGCAGGTATCCCGCGACGGCGTCACCCGGTCCGACGCCGAGGTCGCGGAAGGTCGCGGCGAGACCCGCGACCTGCCGCGACAGCGCGGCGTACGTCGTCTCGGTGCGGGCCCCGGTCTCGTCGCGGCAGACCACGGCGAGGTCGTCGGGCTCCCCGCCGGCCAGGCACCGCTCGGCGAAGTTCACCGGCGCCCCGGGGAACCACCGCGCGCCCGGCATGGAGGCGTCGGGGAGCACCTCCTCGGGGGCCGAGGGACGGTGCCCCGAGCCCTCGGCGTGCCCGAGGAAGTCCCACAGGCTCGCCCAGAACGCCGGCAGGTCCGCGGTGGACCACCGCCACAGCGACGCGTAGGAGGGCAGGGCCTCCCCCGGCGCCGGATCGGTCACCTCGGGGCCGGGAGCGGTGAACCCGTCGGGCTCCCAGGCACGCAGGAAGTCGAGGTAGGCAGCGAGCCCGGAGCCGTCGAAGGTCGCCGGCGTGGGCTGCCACAGCAGGTCGGGTGTCTCGGTCTGCACGCCAGCAGTCTGGCGTACGCCCCGTGACCGCGGCCGCCCGTCGGACGTCGGACGTCGGACCTCGGCGCGACTTGACCCGTCGTATCGACAGACATCAACATAGACAGGTGTCGAACTCCTGCGTCCCGCCCGACGACCTGTCGTCCCTGGCTGATCCCCTGACCTGCTGCACCCCCCTCGCCGTCGAACCGATCAGCCCGTCCGCAGCCGTGCAGGTGGCGGGGATGCTGAAGGCCATCGCGGACCCGGCCCGCCTCCGGCTGCTGTCCCTCGTCCTGTCCCACGAGGGCGCCGAGGCGTGCGTCTGCGACCTCCTGCCGTTCTTCGACCTCTCCCAGCCCACGATCAGCCACCACCTCAAGGTGCTGCACGACGCCGGGCTCCTCGACCGGGAGAAGCGCGGCACGTGGGTCTTCTACATCGCACGCCCCGCGGCGATGTCGGCCCTAGGCTCGCTCTTCGGCAGTGCGGCGGTGCCGGCATGAGCGACGTCGTGCACGAGACACCGCGGCCCGGCACGGCGGACGGCGACGTGGTGCGCCGGCTCTCCACCCTGGACAGGTTCCTGCCCCTGTGGATCGGCGTCGCGATGGTCGTCGGTCTGCTGCTGGGTCGCGGCGTCCCCGGACTCGACGAGGCGTTGGCCACGGTCGAGATCGGCTCGGTCTCGCTGCTCATCGCCATCGGCCTGCTCGTGATGATGTACCCGGTGCTGGCGAAGGTCCGCTACGACGAGCTCGAGCACGTCACCCGTGACACCCGGATGCTCGTGACCTCGATCGTCCTGAACTGGGTGCTCGGACCCGCCCTGATGTTCGTGCTCGCGTGGCTCCTGCTGCCCGACCTGCCGGAGTACCGCACCGGTCTGATCATCGTCGGTCTCGCCCGCTGCATCGCGATGGTGCTGATCTGGAACGACCTGGCCTGCGGCGACGGCGAGGCCGCGGCGATCCTGGTCGCCATCAACGCGGTGTTCCAGATCTTCGCGTTCGCGGTGCTCGGCTGGTTCTACCTGCAGGTGCTGCCGGGATGGCTGGGACTGGAGCAGGCGGCCCTCGACGTCTCGATCTGGAGCATCGCCGGATCCGTGCTGGTCTTCCTCGGCATCCCCCTGGCCGCCGGCTACCTCAGCCGGGTGCTGGGCGAGCGCACCCGGGGGCGCGAGTGGTACGAGTCCCGGTTCCTGCCGCGCATCGGGCCCGCCGCGTTGTACGGCCTCCTGTTCACCATCGTCGTGCTCTTCGCCCTGCAGGGCGACACGATCACCGGGGCGCCGCTCGACGTCGCCCGCATCGCCCTGCCGCTGCTGGCCTACTTCGTGCTCATGTGGGGCGGCTCGATGCTGCTCACCCGGGCGCTCGACTTCGACTACCAGCGGGCGACCGCGGTGTCCTTCACCGCGGCCGGCAACAACTTCGAGCTCGCCATCGCGGTGGCGATCGGGGTCTTCGGTGTCACCTCCGGGCAGGCGCTCGCCGGCGTCGTCGGACCGCTGATCGAGGTGCCGGTGCTGGTCGGCCTGGTGTACGTGAGCCTCTGGGCGCGCCGCTTCTACCGCGAGCACGACCGTGCGGAGGTCTCCTCGTGACCGCCGCGGGTCCTCCTGACGCCGAGGCCCGTACGCCCTCCGTGCTCTTCGTCTGCGCCCGCAACGGCGGCAAGAGCCCGATGGCGGAGGGGCTGATGCGCGACCTCGTCGAGGCCGCCGGCAACCGCGTCGACGTGGCCTCGGCCGGCACCGACCCCGGCACGGCGCCCAACGCCCTGTCGGTGCAGGTGCTCGCCGAGGTCGGCGTCGACATCGCGGGACACGTGCCGCGACGGCTCACCCCTGAGCTCGTGGCGGGCGCCGACCGCGTCGTCGTGCTCGGGCGCGAGGCACAGGTCGACGGCGCCGGGACGCGTGTGGAGACGTGGGAGACCGACGAGCCGTCGGTGCGTGGCATCGAGGGGATCGAGCGCATGCGCCTGGTGCGCGACGACATCGCGGCCCGGGTCCGGCGGCTCGCGCACGAGCTCGGCATCGACTGATCGGGCGCGGGGCACGGTGGGCCCATGCAGCTCACCAAGCTCGGCCACGCCTGCGTACGCCTCGAGAAGGGCGGTCAGGTGATCGTCGTGGACCCGGGTGTGGAGGCCTTCACGCCCGAGGCCGACGCCCTGGAGGGGGTCTCGGCCGTCCTCGTCACCCACGAGCACCCCGACCACCTCGATGTCGAGCGTCTCCGCGCCGCCATGAGCCGGGACTCCGGGCTCGTCGTGGTGACCTGCCGAGGCGCGGCCGACAGTCTCCTGGACGGCGCCACCGCCGGGCTCGCCGAGCGCGTGCAGGTGCTGCACGGCGGCGACTCCACCGAGGTGGCGGGCTTCGCGGTGACCGGGGTGGGCGACGAGCACGCCCTCAACCATCCGGACGCACCGGTGGTCGACAACGTCGGCATGATGCTCGACGGGCGCGTGGTGCACCTCGGCGACGCGCTCACCCCCACCGACGCCGAGGTGGTGCTGGTCGCGGCGCAGGCGCCGTGGATGTCGGTGCCCGACCAGGCGCGCTACCTCAAGTCGATCCCCGCCCGACGGATCCTCGGGGTCCACGACGGGCTGCTGAAGGACGTCGGCCTCGGCGTCGTCGACCGCTGGCTCGAGCACGAGGGCGAGGTCGCCGACCGGGAGGCGCGGCGGCTGCGCGTCGGCGAGACGGTGGAGGTCTGAGCATGGCCTCCGGTGACGCCGACCTGAGCGAGTACGAGGAGAAGCGCGACTTCGCGAGCACCCCTGAACCCGACGCGTCCGGTGACGCCCCGAGCGCCGACGGGCCGATCTTCGTCATCCAGCGGCACGACGCGAGCTCGCTGCACTTCGACTGGAGGCTCGAGATCGACGGGGTGCTGGTGAGCTGGGCCGTGCCGAAGGGCCCCTCGACAGACCCCCGCGACAAACGGCTCGCCACGCGCACCGAGGACCACCCGATGGACTACGCGGACTTCGAGGGTCGCATCGGCGAGGGGTACGGGGCCGGCACCGTGGTCGTGTGGGACACCGGGGCGTACGAGCACCTCACCGAGGTCGACGGCGAGCGGGTGTCCGCCGCCGAGGCGTTGGGGGGCGGGCACATCAAGGTCGAGCTGCACGGCTCGAAGCTGACCGGTGCGTACGCCCTGACGCACACGAAGCTCGGCGGCGACGACTCCAACTGGCTGCTCGTCAAGGTGGACGACCACGGCGCCGACGCGCGCCGCAACCCCACCTCGACGCAGAACGAGTCGGTGCTCTCCGGCAAGGAGAACGCCGACTTCGAGACGTCCGAGTCCTGAGCGCCGGCGCGTAACCTCGCGCCATGGACGCCGATGTCGACGTGATCTGGGACCGCGCGTGCGAACTGCTGATGAGCGACGCGACGGGCCACGGGATCGAAGGGCTGCGCGAGGGCGACCGCATGCTCGCCGACGCCATCCACCTCGACGGCTGCTTCCAGCGCAGCGGCGCCGACGCCATGCCCGACCTCGACGACACCGACCGCGACGCCGGCGTGGTCGGGCTCCGGTGGTTCGGCCTCGACGACGCCGCGGACATCGTCGAGACCTACGTCGAGAGGTCCCGACGCGGTCTCGCGAGCGAGTCCGACGAGCTGGACTCGACGGACGCGTACAACGCGATCGACGTGGAGGCCGGGTTGACGAGCGGCGTACGCGAACGTCTGCGCGACAGCGCCGACAGCTTCGCGCCCGCTGACATGCCTCGACCCCCACGACAGCAGCCGCAGGGGTCGAGATGGACGTCAGGCGCTCGGAGGTTCCTCAGGCGTCGGGATTGAGCCGCAGCGCCACGCCGTTGATGCAGTAGCGCTCGTCGGTGGGCGTCGGGAACCCCTCGCCCTTGAAGACGTGGCCCAGGTGGGAGCCGCAGTTCGCGCAGCGCACCTCGGTGCGCACCTGACCGAAGGAGCGGTCCTCGATGTACTCCACCGAGTCACCGGCCAGCGGCGTGTAGAACGCCGGCCACCCGCAGTGGGCGTCGAACTTGGTGTCGGACCGGAACAGCTCGGCGCCGCAGGCACGGCACGCGTACACGCCGGGGGTCTCCAGCGTCTCGTACTCGGAGCTGAAGGGTCGCTCGGTGCCGGCCTGACGCAGCACCTGGTACTCCTCGCGGGACAGCTCCTCACGCCACTGGGCGTCGTCCTTGGTCACGGCGTACTCGCGGCCGGTGGTGTCCATGCTTCCCATGCGGCGTCCTCCAGGTCGTAGGTCGGAGAGTCGGGGCAACTTCACGTCGTGCACAACGATCTCAGGTGTCCGATTCTTCCCGACCGTGCCACCGCCCGAGGCGGTCGACGGCTGTCCCCAGGGCCTGCCGGTGGTCCCAGAGGTCGGCCCAGGGGTCGTCGACCTGCCCGAGCCGGCGCGGGAGCGAGTCGACGGTGTGTTGGTCGGGAAGCACCCGCGACACCTCGTCCCACCGGATCGGCAGCGCCACCGGCGCCCCGGGCCGGGGCCGGACGGCGTACGGCGGCACGACCGTCTGGGCGTACGCGTTGCGCGCCACGTCGAGCAGCACCCGGTCACCCCGGTTCTGCTTGCGCGCCTCGACGGTGAGCAGGTCGGGGTGGCGGGCGGCGAGCGCCGCGGCGAAGGTCTGCGCGAAGCCGCGTACGTCGTCGAAACCGCGGTCCCGCCGGATCGGCACGGTGACGTGGTAGCCACGGGACCCGGTGGTCTTCACCCAGCTCCGGAGGCCGAGGTCGTCCAAGGCCTCGGCCACCAGCTGGGTCGCCCGGCGGACGGCGCCGACGTCGTCGACGGACGGATCGAGGTCGACGACGAGCAGGTCGGGGCGGTCGAGCATCGAGCCCCGGTCGTCGTCGGAGCGGGAGAGCCAGGTGTGCGGGGTGAGACAGGCGGACTGGGACAGCAGCGCGAGGGTGGCGGCGTCGTCGACGACCACCTGGCGCTGGCGGCCGTCGTTCGTGGCGAGCTCGGTGGAGGCCACCCAGTCCGGGTAGTGGCTGGGCAGCTTCTTCTCGTAGAACCCTCCCCCGCCGTGCTCGTCGGTCCCGTCGGGGAACCGCTGCATCGAGATCGGCCGGCCGACCAGGTGAGGCAGCATGAGGTCGGCGACGGAGGCGTAGTGCTCGGCCAGCCCTGCTTTGGTCAGCGGGCCGCCCGCCGCCCTGCCGTCGTCGGCGCCGCGTCCAGGGAGCAGCGGCTTGTCGGGCTTCTTGACGGTCACCCCCTCGACCTCGACGGGCTCGCCGTGCTTCTTCACCATGCCGGCTCCTCTGCCGTTCAGCTCTCGCGGACCACGTCGGCGGCGGGCTTGTCGGTACGCAGCCCCAGGAAGCGCGGGTGCCGCATCATGCCGTCGCTCGTCCACTCGGTGAAGGCCACTTCGGCGACCAGCTCGGGGCGTACCCAGTGCACCTCGTCGGCTGCCTTGCCTCGGGGGAGCTCACCCTCGGTGCAGGGGCTCTCGCCGACCTCGAGGTCACCGAGTCGTCCGCGCAGGTCCCGCAGGGTCGCGTGGTCGAAGCCGGTGCCGACCTTGCCGACGTAGCGGAGCGCGCTGTCGTCGGTGTCGCCCCGCTCGAGGTGGTGGGCCAGGAGCAGGGCACCGAGGCCGACACGCTCGCCCCGGGGTTCGCTCCAACCCACGACCACGAGCTCCTGGCCCGCCTCGCACTTGAGCTTCAACCAGCTCTTCGTACGCCCGCCGGGGTAGGCCGCGTCCGCGCGCTTGGCGATGAGGCCCTCCCAGCCCTTGGAGCAGGCCTCGGCGTAGTACTCCTCGAAGCCGTCGGTGCGGTGGGGCACGAGGCGGAGCTTGTCGTCGCTCCAGCCGATGCCCTCGCGCAGACGCGCTTTGCGTTCGGTCCACGGGAGGTCGCGGAGGTCCTCACCCGCCGCGCTCAGCACGTCGAAGACGTAGAAGAAGACTCCGACCCCGGAGGAAGCGGCGGCCTCGCCGCGCAGGCCGATGCGCTGCTGCAGTCTCGCGAAGGAGGTGACGGCCCCGTCGAAGGCGACCACCTCGCCGTCGAGGACCCACCCCGTCGGCACGGCACCGAGGGCCGCGACGATCTCGGGGAAGGCATCGGTGACGTCGTGGCCGTTGCGGGACCAGAGCCTCGCGCCGGTCCCCCGCGTGTCGGCGAGCACCCGCTGGCCGTCGAGCTTGCGCTCCACGACCCACCCGGCGGCGAACGCGTCCCAGTCGCGGTCGTGCGTGAGTGTCGCGAGTCCGGGGGTGGGCGGGCCGAGCATGCCTCACCCCTGCCCCTGGTGTCGCGTCGGCACACGGCGGGGAGCCTCTCGCCGTGAGCACCACGATGCACCCGCCACCGGCGTTCTCCGCACGATCCCTGCTGACGCTCGGCGGCTTCGCCGTCGCCGTGGCCGTCGCCGCCGGACTCGGCGGGGTGGCCGCCTCGTCGGCGTCCTCGACGTACGCCGCGCTCGACCTCCCGCCGTACGCGCCCCCGGCCTGGCTCTTCGGTCCGGTGTGGACGGTGCTGTACGTGATGATCGCGGCGAGCGCGTGGGTGCTGTGGCGCGCGGCGCAGACCCGTGGCGCCGCCTGGAGCCCCGCCCTCACCGCGTGGGCGGTGCAGCTGGTGCTCAACGCCGCGTGGACGCCGATCTTCTTCGCCGGCGACCGCTACGGGTTGGCCCTCGTCGAGATCGTCGTGCTGCTGGCCGCCGTGGTGGTCACGATCGCCCTCGCCCGGCGCGAGCGGCCGGCGGCCGCGTGGCTGCTGGTGCCCTACGTGGCGTGGGTGGCCTTCGCGACGGCCCTGAACGCAGGCATCGTCATCCTGAACTGAGCAGGCGGGAGACTTGCGCCGTGCCCGCACCCGCTGCCGAGATCGAGGTCGACGCCGGGCTGGTGCGTGCGCTGCTGCGTGAGCAGCACCCCGATCTCGCCGTTCTGCCGCTCTCGCGTGGACCCGAGGGCTGGGACAACGTGCAGTGGAGGCTCGGTGACGACTTCGTCGTGCGTCTTCCGCGCCGCGCTCTCGCCTCGCGGACCCTGCAGAGCGAGATCCGGTGGCTGCCGCGCCTGCCGCCGCTGCCGCTGTCGATACCCCGACCCATTCGGGTCGGCGAGCCCGGCTGCGGCTACCCCTGGCCTCGGCTCGTCGCGCCCTGGCTGCCCGGCTCGTCGGCCGCCTCGGTCATGGGCGGCACCTGGGACGCAACCTCTTCGGCCGAGGACCTCGGTCGGTTCCTCGGCGCCCTGCACCGGGCCGCACCAGCCGGACTGCCGGTCAATCCGTTCCGCGGGGTCGCACTGGGCGACCGTGCCGGCCGGTTCGACGAGCTCGTCGTGGGACTCGGGATCGGCCCCGGGCATCCGGTGCGGTCGGTGTGGCGGCGTGCATTGTCCGCTGCTGCCTGGGACGGGCCTCCGATGTGGGTGCACGGGGACCTCCACCCCCACAACCTCCTGGTGGACCGCGGTCGCCTCAGCGCCGTCATCGACTTCGGCGACCTCGGTGCCGGCGACCCCGCGGTCGACCTGGCATCGGGCTGGCTGCTCCTCGAGCCCGCTGACCGCGAGCGGCTGTGGAACGCGTACGCCGCTGCGGCCGGCCACGCGGTCGACGATGGCCTGCGGGACCGGGCCCGCGGGTGGGCGGTGCTGTTCGTGCTGACGCTGCAGACGCACGTGGGCGAGGACCCGGGCTGGGCCGGGGTCATCGCCCACGCGTGGCGGCAGCTCGACACTGTGCGATGACCCGTCGAGACGCTAGGTCGTGCGCGAGGTGAAGGTGATGGTGCCGTCGGGTTGTCGTCGGTGCTGGTAGCTGTGGTCGTGGATGCGGCGGTGGTGGAACGTGCACAGCGGGACCATGTCGTCGAGGTCGGTGGTGCCGCCGTGGGACCAGGGTCTGCGGTGGTGCAGCTCGGTCCAGGCGTAGGGGGTCTGGCACCCGGTCGCGGCGCAGGTGGTGTGCCGGGTCGCTCCCGCGAGGCGTTGGGCCTCGGAGAACAGGCGTCGCTGCCGGCCGAGGTCCAGCGGCTGGGACTCCCCACCGAGCACGACGGGCACGAGCCCGGAGCTGCACGCGAGCCGACGGGCGGTCGCGGCGGAGAGCCGCTCACCGGTGTCGATCCCGGCCGCCTTCACCGCCCCCGCGAGCGTGGTGTGGTCCATCGTCACCACGAGCGTGGTCGCGGTCTTGCCCGAGAGCCGGTCGGTCGGCAGGTGCTCCAGGAGGTCCGCGAACGCGACCCCGCGCTCGTGGGCCCAGTCGCGCCCACCGTCACCCAGCGGCTGGGCACCTTGGGCCCGGGTGGCGCCGAGGGCGGCGCGGCGGGGTGCGGTCATCGCGGCCAGGATCTTCCGCAGCACCGACCCGGCCAGGTGCGGGACGGTGAAGTGACCGGTCACGGTGCCGTCGCCGTTGTCGTGCACCGTCAACCGGGCCTTGGCCAGGGCCCGGGTCTCCTCGTCGACCAGCTGCGCGTCCTCGTGGGCGTCGACCACTGCGGGGTCGGGTTCGACGACCTCGAGGACCCGGCGGGCGTGGCGGCGGAGCTGGGTCGGGTCCAGGGTGCGGCTGCGCTCAACGAGCCGCCGCTCCACGGTGGCCCTGTCCTGGGCGGACAGGCCGGTCGGGAGCTGCGCGGTGGCGTGCGCGATCACCGCAGCGTGCTCGCGTGAAACCAGTCCGGCCTCGACGCCTGACTTGTCGTGGGCAGCCGGTCGGACAGGTCGGTCGCCAGACCCACAGTGCGGGCAGCCGCTGCACCAGTGGTGCGGGTGCGGGCTGCCAACCAGTCACTGGTCGTACGCACCCCCGCATCAGAGGCCACGGTCGTCTTCGCAGCCGCCGCGACCAGCCGCAGCTCGTACGCCTGCAACCGCGCCCTCGCCCGCGCGACCTCAGCGATCAACGCATCGCACTCAGCAGATGACAGCCCCTCAACAGGGCCCGCGGCGTCGAGGGCGTCATGAACCGACCTGACCGTCTCCCGCGGACCCCGCTCACGCGACCGCGGAGCGATCGGGGTGGGGTCGAGGAGCGAGGTCATGCACACATGCTATTCGAACACGTGTTCGAATACAAGACCCGCGTCACACGCGGTGTCGCCTACGCGTCGAGGTCGACCTTCGCCAGCGCCAGCCAGGTCTCCACGACCGTGTCGGGGTTCAGCGACATCGACTCGATGCCCTGCTTCAGCAGCCACACGGCCAGCTCGGGGTCGTCGGAGGGCCCCTGGCCGCAGATGCCGACGTACTTGTCGAGCTTCTTGCAGGCCGCGATCGCCCGCTCGAGCATGAAGAGCACGGCCGGATCCCGCTCGTTGAAGGTCTGCGCCACCAGCGAGGAGTCCCGGTCGACGCCGAGCGTCAGCTGCGTGAGGTCGTTCGACCCGATCGAGAAGCCGTCGAAGTGCTCGAGGAACTGCTCGGGGATGATCGCGTTGCTCGGCACCTCGCACATCATCACGACCTGCAGCTCGTCCTTGCCGCGCTCGAGCCCGTGCTCGCCGAGCAGGCTGATGACACCCTCGGCCTCGGCGATGGTGCGCACGAACGGGATCATGACCTTGACGTTGGTCAGCCCCATCTCCTCGCGCACGTGGCGGATGGCCGCGCACTCCATCGCGAAGCACTCGGCGAAGTCGTCCGAGAGGTACCGCGAGGCGCCGCGGTACCCGATCATCGGGTTCTCCTCATCGGGCTCGTAGCGGGTGCCGCCGACGAGGTTGGCGTACTCGTTGGACTTGAAGTCGCTCATCCGCACGATCACCGGCTCCGGCGAGAACGCTGCGGCGATCATCGCGATGCCCTCGGCGACGCGCTTGACGAAGAAGTCACGGGGCCCGTCGTACGCCGCGATCAGGTCGGTGACCTCCTCGCGCAGCGCGGCCGGCAGGTCCTCACCGCCGGCCTCGAGCTCGAGCAGGGCCTTGGGGTGGATGCCGATCTGGCGGTTGATGATGAACTCGAGCCGCATCAGGCCGACGCCGGCGTTCGGGAGCCGCGAGAAGCTGAACGCCTGGTCCGGGGTGCCGACGTTCATCATGACCTTCACGGGCACGTCGGGCATGGCGTCGAGCTCGGTCTTCTCCACGGCGAAGTCGAGGATGCCGTCGTAGACGAAGCCGGTGTCGCCCTCGGCGCAGGAGACGGTGACCTCGCGGCCGTCGGCCAGGTCCGTCGTGGCCGAGCCGGAGCCGACGACAGCGGGGATGCCGAGCTCGCGGGCGATGATCGCGGCGTGGCACGTACGCCCGCCGCGGTTGGTCACGATCGCGGCGGCACGCTTCATGATCGGCTCCCAGTCGGGATCCGTCATGTCGGCCACGAGCACGTCGCCGGGGGTGAAGTCGTGCATCTCCTCGACGCTGCCGAGCACGCGCACCGTGCCGGCGCCGATCTTCTGACCGATCGCCCGGCCCTCGATGACGACCTCGGCGTCGGCGGTGACGCCGCGGTCGATCTTGAAGCGCTCCATGACCCCGCCCACGCGGGACTGCACGGTCTCGGGCCGCGCCTGGAGGATGTAGAGCCGGCCGTCGTCGCCGTCCTTGCCCCACTCGATGTCCATGGGGCGGCCGTAGTGCTCCTCGATGGTCACTGCGTGCTTCGCGAGCTCGGTGACCTCCTCGTCGGTGAGGGAGAGCAGCCGGGAGTCGGCCGGGTCGACCTCGACGAACTCGGTCGTCTGCCCCGTCTCGGTGCGGTCGGTGTAGATCATCTTGGTCGCCTTGGCGCCGACGGTGCGCTTGAGCACGGCCTGCTTGCCCTCGGCCAGAGCGGGCTTGTAGACGTAGAACTCGTCCGGGTTCACCGCGCCCTGCACGACGCCCTCGCCGAGCCCGTACGCCGAGGTGATGAAGACCGCCTGGTCGAAGCCGGACTCGGTGTCGACGGTGAACATCACGCCCGAGGACCCGATGTCCGAGCGCACCATCTTCTGCACGCCCGCGGAGATGCCGACGTCGGCGTGCTCGAAGCCGTGGTGCACGCGGTAGGAGATGGCGCGGTCGTTGTAGAGGGAGGCGTACACCTCGCGCACGCACTCGAGCACCGCGTCGACCCCCGTGACGTTCAGGAAGGTCTCCTGCTGGCCGGCGAAGGAGGCGTCGGGCAGGTCCTCGGCCGTGGCCGAGGAGCGCACCGCGAACGTGGCGCCGGAGGAGTTGCCCGACAACGTCGAGTACGCCTCGCGGATCGCCGCCTCGAGGTCGTCGGGGAAAGGGTGCCCGGTGATCCAGCCGCGGATCTCGGACCCGGCGGCCGCCAGTGCGCGGGTGTCGTCGACGTCGAGGTCGCGCATCCGCTCGACGATGCGCTCGTCGAGGCCGTCGACGGCGAGGAAGCGCAGGAACGCCGAGGACGTCGTCGCGAAGCCGTCGGGCACCGAGACGCCGAGGTCGGCGAGGTTGGAGACCATCTCGCCGAGCGAGGCGTTCTTGCCGCCGACCTCACCGACGTCGCCCATGCCGACCTCGGAGAACCACAGCACGTTCTTCTCCGTGCTCCCGCTCTGATCGGCGGTGGTGTCGCTCATCAACTGGTCCTTCCGTGGCTGCGGCGGAGTCCGGGGCCGGACTGGCCGGTCGTGGTGGTGCGGTGCGGCGAGGTGTTCCTGGTGCGTACGGAGCCGTCCGCGTCGCTG
Source organism: Nocardioidaceae bacterium (assembly GCA_018672315.1). Lineage (NCBI taxonomy): Bacteria > Bacillati > Actinomycetota > Actinomycetes > Propionibacteriales > Nocardioidaceae > Nocardioidaceae bacterium. The sequence goes on along the minus strand of CP076053.1, from coordinate 2,345,981 downwards.
TCGAGGCTGTGACGGCGCAGCTGCTGCACGATGATGGCGCTCATCTCCTCCACCGACCTGGTGGAGGAGTCGATGACGGTGACGCCGTGGGTGTCGTACAGGCGTTGGGCCTGACGCAGCTCCCACCGGCACTGCTCGAGGGACGCGTACGTCGAGTTCGCCCGGCGCTCGCCGCGCACGCGCGAGAGCCGCTCGGCGGTGGTCATGAGGCCGAACAGCGGCACGTCGAGGTCGCGGACGGGCCGTGGCAGCTGGTTGTCGTCGAGGTCCTCGTCGACCAGCGGGTAGTTCGCCACGTGCAAGGAGTGCTGGAGCGCGAGGTACATGCTGGTCGGCGTCTTGCCGCAGCGTGACGGTGCCAACAGGATCGTGTCGGCGCGGTCGAGGCTGCGGATCGAGGCGCCGTCGTCGTGCTCGATCGTGAACTCGATCGCGGCCATGCGGTTGTTGTAGCGCTTGACGTCGCCGACACCGTGCAACCGCGCGGGCTTGCGCATGCCCTCGTCGCCGAGGATCTCCTCGACCTTGTTCAGGTGCATGTCGAAGAAGTCGACCATCGGCACCCGCGAGGTGTGCAGCACCGCGCGCACCTCGTTCGACGCGGCGGTCGTGAAGGCCAGCGGCATCACCTGGTCGGTGACGGCGGCGTCGATCTGCTCCACGACGCGCGCGGCCTCCTCCTCGCTGGTGATGAACGGGATGGAGATGCGGTCGAACCGACGGTGGGGGAACTGCAGCAGCAGCGCGTTGCCCATGGTCTCGGCGCTGATGCCGGTGGAGTCGGAGAGGAAGAAGACGGGCACCGCCGGCCCGTGGCCGGAGCCGTTGCCGCCGTCGGCGGGCGTACGCGCCTGCGTCATCGACGTCTCACCTCCGTCACGTGCGGACCGTGGTCCGTCCTCGGGCTCGGGTGCTGACGCTAGCGAACCCCCGTGACCGGGCGACGGGCGCACGTCAGGAGGCGGCTCGCTTGGCGAGCGGCACGAGGTCGGCCACGGAGTCGACGACGAGGTTCGGACGGTAGGGGAAGGTGTCAATCTCCCGCCTGCCGGTCGAGCCCGAGAGCACCAGCACGGTGCGTACGCCGGCCTCCAGGCCGCTCTGCACGTCGGTGGCCATGCGGTCCCCGATCATGACCGCCCGCTCGGAGTGGGCCTCGATCCGGTTGAGAGCGCTGCGCATCATCAGCGGGTTCGGCTTGCCGACGAAGTACGGGTCGCGGCTCGTGGCCTTGGAGATGAGCGCGGCGACGGACCCGGTCGCCGGCAGGGTGCCCTCCGGGCTGGGACCGGACGGGTCGGGGTTGGTGGCGATGAACTTCGCGCCGTCCTCGATGAGCCTGATGGCGCGCGTGATGGCCTCGAAGGAGTACGTACGCGTCTCGCCGATCACGACGTACTCCGGGTCACGGTCGGTGAGCACGTAGCCGATCTCGTGCAGGGCGGTGGTCAGCCCCGACTCCCCCACCACGAACGCCGAGCTGCCGGGGCGCTGCTCGTGCAGGAAGCGCGCGGTGGCCAGCGCCGAGGTCCAGATGGCGTCCTCGGGCACGTCGATGCCCGAGGCCTTCAGGCGGGACCGCAGGTCGCGCGGGGTGTAGATGGAGTTGTTGGTGAGCACGAGGAACTGCTTGTCGCCGTCGCGCAGGGCGCTGATGAGCTCCTGGGCGCCGTCGATGGCCTTCTCCTCGTTCACCAGGACGCCGTCCATGTCGGTGAGCCAGTAGTCGATGGGACGCTCGAACGCCTCGACGCCGTCCCACGCGTGGTGCTCGCTCTTCGCCATGGGTGGCCTCTTCCCCGTCGCCGCGTGCTCATCCGCCATGCTGGACCGCGTGAGTGACCCCTCGAGCAGCCCGGACAGACTGAGCGCGGTCCTGACCGTCGGACTGAACGAGGCCCTGGGCCTCCGGTTCGTCGACGCGCAGGACCCCCAGGCGGGCTTGGCGATGCCCGTCGAGGGGCTCGCGGCGACCCCGTTCGGGGGTGCTCACGCTGCGGCGATCCAGGCGCTGCTCGACGTGTGCTGCTTCGTCGAGGTGATCCCTCACCTCGCCGAGGACGAGCACGCGGTCTCGGTCGCGACCTCGTTCCAGCTGATCGGCGCGACCCCGCCGGGGTCGACGCTGGTGGCGACCGCGACGATCGACCGGCGTACGCGCAAGCTCGCGTTCCTCACCGCCGAGGCGCGGATCGACGGCGAGGTCGTCTCGCGTGCCCAGGTCACGAAGGCGGTCGTACGCGTTCGCTGAGCTGTGACGGGTCGATGCCGGCGCGGGCGGCGTACGCGGTGATGCCCTCGCGTACGCCGACGGCGATGACCCCCACCAACGCGATGACGAAGCCGACGACACCGACGACGTAGGCCAGGGCGATACCGACCGCGGACCCCTCGCTCGCCGCGCCGATGCTGACGAGGCCGGCGAACACGATGAGGCCGATGCCCCAGACGAAGAAGGCGGCGAGCCCGTTCGACGGCGGGGGGACGGGACCCTGCGGCCGACGGACCGCGGGGTCAGGCTCCATGACCTCGCCCGCGTCGACCTCCGACCTCGTCGCAGGACGGGACGCGATCGAGTCGCAGACCGGACACGTGCCCGTCTTGAACGCGAACAGGTGGCCGTTCCCGCAGATCCGGATGTCGTCCATGGCTCACACCGTAGGAGACCGGCAGCATCGAGGGGGTGGGCCGCCTGTGGATGACGCGAGCGGAGTCGGCGGATGGACGGCATGGTTCTCGTCATGACCACCTCCGACCAGCCCCTGTCCCCGGCCGACGCGCCCCTGCACATCCAGTCCTCGCACGATGCCGAGAGGTTGTGGCGTGCCCTGATGGGCCCGCTCGGCTTCGGCGGCCACTCGCTGTGGATCCAGCTGCTCGACGGCCAGCACGTCACGAAGCAGATGGTGCAGATCGAGGAGTGCGACGACCTGCCCGACGACGATCCCGAGCCGCTGTCGATCGTGCTCGCGACCCTGTCCGAGCTCGTCGACGCGCCCCGCTTCGCCTTCCTGCGCTCACGGCCGGGATCGGGAGCGCCGGACGAGCTCGACCGCCGCTGGATCAGCATGATGTACGCCGCCTGCCGTCTGGCCGGTGTGTCCTGCGAGATCGTGCACCTCGCGCACGATCGCGACATCGTCCCGGTGCCGATGGACGCCCTCGCCGCCTGACGCGGCCGTCCCTGGAACCGGGCCGCGAGTCACGGGCATCGCGCTCTCAGCCGCGCAGCTGCTCCAGCACGGCGACAGCACCGCTCATGCCGAGCCGGCTCGCACCGGCGTCGACCATGGCCTGGGCGTCCTCGAGGCTGCGTACGCCTCCGGACGCCTTGACGCCGATGCCCTCGCCGACGGTGTCGCGCATCAGGCGCACGGCCTCGACCGTGGCGCCGCCGGCCGGGTTGAACCCGGTGGAGGTCTTCACGAAGTCGGCTCCCCCGGCCACGCTGACCCGGCAGGCGCGCACGATCTGGTCGTCGCTGAGGAGCGCGGTCTCGAGGATCACCTTGAGCACCACGTCGGGAGCGGCTGCGCGCACCGCAGCCACGTACGACTCGGCGGCGGCGTCGTCCTCCGCGCGCAGCAGGCCGACGGGGATCACCATGTCCAGCTCGCCCGCGCCGTCCTCGACGGCCTGAGCTGCCTCGGCGGCGACCACCGAGGAGCGCATCGCCCCCAGCGGAAAGCCCACGACAGCGCAGGCGAGCACATCGGTGTCGCGCAGGCCCGCAGCGACCAGGGGCACCCAGAGTCCGTTCACGCACACCGAGGCCGGCCCGAACTCGCGGGCCTCCTCGATGATCTTCTCGACCTGAGCCTGCGTGGCCTCGGGCTTCAACAGCGTGTGGTCGACCAGGGGGGCGAAGGTCTCGGGGGTCAGCGTGGTGCTCGCAGCGCTCATGAGCCCATCCTCCCCCACCGGAACGACACCGGCGCGCCGCCCCGTGAGGGACGACGCGCCGGTGACTGCTGCGCGACTCAGAGCCGCGCGACGTTCAGCAGGGGCTGGGATCAGCCGCCGATGCCGAGCGTGATGGTGGCGGTACCGATGAGGATGCCGCCGGAGAGGTCCTCGATGCCGAAGGCGCCGTTGAGGGCCTCGGCCGCACCGGCGGTCAGCTTGACCTCGGTGCCGGACAGGGTCGCGGTGTTGCCGCTGACCTCGGGGGCCTCCAGCGTGCGGCCGTCGGCGAAGAAGACGTACACGTTGTTGGCGAGGGGCTCGCCGTCGACCGACACGTCACCGTAGATCTTCGAGGCGCCCGGGTCGATCGTCAGGTTCTCGATGTCGACCTGCGTGCCACCGGCCGACAGCGACAGGCCCGAGTTCTCGTGGAACACGGTGCCGATCACGTACGGGCGGACCTCACCCTGCGGGAAGAGGCCGGCGTTACCGCCGGTGACCGGGAAGCTCAGGGTGCCGTTGTTGAGCTCGGCCTGGCCGAGGGTGCCCGGGGTGACGTTGAGCTGGCCGAGCGCGTCGACGAAGCCCTGGTCGAGGGCGACCTCGGTCTGCTGACCGTCGAGGTTCTTCACGAGGGTCGCGGAGACCGCGCCGCCCGAGCCGGAAGCCGCCACCGGGCCGGCGGCCGTGGCGTCGTCGTTGGCGTTGGCGGCGAAGGGCACGGCCAGCAGGCCAAGAGTGGCGACAGCAGCGAGGCCGCGGCGAGTACGGGTGGAGGTGTTCATCAGAGGAAGGTTCCTTCCGTTCGGGGAGCCGACCCGTCGGCGGGCCGAGCTTTCACAGGGTGTTCGGCCCGACCGATCGAGCGGATGGGTGAACACGGGTCTTTGTGCCCGCGACGGACCGTAGAAAACGCTGAACGCGAATGAAGCCGCTGGTCACAGGCTTGTCATTGTCATCTAGTCCAGCCATTACATGACCTGATCGTGCGGATCAAACCGGTGGAGCCGACACGACTAGTCGTGATTGCGACATTCGGCCGGTGAACGGGCTCCTGAGGGCTCGCTCATCTGTGACGGCATCGTTGTCCACCATGCGCGCAGGCTCGCGACGAGATGCAGGTCACCCACCCACAAGGGTCGTTTCCTCACCCCCCCGCACCGGGGATTTGAATTGAGCCGCGCAACGATGACGGTGCAACGGGTGGTGTTCGACTGGCCGGGGCCACGTCGCGGCCCGCAGCTCCGCTCCTCGCTCGCGCAGTCGGGGGGCGGAGCTGCCGTCAAGCCGTCGGGCGCTCGACCTCCTTCACGTCGCTGTGAAACCTGCGCTGGATGTCAGGCGAACGCGGAGTCCCATGACCGCGTACCGCTGGGGTCGATCGAGCCGCTCATCCACCTGAGCGAGATCGATGATGAGGACAAAGCCGCGACCCGCATCCCTGCCGGCCGCGGCCTGAGTTCTGCTGGTGGGGTGACCACAGAAGTGTCTGGCCTTCTGGTTCCCCAGGTTTCCTGATGCCTTCACCGTTTGGGACTGCTGCACGGATGGGTGACATCTGATCTGTGGTGCCGAGAGGTGCCGCTGGAAGGATGTGCACCGTGCCTAAGCCCTATCCCAGAGAGTTCCGCGAGGACGTCATCCGGGTCGCTCGGAACCGTGAACCGGGAGTCCATCTCAAGCAGATCGCTGCCGACTTCGGGATCAGCGAGTCCTGTCTGACGAACTGGCTCAAGGCCGCTGACGTCGAGGACGGCTCCAAGCCCGGGACGACCGTCAGCGAGAACGCCGAGCTTCGCGATCTGCGCCGCCGCAATCGGCTGCTGGAGCAGGAGAACGAGGTTCTGCGTCGTGCCGCGGCGTATCTGTCGCAGGCGAACCTGCCGGGAAAATGATGTACCCGCTCGTCCGTGAGCTCGCCACCGAGGGAATCCCGGTGGCGGTGACGTGCCGGGTACTCAAGCTCGCACGACAGCCCTACTACCGCTGGCTCGCTGCACCGGTCACCGACGCCGAGTTGACCGAGGCGTACCGCGCGAATGCATTGTGGAACGCCCACGACGACGATCCCGAGTTCGGCTACCGATTCCTCCTCGACGAAGCCAGCAGCGCCGGGCAGCCGATGGCCGAGCGGACCGCGTGGCGGATCTGCTCGACCAACGGCTGGTGGAGCGCCTTCGGCAAACCTGTGTCTGCTCAGCGTGGGAAGGCCGGCCGTCCCGGTCCGCCCGTGCACGACGACAGATGCGCGGTGACCGACAAGGACGGCAGGGTGCGGCACCAGTTCCACGCGGACGCTCCGAACCGGCTGTGGCTCACCGACATCACCGAGCACAAGACCCGCGAAGGGCAAGCTCTACCTCTGCGCCATCAAAGACGCGCCTACTCCAACCGCATCGTCGGCTATTCGATCGACTCACGCATGAAGTCGCGGCTCGCGGTCACCGCGCTCGAGTCAGCCGTGGCCAGGCGCCGCGTCGAGGGCGCCGACCTCGCCGGCTGCATCGTCCACAGCGACCGAGGCTCTCAATTCCGCAGCCGGAAATTCGGGCACGCTCTGAACCGCCACGGCCTCGTCGGATCCATGGGACGTGTCGGCGCCGCCGGTGACAACGCCGCCATGGAGAGCTTCTTCGCGCTGCTGCAACGCAATGTCCTCGACCGACGCAGCTGGACCACCCGCGAGGAACTCCGGATCGCCATCATCACCTGGATCGAACGGACCTACCACCGCCGCCGCAGACAAGCCGCGCTCGGCCGATTGACCCCCATCGAGTACGAGACGATCATGACCACACCAGCCGCTCAGGCTGCCTGACCCAACCTGTCACCTGATCGTGCAGCAGTCCCGATCGTTGCCTCCGACACTTCGCCTCGGCGTCCCCTCGGCCTGCGATCAGCACGTCCGAGGGGAGGGTTTGCCGCCGAGTGAAGAGGTGACGCTCTCGTGCGGGTACAGCGCGAGAGCAATTCAGGGGTCCTACTCGTTGCGAACACCCTTCGCCAGCTAGAACTCCGCCCGGACACCAGGTCAGGGTGACTCGGACCCCTGCCGCACCGCTACCTCGAAGGACCCTCGTGACTGCACCTCGGCACGCCGAACCCCGCGGACTTCTCGCCCTGCTGGTCACCATGTGTGCCGCACTGGCGCTGGTCATCGGGGCCGCCTCCTCGCTCTCGCTTGCGCTGCCCGACATCGCTGAAGCCACCGGAGCCACGCAGACCGAGCTGACCTGGGTGGTCAACATCTATGCGCTGGTGTTCGCCGCTCTCCTCCTTCCGGTCGGGATCGCGGCCGATCGGTGGGGGCGTCGTCAGTTCCTCGTTGCCGGGCTGGCCGTGTTCGCAGCCGCGTCGGTGGCCTCGGGGCTGGTCGACCAGCCGGAGCTCATTATCGCGCTGCGCGGACTCGCTGGGGTCGGGGCTGCCGCGGTGATGCCGGCCACCCTCTCGGTCCTCGTCGATGCGTTCCCCGACGACCGGCGCCCCCAGGCTGTTGCGATCTGGGCGGCGGTCTCCGGAGCTGGGGCGATGGTCGGGATCTTGACCTCCGGTTTGCTGGTGGAGAACTTCTGGTGGGGCAGCGTCCAGGTCGTCTACGGCGCGGCGGCGGCGGTCGTCGCCCTCGTGTGCCTGGTCAACGTCCCGACCTCCCGCAATCCCGAGCTGCGGATGGACCCGGCCGGGTCGGTGCTGTCGTTCGCCGGGTTGTCTGCGCTCGTCTACGGTCTCATCGAGGGCCCTGAACGCGGCTGGACGGATCTGGTCACGCTCATCGCGCTTGCCGCCGGGTCCGCGCTCCTGGTCGGGTTCGTCGTCCACGAGCTGCGCACCCGCAACCCGATGCTCGAGGTCCGGCTGTTCCGCTCCGCCGGGTTGTCCACCGGCAGCGCCATGGTGTTCTTGCAGTTCTTCGCCGCGTTCGGGTTCTTCTTCCTGGCGCCGCAGTGGCTGCAGTACGTCCACCGCCTTGAACCGCTGGAGACCGCGCTGTGGCTGACGTCGCTGACCGCGGGAATCGGTCCGGCTGCCCGGTTCGGCCCGCAACTGGTGGCCCGGTTCGGCTCCGCACCGGTCGGCGCCTGGGGGATGGCGCAGATGGCGGTGGCGTTCGTGATGTTCGCCCTGCAGAAGGACGGCGACATATCGCTGTGGATGTTCGCCCTGGCGCTGGTCGTGCTCGGCTTCGGGTTCGGTCTGGCGATCAACCCCGGCACCACCCTGATCATCGACGGGCTGCCCGAGGACCGACGCACGCTGGCCGCCGCCGTCAACGACGTCACCCGAGAGGTCGGCGGTGCGCTGGGCAGCGCGGTGGCCGCCTCGGTGCTGCTGGCGGTGTACGGCGACCAGGTCCTCTCCGGGGTCAGTGGTATCCCCGAGCCCGCGGTCCAGGCGTCAGAGGAAGGCGTGGCGCAAGCGGTCGAGGCGGCTGGCCAGCTCGAGCAGGCCCAAAGCGCACCGCTGATCCGCTCGGCGGTCGAGGCGTTCGCGAACGGCTACGCGGCCGCGATGTGGGTCGGGGCCGCCACGTTGCTGGTGGGTGCGGTCGTTGTCGTCCTCGCCGGGAGGCGGCGGACCTCTCCGGTGAATGCCGACGTTCACAGCCGAGCTGAGGACTCTGGCGAGCTCACCGCGGCGCGGTGACCCCAGACTCCGCTCAGCAGCCGGGCTCGGGCGCCGGTTCGGGGGACGGGTCGGTCGCCAGACCGCTTAGGATCAGAGCGGTGACCGCGTCCGCGTACCGGCTCGCGTCCGCGACCGGATCCGCGGACGGACCGGCGACCGCCGCGTTGAGCCCGGTGACGGTGATGGCGCCGAACACGCTCATCGCGACCGCCGTCGGGTCGGCGACCCGGCGCAGCGTCCCGTCGGCCACGCCGTCGGCCAGCAGCTGCTCGATCGGCTCGTAGAACGCCGCGCGGAGCGCGTCGGCGAGGTCGGTCAGCCGTGGCCCGCCCCAGGTCCCCGACCAGGGCGCGGGACAGGAAGGGATGCTCGAGCATCACCTGCAGCTGGGCACGCACCGCCGCCTGCAGGCGGGCATCGGCCGTGTCGCCGCTGGTCATGGCGACCCCGACGGCACCGGCGATCAGGTCCAGCAGGTCGCTGAGCAAGAACTCCAGGACCGCGTCCTTGCCGTCCAGGTGGTAGTAGATCGTGGCCTTCGGGATCCCGGTGACCTCGGCGATGTCCTCGATCTTGGTGGCGTCCAGGCCCCGTTCGGCGATCAGCTCAGCGGCGTCGTACAGCCGCGTGGCCAGCTTCGCCGGAAGCTTCCTTGCCGCCACTCCACCTCCGGTCGGCTGGTTGGACTCTCGACAGTGCCCTCATCCTATGTTGTACTCGCAGTACAAACTGCCGGTACGAGTTCGAGTGCGGGTTCAGGGCCCGCTCCTCGGCGAGGACGGAGCACCGATGACGACGCAGCAGCTGAGCTACAGCCCTTTCGACCCCGCGGTGATCGACGACCGTACCCGGTCTACCGGGAGCTGCGCGAGCGGGCTCCGGCGTACTGGTCGCCGACGGCCGGGTCGTGGGCGCTCAGCCGCTACGACGACGTCTCCGCCGCCCTGCAGGACCCGACGACGTACTCCTCGGCCTCCGGGATCTTCCCCACCCCACCCGAGGTGGACATGACCGAACTGTTCTTGCCGATGTTGATCATGACCGATCCGCCCCGGCACACCCAACTGCGCCGCCTCGTCAGCCGTGCCTTCACCCCCCGCCGCATCGCCGACCTGGAGCCGCACATCGCGACGCTGGTCGACGACCCTCGAAGTCGCTCCTGACGACGGCAGCTTGGACTTCGTGGCAGGTCTCGCCGGTCCTCTTCCGGCGATCGTGATCGCCGAGATGCTCGGTGTGCCGAGCGCGGACCGCGACCAGTTCCGGACCTGGTCGACCACCCTGATCCAGTCCAACCCGACCCGTGGCGAGTTCGGTCCCGGACTGGACGCGGCCGCTGCGCTGTACGCGTACTTCACCGAGTTCCTCGCCGAACGCCGCGCGGCACCGCAGGCGGACCTGATGTCCGCGCTGGTGCACGCCGAGGTCGACGGGGAACGCCTCAGCGAGGAGGAGCTGCTCGGGTTCTGCCTGCTGCTGCTGGTCGCCGGCCACGAGACGACGACCAACCTGCCCTCCAACAGCGCCGTGGTGCTCGCCCACCATCCCGAGGTTCGGCACGAGCTGGCCGAGAACCCGGAGCTCGTGCCGGGCGCGGTCGAGGAGCCGCTGCGCTACGACTCCCCGGTCCAAGGGCTCTCCCGCACCCTGACCGGACCGGTGCAGCTGCACGGCGAACACCTGGATGCCGGAGACACCGTGCTGCTGCTGTCCGGCTCAGCCAACCGCGACGACCACGCTTTCCCCGACGCCGATCGGTTCGACATCCACCGCGCCCCGAACGACAGGTCGCGTTCGGCCGCGGCATCCACTTCTGCCTCGGTGCATCCCTGGCGCGGCTCGAAGCCCGCCTCGCACTCCAAGCCCTGCTGCGCCGCCACCGGGACTGGGATGTCGACCTCGACGTAGCGGTCCGGCTGCGCTCCGGCCCCATCCGCGGATACGCGTCGCTGCCGCTACATCCGGGCGCCGGCGCGCGCACCACCATCCGGCCGGGGCAGCCGTCATGAGGCGCGCTCCGGCCCCGACCCGCGCCGGCGTCCTACAAGCCGTCACCGAAGAGATCCTGGCGCGTCGTGACGGCCAGCTGCCCACCGATCTCGAGCACGTCGAGGAGTTCTTCCCCAACATCGACGCGCTCGTCGACGCGCTCCTGCTGCGCTGGCACACACGGCTCACCGCCAGGCTGGAACGCGCCCTGGGCGCCGGACTGGGTGAACGCGAAGAGACCGTCATCGAGGCCTGGCAATAAACAGTTGAGGCCTATCGCGGCGTGCGCTTAGTGCTTGACGAGCTTGCCGTGCACCCACCCACCGCGACGATCGAGCGTGCCGTGCATACCACCGCACGCCACGACTGGGCGGCGATGGCCGTCGCAGCAGGGGTCGCCAGCGGCTTCGACGAACCGGCTGTGCGTCTGGGTCACCGCCTCGAGCTCGAGGCCCGCCAGCGCGACCAGGCCAGTGCCTCCCTCTACCGGCATGAGCCGCAACTGCGTCGTCACCGGCAGCACCGGCACCGGCAGCACCTTCCTGAGCGGCAGAGTCTGGTGTACCGCGTCAAGAAGATCTGCTTCCGCTGAGCCACGGGAGCGACTGGGCACTCATCGGCCACCTGCGCTGACTCCGGTGGCATGACCAGATCACCGCGGTGGCACCGATGCCACCGGAGCGGAGGCGACCCGGTCAGCGACATACGTGCACGCATGTATGCTCACTGGTGCCTCGGTCCTCCGCACGATGTCGGCCCGGGGGAGCACGCGATCGAGTCCGCGCCGCGGGCCAGAGCGCGCACCGGTGACAGCCACGATGTGCCGGCAGGTCCGCACCAGCTCGCTCAGAGGAACACACCCCATGACCAACCTCCAGGACTTGATCTCGACGTGGGCGGAGAAGTTCCGGCCGCATCCAGACGGGTCACTGCTGCCGGCTCACCACCCTGCCTGCCTGGGATGCGGGCCGCAGAACCCGCACGGCCACCATCTCCGGGTGTACCGAGACGGGGAAGGCGTCACCGCGCGCCACACCTTCGATGCCCGGCATGTCGGAGCGCCTGGCATCGCGCACGGTGGTGCCGTGGCAACAGTGCTCGACGACTTCTACGGGTTCCTTCTCTACCTGACCGACGGACCAGCAGTGACCCGGAACCTCGTGGTCGACTACCTCCGCCCGGTACTGCTGGGGGTCGAGTACGAGCTCCGGGGTGCGATCCTGCACGCCGAGGGCCGCAAGCTCTTCGTGGAAGCGACGATGTCCGAGGCGGACTCCGGGCGTCCGGCGGTCACCTCCACCGCGGTGTTCGTGCGAGTGGACGTCGACCACTTCCAGCTCGACTAGCGACCCTGTCGCCGCACGGCGAGGTCGCGGCCAGGCCCACGGGATGGGCTCCCCGGGCACGCTCACGTGACAGGCGCATGGGCGCGTGAGGCGAGGCGCCGGTTCCACCATCGCGGCGTCCGAGCTGCTTGGGCGAGCAGCCGCTGAAACTCCCGGTCGGTCTCACGCCGAAGCAGCGGCACCACGACGGCCACCGTGGTGACGAACCACGGCCAGCCGCGGCGGTTCTCGACGACTCCACCCACGGCGGCGCCGGCCGAGCCGTGCAGCAGCAGGTTGTACGGGCCGATGACCTCGCCGGTGAGCCCTTCGCACTCGGTCAGCCACGGCAGCCCCGCTCGAGTGGTCCGCGGCCAGGAGGTGAAGTGCGAGATCACCGCGGAGGCGAACAACGCGTTCAGCACCGCGAACCGTCGATGCCCGCGCGACGGCGGGACATGGCCGGCCGCGTGGTACAGCGCCGCCGTAGCGGCCGCATACCCGGTCACGGCTGTCTTGATCCCGAGCCGAGAGGCCATCGGAACGCTCACGCCGGCCAGCAACTCGTAGCCCAGGTGCCCGGCCACGGCCACCACGCCGGCCCGGGTCCACAGCCGCTGGCTCACGATCGTCTCCTGCGCGACCGGGCGACCTGCGGCGTCCGCCCGAACTCGTCTCGGCAAAGGGTGGCGGTCAGCACGGGCGCGCCGACGTCGACCTGTCGACCAGCAGCCGCTCCCAGCGGTCCAGGGCTCTGCGGTGCGACTCGGCACGGTCGGCGTGGAACATGCCGCTGACGCCTTGACCGAGCAGCACGTCCAACGTCAGCTGGATCTCGACCGGGTCCTCGGTCACGTACCGGCGGCACACCTCCCAGAGCTCGGCGCGGACCCGGTGCTCGGCCGGCACCAGCTCCTCGCGGAGCTCGACGTTGGCTCGGGCAGCGACCCACAGCTCCAGTGTCGCCGCGTACAGCGGCCCGGACAGGGCGCCGGCCAGCAGCTCCAACGCCGCCCGTGCCACCGGTTGTGCCACGCCGGGGTCGTCGGCCGACTGGTTCTCGATCTCCTGCAACCGGGAACGCACCGCAGCCAGACGCATCTGAGCCAGGTGCTCGACCGCGGCAACGACCATCTGGTCCCGGGTGCCGAAGTGATGCAGCTGCGCCCCCCGGGACAGCCCCGCCCGCTTCGCCACCGCGGGCCCAGTGGTGCCGCCGTATCCCTCTTCAACAAGGCAGGCGATGGTGGCGTCGAGCAGCGCTCGCCGGGTTGCCGCGGACCGCTCCTCCTGGCGAGACGCGTGATCGGCCATGGCGACACCTTACCTACATGCACGCATGCATTTATTCTGCTGACGTGGGCGGTCGGTGGAGTCGGCAGCACCGGCCCTGGTGGGCCGCTCGGTGGAGGGGTTGCCATGCCGTACCTGGATCCACGATGGTCAGAGCCGATCTGGGGCGTGGTCGGAGACGTCCTGCGCTACCTGGGTTGGGTGTGTGTCGGTGGGCTGATCGCCGTGGGCGCCTGCTGGTGCGGAGGTGTCGTGGCGATGCAGGCCTACCGTGAGTGGCAGCGCACCGGTCCACCGCGGAGACATGGCCACACCCAGGGCGCCGTGGAACGGGAAGCCGCGCGAGGCATCCGCGAGATCGAGGTGTTCCTCGGCGCAGGCACCACGCACCGTTCCGAATCCTGACATCCGGTCCTGATCCGGCCGTTCGGTCACGGGGGAACCGTCCGAGCACGGAGAGGCCCCAGTGCCCGATGGGCAACTTTGCCCATCGGGCACTGTTGGGGCTACTCTCGGGCCGATGACGACTCGAGGTCTGCGGGAACAGAAGCGGCAGGCGACCGGCCAAGCCATGGCTCGCGCCGCCTACGACCTCGCCCTGGAGCGCGGCCTCGACGGCTTCGGCACCGACGATGTCGTGCAACGAGCGGGGTTCGCTCGGCGGACGTTCGCGAACCACTACTCCTGCAAGGAAGAGGCTGTCGTTTCGGTGGTGCTCGCCGGAGTCGACGACGCCTCCGCGGCGCTGGGAAAGCTCCCCGACCAGGTGACGCTGCTGGACGCGCTGCAGGCGGTGATGCGCGAGCAGTTCACCACCGACACGCTGGCGACGATGCGCGAGCTGATGGCCCTCGCGCGGCGGCATCCGACGCTGCGGCCATATGTGCTCGAGGTCCAGGACCGGATGCGGCGCTCGGCGCAGGAGCTGCTGCGCGAGGTCGCCGGTGACCGCTACCCCGGCCTGTACGTCCCGCTGCTATTCGGTTCTGTCTACGGTGCGGCGATGGCCGCACTCGAGGGCCAGGTCGAGGTCCAGCTGGGTAGCGGCGACGAGGCACCCGGAGCGATGGACTACCAGGGGTTCCTCGACCTGAGCGTGTCAAGTTGTCTGTGTAAGTGAGATGGATTCTTTCGGCCTCGGAGGGCTTACAGGTGGGGATTGATGCGGTCGGGGTAGTTGATCGCGAGCTGGGCCAGGGCCTGCTTCCAGTTCGTGACGACCTGGCCCTCGACGAGCCGGCCGGCAGCCTTTCGTTCCGCGGAGGGCTTGCCCCGGTCGCGCTCGCGTTCACGGGCTCGTTTGTCCTCAATGTTGCAGATCGCCAGCCACAGCAGCTTCACGACCGCGTCCTCAGACGGGAAGTGGCCACGGTTCTTGGTGACCTTGCGGAGCTGGTAGTTCAGCGACTCGATGCTGTTGGTGGTGTAGATGACGCGCCGCAGCTCGGGCGGAAAGCCCAGGAACGGGGTGAACCGCTCCCAGGCCGCCTCCCACGTCGCGACGGTGTGGGGGTACTTCACACCCCACTTCGAGGTCTTGAACGCATCGAGCTCATCACGGGCCGCTGCGGCGCTGGAAGCGGTGTAGATCGGCTTCAGTGCGGCCGCGACGGCCTTGCGGTCGCCATAGCCCACGAACCGCATCGCGGCACGGATCAAGTGGACCACGCAGGTCTGCACCGTCGCGGCCGGCCAGGTCGCCTCGATCGCCTCGGGCAGTCCGATCAGCCCGTCGCAGCACACGATGAGCACGTCGCGGATCCCGCGGTTGGCGAGGTCGGCGCACACGCCCGCCCAGAACTTCGCGCCCTCGTGGGCCTGGACCCAGATCCCGAGCACGTGCTTGACGCCGTCCATGTCCACGCCGACCGCGATATGGGCGGACTTGTTGACCACGTGCGAGCCGTCGCGGACCTTCACCACGATCGCGTCGAGGTAGATCACCGGATACAGCGGCTCCAGTGGGCGGGCCTGCCACTCCCCGACCGCGTCGAGGATCTCGTCGGTGATGTTGCTGATCGCCTCGTGCGAGAGCTCGGTGCCCAGCGTCGCGGCGAGGTGGTGGGAGATGTCGCGGACGGTCATCCCGCCGGCGTAGAGGCTGATGATCATCTCGTCCAGGCCGCCGAGCCGCCGCTCACCCTTGGGCACCAGCCGTGGCGTGAACGTGCCCTGGCGGTCCCGAGGGACCTCGAGATTCACTTCACCGGCCTGGGTCGCGACCGTCTTCGGGGTCGTGCCGTTGCGGGAGTTCGGATACGCGGCCGCGTCAGGCGCGCCGCGCTCGTAGCCCAAGTGATCGGTCAGCTCTGCCCCCAGGCCGCGTTCGAGGGCGTGCTTGATCAGCGCCGGGATGAACCCGCCGTCGCCGGTCAGGTCGATCTCACCGGCGTCGATCTGGGCGAACAGCCCGTCCAGCGCGCCGGACTCAGCGAGCTCGGCCGCGGCCTTGTAGCCCGGCATCTGGGCCCGTGCCGCACGACGAGCAGCGGTGTGCCCGCGCCCGGATCGAGCGCCTTCCTCAGCGCTGGTCTCGGTGTTGTGGTCGGCGTGGTTCTCGGTGCTCACAGCAGTCATCTTCGTTCTCCTTCACGACCACCCCCTTACACAGACCATCTGACACCCCCTCGACCCAGAGGCTCAGCGCCGCCGAGGCTGCGGGCCGGGCCGTGGGAACCGCGGGCAGCGCGGTGTTCTTTGCCGGGCTCACCGTGCTCGTCGCCCTCACCGCCCTGAGCGTGATCGGTATCGGCACCCTGACCACCATGGCCCTGGTCGCGGCCACCACCGTCGGGCTCGCCGTGCTGATCGCGCTGACCCTGCTCCCCGCCTTGCTCGGGCTGATCGGGGAGCGGATCTGCTCGGACTCCGCGCGGACCAAGCGCCGCACCTAGGTCGAGGACGAGCAGCACACCGTCGCCGACCACTGGATCAAGGCCACGCTCCGGTTCCGGTGGCCGGTCCTCATCGGAGTGGTCGCGGTGCTCGGCCTGACCGCGATCCCGGCCGCCGACATGAACCTCGGCATCCCCAGCCGCGCGACCGCGAACACGGATACCCCCGCCCGGCAGAGCTACGAAGCCGTCACCCGCGGGTTCGGCGAAGGCTTCAACGGCCCCCTCCTCGTCACCGCGCAACCCGAAGCTGCCAGCCCCCTCACCCCTGAGCTCACCGGCGCCCTGATCAACGACCTGCAGCAAAGCGACGACGTCGTCATGGCGGCCCCGGTCGGCGTGAACGACGCCGGGAACCTCGCGGTGTTCAGCGTCATCCCAACCTCCGGCCCGGGCGACCAGGCCACCGCCGACCTGGTGAACCAGCTCCGGGACCCCGGAAACCCGGTCGCGACGTCGAACGACGTCACGCTGGGTGTCACCGGGTTCACCGCGATCGGCATCGACATGTCCGACAAGCTCGCCGAGGTTCTCCCGATCTACCTCACCATCATCATCGGGCTGTCCCTGATCATCTTGCTGGTCGTGTTCCGCTCCGCGCTCGTGCCTCTGATCGCGACCCCCGGATTCCTACTCAGCATCCTGGCGACCTTCGGTGCCACCACCGCAGTGTTCCAGTGGGGATGGCTCAGCACGTTCTTTGGCTTCGACACCGGCGGCCCCTTGATGAGCTTCATGCCGATCATGGTCACCGGCATCCTGTACGGGCTCGCGATGGACTACCAGGTCTTCTTGGTCTCCTCGATGCGGGAGGCGCACGTGCACGGCATCCGCGGACGCGCCAGCGTCGTGCACGGCTTCGACCAGGCCAGCCGCGTCGTGGTGGCCGCCGCAGTCATCATGATCTCGGTGTTCTCCGGGTTCATCTTCAGCCACGACATCATGATCAAACAGGTCGGCTTCGCTCTCGCGATCGGCATCGCGCTCGACGCGTTCCTGGTCCGGATGACGCTCATGCCGGCACTGATGGACCTGCTCGCAGACCGCGCCTGGTGGCTTCCCCGCTGGCTGGACTGGCTGCTGTCAAACCTCGACGTCGAAGGCGACAAGCTCGTTGCGATGCTCGACGCTGGCGACCTCGGGCGCACCCAGACCCCAGTACGCACCCCGACCTGAGCTACGCCGGCGACGTAGATCAAGACCTCCGGCCGTTGGACTGCGCCGAGCGTACGTCGGAGGAGTTCGTCGACTGGCTGCACGAGCACGGCTACTGGCCCAAGACATGCCAAACTCAGAGCCAGAAGGACCTCGGCATCACTCAGGACGACCTCAAGCAGGCCGGGGAACACAGGTTCGTGCAGGCCAACATGGAGTCAGTCAGGACTTCGACCTGTGATCACTTGTCACATGGTGCTCGTACTCGCTCTTGGGAGAGAGGTCTGGCAACGGCGTCACCGATAGTCCGAGGTACCTCAGTCCCACCTCGGTGATCTTGCGCGACGTCTCCGGACGCGTCCACCTAGGGAGCGCCAGGTGACTGACCGTGAGCCGGACCAGGGCGTCTGCCGCGTCGGACACCTCTTCCGCGTCCAGGTCCGGGAAGTTGGACGTCACCCACGTGGCCAGCGACCTCGTCGCCAGGTCGAGCAGCTGTGACGATGTGGTGAGCAATGGCAGGATTCCGGTCGCCGACTGCGAGGAGAGCTCGCCATTGGAGATCAGGACGGCTCTGAGGAGAGGGCTCCGTTCAGCTTCGTCCACCGTGAAGTCGATGGCAGCTGCGAGTCCTCGACCAGCATCGGCGCGGTGACGGGCCAGCACCTCCTCGATTCCGTCGATGAATCGCGCCGCCTCCTTGAGCACGACGGCCTCGCCCAATCCCGGCTTGTCCTTGAACTCCTTGTACAGGAGAGCACGTGAGACGCCGACGGCGTCAGCGATCTCTCCCATGCGGACTCGTTCCCATCCACGCTCGACGATCAGGTCGTGGGCGGTCTCGAGAACCGCGGCTCGGACGTGCTCGCGGTACCGATCCCGCATCGATGGACGTGCCACACCGAACAGACTAGCCAGAATGTCACTCTCTGGACCGGTGTCACGCTCGAACAACCATGTGACAGATAGCCACTCCGCATCCGCTTTCGAACAACTCCCACCTTTTGTCTATAGGATGACGTACATGGCTAGCTCTCAGCAACGCATCGTCAGCCCCTACCCCCACCGCCTGGGCGGTCACTGCGGCTCCGGCGCGATGCGAGACCTGCTCGAATGGATAGGACTCGGCTGGGAGGGCCCTCCTGACGAAGGGCTGGTCTTTGCACTGAGCGGTTCCTTGGACCTTGCCTACCTAAGGGACACCGAGCTCATGCCCCCGATCTACCTCGTGGGCCGCGGAGGCGACCTGGAAACAGACCTGCCCATGCGCCTCGGGGCAACGGTCTCGGTGCTCGCCACCGACGACCCGGGCGAAGGATGGGCTTGGGTGCGGGACTCCATCCAGCGTGGCCGTCCAGCTCTCGTGTGGGCGGACATCGCCGAGCTGCCGTACCTCCGGGTCCAGCTCCAGATGAGCAGGCACGACATCGTGGTCATCGGATACGACGACAAGCATCAGATCGCGCACGTCGTCGACAACGACCGCGAGGACGTGCAGATGGTGCCCTACGAGGCGCTGGCCAAGGCGCGGTCCTCGCAGGGCTTCCCGGTCCCGACGCGTCACACCTTCTTCGACATCGAGTGGCCCCAGAAGCTCCCTGACCTGACGCTCGCCAGCCGTGCCGCATTCGCCCAGGCGGCCGCTGCCATGACCGCCTCGGACGGACCATCGATCGTCTCTGGCAGCGACACGGCGGTGGGAGCCACCGGACTCGCCGCCGTCGACCTGTTCGCCGACGATCTCCCGCGATGGCCCGAAGTCTTCCCCGACGACGTGCTGCACCTGCTCCTCCTCGGCCTGAGCGCGTTCGTCGAAAAAGCAGGTACCGGCGGCGGACTCTTCCGCAGGCTGCTGGCCCGCGGCGCGCACGACATTGCCCGGCTGACCGACGACCCTGGGGCCTCAGCGGTGTCCGACAGCGCCCATCGCTGCGCCGCGACCTGGGCGGAGGTCGCGTCCCAGGCGCGCAGCGATGGGGCCTCGGCCCGCGAGCGTGCCCGGGAGGCAGCCCGGGTCGCTGCTCAACTCCCCGAGCTGGAGCGGGAGCTCGTGCGCACGCTCGAGGCCGCCGGGGCTGCCACGGACACCCGGGCGGTGGTGTGGTGAACGGCCAGCACGAGCTGGGCGATGCGGTAGCGTCCGGCCACTTCGTCGATAGCGACCACCCGGCAATCCGTCGGTTCGCCTCGTCGGTGGTGAAGGGGGTAGACGACCCACACGAGCGTGTCCGGCGACTCTTCGCGGAGGTCCGCGACCGCCTTCGCTACAACCCGTACGGCCTCACCCCCGATCGCGACCAGTACAAGGCCAGCGCCATCTTGGACGGCAGCCCGACGTGGTGCGTCCCGAAGGCGGTGTTGCTCACGGCCAGCTTGCGCGCGGTCGGCATTCCGGCCGTCCTCGGCTTCTCCGACGTGCGCAACCACTTGAGCAGCGAGCAACTGCTGTCGGTGATGGGCACCGATCTCTTCGTCTACCACGGGTGGACCGCGGTGCACGTCGACGGTCAATGGCGCAAGGGCTCACCGGCCTTCAACTCCGAGCTGTGCGAGCGGTTCGGCGTCCCCCCGTTGGACTTCGACGGGACCCAAGACGCGCTGCTCCACGCCGCCGACGGCGCCGGTCGTCGACACATGGAGTACGTGCGCGAGAGAGGAACCTACCTCGACCTGCCGTACGACGACATCATGCGGACCCTGCACGAGACCTACGGGTCCGGCCTGGCGCAGGGCGGCACCGCGGGGCCGGCCCGTCAGGATCCCGCCTTCGAACCGTGAGAGTCGGCACCGGCGACCACGCCGCTCGATCGTGGCTCCCACGGGCATGGTTCACCGATCCGCCGGGACCCCTGCCAGCTG
Source organism: Nocardioidaceae bacterium (assembly GCA_018672315.1). NCBI lineage: Bacteria > Bacillati > Actinomycetota > Actinomycetes > Propionibacteriales > Nocardioidaceae > Nocardioidaceae bacterium. Next base: position 2,325,931 of record CP076053.1, on the reverse strand, counting down.
ATCGACCATGGCAGTGATGGCGGCCTCCAAGCGCTGACACCCTTCCTTGACGGCCCAGGCCTCCCCCAGCTCGTGGAGGTCGTCGAGGGGGACCGGGGGCCCGACGACGAGGCTCACCGGTCGACGCCAGCCCAGGCGAAGACGCCCACTGTAGGGGGCAGGATCTCCTGGGTTCCCCACTGCGCCACCGGGATCAACGGAGCCGAGGACGCCAGGGCGATCCGGACGGCGCCGGATTTCATCGCCATCGGCAGACCGTCCTCCCGCTTCGTGATTGAGCCCTCCGGGTACACCAGGACCAGCCGGCCCCCCGAGACCGCGTCGACTGCGCTCTCGTAGCCGGCGCGTCCGACCGAACGGTCGACCTCCACGTGACCCGCGGCGCGGAACCACCACCCGACGACCGGGACCGCGAAGAGGCTGTCCTTCGCCAGGAACCGAGGCACCCTGAACCGCCCTGGGTCTGGTGGAGGCTCTGGTCATTTGATTTCCATCAGGGCCTGGTCGCCCTGCTGGGCAGCGTAGAGCGTCTTCTCGAACTCTGCTGGCGGGATGTCGCCGAGGTAGCCGTGCAGCCGTTGATGGTTGTGCCAGTGGACCCATCCGAGGGTCGCGAGCTCGACGTCCTCGACGGTGCGCCACGGCCCCGGCCGGGCTGGACCGCGGATGAGCTCGGCCTTGTAGTAGCCGTTGACCGTCTCGGCGAGCGCGTTGTCGTAGGAATCACCGACGGTCCCGATCGAGGGGACCGCACCGATCTCGGCGAGCCGCTCGCCGTAGCGCAGACTCGTGAATTGGCTGCCGGCATCGCTGTGGCATCGAAGGCCTGTCAGCCGGGTGCCGCGGGACCAGCGGGCCAGCTCGATCGCATCGAGGACCATCTCGGTGCGCATGTGGCTAGCGACCCGGCACCCCACGATCATCCGCGAGCAGGCGTCGATCTGAATCTGGGGATGAAGCAGACGTAGGCGACCCCGGCGAACGTCGGCACGAACGTCAGGTCGGTGACCCATAGCTGGTTCGGTACCGTGGCGGTGAAGTCCCGTCGGACCAGGTCCGGATGCCGAGCGGCGGTGTCATCGCGCCGTGTCGTCCTGACCCGCTTGGTGCGCACCGCGCCCGCGATGCCCTCGGCGCGCATCAGTCTGGCGACCTGGTCGCGCCCGATGTCGCGCCCCGCGCGACGGGCGGCCATCCACAGCTTCCGCGCCCCCTAGACCCGGTAGTTGGACTCCCACAGCTCCCGCAGCACCGGCCGGAGCTCGGCGTCTCGGACGGAGCGCGCTGAGGCCGGCCTGCTCTTCGCGGCGTAGTAGGTGCTCGGATCACACACGGGCCACCCGCAGCCCCGCTCTGGTGAGCGTGGCGCAGATGGACTCGACTCCGAGCCTCCTGCTCTCGACGACGTCGCCCCGGTTGGCGTCGATGAAGGCGACTACCTCTTGTGTTGGCGGTCGAGCTCCGCTCCGAAGAAAGACGCGGCTCGCTTCAAGATCTCATTGGCCCGCTTGAGCTCGCGGTTCTCCTGCTCCAACTCTCGGATCCGCTTCGCCTCCGCGGTGCTCACCCCTGCTGCGTGTCCCTCGTCGACGTCGGCCTGCTTGACCCACTGACGCACCGACTCGACGCCGTAGCCCAGCGGCGTCGCGACCCGCTGCACCGCCCCGTGGTTCGTCCCCAGCTCGGCCCGCAGCGTGCGGACCATCCGGACCGCACCGGCCTTCTCCTCCGGGCTGTAACGCCGCGTCTGCGGCTTCCCCGGCACCTGCTCGCTCGCCATGTGCTCATCCTCGTTCCCAAGGTCATGAGCCTCCAAGAAACCCAGGGCGGTTCAGCCCTCGCCGATGGTGGTCTTGCGGGACTTGTCGCGCCGCATCCCCCGCAGCCCCTCCGCGCGCATCAACCGCTCGACGGTGCAGCGGGCGACGTCGGTGCCCTCACGGTTCAGTGCGGCGTGGACCTTGCGGGCGCCGTAGACCCCAAGATTGGCGGCGTGCACTTCCCGGATTTGGGTCACCAGCTCGGCATCGCGCACCGCCCGGGCCGAGGGCTGCCGGGTCGGGCTGGTGCGGGCGTAGAACGTGGACGGAGCGATCGAGGCGGCCGTGTCCTTCAAGACCGCGCAAATCGGCTCGACTACATGCTCGTCGCGATACTCAGCGACGAAGTCCACAATCACCTCGAGGGGCGGTCGAGCTCCGCCGCAAAGAAAGCCGAGGCCTGCTTCAAGATCGTGTTCGCCCGACGCCGCTCGCGGACCTCACGGTCGAGCTCGGCCAACCGCTGCGCGTCGCTGGACGTGGTCCCGGCACGGACCCCGCCGTCGATCTCGGCCTGCTTCACCCAGTTCCGCAGCGCCTCGGGGTGGACCCCCAGCTGACCGCCGATCCGCGCCAGCGCACCGACCCTCGTCGCCGGGTCGCGCCGGGCCTCCAGGGCCAACCGCGTCGCGCGCTCACGCAACTCATCGCTGTACTTCTTCGGTGCTGCCATGACTCCCACCCTTCACTGGATTGAGAGCCTCCCTCAGACCCGGGGCGCTTCATACGTCGAGCGGTGGCTGTACGCCACACCCTTGGGGTTGCCGGTCGTCCACCAAGGTGTAGCACATGGCAGCCGCGGACAGCTCGTCGACCTCCGGCCAGTCGAACGTCTCCGGATGGCCTGCGATGAAGTCTTCGTACCCGACGACCGAGACGCCGTCGCGACGCAACGGCGCCAGATCGACCTCCCCGGTCACCTCGACCGTGTGGATGCTGGCGATCTGGGGCAGCACGGGCGCCAACAACGACGCTGGGCCGCCGTCCACCATGATGACCCGGTCCTCGGCGTGGTTCCCGATATAGGCGAGCTGCTAGACGGTCAGACGAGGGTTCAGGGTGTGCAGCACCGCGCCCATCGACGGGACGGCGCAGTAGGCCGCCACGTGCTCCTGGTTTTGTTCCATATGAGCGTGGCGACGCGCTCGTCGCCGGTGACCCCACTGGCACGCAGCGCGTGCGCCAGCTGGGCAGATCGGCGTCCCACCTGCGCGAACGTGCCGATCTTGACGCTCCCATCCGGCTGCAAGGTCCGCACGCGGGCCGCGCCGTGGACGCGTGCGCCGTGACGCAGGATGGCTGCCGTCGTGAGCTGGACGTTCATCATCGTGCTCTTCATGTGATTCCTCGAGCTCTCAAAGAACAGGTGCGACAGGGCCGCGATCGAGCCGGTGCGGCATGGTGGCCGGTCTGGACGCTCAGCTCGCTCCGATGCTCAGGAGCGCGTCTCGGTCGGCGGGGAGTGCCTGGGCGATCGTCCGCTTGCTGAAGGCGAAGTCGCGCGGCCGGTTGACGCAGTCCGCGGCAATGAGTTGCCCTGCGCGCAGGTAGAAGCATGTGAAGTCGCGATCACAGCTCGGGTCACCACTGAGCACGACCTCGTCGTAGCCTGAGTTCAGTCCCGCGATCTGGAGCTTGAGGTCGTACTGATCCGACCAGAACCACGGCAGCGCTGCGATGGTCTTGTCCTTGCCGCACATGGTCGCGGCGGCGACCTTCGCCTGTTCCCCCGCGCTCGGCACGGACTCGAGGCGGATGCGCCGCCCGTACCGCGCCATCAGGTGGCTGGTGCAGTCGCCCGCAGCCACGACGTCGTGATCGCTGGTCCGAGCTCGGTCGTCGATCACGACGCCGTCGTCGATGTCCAAACCAGCGGCTGCTGCGAGGTCGGTGTTCGGCTCGAGGCCCACACCCACCACCACGAGGTCGGCGTCAAGCCGCTCGCCCCCTGCGAGCTCGACCTCACGGACCCGGTCGTCGCCGGTCATGGCTTCGACCGTTGCGTCGGTCCGGACCGTCACGCCCGCCTCGCGGTGGACCCTCTCGTAGAAGGCTGACACCTCAGGCGCGGTCACGCGCTCAAGCACCCGCTCCGCCGCCTCGAGCACGGTCACGTCCAGTCCGAGGGCGAGGAGCGAGGCAGCCGTCTCCAGGCCGATGAAACCCCCGCCGACGATCACTGCGCGCCGACCCGGTTGCGCCGACTCTCGGATCTGCTCCACGTCGGTGAACGTGCGCAGGTAGTGGACGCCCGGGAGGTCGGCACCCGGCACGGGGAGTCGCCGTGCCCGGCCACCCGTGCACAGCGCGAGCTTGTCGTAGGGCATGCTCTCGCCATTGGCCAGCGTCACGCGCCGGTCTGTGCGCTCGATCGACTCCACGCGCGCATCGACCAGTTGGATCTGCTGCTTGGCGTAGAAGTCGGACTTGCGGATCGCCAGTTCCTCCACCGTGCTCTTGCCGGCGAGGTACGCCTTCGACAACGGTGGTCGCTGGTAGGGCAGGGCCGCCTCGTCACCGACGAGGACGACCTCGCCGGCCCAGCCTTCCTGCCGGAGGCTGGCCGCCAGCTGGGCGCCGGCGTGACTGGCTCCGACCACCAGCGCGGTCCCCTGTGTCATGCGTCCTGCTTGGGGGTCAGGCGCACCATGAGCTTGCTAATGCCCCTGACGAAGTTGGACTGGACGTACTCCGGCTCGCCGACCACCTCGATCTTCTCGAACCGAGGCAGCAGCTCCTCCCATAGAATCCTCAGCTGGAGCTCGGCCAGCCTGTTTCCCATGCACCGGTGCACCCCGAACCCGAACGCAATGTGGTTGCGTGCGTTCTTGCGGTCGATGATCAACTCGTCAGGGCGCTCGAAGACACGCTCGTCCCGGTTCCCCGAGGCGTACCACATAACCACTTTGTCGCCCTTGCGGATGAACTGCCCGTTCAGCACGGTGTCCTTCTTCGCGACCCGGCGCATGTACGCCAGCGGAGTCTGCCAACGAATGATCTCCGAGACCATGTTCGGAATGAGGTCCGGGTTCGCCTTAAGCTTCTCGAACTGCTCGGGGAACTGGTTGAGCGCAAGCACACCGCCACTCAGCGAGTTGCGCGTGGTGTCGTTGCCTCCGACGATCAGCAGGATCAAGTTGCCGATGAACTCCATCGGGCGCTCGATCAGGTCCTTGGTGTCCTCGTTGCTCTGCAACATGGTGATCAGGTCGAAGCCAGGCTCCTCGCCGGCCGCGAGCCGCGCCTTCTTGTCGTGCCAGTGCGTGCTGAGGCCTCGCACCGCGTCGACGAAGCCGCGAAAGATCTCGTCGTTGTCGGAGGGTCCACCGTTGGCCTGTTCCATCGCGGTGGCGAGGTCGGACCACTCGACGAGCTTGCGTCGTTGGTCGTAGGGGAAGTCCAGCAGCGTCGCGAGCATCCGAGCGGTCAGCTCGATGGACACCCGGTCGACCCAGTTGAACGGCTCACCGGTCGGGAGGTCGTCCAGCACCTCCTGGACCCGCGAGCGGATCAGGGCCTCCATCTCGCGAAGGTTCTTCGGCGCGACGACCCCTTGAACGGCGGCCCGCTGCTGGTCGTGCTTCGGGGGGTCCATGGCGATGAACATCGCGACGTCCATGAACCGAGGTGGCTGGCCGATGATGATGAAGGGCTCGGCGGAGAACACCTCGTGATTCTTGTCGACGGCGACGATGTCGGCGTGCCGCGTGACCGACCAGAACGGACCGAACGGGCTGGTGGGCTGGTAGTGCACGGGCGCTTCGTTGCGCACACGCTCGAAGTACGACTGCCATCTGCCCTGGCGGTACAGGAACGGGTTGCTCAGGTCGATGTCGGCGAGCTCGACCTCGTCCGCGGGCGGGATCGGGGTCTCGACGAAAATCTTCTGCCCGTTCGTCCCGGTCACCCAACGACGGGTCTTGTCGTAGAGATGGGCCCCCCGGACCTGCAGTTCCATCGGGAGGGTCGATTGGATCTTTTCGCTCAGCGTGTCCGCAAGGTTCATGATCATCGGTCCACTTTCCTTTCCATCACATCTGGAACTCGGGCAGTTGAACGACCAGGCCGTCCCACTCCTGCGACACCGCCATCTGGCAAGACAGGCGGGAGGTCGGCTGCCGCTCAGGGCTCATCGACAGCATGTCCTCCTCGACGGGACCGGAGCGACCCACCACCTCAGACCAGTGCGGGTCGACGATCACGTGACAGGTGCCGCAAGCGGCCTCGCCCCCACAGTCGCCGTCGATGCCCGGCACCATGTTGTCGACCGCTACCTGCATGAGCGAACGGCCCTCCTCCAGCGGCGCCTCATGCTTCTCGCCGTCGTAGGAAACGAAGGTGACTGCACCCATTGGCTTGACTCCTCACGTATCGAAGACGTGATGAGAGTCTTGTGACTCTGGGTGGGTGTGGCTATGGTCTCTCCAGTCAGAATGTTGTGATTTCGGCTCAAAGGATGCTCTTTGATGCATGCCGACGAACCCGGCGTCCCGCCTCTCGCCTTTGCGCAGATGCTCAACAGCTCCGCAATCGATCGTGAGGCTGCCGCCCGCTTCCGCACGGTGATGGCGCGCGAAGGGACCGACGAGACCGCACTCCTCGCCCAGGATCGGCAGGCACCGGTGCGCTGGTTCCGAGAGGTGTACCCGGACCTCGACAGTGCCGAGGCGACCCAGTTGGGTTTCGCGTTCGCCGAACACTCCCAACTGACATCCTTCGGGCCGCTGAGTGTGCCGCTGGTGAGCGCGGGCTCGGTCGCCGAAATCGTTGAGCTTTTTGCCTTTCTGCCCTTGATCTCCACGGCCCTGCGCCCCCACGTCCACCCGGGCGAAAGCGGCCTCACCATTGGGCTCACCGGACACACGCGCGACCCCGACTTGGACTGCCTCGTCGTCGCCTATGGCGGGTCCACGGTGCTGCGCCTGCTGGACCTGCTCGCGGGGACCCTGCCCTCGGTCACGCTGTACCTGGAGTGGCCAGCGCCGGCGTCCGCGGCGGAGTGGGAGCAGTCCCGGGGTGGGCGGGTCGTCTTCGACGCGCCCACCTCGTACGTGCAGGTTCCGAGAGACGCCCTCGACGAGGTGTGTCGCTTCGCGGATCCGGTGGCGTACCGCGTCGCGATCGCGGATCTGCGCACAACACTGGAGCGCCGCCTCGGCACGGTGTCCTTCGCAGAGCGAGTGCGGCTCCTGCTCGAGGAGGACCCCGGACAAGCGCGCAGCGCCCGCGTTGCTGACAAGCTCTCGGTCTCGACCAGCACCCTGAAGAGAAGACTCGCCGACGATGGCACGACCTTTCGTGACGTCCGCGAATCCTGGCTGCGCGAACAGGCGATCGCGCTCCTGCTCGACCCGACCACAACGATCAGCCAAGTGGCCGCAGATCTTGGTTACAGCGATCTCAGCAACTTCTCACATGCGTTCAAGCGATGGACCGGGCAGTACCCGAGGGAGTTTCGACAAACGAGGGCCCGACCGCCGAACGACTTGTGACGCGCGGCCCCCGCTGGATCGGGCGACGCGCCCAGCGACAAGGAAGCTCAACCCAGTCGCCCCGCTGGTCATTGCGTCGACCGTCGACTTTCCTCGCCTGAACCGAGGGACCTCCTAGACTCGCAGGTGCCGCACATGATCGTGCAGGTCGACCCGTTTCCTCTGCGCGTATAACCGCCCCTTTGCATCGCCATCACAGAGTCCCGGGGGCCGGACTTGAACCTGCGACCTCGATTTGAGGTTGCGACCCTACCTGGCGAAGAGGCGGCCGGAGGTCGCGAGGTAACAACTGCACACCTTCAGGGCGAGGGCACCCGGCCCCTGTCACGAAGGAGCAACTATGAAGACCTCGATCACTTCGCGGACCACCGTGGCCGACCTGGCTGGCTTGTGGGTGGAGCATCTTCGAGCCGAGCAACGGCTCGGCAGGACCACTATCGATGAGTACGAGCGCGTCCTGCGCAACCTCGTTATCCCCGGTCTCGGCAGGACGATCATCAGCGACCTCACGACAGGATCGATCGGCGAACTGCTCGTCGACCTAAGCGCCCAAAGCCTGAACCGCCAGCGCAAGGCCAAGGTCGTCTTGGGCGCGATGCTGGAGACCGCCGTCGACATCGGCGCAATCCCTGTCAATCCAGCGAGAGGCTCACTGCGCATCAGCCGACCCGCGCCTGACCACCGATCGCTCACGAAGGCCGAGCTCGAGGACGTCCGCGCAGCAGTCCGGGCATGGCTCAACAAGGAACGCTCGGGGCCGAAGTCGTCCGGCGACATCGCAGACATCATCGAGGTGATGCTCGCGACGGGCGCTCGGCTCGGCGAGGTCCTCGCGCTCCGCTGGGCCGACATCGACGCTGAGGCAAGGGTCGTCGACGTCAACGCCACGATCAAGACCGAGCCCGGCGTCGGGACCTATCGGAAGGCTCTGGCCCGTCCCCGACTCGTTGCCCTGTCCGAAGACGCGGCGCTGATCCTGCAGGCGCGACGCCGCACGACTCCTGACAACTTCTTGGACGCTGTCTTCCCTACCCGCAATGTGACGTGGCAGCAGGTCAACAACGTCGAACGTCGGTGGCGGCAGATCCGCCGTGCGGCTAGCCTGGAGTGGGTCACACCGGATGCTTTCCGCCGGGCGCCTTGCGACCTGGAGCCCCAGCAGCGGAGCCTGCCGGAATGCTAGGCGACGGCGTCGTCATCGCTTTCGCGGTCTACTGCAGCGAGCAGCTCGCCTTCCCGAACGGCTAGCTGGCTTGCCAGCAGCGCGCCGTCGGGCTCCACCGGTCGCAAGGTGCGTTCCAGGTGCGCGGCAGGGGTCAGGTCGACGGCGGGGTCCGGCTCGATGTAGTGGCCCTCGGTGATCACGGTGGACGTGTGTCCGAGGAAGGCGGCGGCCGAGTCGGTCCCGACGCAGCGGGCGATCACCGTCGCCCCGGTCCGCCGATACCAGCGCAGGCTGATGCCAGTCTCGCCGAGATCTGCGATCCGTAGGAACTCGCGGAACGTACGTCGGACGTTGTACGGACTCAGGGGACCACCGCCGCGGCTGGCGAAGATGGTCCGGTTCTGGGCCGTACTGGGAATCTCGGCGATGCGTCGCCGCAGGACGACGGCTGCGAACTCTGGGACGGGGATGCGACGGATGGAGGCGTCGGTCTTGGGTCGCGGCTGCCGCTCGGCTCCGCTCCCCTTGCGTTGCACGACGGTGCCGTTCACGCTGGCGATCATCCCGGTGGGCAGGTCCTCGAGGTCGCATGGGCGAAGCGCCAGCACCTCACCGGGGCGCATTGCCGTGCCGAGAAGGACTTCGATGATGTCTCGGACCTGACCGTCCGGTTTGGGGCCGGGCAGACCGGGTTCGCGACGCCACTTCGCAGCTGCCCCACGGATCGCTGCGATCTGCTCGAGCGTGAGCGCCTGAGGTGTCGTATTGGCTCGTCGCAACTGCGACGTGCCTTCCACGGGATTGCGGGGGATGGCGTCGTGGCGCAGCGCATAGCCGAAGAGCATGTTGAGCATCGTCCGGGTCTGCTTGGCCTGCGACGGCGACACCTTCGCCTGCCTGGCCAAGAACCACTCCACCCGACCGGTGGTCACCTCCGCCAGCCTGTAGTGCTCGAACGCCGGCCGAACGTGGAGCCGCAGACAGGTCCGGTAGTTCTCCTTGGTGTTCCCAGCCAGGTCACGCAACTCGAGGTCAGCCAGCCACAGCTCCGCCAGATCGGCGAACGAGCTCGTCGGTCGCAACACTCCGAAGCTCGGGAGCGCCGGTCGCTCGCGGATGCGTTCCATCAGTCGGGTCCGCGCGGCGGCCGCGGTCGGCCCGGAGGCTCTGACCTGGCGCAGCCGACCGTCCAGGTCACGGACGCGCGTCTCCGCCACCACGCGACCGCCGTCACGCCGCGTATTGATTGCGCCGTGGGTACCGATCGGCGTGCGGGGGCGACCGGTGCGCATCAGCCGGCCTGGCGGGGGTGGCGCTGGGCGTCATCGGCTTCCGTCTGGGCGAGCCAGGCGTCGACCTCGCTGACCCGGGAGCGGAGCTCCCGGCCGACGCGGAACCCGCGCGGACCGCGCCCTTGGCTGCGCAGATCGTAGAGGGTCTGGACCGTGACGCCGAGCTGGGCGGCGAGCTGGGACAGGGTGAGAACGGGGCCGAGCGGCGTCTGGGGCTGTGTTGTGGTCGTCATGCCGATCAGGTGCGCCAGGCCCGCCCGCCGCGCCGAGCGTGTCAAGTTGTCTGTGTAAGTGAGATGGATTCTTTCGGCCTCGGGGGGCTTACAGGTGGGGATTGATGCGGTCGGGGTAGTTGATCGCGAGCTGGGCCAGGGCCTGCTTCCAGTTCGTGACGACCTGGCCCTCGACGAGCCGGCCGGCAGCCTTTCGTTCCGCGGAGGGCTTGCCCCGGTCGCGCTCGCGTTCACGGGCTCGTTTGTCCTCAATGTTGCAGATCGCCAGCCACAGCAGCTTCACGACCGCGTCCTCAGACGGGAAGTGGCCACGGTTCTTGGTGACCTTGCGGAGCTGGTAGTTCAGCGACTCGATGCTGTTGGTGGTGTAGATGACGCGCCGCAGCTCGGGCGGAAAGCCCAGGAACGGGGTGAACCGCTCCCAGGCCGCCTCCCACGTCGCGACGGTGTGGGGGTACTTCACACCCCACTTCGAGGTCTTGAACGCATCGAGCTCATCACGGGCCGCTGCGGCGCTGGAAGCGGTGTAGATCGGCTTCAGTGCGGCCGCGACGGCCTTGCGGTCGCCATAGCCCACGAACCGCATCGCGGCACGGATCAAGTGGACCACGCAGGTCTGCACCGTCGCGGCCGGCCAGGTCGCCTCGATCGCCTCGGGCAGTCCGATCAGCCCGTCGCAGCACACGATGAGCACGTCGCGGATCCCGCGGTTGGCGAGGTCGGCGCACACGCCCGCCCAGAACTTCGCGCCCTCGTGGGCCTGGACCCAGATCCCGAGCACGTGCTTGACGCCGTCCATGTCCACGCCGACCGCGATATGGGCGGACTTGTTGACCACGTGCGAGCCGTCGCGGACCTTCACCACGATCGCGTCGAGGTAGATCACCGGATACAGCGGCTCCAGTGGGCGGGCCTGCCACTCCCCGACCGCGTCGAGGATCTCGTCGGTGATGTTGCTGATCGCCTCGTGCGAGAGCTCGGTGCCCAGCGTCGCGGCGAGGTGGTGGGAGATGTCGCGGACGGTCATCCCGCCGGCGTAGAGGCTGATGATCATCTCGTCCAGGCCGCCGAGCCGCCGCTCACCCTTGGGCACCAGCCGTGGCGTGAACGTGCCCTGGCGGTCCCGAGGGACCTCGAGATTCACTTCACCGGCCTGGGTCGCGACCGTCTTCGGGGTCGTGCCGTTGCGGGAGTTCGGATACGCGGCCGCGTCAGGCGCGCCGCGCTCGTAGCCCAAGTGATCGGTCAGCTCTGCCCCCAGGCCGCGTTCGAGGGCGTGCTTGATCAGCGCCGGGATGAACCCGCCGTCGCCGGTCAGGTCGATCTCACCGGCGTCGATCTGGGCGAACAGCCCGTCCAGCGCGCCGGACTCAGCGAGCTCGGCCGCGGCCTTGTAGCCCGGCATCTGGGCCCGTGCCGCACGACGAGCAGCGGTGTGCCCGCGCCCGGATCGAGCGCCTTCCTCAGCGCTGGTCTCGGTGTTGTGGTCGGCGTGGTTCTCGGTGCTCACAGCAGTCATCTTCGTTCTCCTTCACGACCACCCCCTTACACAGACCATCTGACACCCCCGCCGCGCCGGCCCGAGGGGGACCCAGACGTCCCGAGGACGCCGTCCACGTGACCGGGTTTCTGCTGAGTTTCTGCTGACTTGTCACTGCCTGCTCCTGGATTCAGGATCCGTGCAGGCCGCTGACCAGCGGGTTTGGTGGAGCTGAGGGGATTCGAACCCCTGACCTTCTCATTGCGAACGAGACGCGCTACCAACTGCGCCACAGCCCCATCGCGCCCTCGGCGCGACCGCCAAGATAGCACTCGGGGCACATCACCCGAGCCCCCAGGGGCCCCTCCCGCCCTATCCTCACGGCATGGCCCAGCGCGTCTTCCTGCACGTCGGCACCCCCAAGACCGGCACGACCTTCCTGCAGCGGGTGCTGTGGGCGCACAAGCCGCGGCTGCGTCGAGCGGGACTGCTGCTGCCGGGCAACGGCGACGGCGACCACTACCGCGCGGCGGTCGACGTACGCCAGGAGCCGCACCGGCTGCAGGTGCCCGCGAACGCCGAGGGGGCGTGGTCCTCGCTGCTGCCGGAGATCGAGGCGTACGACGGCGACGCCGTCATCAGCCACGAGCTCTTCGCACCCGCCTCGGCGGCGCAGGCGGCGGCTGCCGTACGCGACCTCGCCCAGGTCGCCCGCGAGGTGCACCTCGTCGTCACCGCGCGAGACCTCGCCCGGCAGCTGCCGGCCGAGTGGCAGGAGCACGTCAAGCACCGCTCGACGCTGTCGTACCCCGCGTGGATGTCGCTCGCGTGGTTCGACCGCGACGCGGGCCCCTTCTCCCCCAACGGCTACCACCTCTGGCACGCCCAGCACCTCCCCGACCTGCTCGCCCGGTGGGGGCGCACCGTGCCCGCGAAGCACGTCCACGTCGTCACCGTCCCGCCGCAGGGCACGCCACGAGAGGAGTGGTGGCGCCGCTTCGCCTGGCTGCTCGGCGTCGAGGACGTCACCGTCGACCTCGACATCGCGCGCTCCAACTCCTCGGTCGGCGCCGAGCAGGCCGAGGTGCTCCGAGAACTCAACAAGGTGCTCGCCGACCGGTTGCCGCTGCCGGGCACGTACACGCCGATCGTGAAGAACTTCCTCGCCCACCAGGTGCTCGCCGGTCGCGACGGCCGTTCGATCCGCCTGCACACCGAGGACCACCTGCGGGCTGCCGACACGGCCGAGACCTTCATCAGCGCCATCCAGGCCGCCGGCTACGACGTCGTCGGCGACCTCGACGAGCTGCGCTGCGGCGAGCCCCCGATCATGCGCCGCCCACGACCCGGGGTGCCGGCCGCCCGCGACACTCCCTGGCACGGTCTGGAGAAGGTCGACCCGTCCCGCGTGCTCGAGGAGACCACCGAGGCCCTCGCCGCCACCCTCGAGCGGCTCGCTGAGGTCACCGAGGAGCTGAAGCAGCTCAAGCAGTCTGCCCCCGCCGAGCCCACCGAGCCCACAGGGCCCGCGCAGCAGCCCCGCAACGACGAGACCCCCGGACAGGAGTCCGGGGGTCCGCGGGGGAAGGGGGTGCTGCGCCGTCGCCGGTGACCGGCGGCGGAAGGGAAGTCAGGAGCCCACGGCCTCGCGAGGACGGGCGGTGGCGTCGACGCCGGCGTACGCGCCCTCGGCGACCAGAGCGCTGTCACGCGCATCGCGACCGGAGGAGCTGACCCCCGCACCGTCGAGCGCCATGGTGCGCGGCACGCGGCGTGCCCGCGGCTTCGTGATGTACGTCGGCAGCGTCAGCGGCCGCGGATCCCACACGGCACCACGGGGCATCTCGTCGGCGAGAGCGGCCTCGCGGTCGGCCTCGGTCAGCCCGACCGTGTCCTCGTCCGGCTCGACGACCAGGGCCGCCGGGGAGTCCGGCACCTCGATGCGGAACTCGCGCAGCGGCTCGAGCGCCACCTCGGTCGCGGCGACCTCGGCAGGCACCTCGATCTCGTCCGCGAGACCGGCGTCCGCGTCGGCGGTCGTCGCCGCCCGGGCTGCGAGCCGTTCCGCACGTCGAGCCTCCAGGCGGCGCACCTGCACCCGGCACACGACGAGCCAGGCGGCCACGAGCACGGCGGGGACGGCCGCGACCCACGCGGGCAGCACGGTCACCGCGGCGACGGCGGTCACGCCCGTGAGACCCAGGAGCGTCAGGAGCACCCGGCGGCGGCGACCGACGGCCGTACGCGCGGCCTCGCGCTCGGCGGGGGTCTCGCGGCTCGCGTAGCCGCTCGCACCTCGACCACCGGGGGCGTCCGCGTAGCCGCTCGCACCTCGACCACCGGGGGCGTCCGCGGAGCCGCTCGCACCTCGACCACCGGACTGGCTCACCCGCTCATCGGACCGGCGCGTGTCCTGCTCGTGCACATCCGACTCGTGCTCGGGCGACTCACCCCAGCCGGCCGGCAGCAGCGCCAGCTCGTCCTCGGAGCGGTTCACCGCCCGCGGGATCAGATAGACGGCCCACACGACAGCAAGAGCGACGAAGATCATCCCCGACATGTCCACGCGTCCAGGGTAGGGAGCCGCAGGCGCCTGACTCGTCACCCTTCCCGGTGTGTCGGCTCCCCACTCGCCTCGGCCGCGACGGCCGATCGGTCCAGGTCAGCGCGCAGACCGCCATGGGGCAGCTGCTCGCGGGTGAGTCCGTAGATGCGGTGGTCCCGCCAGTCGCCGTCGATGTGCAGGTACCGCGGGGCGAAGCCCACCTCGTGCAGGCCCAGCTTCTCCACCACGCGCAGCGACGCCGAGTTCTCCGGTCGTACCGCGACCTCGAGCCGGTGCAAGCCCGCCGCCCCGAGCGCGTGATCGCACACGAGAGCGACCGCCCGCGGCACGTACCCGCGACCCGCGACCCGGCGGTCGATCCAGTAGCCGACCGAGCCCATGCGCGCCGAGCCCCACTGCACGTTGTTCACCGACACCTGACCGGCCAGCCGGCCGTCCACGACCAGCGCGTACGGCATCATCCGCCGCTGCCGGGCACCGGCGTCGAGCGTGCGCACCATCGCCGCGTACGACGACACCCGCTCCTCACCCTCGGGCGGCGGCGTCGCGTCCCACGGCCCGAGCCACGCGGCGTTGCGCCGCCGCACGTCACGCCACGCCCTCCCGTCACGACGGCGCAGCCGTCGCAGCACCAGGTCGCCCGCCGGGTCGAGGAGGTCCGGCAGCCACGCCGGGGCGATGCCGAAGGAGCTCATCGGCTCACGCCCCGCCGCCGGAGCGGTGGTCGGACCCGACGATCTGCTCCACGGCGTGCACGAGGAGGGCCTCGAGCACCTCGAGCCCGTCCTTGACCCCGCCCCGGGATCCCGGCAGGTTGACCACGAGCGCCTGCCCGGCCACGCCGGCCAACCCGCAGCTGAGCGCCGCCGTCGGCACGCCCTTCGCCGAGCCGTGCGCCCGGATCGCCTCCGCGACGCCCGGCACCGGTCTGTCGAGCACGGCCGCCGTCGCCTCGGGCGTGCGGTCGGTCGGGGTGAGCCCGGTCCCGCCGGTGGTGAGCACCGCCCGCGCTCCCTCGGCGACGGCCGCGCGCAGGGCCTGCTCGACCGGCTCACCGTCGGGCACGACGACCGGTTCGCCCACCGAGAAGCCCCACGACCGCAGCGCGGCGACGATCAGCGGGCCGGTGGTGTCCTCGTACACCCCGGCCGCGGCCCGGTTCGACGCGACCACCACGACCGCGGGCAGCCCCTGCGCGTCACCGGCCGACGTCTCAGTCACGGGTCCACTCCCCCGACCGACCACCGCTCTTGGTCTCCACCCGCACGTCGGTGATCTCGGCGGCCTTGTCGACCGCCTTGACCATGTCGACCACCGTCAGCGCGGCGACCGAGACGGCGGTGAGCGCCTCCATCTCGACCCCCGTGCGGTCGGTCGTACGCACCCGTGCCCGGATGGCGACGTGGTCGTCGGCGACGTCGAGGTCCACGGTGACCCCCGAGATCGCCAGCGGGTGGCACAGCGGCACCAGGTCGGGCGTGCGCTTCGCGGCCATGATGCCCGCGACGCGCGCGACGCCGAGGGCGTCGCCCTTCGGCACCCCCTCACCGCGCAGGAGACGCACGACCTCGGCCGAGACGCGTACGCGCCCCGACGCGGTCGCCTCACGCGTCGTGACGTCCTTGGTCGAGACGTCGACCATGCGGGCCGCGCCCGACTCGTCGACGTGGGTGAGACGTGGACCCTGCGCCATCAGTACTCCTCGTCCAGCGCCATCACCTGCACCTGCTCCCCGGCCCGCACCTCGCCCACGGACTCCTCCACCACGATGAAGGCGTTCGAGGCGGCGAGGTCGCCGACCAGGTGCGAGCCGTGCCCGCCGACCGGGGACACCACCGGCCCGTCCGGCTCGTGCTCGAGCCAGGCCCGCACGACCTGCGTCCGGCCCACGGTGGAGCTGATCGGGTGCGTGCAGCGGGCGGAGCGCCGCGGCCGCTCGTACGGCGTGCGACCCATCAGCCGGCGGATCACCGGCGCGACGAAGACCTCGAAGGAGACGTACGCGCTCACCGGGTTGCCCGGCAGCGTGAGGATCGGGGTGCGGTCCTCCCCCACGACGCCGACACCCTGGGGCTTGCCCGGCTGCATCCGCACCTCGCCGAACCACACCGACCCCTTCTGGTCCGGCGCGCTGAGCACCTCCTTGACCACGTCGTACGCGCCCTTGCTCACCCCGCCCGAGGTGACCACGAGATCGGCGCGCACGAGCTGGTCGGCCAGCGCCTCGGAGAACTCCCGCGGCGTGTCACCGACCGCGCCGACCCGGAACGGCAGCGCACCGAGCCGCCGCACCGCGGCGGCGAGGAGGTAGGAGTTCGCGTCGTAGATCGAGTCGTGCGCCAGGGCGCGGCCCGGCTCCCGCAGCTCGGCGCCGGTCGACATGACCACCACCCGAGGGCGCGGCCGGGCGAGCACCTGGGGCCGCCCCACCGAGGCGACCACACCGACCTGACGCGGCCCGAGCACCGAGCCGTCGGACAGCAGCAGGTCGCCCTCCTCGACGTCCTCGCCGCGGCGGCGTACGTGCTGGCCCCGGGTCGGCGCCTGGCTGATCCGCACCTCGGCGGTGCCCTCGTCGGTCCACTCGATCGGGACGACCGCATCGCAGCCGCGCGGCACCGGCGCCCCGGTCATGATGCGGATGGCGGTGCCCGGCGTCATCGCCAGCACCTGCGACTGCCCCGCCGCCATCTCGCCCACGACCGGCAGGTGCGTCGGCCGCTCCGCCGAGGCCTCGGCGACGTCCGCGAGCCGCACCGCGTACCCGTCGACCGAGGAGTTGTCGAAGACCGGCAGCGCCACCGGCGCCACGACGTCCTCGCAGACGGTGAGACCGAGGGCGTCCAGCAGCGGCTGCTCGTACGGCTCCAGCGGCTCCACGACTCCGAGCGCCCGCTCGAGGTGCTGCTGCACCGAGACCGACGCGGCCCCCGGGGGCGGCGACATCGATCCCGGCCCGGGCTCCGGCGGCTGGGTCTCGCTCATGGTCGCGACCCTAGCCCGCGGCGGGCGCAGACCGGACCACTCCTCGGACCACCCGCGAGGTCACCCCCGCGTCAGCCGTCCGCGTCGACGCGGCCGCTGGTCAGCACCCGCCCGGCCTCCAGCGTCCCGCCGCCCTCGCCGAGCGTCACCTCGCCGCGGACGACGACGTCCTCTCCGAAGGTCCAGTCCCCCTCGACGACCAGCGAGAAGGCCGAGGCCAGCGACGGGGGCCCGGCCGGGAAGCGCGCGGCGAAGTCGTCGACCAGTTTGTACGGCCCGCTCGCCAGCTCCACGAACGGGATCTCGGGCGTCGCCTGGCTGATGCGGCAGCCCTCGTCCAGCTCGTAGCAGTCGCTGCGCAGCACCAGCAGGTCATCGGTCGTCTTCACCGGCGCGAAGCGCTCGCGGGTGACCTCGATGGTGCGGGCGCCGTCGAACAGCTCGATCGCCGCACCCATCGCGGTCTCGACCTGGATGACGTCCGGTGTGCTGTCGTCGCCCGGCACCGTCGACTTGTCGTTGCGGATCATGGGCAGGCCCAGCACCCCGTCGGTCTCCGCGAGCTTCGCCCGCATCGCCGCGATGTCGAACCACAGGTTGTTGGTGCTCATGAACCGGTGTCGCGACAGGTCGGCGAGGGCGTCCTGGTCCTCCTCGCGCGTCTGGGCGGTCTCGCGCAGCACGATGCGTCCGTCGGCCTTGCGGGTCGCGAAGTGGCCTCCCTTGCGGTCCGAGGGCGTACGCCGCACCGCCTCGATCGCGAACGGCGCCCCGGACGTCGCGAACCAGCCCGCGACGACGCCGTCGGGGACCGCGGCGAGGTTGTCGGAGTTGGAGACGAAGACCCGTTCGTAGCCCGCCTCGGCGAGCGCCTCGAGGATGCCGGCACCGTGCAGCGCCGTGTAGAGGTCGCCGTGCCCGGGAGGGCACCACTCGGCGTCCGGGTCGTCGGGCCACTCCACCGGCGTCAGGTCGTCGGCACGCAGCTTGGGCTCCTTGTTCTGCAGGAACTCCAGCGGGAGCCCCTCGACGGCGAGGTCGTCGTACGGCTCCAGCGCCGCCATCGTGTCGGCGGAGGTGCGGAAGGAGTTCATCAGCAGCAGCGGCAGCCCGATGTCGAGGTCTCGGCGCAGGTGGAGCGTCTGCCGCGCGATGACGTCGAGGAAGGACAGCCCGTCGCGCACCTCCAGCAGCGACTTGGCGCGGTCGAGGCCCATCGAGGTGCCCAGGCCGCCGTTGAGCTTGATGACCGCCGTGCCCCGCAGCGCCTCGCGCTGCTGGTCGGCGGAGACCTCGACGTCGGCCAGGGCCTCCATGTCCAGCGGCTCGATCGAGTCCTCCGGCACCATTCCGGTCTCGCCAGACTCCAGCTGCCGGTAGTAGTGGCTGAACACCTCGATCGCGGTGTCGTCGATGCCCTCGGCGCGCATCTTCTCGCGCGCTGCCTGCAGTCCCTCGTCGCTCATGGCGCCACCCTAGGTGTTCTGAGCGGGGCTACGGTCGAACGCGTGACCAGCCCGGACCCGGTCGCCGCGAGCAAGACCGCGCTGCGCGACCACCTCGTGACCCAGCGCCGTCGCCTGGGGCCCGCCGACCTGCGCGCGGCCGCGGAGGGGCTGCGTACGCAGGTGCTCGCGCTCGACGCCGTCCGGCAGGCGGCGACCGTCGCGGCGTACGTCTCGGTCGGCCACGAGCCCGGCACCGGCCTGCTGCTGGACGCGCTGCGCGAGCGAGGCGTCCGCGTGCTCCTGCCGGTCGTGCTCCGCGGTCTGGACCTCGACTGGGCGGCGTACGGGGGCGCGGCCTCCCTCGCCCCGGCCCGCCGCGGCCTGCTCGAGCCGACCGGCACCCGACTCGGCCGCGACGGCATCGCCGCCGCCGACGTCGTGCTCGTGCCCGCGACCGCCGTCGACACCTCGGGCCACCGGCTCGGACAGGGCGGGGGCTGCTACGACCGCGCGCTCGCGCGAGTGCCCCGCGGCACCCCGGTGGTGGCGCTGCTGCACGAGGACGAGGTCGTCGAGCAGGTGCCGCACGCCCCGCACGACCTGCCCGTGAGCGCGGCGGTGACGCCGTCACGGACCGTCGTCATCGACGCGGCAGCAGGACCAGCTCGTCGCTGACCGTCGGGTCCTCACCGCGCCCGCTCGCCCAGGGCAGCAGGTCGCCGGAGGCCCACGTGCCGGTCTGGTCGAGCAGGTGCCCCGACCACACGTGACCCGACGCCCCCGTGGGCACGACCCAGCCGCCGGTGTCGGAACCGAGGTCGACCGCCATGCGGGCCACCGGGCCGGCGACCACCTCGAAGTCCTGCTGCGGGTCCCACGAGGTCACCAGCGCGGTCGAGCCGTCCCCGGGCATCTCGACCGGGTCCGTGTCGAGCAGCCATCCCGCGAGACCCGGGTCGAGCGCCTCGGCCCCCTGGACGCGGAAGCGCACCTGGTGCTGGTGCCCCCAGGTCCACTCCCGCGGGTCCAGCGCCTGGGACCTCACCAGGTCGTCGACCGCCAGGCGCTCCGCGGTCTCCAGCACGGTGTCGCGGGTCTCCAGCTGCGGGGTCGTCACGTCGTCCCACCAGCGGCTCGTGGGATCGGTGAGCAGGTCCTCCAGCACGGCGGTCCACCGCGGCCCCCCGTCCGGTGCGACCGGCGTGCGGATCTCGTCGTCGAAGGTCAGCTGCAGCACGCGGCGCGTCACGGCCTGGAAGTACGCCGACCCCGCGGAGTCCAGGCTCGCGCGTCCGTCCCAGGTCGCCAGCTGGTCCTGCCCGCCCGAGGCGTACGCGTTGGTGTGCAGCACCGCGAGCAGCAGCGGGGAGAGCGCCGGGGCCAGCGGGTCGAGGGTGTCGGCGACGGCAGCGCGCAGCGGCGCGAGCCGCATCGGACCCTCGGCCGCCAGCTCCTCGAGGAGGTCGGCGATGCGGGTGCTGCGGTAGCCGGGGTCCCAGGCGTGGCCCAGGTCGTACGGGTAGTCCGGCTCCACCGGCGCCTGGTCGGCGGCGACCACGAACCCGGCCTCGGGGTCCTCGGTGTGCGGCAACGCGGCGTACGGCACGGGGTCCTCGCGCCAGTCGGTGCCGGGCCGCCATCCCGCCGTCACCTGACGGCCGTCGTTGCCCGGTGCACGCACGGGCACCCGACCCGCCGTCTGGTAGCCGATGCCGTCCTCGTCGGCCCACACCAGACCCAGCGTCGGCGAGGCCAGCAGCGACGCGGCCTGCCGCAGCTCGTCACCGGTGCGGGCGCGGTCGAGGGCGAGCAGACCGTCCATCGTGCGCCCGGGCTCGGCGCCGGCCCACCGCAGCGACAACGCGTACCCGGTGCCGGACTCCAGTGCCAGCAGGTCCGCGGCGCTGTCGGCGACACGGTCACGGCCTCGACCCTCGCTCGCCTCGACGAGGTCGACCGAGTTGGCCGCGACTGTGCTCAGCTCGGCGGACACGTCGGAGACCAGGGGGCCGCGCCGGGTGCTGCGCACCGTGAAGGCGAACGGCTCCTCCGCCCCGGCGACGAGGATCTCCTCGTCGCGACGCTGCAAGGGCACCACCAGCCCGTCCCGGGCGTACGAGCGGTCGCCCACCCGCTCCAGGAACAGGTCGGTGACGTCCGCGCGCATCGCCGAGAGGCCCCAGGCGAGCCCCGGCGTACGCCCCGCCAGCACCCCGGGCACGCCGGTGAGCGCGAAGCCGGAGACCTCGTACGGGCACGCCGTGCCGACCTCCTCGCACACCAGGGACACCTGTGCCAGCGGACCGGGCAGGCTCATCGCCCCGATCACGTCGGCCACCAGGAGCGGGCGCCCCGTCGCGGTCAGGTCGCCGCTGACGGCCACGGCCGTGCCGCCGGGCGAGACCGCGCGACCGGACCCGGGCCCCTCGAGGCCGAGGTCGAGATCACCGACGGTCCGTACGCCCGTGGCCGACGTGGCCGTCGCGGTGGCCGTCGCGGTGGCCGTCGTCGTGGCCGACCCGGCGACGGCCCACGCCGGCGCTGCGCGTCGCGGCGCCCGGGACCCCGAGGACGTCGCGTCGGGCTCGAACACACCGTCGACGACGCCCCCGCCCTGCACCACCGGCGGGTGGCGCACGGGCTCGGGGTCGGGGAACAGCTCGGCGATCTCGGCCGGCGACTGCCGGGGGGCCAGCAGGGCGGACTCGACCTCGCGGCCGGCTGCGCCGCTCATCGACCACGCCCACGCCTTCAGCACCGCCAGGGAGTCCACGGGCTCCCACGGCTCGGGAGCCACGGCGAGGCCGTCGCTCTCGAGCAGCACGTACTCCAGGGACAGGTCGCGCCCCTCCCGGCCGCGCAGCCAGGCGTTCACGCCGTCCGCGTACGCCTCCAGGACCGCGGTCGTGGCCGGGTCCAGCAAGGAGAGCTCCTCGACCGCGGTGCGCTGCCAGCCCAGCGTGCGCACCAGCTTGTCGCCGGCGAGGGCCTCCTCGCCGTAGATCTCGGCGAGCGTGCCGGAGGCGTACCGCCGGGCCACGTCCATCGCGTAGAAGCGGTCCTGCGCCGCCGCGTAGCCCTGCGCGGCGAAGAGGTCGTAGGTCGTGCGTGCCCGCACCGTGGCGATGCCCGCGTCGTCACGAGCGACGGTCACCGGCGAGCGCAGGCCCGCCACGGTGACCTCACCGTCGACCTGGGGCAGGGAGGCCCGCACCGTCCGCACGCCTCCCCACACCGCCGCCGCCAGCACCAGCACACCGACCACGGCGAGCGTCACGGCGCGCCGCAGCCACTGCGGCCACTCCCGCCATCGCTCCGCGGCGGAGCGGCGGGGCGCCTGACGTGGCGTCGGCTCGGAACTGTCGGTCACGGGCCCATCCTCCGGCACGGTGCGTCGTCGCGTCCCGACGCCACGTATGCTTGGCACTCGACCGGGTCGAGTGCCAGACCGCTCCCCGCCGAGCCAGCCAGGAGGTCCCGTGCCCACCTACCAGTACGCCTGCACCGCGTGCGACCACGCGTTCGAGCAGGTGCAGAGCTTCTCCGAGGACTCGCTGACCGTGTGCCCGGAGTGCCAGGGGCGCCTGCGCAAGGTCTACAACGCCGTCGGCGTCGTCTTCAAGGGCTCCGGCTTCTACAAGACCGACAGCCGCAACGGTGCGAAGGGCACGAAGGGCGGGTCGGCCTCCGAGTCGACGGGGTCGGAGTCCTCGGGCTCGGACTCCTCGGGCTCGGACTCCTCGGGCTCGGACTCCAAGGGCTCGGGCTCCTCGGGCTCGGACTCCAAAGGATCGAGCGCGGGCGCGAACTCGGACAGCACGGGCGGGTCGCCCAAGGGGTCCTCGTCGTCCTCGTCGTCCGGCACCGCCTCGAGCAAGGTCTCGGCAGCGACCTGATCGGAGCCTGTGGATGACGGGCCCCTCGGGTCACGTCACCGCCCTACGCTCCGCGGGTGAACTCCGCGACCCCCACCGCCTCCGGCCCACTCCTCCCTCGCGCCCGCCGTGCATGGTGGGGCGTGCGCCGGGCGCTGATCCTGCACCGGCGGCGATGGGCCCTGCTCCTGGTGCTGCTGGCCGTCGTCACCGCGCTCGCTGCGACGCAGGGCACGAAGCAGCCACTGACGCCCGTGGTCGTGGCGCGTGCCGACCTCACCGCCGGCAGCGTCGTGACGCGCGAGGACCTCGAGGTGCGCGGCTTCACGCCGGAGTCCGTGCCGTCCTCGGCGGAGGCCACGCCGGACCGTCTTCTGGGACGCACGCTGGCCGTTCCCGTACGCCGGGGCGAGCCCGTGGGACTGCACCGTCTCGCGGGCGGTGAGCAGCGCGGCACCGCCCCCGGCCTGACCACCGTGCCGGTGAGGATCGTCGAGGCCTCACAGCTGCTGCGCGACGGTGACGTCGTCGACCTGGTGGCCGCCGACGGCCAGGGCGAGGCCCTCACGGTGGCCCGCACCCTGCCCGTCGTGGGCAGGGTCGGCGAGCTCGTGCTGCTCGGCGTGCCGGCCGCGCAGGTCGACGCCGTCGTCGGCGCCTCGTCCGCGGGCTATCTCTTCTACACGTTCTCACCCTAAAGTGCGGTCGTCCCTATCCGTGCGGCCCGACGGGCCGCCTCATCCCGAGAGGAGTCCGCCGGTGCTCAAGGGCTTCAAGGACTTCATCATGCGCGGCAACCTCGTCGAGCTCGCCGTCGCCGTCATCATCGCCACCGCGTTCGGTGCGGTCGTCACGGCCTTCACCAACGTGCTGCTCGGTCTCATCGGCAAGGTCACCGGCGGCACCCCGAACTTCGACAACTTCACGATCCTCGACGAGACCAACGCCGCGGGCGAGGTCATCGAGGGGTCCGGCGTGCCGATCGGCATCTTCCTGACCGCGCTCGTGACGTTCCTGATCATCGCGTTCGTCGTCTACTTCTTCGTCATCACGCCGTACAACAAGCTCGAGGAGCGTCGGGCCAAGGGTGACGAGGAGCCCGAGCCGCCGGCCGCGGACGTCGCGCTGCTGACCGAGATCCGCGATCTGCTCAAGGAGCAGCGCGGCTCGACCACCTGAGTCGCCCGGCCCGGGCCACGGCCCGGATCGCGTCGACGATCAACCGTGGTGCGGGGGCACCTGCCGGCGCAGCCACGCGTCGGAGGTGCCCCCGTCGTGCGTGCTGTCGTCGTCGCTGGTCTGCTCGGGGAGCACGTCCCCGAAGACCTCGGCGAGGCGCGCGCGGCGACGACTCCGCTGCTCCGGGCTCGACCCGGCCGGCTCGGCGGTCTCGTCGCGGTCGGGCTCGGCGCGATCGGGCACCGTCACCCTCGCGTACGCCGTGCCGCGTCGGGCGCCCAACCCGCCGCCAACGTGAACCGGTCCGGCTGCAGCCTCACCGAGCGGGTGTAAGGCTCCAGCCGCTCGGGCGTACGCCCCCGCCACGGCAGGAGATGACCCCACGACGGGAGAGCCACGAATCGGTCGGCCGCCCGGCGGTGGGCCTCGCTGGCGCCGGGACCACTGACCGCGCTGCCCACGTTGAAGATGCCGCCGGTGCAGTGCAGGGCACGCGCCATGGCGTCCGCGGCCTCGGCCACGGTCGTCGTGGACTGCCACCACACCTGCAGGCACGACGCCGGCCGCTCGGCCGCGGCCTCCAGCCACACCATCTGCGACGGGTCGTCGCGCAGCGGTGCGAGACGCAGCACGACGGCCGTGTGGCAGCCGTCGACGAACCGGTGCGTGGCCGACTCCGCCGCGCACCAGGGCTCGGTGGCCGCGGTGACGGCCAGCGACGACCGCTCGTCGACCTCCTCACCACCGCCGTCGGCGTAGACCAGGGCGCTGGACTGCAGCACCAGCCGGCGCACGCCCGCGTCGCGGGCCACCGAGGTCAGCCACGGCACGGTCGTCGCGTGCCACCTGTCCCATGCGCGCCAGGCGCCCGGGCGGGCCCGCAGCGAGGGGTGGGCGGGGCTGAGCAGCAGCACGGCGTCGTAGCAGCCCAGATCGACGGTCGCTCCCGTGGTGACCGGAACCTCGACCGGGACGTGACCCGCCCGGTCGAGCGCGGTGAGCACGGAGTCCACGAGAACGGCACGCGCGCTGCGAGCGCTGCGGACCACTGCGACGCGCATCGTCACCTCACTGACCTCGATGTGCGCTCATCATAACGAAAACATCACGATAAGCCGAGTCCGTTGCCAGGAGCCGCGGCGTGCCGGGCGTGGCGAGCCCCCGTGGGAGTCAGGGACGACCTGGCAGCCTCAGGCGCAGAGTCCGTTCGCGAGCCGGCGCTCGGCCTCCGCCGCAGCCTTCGCCGACTCCTCGGGGTCCGGGATGGCCGATGCGCTCGCGGTCGCCGACGGCGAGTCGCTGGGCTCGGAGCCCGGGACCCCCTCCGCGGCGGTCACCACGTCCTTGGTGAGGCCACCGGACAGCGGCTGGTCGGTGCGGATGAGCTCCCACAGCCGCTCGGCGGCTCGAGGCTTCCACTCCAGGCGATTCGGGTCGGGCTCGTACTGACGGATCGGCACCGAGGTGAACTGCACCCGGTCCAGGCCGATGCCGTTGACCTGTCGGGCGAGGCCGACGAGATCGGCCAGGGACCCGAGCCCGGAACTGATGGTGAGGGACTCCGTCGCGGCGTCGAGGAAGTTGTAGAGCTTGACGGGGTTCGCCAGCGTGCCCGCCGAGGTGGCCTCGTTGACCATGGTGGCCATGAAGGCCTGCTGCCGCTTCATGCGGCCCACGTCGCTGCCGTTGCCGACGGAGTAGCGGACGCGGACGTAGTCCAGCGCCTGCTGACCCTCGACCTCGTAGGTGCCTGCGGGCAGGTAGATGTTGCCGGTCGTGTCGTTGACCTCCTCCGGCACGCACACCGTCACTCCCCCGAGGGCGTCGACCATCTCGCGGAAGCCGTTGAAGTCGATCTCCACGAAGTCGTCGATGCGGACGCCGGTCAGCTGCTCGGTCTGCTGGATGAGACAGGCGGCCCCTCCCTCCTCGTACGCCGCGTTCCACATGTCGAGCCCGCCCGGGATGACCTCGCCGGTGTCGGTGTAGCAGTCAGGACGCTCGACGACGGTGTCGCGGGCGATGCTCACGCCGTACGCGAAGGACCGGTCGCCGGAGAGGTGCAGCAGGATGTTGGTGTCGGAGCGCTGCCCCGGGTTCTGGTCGTCGATGCCGTTGCCCTCGCCCGCACGCGTGTCCGAGCCGATCACCAGGATGTTCACCGGCGCGGTCGGCTCCTCACCGTCCTCCCCCGTCGGCAGCGGGGACTGCTCGGGACGGTCGCGCAGCTGGCCGGCGACGTCGGTGACGTTCAGGTTGCCGTCGAGCTTCTCGTAGACCACGACCAGGCCGCCCACGACGACCACCGCGAGCGCCGCCAGGACGGCTGCCGTGATCTTCAGGCGCGAGCGGCGACGGGGCGAGGACGATGCGGGGACGCTGGGAGCAGCGCGTCGGCTCACCAGGGCTCCTCTGCAGGGATCGGGGCGTCGCACCAGACGGCACAACGGACCCATGATGCCAACAAGCGCACATTCCGGCGCCTCTTCGACGCGCGACGCCCCGATCTGGACGAAGTCGAGACCTGACAGGATGAGCGGCGACGCAGCACAGGGCCCCAGTAGCTCAGCGGATAGAGCAGCCGCCTCCTAAGCGAAAGGTCGCAGGTTCGACTCCTGCCTGGGGCACCACGACGAGGCGCGGGGCATGCACCGCTCGGCACGGCCAGGCGTCGCGTCGGCATCATGACCCCATGGACGTCGTGCGCTCGATCGCCCTCTTCGTGCTCGCCGCGCTCGCCGAGATCGGTGGTGCGTGGCTGGTCTGGCAGGGCGTGCGCGAGCACCGGGGATGGCTCTGGATCGGCCTCGGCGTCGTGGCGCTCGGCCTCTACGGCTTCGTGGCGACGCTGCAGCCGGACGCGAACTTCGGACGGATCCTCGCGGCGTACGGAGGCGTCTTCGTCGCCGGCTCGCTCGTGTGGGGCATGGTGCTGGACGGCTTCGAGCCCGACCGCTACGACGTCACCGGGGCCGTCATCTGCCTGGTCGGTGTCGCCGTGATCATGTACGCCCCTCGCGCCGTCTGAGACACCACGAGCGCTGCACCAGCGCTCTAGACCTCTCGGTCATATCTCGGACGATCCGGTCCGCCGTCACGGAATCGTTATTCACGATGACTCGGTCGTCGGCGCGCCGGCGCCCTCGACCCTCCCGAGCCCGGTGGTGGGTCGACCAGACCGAGAGCACACCGAGGGTCCGCACCATGATCTCCGAGCCGTCCACCCGCATGCCCGCACGCCTGTCCGCCCACGGTGAGCAGCGCCGTCGGGTCGCCGCCGCCACGCTCGTGGTGCTGCTCATCTGCCTGCCCGCGGCCGCGGCGCTGGTCCCCAAGGCCGGATTCGCGTTCGGGCCGCGCATCGAGGGGCTCGCCTCGTACGTCGGGCAGACCACCTGCTCCCCCACTGCCAAGCGCGGGACGACGGCGTTCGCCAACCTGCTGCTGCGCACCTACCCGCGCTCCTCCAGCCTCGGCATCGTGCGCGCCTGCAACGTCGGGGGCACCTCCGAGCACAAGGAGGGCCGCGCCTTCGACTGGGGCATGGACTACTACGACGCCACCGAGCGCAAGCAGGTCGCCAAGCTGATGGGCTGGCTGCTCAAGACCGACCGGCACGGCAACCACTGGGCCAACGCGCGCCGCCTCGGCATCCAGTACATGATCTGGAACCGGCGCATCTGGAGCGCCTACCGCGCCTCGGAGGGCTGGCGGCCGTACACCGGCTCCAGCGCCCACCGCGACCACGTGCACTTCTCGCTGTCGTGGACCGGGGCGCGCGGCAAGACGTCGTTCTGGAACCGGACCCGGTTCCCGCTCGGCGGCACCGTCACGGACCCGACGCCCGTGGGCGGGGGTGGCGGCGACACGACGCCGGGCACGGGCGACCACTCCTACCCCGTCCCCTCACCGGACTCCACCCGCGACCCCGAGCGTCGTCTGCCCGAGCCCCAGCCGGACCCCTCGCTCCTCCAGGCCGCACCGCTGACCGAGGAGACCGTCGAGGTGTCCTCCCGGGCCCGGCGCGGCACGCTGACCGAGGGCGCGATGGTCGCCGGCCGCGACTACCTGCTCGAGGTGTCCGGCACGTGGAGCTACGCCGAGGACCCCGCCGCGCGCGCCGACGCGGAGTGCGCGGTCGCGCCGTCCTCGGACTGGCGACGCAGCCGCTCCATCCGGACCGATGCGTACGAGGCCGACCACCTCGACCTCTACGTGGACGGCCGTGACCTCTACGCCGACGCCGACAACGGCCAGGAGTGCGACAGCGACACCCACACCTACCGCTGGATCTACACCGCCCCACGGACCGGCCGGGTTCCCTTCACGGTCTGGGACCCGACCAGCTACACCGACAACTCCGGCCGCATGAGCGTGCACGTCGTGGACCTCGGCCAGGTCGCCGAGCGCGCCTCGTGGACCGTGCCCGCGAAGGCCGCCGCCGGTCGCAGCTCAGGGGTCGCACTGCGTGGCGGCCGCGACTACGAGGTCACCGTGTCGGGCCTGTGGCTCGACGGCACCGGGGTGGCCGCGGACGCCGAGTGCACGCGGACGACGTCCGACGCCACCTGGACCCGGGACCGTTTCCGCAGCGACATCGACTCCTACGACGTGCTCGTCGGACGGCTCAGCCGCGACGGCATGGTGCCGCGACGGGCCACCATCAGCGGCCGCGCCGCCTCCGGCGCCGAGTGCGACGCCGGGCACACGTACACGTTCCTGTGGCGGGCCGAGGACACGATGCCGTTGAACGTCCGCGTCCACGACCCCGGCTCCTACGCCGACAACCGCGGTCGGGTGCAGGTCTCCGTGGCGCCGTACGAGGGTCCGCGCGACGCCCCCGAACCCGACGCCCAGGGCGAGACGCTGCTGGTCGACGCCGCGACGCCCTCGGAGACGCTGTCGAGCGACTGGGCGGCCGGGACGCGGATCCGCATCACCGTCGAGGGCACCTACCGCCTGCGCGACGGCGCCGAGTGGATCACCGCCGACGCCGAGTGCACCAACGCCTGGAACGACAGGCGGTGGCGCGACGTCCGGGTCGACGGGTACGTCGGCGGCAACCGACAGCCCCTCGGCGACCTGCTGGTCAACGGGCAGATCCTCACCTGGGCGCCCCGCGACGGCGGCAGCTGCGACGCCGACCACGTCTACACGCTGGAGGCCACGACCTCGCAGGACGGGCCGCTGCGGTTCTCGATCGCCGACGACGACTTCGCCGACAACGCCGGCACCCTGGCGGTGACGATCGAGCGGCGCTGACTGCCTGCACCCTCCACCGGCGCCGAACACGCAGCAGGCGCCCGGTCTCCGGACCGGGCGCCTGCTGTCGTGCCTGCTGTCGTGCCTGCTGCCGGCCCGATCAGGGGACCAGGCCGGTGCCCTCCAGCGGCGTGGTGGGCTCCTCGGACGCCGGAGGCGTCGTGGGAGTCGGCTTCGGCGTCGGTGTCGGCTTGGGCGTGGGCGTCGGGGTCGGCTTCGGGGGCTCCGGCGACGGCTTCGGAGGCCTGGTCGGCGACGGAGTCGGCTGGTCGGGCGTCGATCCCTCGCCGGCCGCGTCCTTCTCGGCCTCCCGACGGTCGCGCTCGGCCTGCCGCGCCTCCTGCCGGGCCGCCCGCTCCTCGGCGCGCTGCTGCCGGCGCTCCTCGCGCTCACGCTGCTCCCGACGACGCTCGCGTCGCTCGGCGCGCTCCTGTGCGAGCTGCTCGGCGTCCTCGGTTGAGGGCGGAGGCGTCGGGAGGTCGAAGACCCCGGTGCGGTAGCCGACCTCGTACGCCAGCACGAGGTCGACGTAGTAGCCGTCGTTGTTGTACGTGCGGACGGCGCCCTGCTGGTTGCTCAGCTCGGTGAGGCCCGAGCTCCACCGGCACAGGTAGCGCGCGGCGGCGAGCGCCGCGTCGTCGATGTCGTCGGGGTCGGTGACACCGTCCCCGTCGCCGTCGGAGGCCCAGCTCGCCCAGGTCGTGGGGATGAACTGCATGGGGCCGACGGCGCGGTCCCAGACCCTGTCGCCGTCGAGCTGCCCGCGGTCGGAGTCACGGATCGCCGCGACGGGGCCCACGCCGTTGAGCGGGAGGCCTCGGATCAGGGGACGGGAGATGCCGTCGGTGCCGAGGCTCGAGCCGCCGTAGCGGCCGTGGTCGGTCTCCACCCGACCGATGCCGGCGAGCAGCGTCCAGGGGATGGTGCAGCTGCCGGCGACAGCCCTCGCAGCCCGTTGGTAGGCCTCCAGCGCCGTGGTCGGGACGCCGTGGACTCCCTCAGCGGACGCGGTCCAGGGCGCCTTGACGCGTACGCGACGCTCCGCGGGGGTCGGCGCCGCCTGCACGACGACGCGGGAGGCGCCGACGGTGCCGGCGACGAGCACGGCCTCCTGCACGGGCACGTCGCGCATCGCGGCGCTCGCGGCGGCGGTGACGACGCGCAGGGAGGGGGTCGTACGCGTGGACGTCGGCAGGTCTGCGGTCGCCGCCGCGACGGATCGGGCCGGTTCGTCGCTGCGGGAGGGTGCTGCCACCGGGTCGGGCGACGCCGTCGAGCCGAGCAGCACAGTGGTCGTCAGACCCGAGACCGCCAGGGCCGAGAGCAGGCCGACCGGGGCGGATCCCCTGGCGCGGCGCGTACGCGTGCGAGACAGCACGAAGTCCCCTCCCCTTCACCCGAGCACCGGCGCGAGGACGCGTCACCAGGCTGTCCCGATCGTAGTCGCGGACGCCTCTTCCGGCCCACGCTTCCAGCGAGTTCGTCCGCGACTCGCCGGGTGGAGGATCCCTGGACTGGACAGGGCCTCAGAGCGTGCTGAAGGTGATGCCCGCCTTGTCCAGCCGGTCGACCAGCTGCAGGCCCATCGCCTCGGCCGTCGTCACCTGGCCGGAGGTCTCGGGCACCGGGTCGAAGGCGAGGCACAGAGCGGACTCCGCCAGCATCTTCGAGGTCTCCTCGTAGCCGGGGTCACCGCCCGCGACCTGGGTGTGGACCGTGGTGCCATCGGCGGCCTCGCCGATGAAGTCGACGGTGAACCAGCTCTTCTCGCGTCGCTCCGCGGACGGGCCGGATCCTTGCGGCACCCGCTTGATGAGGAACTTGCGCAGCGGGCCGAGCTGCGCCGCGGCGGCCAGACCGGTGACGCCGAGCGCACCCCCGACCGCGACGGGCAGGCGCTCGATGCCGGCGTAGTGGCTGTAGGTGAAGTCCGGCCCGTAGACCGGCATGGCGCGACCTGAGCGTGCGACGACCAGCGGGTCCAGCGTCGGCATCGGCAGCAGGTAGAGGTCGAGCACGGAGTCGCGCCGCGGCTTGGTGCCCTTGGGCCGCGAGCGGCGGCCGCCCGCCGGCGCGGGCTCCTTGGACCGACGTCGTCGCGAGACCTCCTGCATCTGGCGCGCCCGCGACATCGCGGTGAGTGCCGAGGCGAAGGTGCCGCCGGAGAAGGTGCCCTGGGCGCGGACGACGCCCCGCATCGTGACGGGCTCGTCGTCGGGCAGCTGCAGCACGTTGTGCAGGGCTCCGAGGTCGTGCGGGATCGAGTCGAAGCCGCAGGCGTGCACGAGGCGGGCGCCGGTCTCGACGGCCTTGTCGTGGTGCTCGAGGTACATCCGGTCGACGAACTCCGGCTCGCCGGTGATGTCGAGGTAGTCGGTGCCGGCCTCCGCGCACGCCTTCACCAGCGGCTCGCCGAGCTCGAGGTAGGGCCCGACGGTCGTCACGACGGACCCGGTGGACTCGGCGACGCGGCGCAGCGAGGCCGGGTCGGTCACGTCCGCGACGAGCAGGTCCAGCTCGGCTGCCAGCTCGTGCTTCTCGGCCAGCGTGGCGCGTACCTTCTCGAGCTTCTCCTTCGAGCGGCCGGCGAGCGCCCACCGGAAGCCCTCGGGGGCGTGGTCGGCCAGGTAGGCGGCGGTGAGCTGTCCGGTGAAGCCGGTCGCTCCGAAGAGGACGACGTCGTAGTCGCGGTCGGGGTGGGCGCGGTCGGGCACGGCGGGCTCCTGCGGGGGTGGTGGCTCGGGTCGTTGCGCATCCGTGTCCTTCCCGGGGAACCGGATGCCATGCGGCTGCGTCCCATCCCCGAGACACTGGTCACCGGCGCCCGGGCGGCGCCGGCCGAGATGAGGAGCAGTCGTGGCTCGACGATTCAGCACCAGGACCCGGGTGGGAGTGACCGCCGCGGGCGTCGTCGGCCTGGCTGGCGCGCTGGCCCTCGGCGTCGTGCCCGACGGGGTCCCGACCGGCGGCGTCGGCAAGCCCGCCCCGGCCGCAGCGGCGCCGGGGCTGGTCGCGTTCGACTCGTGCGAGGCCCTGCGGCAGTACTACGTCGAGCAGGCGCTGCCCGAGGTCACCGCGTACGGGCTGGGGGGTGGGCCGGTCTATGCGCTGGACGCCGTCGCGCAGAGCAGCGTCGGCGGATCGGTCGCCCGCGACGCCGCCGCGGTCTCCGACGCGGTCGGCAGCGGCGAGACCGGCACCAACGTGCAGGAGGCCGGGGTCGACGAGCCTGACGTGGCCAAGACCGACGCGGCGTACGTCTACCAGGTGGTCGAGCAGGCGCTCGTGGTCACCGACGTCACCGGGGACGCACCCGAGCAGGTCGCCCGGTTCGCGCTGCCCCGCGGCGTGTCCGGCGCCGAGCTGCTGCTCGTCGACGACACCGTCCACGTCATCACCCAGGGCGGCTCGGACTACCCGATCGCCTCGCTGGGCCGCTCGGTCGTCGCCGACTCGCTCATGATCGGGCCGGTCGGCGACGCCCGGACGCGCGTGGTCACCATCGACGTCTCCGACCGCTCGGCGCCGCAGGTCACCTCCGACACCCAGTACGACGGCAGCCTGGTCTCCGCCCGGCAGTACGACGACGTGGTGCGCCTCGTGACCTCGGACTCCTCCCCCGACATCGACTTCGTCTCGCCGGTGATGCGTACGCGGTCCGGCGACGGACCCGAGCGACTGACGGCGGCCGAGGCGCGCCGGGAGAACCGTCGCCTGGTCCGCGAGGCGCCGCTGGAGGCGTGGCTCCCCTCGGTCGGCGACGGCGAGCAGCTGACGGACTGCGACGAGGTGCTGCGGCCCGCCGACGGCTCGGGCTACGGCACGCTGTCGGTGATCGGCCTCGACGGCACGGCCTCGGACCCGGCGGCCTCGCGGTCCGCCACCGCGCTGGTCGCCTCGGGCGACCTGGCGTACTCCTCGACCGACCAGCTCGTCGTCGCCACCTCGCGGTGGGGATGGACGTGGGGTGTCGAGCTGCGGCGCGAGGGCGCGGACGCCGCCGAGGGACCCGAGACGTCGCTGCACGTCTTCGACCTCGACGGCCTCGACGCCGTCTGGCGGGCCTCCGGCAGCTTCGAGGGCGGGCTGAAGGACCGGTGGTCGATCGACGCCCACGACGACCGGATCCGCGTCGCCGCCGGCATCGGCTACGACAGCTGGATGCCCGAGGAGAACGCGGTCATCTCCTTCGCACCCGAGGGCGACCGGCTCGTCGAGACGGGCCGCGCCGACGGGCTCGGCATCGGCGAGGAGATCAAGTCGGTGCGCTGGTTCGACGACCTCGCGATCGTCGTGACCTTCGTGCAGACAGACCCGCTCTACACCGTCGACGTCTCGACCGGGCAGCCCGAGACGCTCGGCGAGCTGAAGATCCCCGGCTTCTCCTCCTACCTGCACCCGATCGGCGAGGACCGGCTGCTGGGACTCGGCACCGCCACGCGCGTGGTCGGACAGGGCGAGCGGGCGTTCGTGCGCGCCACGGCGGCGAAGGCCTCGGTCTTCGACGTCTCCGACCTCGGCTCGCCGACCGAGCTGGACTTCACCACGCTGCAGCGGAACACCTCCTTCAACCCCGACCCCCGGGCGTTCACCTGGCTGCCGGACTCCTCGACCGGGTTCGTCGTCAGCGACGAGTACGGGTCGCGGCGCCCCACCGCGTACGTCACCCGCATCGACGTCGACGACGCCGGATCGGTGACCCTGAGCGAGGCGGCACAGCTGCGCCCGTACGACTCCTACGCCGCCCGCACCCTCCCCCTCGGCGACGGCCGCGTCGCCCTGGTGACCCTGGACGGCGTGAGACTGCTCGGTCTCTCGGGCTGACCAGACCTCGCGTGGGAGCCTCGACGCGCTCCGCCGCGTCCTGGCTCCCACGCAGCGCTCGGGCTGAGGAGGCTGTGGATGACGA
Organism: Nocardioidaceae bacterium; assembly: GCA_018672315.1. Lineage (NCBI taxonomy): Bacteria > Bacillati > Actinomycetota > Actinomycetes > Propionibacteriales > Nocardioidaceae > Nocardioidaceae bacterium. The sequence goes on along the minus strand of CP076053.1, from coordinate 2,292,225 downwards.
CCCGAGGAGACGACGCTTCCGCTGCATCCTGTGTCGATGCAGTGGCACGGACTGGCGCAGGCGCAGGCGGGCATCCTCGCGCGCCGACAGCTGCGGGCCCTGGGAATCGACAGCGACCGGGTACGCAACCAGGTCGCCGGGGGTCGATGGGCGGAACGGTCGCCGACGGTCGTGTCCTGCTTCACCGGTCCGCTGACAGTCGAGCAGCTCGCGTGGGTCGGGGTGCTGACGCCCTCGACAGAGGGTGTCGTGGGCGGCATCCATGCCCTGAGCGCCGCTGGACTCCGCAGTTGGGAACGTGCTCACGTCACAGTGCTCGTGCCTGTCGATGCTCATCTGCCCGCGTCGGTCGACGGAGTGGAGCACGTGCGCACGCGTCGGGACCTCGCATGCTGGACGACCGCCCGTGGGGGCCCTCCGAGGCTGCGCGTCGAGCCGGCCGCGCTGCTGCATGCCTCCTCGTGCCCTTCCGAGCGGGAAGCCCAGGGTCTCCTCGCTGCCGTGGTGCAGCAGAGACTCACCACGGTGGTCCGACTCGCGGAGACGCTGACTGACCTCGGTCGCACGCGCCGAGCGCCGTTGATGCGGCGGCTGCTGCTGGAGCTGGACGGCGGGGCGCAGTCTCTCGCCGAGGTCGACGTGACGCGGATGTGCGACGACCACCGCATCGCCAGGCCCGTCCGGCAGGTGGCCCGCGTCGACAGCGATGGCACTCGCCGCTGGACGGACTGCGAGTGGCGGTTGTCCGACGGACGCACGCTCATTCTCGAGGTCGACGGCGCTCACCACATGGCCGTCGGCCAGTGGGAGGACGACCTGCGTCGCCGTCGTCGACTCACGAGCCCGAGCGTCGTCATCGTCGACTGCAGCGCTCGCGAGCTGCGCGACGAGCCCGACGTGGTCGCAGCCGACCTGATCGCTCTCGGTGTCCCTCGCGCCGGCGCCTGAACGAGGCTGCGTGGGTGCCACGACGCGTCCCAGCGCGCGCAGACACCCACGCAACTGCTCGCCTCGGCTTCACGCTCGGGGGGTTCGGGCAGTGGGGGGCCATGTGGAAGGCCGATCCCGAGCACGACTACCGCGCGCACCCGGAGGACTACCGGGTCGACCGCGGCGAGATGGGGGTGCTCACGGTGCAGCCGTACAAGAGTGAGCTGCTGCCCCACTGGCGCTTCGCCGACCCGGAGAAGGCGACCGAGTCCGCGCGGCGGATCAGCGAGATGTTCCGCGCCTACGTCGACGAGCGCGACGTCGTCGGCGCCGACATGGCGCGCAAGTACCTGCAGATGGGCTACACCCGGGCCCGGCGCTACGCGAACCACCCGGGCGGCAAGAAGTACGACGGGCCCGTGCCTGAGGACAAGAGTGGTCAGTCCGGCGCGCACGGTCGCGAGGAGCTGCCGCGCGGTCCCGAGGACCGGGTGAAGGCCGAGTCCGCCCGCATCTTCAAGGAGGCCTGGGAGACGGCCGAGGCCGACCCCTGGTACGCCGAGGCCAAGGCCGAGCACAAGGAGCGGTACGGCTGAGATCCGTACGCTGAGGTCATGTGCCGCAACATCCGCACCCTCCACAACTTCGAGCCGCCCGCCACCGCCGAGGAGATCGAGGCGGCTGCGCTGCAGTACGTGCGCAAGATCAGCGGGTCCACGAAGCCGTCGCAGGCCAACCAGGCCGCCTTCGACGCGGCCGTCGCCGGCATCGCCCGCCTCACCGACGAGCTGCTCGAGCAGCTGGTGACACCGGCACCTCCCAAGGACCGCGAGGTCGAGGCCGCGAAGGCCCGCGCCCGTGCGGCCGTGCGGTATGGCCGCTGACCCCACGGCGAGCGCGACGCGGGAGGCCGCGCTCGAGCTGCTGAGCAGCCGCCGCTTCGTGCTGCTCACCGGTGCGGGTCTCTCGACGGACTCCGGCATCCCCGACTATCGCGGACCGGGCCGGCCACCCCGGCAGCCCATGACGTTCCAGCAGCTCCTCGGCAGCACGGAGGCCCACCAGCGCTACTGGGCCCGCGGCTTCCTGGGGTGGGGGCGCATGGGCTACGCCGACCCCAACGCCGGCCACGAGGCCGCCGCACGTCTTCAGGAGCTCGACGCGGTCGACCTGCTGGTCACCCAGAACGTCGATGGCCTGCACGAGCGGGCGGGCGCCGACACCCTCGCCCTGCACGGTCGCATCTCCGAGGTCGTCTGCCTCGACTGCGGCGCGCTCAGCCGCCGCACCGAGATGCAGGCCCGGATGGACGCCGCCAACCCCACGTGGGCCGTCCGTCACGCCGACCGGCCCGTCAACCCCGACGGCGACGTCGAGCTGGACGACACCCGTGGCTTCGCGGTGCCGCCCTGCCTGGTCTGCGGCGGACGGCTCAAGCCCGACGTGGTGTTCTTCGGCGAGAACGTGCCCAGGCCGAGGGTGCAGCGTGTCATCGAGGCGGTGGAGCGTACGCAGGCCCTGCTCGTCGCCGGCTCGAGCCTGACGGTGATGAGCGGGTTCCGCTTCGTCCGGCAGGCCGCCAAGCAGGGCACGCCCGTCGTCATCGTCAACCGCGGGACGACGCGCGGCGACGACCTGGCCGACCTCGTCGTCGAGGCCGGCACGAGCGAGTTCCTGGGCGACCTCGTGCGTACGGTCGAACGCGCCCGGGTGTCCTAGACCGGACTCACGAACAGGTGCGCGGCCGCGTCCTCGTCCACCTCAGCGGTCTCCCCGCCCGAGCCGACGAGCACCCCGCCCGGGGCCGAGGACACCGTCACGACCGTGTCGGGCACGGCGCCCACGCGCTGCAGCACGCGCATCACCTGCTCGTCCTTCTGCAGCTCCTCGCCGATGCGGCGCACGAGCACCGAGATCGGCTCCGCGCCGGCCACCTCGGGCAGCGGCCGCGCCTCGCCCACGCCCTCGGCGGCGGCGGTCTCCCCCAGCTCGTCCAGGCCGGGGATCGGGTTGCCGTACGGCGAGGTCGTCGGGTGGTCGAGGATCTCCAGGAGGCGCCGCTCCACGGCCTCGCTCATCACGTGCTCCCAGCGGCACGCCTCGGCGTGCACCTGGTCCCACTGCAGCCCGATGACGTCGATGAGCATGCACTCGGCCAACCGGTGCTTGCGCATCACCCGCACGGCCAGGGCCTGACCGGTGTCGGTCAGCTCCAGGTGCCGGTCGCCCTCGACGGTGAGGAGACCGTCGCGCTCCATGCGCGCGACGGTCTGGCTGACCGTGGGCCCGGACTGGTGCAGCCGCTCGGCGATGCGGGCACGGAGGGGCAGCACGTCCTCCTCCACGAGCTCGTAGATGGTGCGCAGGTACATCTCGGTGGTGTCGATCAGGTCGCTCACCCCTGCATCCTCCCCCACGGACGTCCGCGGACCCACCCGACGGCGCAGGCCGCGTGTGCCCACCCGGCGCCCCGGGCACCAGTCCCCCATGGCCGACTCCTCCTCCGGTGCCCCCGCGATCATGTGGTTCCGCCGTGACCTGCGGCTCCACGACAACCCGGCACTGCTGGCCGCCTCCGACGCCGCGAGCGGGGACGGCGTGCTCCCCCTCTTCATCTGGGACGACGCGCTGTGGAACCCCGCTGGACCAGCGCGTCGGGCGTGGATGTGCGAGAGCCTGCGCAAGCTGGACGAGTCCTTGAACGGCCACCTCGTCGTACGCCGCGGCAAGCCCGCCGACGTGCTGACCGACCTGGCGCGTGAGACCGGTGCCACCTCGGTGCACATCGCCGAGGACTTCGCGCCGTACGGGATGAAGCGCGACGAGCACGTGCGCAACACCCTCGCCGAGGACGAGGTCACCCTCGAGGCGACCGGCTCGCCGTACGCCATCGACCCGGGCACGATCCTGACCAAGCAGGGCACCGGCTACCAGGTCTACAGCCCGTTCGGCCGGGCCTGGGCCCAGCACGGCTACGAGGACGCCTTCCCCCGGATCGGGACGCGGCAGACGTGGCTCGAGGTCGACTCCGAGGACTTCCCGACCTGCGACGACGTGCCGCCCGAGCTCGACCTCGACGAGGTGGGCGAGGAGGCCGCCCGACGTCGGTGGCGGGACTTCCTGGACCGGCTCGAGGGGTACGACGACGACCGCGACCGCATGGACCGCAACGGCACCTCCGGGCTCAGCCCGCACCTTCGCTGGGGGGAGATCCACCCGCGCACGCTGCTCACCGACCTCAAGGGCATGCACGGCAAGCACGCCGCCTCCTTCCGCTCCGAGATCGGGTGGCGCGAGTTCTACGCCGACGTCATGTGGCGCGAGCCGCGGGTCGTCCGCGAGTCGTGGCGCACCGAGTTCGAACGGATGGAGTGGGACGACCCCGGCGAGAAGGTCCAGGCGTGGAAGGAGGGGCGTACGGGCTTCCCGATGGTCGACGCGGGGATGCGCGAGCTGCTCGCGACCGGCACGATGCACAACCGGGTCCGCATGCTCTGTGCCAGCTTCCTGGTCAAGGACCTGCACGTCGACTGGCGGGTGGGCGCGAAGTTCTTCTACGACCACCTCGTCGACGGGGACCTGTCGAGCAACTTCATGAACTGGCAGTGGGCGGCGGGCTCCGGCACCGACGCGCAGCCGTTCTTCCGGATCTTCAACCCCGACACCCAGGGCGAGAAGTACGACCCGGACGAGGTCTACCGACGCCGCTGGATCCCCGAGTACGGCACCGACGACTACCCCGAGCCGATCCTGGACCACAAGGCCGAGCGCCAGGAGGCCCTGGACCGGCTCTCGGCCATGAAGGACGGCTGAGAGCAGGACCGCTGGACGCACCCCCCGCAGGGGTGGGATTGGTCACGCAGGACCCGCGTGCCCACCGGGGGGACCGGGGTACACCGAGGTCATGTCTGCTCTGAGGTTCGCCGCTCGGTTCCAGGGTCCGCCGCGCTCCGCCAACGGCGGGTTCGTCGCCGGCTCGCTCGTCGACGCCGCCTTCGGCGTCGACGGCGCCGCGTACACGGTCCGCCTGAACGCCCCGCCGCGACTGGACACCGACCACGACGTCGTCCGCGACGACGAGGGGGTCCAGCTCTGCGAGCCCGACGGCCTGGTCGCCCGCGCCCGCCGCGAGGACGAGCGACGTCCCGAGCCCGTGGCGCCCGTCGCGCTCAAGGCCGCCGGACGCGCCGAGTCGCGGTTCAAGGGTCTGCTGCAGCACCCGTTCGCCGGCTGCTTCGGCTGCGGCACGGGATCGGACAAGGGCCTCCACATCTCCCCCGGCGAGGTCCCACCCGCCGTCGAGGGGCGCCCGCGGGTGGCCGCGGCCTGGATCGCCACCGACGAGCTGCCGCGCCACGGCGCCGACCCCGAGGACGCCGAGCCGGGCGAGGACGGCGCGGAGGTCTCGCTCGCGACGACGTGGACGGCTCTGGACTGCGCGGGCGGCTGGGCCGCGCACATCGAGGAGCAGCCCATCGTGCTCGGCGAGATGACCGCACAGGTGCTGCGACTGCCGCGCATCGGCGACCGTCACGTCGTCGTCGCCGAGGAGCGAGGTCGCTCGGGCCGACGCATCCAGACGGCCACGAGCCTCTACGACGCGGCCGGGGAGCTCCTCGGTGCCGCCGAGCAGACCTGGATCGTGGTCGACCCGGAGCAGTTCACCTGAGGGGCACCGGCGCTTTTTGATCGATCCAACATTGCTGGCATCATGAGGGGATGACCGACTCCAGCGCTGCGACGCGTACGCCCCGGACCGCCCCCGGCACCGCCCCCTGGTGGCGCGACGCCGTCATCTACCAGGTGTACGTGCGCTCGTTCGCCGACGCCGACGGCGACGGCCTGGGCGACCTGCCGGGCATCACCTCGCGCCTGGGGCACCTCGCCGAGCTGGGTGTCGACGCCCTGTGGATCACGCCGTTCTACACCTCGCCGCAGCACGACCACGGCTACGACGTCGCCGACTACCGCGACGTCGACCCGCGTTTCGGGTCGCTCGAGGACTTCGACGCGCTGCGCGAGCGCGCCCACGAGCTCGGCCTCAAGGTCATCGTCGACGTGGTGCCGAACCACACCTCCTCCGACCACGTCTGGTTCCAGGCCGCCCTCGAGGCCGGCCCCGGGTCGCCCGAGCGCGCGCGCTACATCTTCCGCGACGGCCTCGGCGAGGACGGCTCCCAGCCGCCGAACAACTGGCAGTCGGTCTTCGGCGGCGACGCCTGGACCCGGGTGGAGGACGGACAGTGGTATCTCCACATCTTCGACACCTCCCAGCCCGACCTCGACTGGACCCACCCCGAGGTCGGCGACGAGTTCGACTCGGTGCTGCGCTTCTGGCTCGACCGCGGCGTCGACGGCTTCCGCGTCGACGTGGCGCACGGTCTCGTCAAGGCCGAGGGACTGCCCTCGACCGACGAGCAGGAGCGGCAGTACATGATCGAGGGCGTCAACAAGGGCCCGTTCTGGGACCAGGACGGCGTGCACCAGATCTGGCGCCGCTGGCGGGCCGTGCTCGACGAGTACGACGACCGCATGATGGTCGCCGAGGCCTGGGCGCCCGACGCCGAGCGGCTCGCGCTGTACGTGCGCCCCGACGAGTACCACCAGGCCTTCAACTTCCACTTCCTCGGCGGCACCTGGGGCGCCGGGGAGTTCCGCCGCATCATCGAGGAGACCTACCGGGCCGTCGAGCCCGTGGGCGCGGCGCCGACCTGGGTGCTGTCCAACCACGACGTCGTACGCCACCCGACGCGTTTCGGCGCCGGGTCCGAGGGCCTCGCCCGAGCACGCGCACTGACCGCGACGATCCTCGCGCTGCCCGGCTCGACCTACCTCTACCAGGGCGAGGAGCTCGGCCTGGAGGAGGTCGTGGTGCCGAAGGAGGACCGCGAGGACCCCGCCTTCCACCGTGGCCAGAACGAGGGCCGCGACGGCTGCCGGGTGCCGATCCCCTGGTCCGGCGCCGAGCCGCCCTTCGGGTTCGGCCCGGGCGAGGGGCAGCCGTGGCTCCCCCAGCCGACGGACTGGGACAGCATGAGCGTCGAGGCGCAGACCGGTGAGAAGGACTCGACGCTGGAGTTCTACCGCGAGGCCCTGCGCGTACGCCGTGAGCAGCTCGACCTCGACACCAGCGTGGAGCTGGACGACCCCACCGAGCAGGGCACCGCGGTGCTGTCCTTCACCCGAGGCGACGTGCACGTGCTCCTCAACACCGGCACGGACGCGGTCGACCTGCCGGATGGCGACGTGCTGCTGTCCAGCGGCCCCCTCGACGACGGCATGCTCCCCGCGGACACCGTCGTGTGGCTGCGCCGCTGAGCCCCGCGAGCGGCAGGCTCTGAGCGGGTCCGGCGTACGCGGGCCTGCTCAGACCTCGTGCTCGAAGACCTCGTTGTAGCGGGCGAGGTCCTCCGCGACCCGTTCGATCTCCTCGGCGGACCAGTCGTCGAAGTGGCCGTCGTACCACCGACGGGCGTCGGACTCGATGCGCTTGATGCGCAACGTGGCGTCGTCGCTCAGCGTCACGGTCGAGGCGCGGCGGTCGTCGGGATCGGGCGTACGCTCGACCAGGCCCAGCTCGGCGAGAGCCGTGATCTGCCGGCTGACCGCACCCTTGTCGAGCCGCAGCTCGTCGCACAGCTCGCTCTGACGCTGTGCACCCTGGCGGTAGAGCGTGACCAGGATCGACCACCCCGTCGGCTGCACGGCCGGGTCGAGCAGGCGGGCCCGCTCGGTCGCGACGCGGCGCAACCGGCGTGCCAGACGCGTCACCTCGTGCTCGAGCGACCGCAGGGCGGGGTCCTTCTCGGACACGGTGGATCCTCTCGACGACGGACGCGGACCCTCAACCTAACCTCGGACGCGTCGATCTCCACAGGCTCGACTCACCGGCCCAAGGTTGCGATCCCGTTGCGACCGATCGCCAACGCCGCGCCGACGAACACCAGGATGCCGCTGATCAGCTGGCTGTACATCGTCCACTCCGCCGCATGGTCGGAGAAGATCGCCAGCGCGACGAGGGCGACCCCGCACGCCAGCACCACCACGTACGCGGGCAGCCTGCCGAAGCTGTTGCGCAGACCGAAGGCGGCGAGCGCCAACGGGATGGCGACGGCGATGTCGAGGTTGCGGGTGTCGCGACCCTCCTCGGTGAAGGGCACCAGGCCCTGCGTGATCGCGAGCCAGAGGGCGACCGCGAGGAGCAGACCGATGCCCAGCGGGGCGACCTCCAGCGGTCCGCGCTCGGCGCCGAGGGCCGCACGCTTGGTCTCGTGGGCCTCCCTCGCGATGGCGCGGACCTCCGGGTCCACCACACGGGCGTCGGGATCGACGACCTCGACGGCCTGGTTGTCGTCGATCTCCGAGGCCACCTGTCGCGGCGACTGGTGCATGCGGGCGTCGCGGTAGAGGTTGCCCCGGTAGGCCGCACCGGCGCCCAGCACGACCAGCACCGCACCCGCGATCGCGAGCGGCCACAGCAAGGAGATGGCGGCGGCACCGAGCAGGCCGACTCCCAGCGCGAGCAGCGCGACACCCGCCCAGGTCCACCGCGGGCGGATCGTGACGGTCGGGGTGTCGGGGTGCAGGTCGTCTGCCATGGAGCCTCCTGGGGATTCACCTGGAGGTGTGCCCGCACCCGGCGGCGGAGAATCGTGCCGCGGTCCAGATCACCGCGTCACGGCCCGAGGCGCTCCCGGTGCCACCCGTCCGCCTCGTGGCGGTAGCGCAGCCGGTCGTGCATCCGGCTGCCACGGCCCTGCCAGAACTCGATGCAGGCGACGTCGACCCGCCACCCGCCCCAGTAGGCCGGACGCGGCACGGGTTGGCCTGCGTACCGCTGCTCGACCGCGGCGTAGCGGCGCTCGAGGTCCTCACGACCCATCACCACCTGAGACTGCGGTGAGGCCCACGCACCGAGCTGGGAGCCGCGGGGCCGGCTCGCGAAGTACGCGTCGGAGCGCTCCTCGGACAGCTCGGTCACCGTGCCCTCGAGGCGCACCTGCCGCTCGAGCTGCAGCCAGGTGAACAGGAGCGCGCACGCCGGGTTGCCTGCGAGCTGGCTGCCCTTGTCGGAGCGACGGTTGCTGTAGAAGACCGGTGCGCGATCGGACGGGCCGACCTGCTCCATCCCCTTCAGCAGCACCGTGCGCACGTGGGGCCGGCCGCGCCCGTCGACGGTGGCGAGCGTCATCGCGTTGGGCTCGGGGAGCCCTGCGCCCTGCGCGGCGTCGAACCAGCGGTCGAACAGCTCCCAGGGGGCCGCCGGCGCGGAGGTCTCGTCGAGCTCGTCACGTGAATAGCTGACGCGCAGGTCCTCGTAGTCGGGCACGGCGCCAGGCTAGTGGGCCCGGTGATCCCTCGCGAGACGTGGCGGGGACGAATCGCGGCCGGTGCTGCGGGGCTCGACGGCGCACGGCAGAATGCGCCGGAGCGCTGATACCGACCAGTTCGACGAGGACGCGACCGACCACCCGTACGGCTCGCGTCGAGACGACAGGAGAACCCATGACCGAGGTCCACCACGGCCTGGAAGGCGTCGTCGCCTTCGAGAGCGAGATCGCCGAGCCCGACAAGGAGGGCTCGTCGCTGCGCTACCGCGGCGTCGACATCGAGGACCTGGTCGGCCGGGTCCCCTTCGAGAAGGTCTGGGGCCTCCTCATCGACGGGGCGTACGACCCGGGCCTGCCGCCCGCGGAGCCGTACAACATCCCGATCCACACCGGCGACGTGCGCGCCGACGTGCAGGCCGGCGTGGCGATGCTCGGGCCGCAGCTGGGCATGCGCCACACCTACGACATCTCCGACGAGCAGGCGCGCGAGGACCTCGCGCGGATCGCGGTCATGGTGCTCTCCTACGCCGGCCAGGCCGCCCGCGGCATCGGCAAGCCGATCGTGCCCCAGCACGAGGTCGACAAGGGCAGCACGCTGGCGGAGAAGTTCCTGACCCGCTGGAAGGGCGAGGCCGACCCCGACCACGTCAAGGCCATCGACGCCTACTGGTCCTCCGCGGCCGAGCACGGCATGAACGCCTCGACCTTCACCGCCCGTGTGATCACCTCGACCGGCGCCGACGTGGCCGCGGCGTTCTCCGGCGCCATCGGTGCGATGTCCGGCCCGCTGCACGGTGGGGCCCCCTCGCGGGTGCTCGGCATGATCGAGGACGTCGAGCAGTCCGGCGACGCGGGCGCGTACGTCAAGAAGCTGCTCGACGACGGCGAGCGCCTGATGGGCTTCGGCCACCGCGTCTACCGCGCCGAGGACCCCCGGGCCCGGGTGCTGCGTCGCACCGCGAAGGAGCTCGGCGCCCCGCGTTACGAGGTCGCCGAGGCGCTGGAGAAGGCCGCTCTCGCCGAGCTGCGCGAGCGTCGTCCCGACCGGGTGCTCGAGACGAACGTCGAGTTCTGGGCCGCGATCGTGCTCGACTACGCCGAGGTGCCGGCCAACATGTTCACCACGATGTTCACCTGCGCCCGCACCGGTGGCTGGTCGGCGCACATCCTGGAGCAGAAGCGCACCGGCCGCCTGATCCGCCCCTCCGCCGTCTACGTCGGACCGGGCACGCGCGCGGCCGACTCCGTCGAGGGCTGGAACCCCGCCTGGGGCGACTCCTCCGTCGACGACGAGCTCGTCGGCGGCGCGGACGCCTGAGCGGCCCCATCGCCGCATGTAACCCCATGTTGTGGTTGCTCCGCGCGGCCCCGGCGCCGCGCGGAGCCACCACAACACCGTCGGAGTCGTCCGACTGAGCCGATCAGACCCTCGTCGAGGAGTCCAGGCTGCTCATCCACGCGGCCATGCCGACGCGTGCGATCGTTGCGTCGACCTGCGTACGGAATCGTCGGAGGAGCGGCCCCTCGCCGGCGCACCGCACCTCCTCCCAGACCTCGTCCCAGACCGAGCGTGACAATCCCGCGATCTCGGGGCGTGACCGCAGCCAGTCCTCGCGGCGCTTCTCCTCGAAGACCACGCTCGCGGGAGCATCTCCCGTCTCCGCGGTCTGGGCACGCGCGTACTTGCCGAAGCCGTCGAACTCGAAGGCGTGGCATCCGAGCATCGCGTCGACGTACGCGGTGCGCCCGCCGTCGGTCACGCGCACCTGCAGGCGCGGCCGGCCCCAGCCCAGACGGCTGATGACGACCCGGTGCAGGCTCTCGCCCGGGTTCTCGGCGCCCTGGTCGGCGTCCTCGACAACGGCACGCACGGCGCGTACGCCGGGCCAGTTGCGCATGCCGGACACGACACGCTCCAACTCCTCGCGCGGCAGGCCGTCCCGCAGCGCGCGATCGGCCGCGACGATGCCCGCGTCGTACCCGTCGTAGCGCGCGATGTCGCACACTGTCCGCGCCACCGACGTCACGGGGCCGAACGGGGTCGTCGTGGTGTCGACGGCGCTGACCCGAGCCGGGTGGTAGACCACGCCGTTCTCACCCCGCCCGGCGTCGATCCTCGGCGCCGTCATGTGGATGCGTCGCCTGCTGACCTCGAGCAGTGCCAGGTGCTGCAGCAGACCGCCGGAGCCGTGGCTGGCGTACAGCGGCTGCTCGGCCTGCAGGAAGACGGCGAGGATCCGTCGACGGTCCATCTCGTCGCGGTCGAACTGCTCCCAGAGGGTGCGCTCGGCGTACACGCCTCGGCGGACGGTGTGCCAGGTCCCCCTCCCCGTCAGGGCGCGCACCTCGCTCGCGGAGTAGCCGGAGCGCAAAGCCTGATTGCGCGTGACGAGTCCGTGCTGACGGAGGGCGTGTGCCATGAGTCGTGGTCGCATGCCCGCAGGGTTCTCCGGCGGTGCCACGACGACCAGGCGGGCCGTACGCGCCGGTGGACAACGCGCTGCACCGGTGTGCCGGGGCGACAACCGGCCCGGTCGGCGCGCCCTGGTGACCGGGAGAGCCGACTCCGACGGCGCTGTGGTTGCTCCGCACGGCCCCGGCGCCGCGCGGAGCGGCCACAACATGGGGTTACATGCGAGTCAGGGCGCTCAGGAGAGCCGGCGCCCGAAGCACCGGGAGAGCTCGGATCCGCAGTAGTGACCGAACCCGGGCACCGGCTCGTAGCCACGCGCGAGGTAGAGCGCGATGGCCTCGGGCTGCATCTCACCCGTCTCCAGCACCAGGTGGTCGGCGCCGCCCTCGCGGGCGAGGTCCTCGAGGTGACTGAGCATCGCCGAGGCGATCCCGCGCCGCTGGTAGGCCGGCAGCACGTACATCCGTTTCACCTCGTACGCCCGCTCGCCCATCCGACGCACCTCGGTCGCGCGCCACGCGCCCGAGCACACAGCGACCCCGTCGAGGTAGCCGACGTAGAACGCGCCGCGCGGGAGCACGAAGTCGTCGGCTCCGATCGGGGTCTCGTCGGGGCTGCCGTAGCGCTCGACGTACTCGGCCTGCACGGCGTCGACCAGCGCGACGGCGTCGGGGTGGGTGATCGGCACAGACTCGATGCGCAGCGCCGGGGCCGTCACCTCAGCGCCTGGTCGCACCGCAGGCAGTGCTGCCTGCTCGGCGGGTTGACCGACCCGCAGGCGGGACAGGTCACCGTCTCCGCCGCGTCGTCGGCACGCGCCGACGTCGGCTGGCCCGCAGGGCGGTCCGGGCGGCGACGACCGATGGCGTACGCCACGGCGGCGGCGGACAGCAGCACCAGCCCGACCAGCAACCGCGCGAGCGGACCGCCCACGGCACCGTCCCCGGTGATCCGCACGAGTCCACTGATCAGCAGGTACGCACCCAGCAGGGCTGCCAGAGCGCACCCGACACGCCACCAGACAGCGGCGCCCCTCACGGCTCGATCCTCCACCGCTCGAGCGTACGCCGCCGGGACCTCAGACTCCGTGCAGCCGTTGCCCGCACGCCGTGCACACCGCGGCGTGCCAGGGATTCATGGTGTCGCACGCGCGGCACCGTCGGCGCCGTGCGTTCTCGCCTGCGGAGAAGCCGCTGACGCCCCCCTGGGAGCCGGTCACCATCAGCCACACCGCGCCCGCCGCCGTGAGGAGTCCGACCGCGAGGAAGACCACGGCGCGCTGGACCTGCTCGGCCGGCAGGTCAGCGAGCGGCACGTCGCGGCCGGGCAGGAGACCACCGACCCCGAGACCGGCGAGCAGGCAGCCGAGCACGAACAGCACGAGCCCGACGAGCCTGCGGCGCCGCTGACGCCGGTCCCGGTCGTGGCCGTAGTCGGGCCCGAGGTCTCCCGCCACGGTCAGGTCAGGGACGTGCCGCAGCTGTCGCAGAAGCGCGCGGCGTCGTCGTTGCGGGTGCCGCACTCGCGGCAGTACGGGCCGGTCGCCGTGGGGCCCGCGGACGCGGTCGACCCACCCGAGCGCGTACGCCCCACCCCGAGCACGCCCTCACCGTCGGAGAGGTAGTGCGCGGTGTCCTTGAGCACCGGGGCCTGCTCGCCGGCGGAGAACCGGGCGACCGACCCCTGGTAGGCGAACCCGCTGAGGCCGAATCCGAGGACGGCGAGGAACCCGCCGGCGGCGAAGGACCCCATGCCGTCACCGCCGGAGCCCATGGGGTCGTCCATCGCGCTGCCGAAGCTCACGAAGCCGCTGACGACGAGGACGACACCGACGAGCAGGAGTATCGGTCCCACGACCCGCAGCACGGTGCGGACCGTCCCCTGTCGACGACCTCCGGGTGACTGGCTCACGGCGCCTCCTCGATTGCGATACCGAGGGAAGCCTAACGGCCGGCGCGCGCGGGTCGAGGGAGGTCGCGCGAGCTGCGGTGGGACGATCACGCCATGATGACCGCATGACGGGCTCCCCCACCGCCGTGCACATCCCCGCCGACCTGCTCCCCGCGGACGGTCGCTTCGGCTCGGGTCCCTCCCGGGTCGCCCAGTCGACGCTCGACGCCCTGGCCGCCACGGGTGCGGACCTGATGGGCACCTCCCACCGGCAGGCACCCGTACGCCGCCTCGTCGGCGAGGTGCGCGAGTCGCTGGCGACGCTCTTCGACCTGCCGGACGGCTACGAGGTCGTGCTCGGGGTGGGCGGGGCGACGGCGTTCTGGGACGTGGCGACCCACGGCCTCATCGAGCGCCGGTCCCTGCACCTGGTGAACGGGGAGTTCTCCGGCAAGTTCGCGACCGCGTCGGGGCGGGCGCCATGGCTGCAGGAGCCGGTGGTGCTCGAGTCCGGGCCGGGTTCGCGTCCGGACCTCCGGGTCGAGCAGGGCGTCGATGCGTACGCCTGGGCGCACAACGAGACCTCGACCGGGGTGATGACGCCCGTCGTCCGCCCGGCGGGCACCGACGAGGGCGCGCTGGTGCTCGTCGACGCCACCTCGGGCGCCGGCGGGCTGCCGGTGCAGGCGCAGGAGGCGGACGTCTACTACTTCGCACCGCAGAAGGGGTTCGCCTCGGACGGCGGCCTCTGGTTCGCCGTCATGTCCCCGGCCGCGATCGCGCGCGCCGAGCGTCTGGCGGCCTCGGACAGGCACGTGCCGGCCTTCCTGTCGCTGACCGCCGCCGTCGAGAACTCGCGCAAGGACCAGACGCTCAACACCCCCGCCGTCGCCACCCTGTTCCTGATGCGCGAGCAGCTGCGCTGGATGCTCGGGGAGGGTGGGCTCGCCGGCATGGTCGAGCGCACCACCAGGTCCTCGGGTCTGCTCTACGGCTGGGCCGAGAGGTCGTCGTACGCCAGCTGCTTCGTGCCCGACCCGCACCACCGCTCGCTCGTGGTGGGCACCGTCGACCTCGACGCGTCGGTCTCGGCACCGACGGTCATCTCGGTGCTGCGCGAGCACGGTGTCGTCGACGTCGACCCGTACCGCAAGCTCGGTCGCAACCAGCTGCGGGTCGGCATGTTCCCCGGGGTGGATCCCGAGGACGTGGAGGCGCTCACCGCCTGCATCGACGTGGTCGTCGAGCAGCTCGCCTGAGGTCTGCGCCCCCACTCCCGGACGCCCGCGTACGCGGGTGTTCAGGGACCTGCGCGGCACTGCATCCCCGCAGGAGCTCGCGGTGGACCGCGTACGCGGGCGTTCAGGAGGCGGGGCGGGAGCCCTGGACCGTGCGGAGCGCATCGGTGAGGGCGGCGTACGCCTCGTCGCCGAACGCCACGAACCGCACCTCCGTCACCGCGCCGGCCGGGCAATCCGCGACCGTCTGCACGGCGCACCGTGCGGCGTCCTCGAGCGGCCAGCCGTACACGCCGGCGCTGATGAGCGGGAACGCCATCGAGGTCGCCCCGAGCTCCTCGGCGACCTCGACCGAGCGCCGGTAGGCGGACTCGAGCTGCTCCCTCGTGCCACGTCCGTGCACGGGACCCACGGTGTGCACGACCCAGGTGGCGGGCATCTCGCCCGCGGTCGTCCACCCGGCGTCGCCGGTGGCGAGCCCGCGGGGGAAGCGCTCGATGCAGTTCGTCATCACCGCGGGTCCGCCGGCCCGGTGGATGGAACCGTCGACCCCGCCACCGCCGCGCATGCGGTTGTTCGCCGCGTTGACGACGACGTCGACGCGTTGCTCGGTGAGGTCGCCGCGCACGACCCGCAGCTCGCGCGCGCGGTCCTGCTCCATCAGGCGGCGGCCTCGGTCTGCGGATCGCACACGCCGCCGACCGAGTCCGGGTCCTCCGAGACGATGCGGCAGACCGCGCGCTCCACGGCGACCTGCTTCTCGACCTCGGAGTCGTACTCGCGCTCGAGCGCGGCGCGGATCGTCACCCCGTCCTCGTAGAGATCGATGACGCGCGGGTCGATGTAGGAGTTCTTGGCCATCGTCGGTGTGTTGCCGAGGTAGTCGCTGACCTCGACGCAGGCCTGCTTGACCGCCCGCTGCCGCGACCTCTTCGAGGAGCCGGGCTCCTCGGTCAGCGCGAGCGAGACCGCTGCGATGACGGTGGCGTGCCAGGTGCGGAAGTCCTTCGCGGTGAGGTCGCCGCCCGTGCCGACCCGGAGGTACTCGTTGACGTCCGCGGCATCCAGGTCGAGCCACTCGTGCGCGTCCTGGTAGGCCATGAGCCGCTCGGACCCGCTGCGCCGCCGCCGCATCTTCTCCACCGCCTCGATGGCCAGCGGGTCGTCGATCTCCACGTGGTGGTCCACCCCGGACTTGCCGGTGAACTCGAACAGCAGCCTGTCGCCGCTGCGACGCACGTGCCGCTTCTCCAGCGTCGTGAGACCGAACGACCCGTTGCTGTCGGTGTAGGCGTCGGAGCCGATGCGGAAGTAGCCGAGGTCGAGCAGCCGCACCGCACACGCCGTCGCGCGCTCCCGGGGCATGCCCTCCAGCGAGAGGTGCTCGGTCCAGGTCGCCCGCGCGGTCGGCAGCAGCGACGCCGCCTCCAGCACACGGTCGAACTTCAACCGGTCCCGCTGCTCACGCCACTGCGGGTGGTAGAGGTACTGCTTGCGGCCGGCGGCGTCGTACCCGGTGGCCTGGATGTGGCCGTTGCGCTGGGGGCAGATCCACACGCCCGTCCACGCCGGGGGAATGGCGAGGGATTTCAGGTCCGCGATCGTGCTGCGGTCCAGCAGCTCGCCGTCGGCGTCGCGATAGCTGAAGCCGGTGCCGTGACGGACCCGCGTCCACCCGGATCCGTTGGGGTCGGCCCGCCTCAGTCGCATGAGTCGAGGATTCCCGGCACACGGCGTACGCGAAACCGACCCCGACGGGTGGGCGCCCTCACCCGCGCCGGCGGCGCAGCACCAGAGCCGCCAGGGCTCCCAGGGCCACGACGACGATCAGGCCCGCCCCCGCGGGCACCAGGCCTACGAGCCACGGCGGCAGCGCGCCGGGCTCCGTGGCGTACGCCGGCTGCTCGGCCACCGACCCCTCCTCCGCGTCGTCCGTCGGGCTCGCCGGCGCCGGGTCGCGCCCGGCGAGCCGCGCCCGCAGCACCGGCGGCAGGGGCACCGACACGACCGCGGTCCCGACCCCCTCGGTGCTCGCCCAGAGACGTCCGCCGCGCAGGGCGACCGCCTCCCCCTGCCGCATCGCCGGCAGGCCGACCGGGGTGAGGCGCTCCAGCTCGGGCCAGGTGTACGCGGTCGACCCGGCGTAGTCGCGCAGCAGCACCCCGGCGCCGCGCGGCAGCAGGACCCCGTCGGTGAGGAAGCCGGGCACCCGTCCGACCTCGCGCAGCAGCCCCGGCTCACCGGAGGCGGGCCGTCCCTCGGCATCGGCGACGTACGGCGAGAGGTCCCGCGGCGCGGCGTACACGGTGCCGCCGAAGAGCGCCTTGGTGACCACGTGGAGGCGGCCCGTCCGCGGATCGCTCAGCAGCGTCTCGGCGTCGTGCGCCCCGTCCGGGTAGGCGAGGACGACGCTGCGGGCCGCGACCGTGCGGTCCCCCGCTGCGATCGGCACACGGTGCACCACCACGGTCGAGCGCGTCCGCCCGTTGTCGCCGATGTCGCCGACCCACACGGCCTCACCGCGCGGCGTGGGAGCCAGGGCCTCGACGTCGACGGGGTCGAGGCCGGCAGCGACGTCGTAGGACGTCACCCCGGCCAGCTGACCCGAGTCGGGGTCGACGGCGTAGAGGACGGCGTCGTCACCGGAGTCGTTCGTCGTCACCAGCAGGTCACCGGCGAAGGCCAGCCCGCTGGACTCGCTGATGCGCTCGTCCGGCCAGGTGAACTCGGTGCGGGCCCGGTCGTTCTCGGCGTACGCCGGCACGGCGGGCCCCAGCACCGGGGCAACGGCGACGGCGACGGCGACCGCCACGATCCGGACGAGCCGGGCCCGCGGGTCACCCATCCAGCAGCTCCGCGAGCCGCGGACGCACCGACCAGGCTCCGACCAGGTGCTCGTACGCCTCCTGCAGCTGCTGGTCCTGCTCGGCCGCCCGCGGGTCCGTACGCCGCACGGCCCGCAGCAGGGTGTTGCGCGGCGTGTGGGCCGACTCGACGAACTCCACGACCTCCACCCGGTAGCCGGCCCGGCGCAGCAGGTTCTCCCGCAGCGCGTCGGTCAGCGTGTCGGCGAAGCGCTCGCGCAGGATGCCGTGGCGCAGCACCGACGCGTACGCCGCGGGCGCCTCGTCGCGACCGCGACGCAGCTGGGCCGCGACGTCGTGGTGGCAGCAGGGCGCGGCGAGCACGAGGCCCGCACCCCAGTGCACGGCCCGGGCGAGGGCCTCGTCGGTGGCCGTGTCGCAGGCGTGGAGGGCGAGCACGACGTCGGGCGCCGGGTCCACGCGCGCCTCGGCGATGGTGCCGACGACGAACTCGGCGTCGATGCCCAGCTCGGCGGCCACCTGCGTGTTGTGATCGGCGGACTGCTGCTTGACGTCGACTCCGATGACCCGGGTCGGGAGGCCGAGCACCTCGGTCAGGTGCGCGGACGCGGCGAAGGTGAGGTAGGCGTTGCCGCAGCCCAGGTCGGCCACCCGCAGCGGCTCCTGCGGCGTCGGTGTGCGCACCCGGCCCGCGGCGATCGCCTCGGTCAGCGCGGGGGCGAGCAGCCGCAGCATCTCCTCGACCTGCCGGTACTTCGCCTGCCGCGTCGGCTTGACCCGCCCCTGGGCGTCGGAGATGCCCAGGGTGCGCAGCACCGGGTGGTCGGGGCTCAGCAGCCGCTGCTTGACGCGGTCGTGGGAGCGGTCGACGACGACCGGTGCCGTCTGCGTGGAGACCGAGACCTGCGCGTCGCCCTTCTTCGTCACCCGCAGCTGCCGGATCTCACTGGTGGTCTCGACGTGCCAGTTGCCCCACGGCTGCGCGAGGAGCTGCTCGACCGCGTGCTGCGCGGCCCCGCTGCCGTCGCCGAGGGCGTGGTTGGAGGTGAGGACCTGGTCGCCCGCGGTCGCCGCGAACTGCAGATGGGGTCCGGTGCGCAGATCGATCGGCCGCACGTCGACCCGCTCGTACGCAGGCCGCTCGACGCCTCGTCGTCGACCCGAGGCCACGGCCCGGACGAGGCTGTCGTGCGCGCTGAGCGCCTCGGCGACCTCGGCCAGCGCGTCGGCCAGGGGCAGCGTGCGTGAGGCCATCGGTGGCTCAGCCGCCGAGGATCGCGGCGACGAGCACGACCACCAGCAGCGCCACCAGCGCGGTGGGGATGAGGAGTCGTCGGACGCGTGGGTTCACGGGCAGATCCTAGAGGGGACGGCGCACCCCGTTCGCTCAGGCAGCGAGCGCGGGGGACTCGGGCAGCGGCTCGACGTGCCGCGTCCGCCGGCTGGGCAGCTGCGGTGCTCGCGGCTCGGCGCGGGTGAACAGCGCGGCCGCGACCAGGGTGCCGACCACCACGACCAGACCCCCGACCACGAGCGTCCAGCGGGCCCCGAACGTCTCCCCGATCCACCCGATCACCGGCGCTCCCACGGGTGTGCCGCCCATGAAGATCATCAGGTAGAGGCTCATCACCCGCCCCCGCAGCTCCGGCGCCACCGTGAGCTGGATGGTGGTGTTGGCGCTCGTGATCAGCGTCAGCGCCGTGAACCCGGTCAGGGGGGCGAGCAGGGCGAAGGTCAGGTACGTCGGCATCAGACCCGAGGCCACGACCACGACACCGAAGGCCAGCGCGGCACCGACGACGAGCCGCAGGCGCGTACGCTCCCGCCGCGCCGCCCACAACGCACCGGTGAGCGAGCCGATCGCGAGGATCGTGCCGAGCAGGCCGTACTCCCCCGCGCCGAGCCCGAAGGTCTGTGTCGCCATCAGCGCCGAGGTGATCTGGAAGTTCAGCCCGAAGGTGCCGGCGAAGAAGACGATCGTCAGCACCAGCACGAGATCCGGGCGGTCGCGCACGTAGCGGACCCCCTCGCGCACCCGTCCCCTTCCCCGGGCGGCGGGCACCGACGGCGTCAGCTTGCTGACGACCATGCGCTCCAGCGAGGCGATGACCGCGAGGTAGGACACGGCGTTGAGCAGCACGACCCAGCCGGCCGCCGCTGCGCCGGAGCCCCACGCGGCGATGAGCAGGCCGGCGAGCGCCGGCCCGACGAGCCTGGCCGCGTTGAACGAGGCGGAGTTGAGCCCGACCGCGTTGGCGAGGTCGGCCGGTCCGACCATCTCCGAGACGAACGCCTGGCGCGCCGGTGCGTCGAAGGCGGTGCCGACACCGAAGACGAACGCGAGCACCATGACGTGCCAGACCTCGACCGCGCCGGTGACCGCCAACACCCCGAGCAGCACCGAGCTGGCGGCCATCGCGCCCTGGGTGACCTGGAGCAGGCGGCGCTTGGGGAAGCGGTCGGCCACGACACCGGCGTACGGGCTCATCAGGAGCATCGGCAGGAACTGCAGGCCCGTGACGATGCCCAGCGCGGTGCCGGACCCGGTGAGCACGAGCACCATCCAGTCCTGCGCGATCCGCATCATCCAGGTGCCGGTGTTCGACACGAGCGACCCGGCGGCGTAGAGCCGGTAGTTGCGGTGGTGCAGGGCGCGGAAGGTGGGGCTCACGTGGAGGGGGTGCTCCGATCGGGTCGCGAGGTCAGCGCGGTGGTTTCATCACTGTGCCCAACCTGTTGCGAGTCCCAACTATTCCCCGGCTCAGGTGAGCAGCGAGGTGAGGGGGTCGACCGCGAAGTAGACGCCGAAGAGCAGCGCGGTCACCCAGAGCAGCGGGTGCACGGTGCGGCCTGCGCCGCGCACGACCGCGAGCACCACGTACGACACCACCCCGGCGCCGATGCCCGCCGCGATCGAGTAGGTGAACGGCATCAGCACGATCGTCAGGAACGCCGGGATCGCGATGCCGGTGTCCTTCCAGTCGATGCCACCGACCTGCTGCATCATCAGGAAGCCGACGAGCACCAGGGCGGGCGTGGCCGCCTCGTACGGGATCGCCGTCAGCAGCGGTGAGAAGAAGATGGTCGCGAGGAAGAGCACCCCGGTCACCACGCTGGCGAGACCCGTCCGCGCCCCCTCGCCCACGCCGGAGGCCGACTCGATGTAGCTCGTGTTCGACGAGACCCCGGCCGCCCCTCCCGCGGCGGCCGCGAGCGAGTCGACGACCAGGATCCGCTGCGAGCGCGGCGGTGCGCCCTTCTCGTCCAGCAGGCCGGCCTCGGCCCCGACCGCGGTCATCGTGCCGACCGTGTCGAAGAAGTCCGCGAGCAGCAGGCTGAAGATCAGCAGCACGGCGACCACCAGGCCCACCTGGCCGAAGGCGCCCAGCAGGTCGACCTGTCCGAGCGTGCCGAAGTCGGGGGTGTCGACGAGTGAGTCGGGCAGCGTGGGCACGACGAGGTTCCAACCCTCGGGGTTCGGCGGGCCGTCCGCCGGGAACGCAGGGCCGACCGAGAACACCTTCTCCACCACGAACGCCAGCACCGTCGTGACCACGATCGCGATGAGGATCGCGCCCTTGACCTGACGCACCCACAGGGCCGTCACCAGCAGCACCCCGACGGCGAAGACCGCGACCGGCCACCCGGCGAGCTGGCCGCCGATGCCGAGCTCGACAGGGACCGGGCCGGTGCCCGTGCGGCGGACGAACCCGGCGTCGACGAGCCCGATCAGGGTGATGAACAGCCCGATGCCGACCGAGATCGCGATCTTCAGCTGCGCGGGCACGGCGTTGAACACTGCGCGTCGGACGCCCGTGAGCACCAGCAGCAGGATGACCAGGCCCTCGACCACGACCAGTCCCATCGCCTGCGCCCAGGTCATCTGCGAGGCCAGGGAGAAGGCGACGAAGGCGTTCAGTCCCAGCCCCGCGGCGAGTGCGAGGGGGAAGTTGGCGACGACACCCATCGCGATGGTCAGCAGACCGGCCACGAGCGCGGTGCCCGCGGCGATCGCGGCGGTGTTGGGCTCCGTCCCGCCGCCGAGGTACTGGCCGTCCACGTCGGTCGCCTGACTGAGGATCAGCGGGTTGAGCACGACGATGTAGGCCATCGTCACGAAGGTCACGATCCCGCCGCGCACCTCGCGCGAGAGGGTCGAGCCGCGGGTGGAGATCTCGAAGTACCTGTCCAGCACGGGAGAACCATGCCACCCGGGCCACCCATGCCGTCCGGGCCACCCACCCGACCCCGTGGGGGCGGTCAGAACTCCTCGACGCTCAGGCTGTCGAACTCGTCGAGGGAGGGCGGGGGCACGGGTCGCGGCTGCTGCTTGCGGCTCAGCTGCGCCCCGGAGTGGGCGCCGCACCCGTGGTCGAAGGAGACCACCCGGCCGTCGGAGTTGGCGTGGGCGTTGGCGCAGACGCCGAACATGCCCGAGAGCGGTCCCGACAGCAGCACGAGGAACCCGCAGGTGCGGCACGGTGCCGGCGCCGACTTCGCGACCGCGGACTCCGGGCCCTGGTCGGAGTCGTACCAGCGCTGCGCCGCGTCGTCGCGACCCTCCAGCGAGAGCACCCGTTCGCGGCCCAGTCCCACCTCGCGGGTGACCTCGCGGACGGCGTCGGCGGGCTCGTCGCCGACGAACGACCCCGCCACCAGGCGGGGGTCGTCGTCCTCGACGGGGAGCAGGTCGCCCGGGGACAGGTCGCCGGGCTGCAGCCGGTCGCGCCACGGCACCCAGGTCGGCGAGATCACGGCGTCCTCGCCGGGCAGCAGCACGACGTCGTTCACGGTGATCTGCTTGGCCCGCGCCGCACGGACGACGGTCACCGACCACTGCCACCCGCGGTAGCCGGGCCGCTCACAGGCGAAGAGGTGGGTGACGACGCGGTCGCCCTCGAGGCGGTGCCCGAGGTGCTCGCCGACCTCGTCGGGGGCGGCGAGACCGGTCAGCTCGACGAGGGCGGCCCGCGCCTCCTCGACGGCACCGACGGTGGTGGCGTCGGGGCGTACGCGTGTCGCTGCGGGAGTCACGCCCGGGATCATCCCACGCCCGGCGACTCCTGCGGGACCTCGGTGTGCGACGGAGGCAGAATGAGCCCATGCCCACCGACGTCCAGGACGGTCCGCCGACCTGGCAGCACCCCGACGACGAGCCCGGCGAGCGTGACGAGCCCGGGGGTCGGGTCGGTGGTCGGGTGGGGCGGGCCGCGCGGGCGACCGCACGTGGGGCGGCCGGCGCCGCCCGGGGAGCCGCCGCGGCCGGTCGGGGCTCCTCACGAGCCGCGGCGTACGCCGTGCGCCAGGCGCGACGCGCCTCGCACGCCGAGGGTGCAGGGCAGTCGGGTCTGTCCCGCCTGATCGAGATGCACGCCTTCTCCGCCGCGGGCGACGCCGCCGTGGCGATCTCGTTGGCCGGCACCCTGTTCTTCGCCGTGCCCACCGGCGAGGCCCGCGGCCAGGTCGCGCTGTTCCTCGGCCTGACGATGCTGCCCTTCGCGGTCGTCGCGCCGCTGATCGGTCCGCTGCTGGACCGCGTCTCCCACGGACGCCGCTGGGCCATCGGCGCGACGCTCGCGACCCGCGCGTTCCTGTGCTGGGTGCTCGCCGACGCGGTCGCGACCGGGTCGCTGGCGCTGTTCCCGGCGGCGCTGGGGGTGCTGGTGGCCTCCAAGGCGTACGGCGTGACCCGTGCGGCGGCCGTGCCGCGGCTGCTGCCGGACACCCTCAGCCTGGTGAAGGCCAACTCGCGCATCTCCCTCGCCGGTGTCGTCGGGGCCGGCATCTCGGCGCCGCTGGCGGTGGGCGCGTCGCTGATCGGGCCCGAGTGGTCGTTGCGCTACGCGTTCGCGGTGTTCGTGCTCGGCACGGTGCTGGCGATCCTGCTGCCGTCCCGGGTGGACTCCGCGGAGGGCGAGGTGCGCGTCGCGTACGCCGAGATCGGCGGCTCCGCCGACGGCGGCTCCCGGCGCCCCCCCCGGGTGCCCGCGTCGGTGGTGCTGGCGCTGCGCTGCAACGCGGGCCTGCGGCTGCTGTCCGGCTTCCTCACGATGTACATGGCCTTCCTCCTGCGCGACCAGCCCTTCGCCGGCTGGGCGGACCGTCCCGAGCTGCTGCTCGGTCTCGTCATCGGCGCCGCCGGCCTCGGCAACACGATCGGTCTCGGGCTGGGGGCCGCGCTGCGTACGCTCACGCCCACGGTCGTCGTGGTGGCCGCACTCGCGGTCGACACAGCCGCCATCACGACCGCCGCGCTCGGCTACAGCCTCCTCACCGCCGTGGGACTGGGGCTGGTCGCGGGCCTGGCCCAGTCGCTGGGCAAGCTGTCGCTGGACGCCCTGATCCAGTCCGACGTGCCCGAGCGGTCGCGCAGCAGCGCGTTCGCGCGGTCGGAGACGCTGCTGCAGCTGTCGTGGGTGGTCGGCGGGTTCATCGGCATCGCGCTGCCCCTGGTGCCGCGGCTCGGGCTCGGCGTGGCTGCGGGCCTGCTCGCGGTGTGGCTGGTGCTGACCCTGCGCTGGCGCAGCACCCACACCGCGGCGGGTCTCCCGCGGTCCGAGGACCTGCCCGACGGCCCCGTCACCTCCACACGCGCCCAGGCCGCCCGACCCGCCTCCGGCGTCGCCCACGACGACCTCGAGCCGACGGCGCCGATGCGTTTCGCCGACGAGGACCTGCGAGGGTCACGACCCGACTGAGCCGGGCGCCGCCTCAGGCGTCGAGCTCGTCGGCGAGGGCCCGCAGCAACTTCGCGGTCGGGGCGGCCGTGCGCGCGTCGGGGTGGCGTCCGGCCCGGTAGGCCTGCTGGACGCCCTCGAGCAGGCGGATCAGGTCCTCCACGATCGGCTCCATGTCGGCCGGCTTCTTGCGGTCGCGGCGGCTCACGGACGGCGTCTTGTCGAGCACGCGCACCTGAAGCGCCTGGTCGCCGCGACGGCCCTGGGCGATGCCGAACTCGACGCGGGTGCCCGGCTTCAGCGTGGTCACCCCCGTGGGCAGGGCGTCGGAGCGTACGAACACGTCCTCGCCCTCCTCGCGTGCGAGGAACCCGAAGCCCTTGTCGGCGTCGTACCACTTCACCTTGCCGGTCGGCACCGTCTCGCCTCCTCCTGCGGCCACAGGGCCGCATCGTGACCGCGGCCCGAGTCGGGACGCAGCCCTCCACCTTACCGAGCGGGACGAGCAGACCCCCTCGTGACGGTGCTCGCCGGCACCTGCGCAGGCGTCGTCCACCGAGATGACGCATTCGGTTGTCGCGAACGCGGTGACTTGCGACACTGGATGGTCCGGGAGACACCCGAGGCACCACCCTGCCCGCACACGAACCGCACAGTGAGAGGAGCACCCATGACCGGCACGTACGCCTCGCGCCTGGCCACGGGTGTCCTGACCGTGCTGCTGGGCGTCTCCGGCCTGCTGGTCTCCGGCGCTCCGAGCGCAGGCGCCGTCACGCCCGTCGCACCCACGAGTCGGTCCGTGCTCGACCCCGGCACCCCGGTCTCCGCCGGTGCGTGGATCGTGCTCACGCGCACGGTCGCGGACCGCGACGCCGTGCTCGCCGGCAGCGGCGCGCAGCCGACGTACACCTACGGGCAGGCCGTGTCCGGCTTCGCCGCCGACCTCGACGCCGCGGCCGTCCGTCGCCTCGCCTCCGACGACCGGGTGGTGCGCCTGGAACCGGTCGTCCGCCAGCGTCTCGCCGGGGTGGGCCCTTCGCGCCTCACGGCGGCCGCACGCGGTGACCTGCCGGGGCTGGACACCGCGTTCGCGAACGTCGGTGGCAGCTCACGCGCCGGCGCCGGCGTGGTGGTGGGCTTCGTCGACTCCGGGCTGTGGCCCGACAGCCCGGTGTTCGCGCCCGTCCCCGCGCAGAGCGGTGCCCGCGCCGCCTTCGCCGGGACGTGCGCGACCGGCCCGGACTGGCCGTCCTCCGCCTGCACCGACAAGGTCGTGGGGGCTCGTTGGTTCGTCGAGGGCTTCGGGCGCGGCGGGCTCTCCAGCCTCGAGAGGGTCTCCCCTCGCGACGTGGTCGGGCACGGCACCGAGGTCGCCTCGCTCGCCGTCGGCGACGCGGACGTGGTCGCGCGTGTGGGCCGCTCGGCGCTCGGACAGGTCCGCGGCGCCGCACCGGCCGCCTCGGCGGCGGTGTACAAGGCGTGCTGGACGGCTCCGGACCCCGACGACGACGGGTGTGCGACCTCCGACGTCGTGGCGGCCCTCGACGCCGCGGTGGCAGACGGGGTCGACGTGGTCGTCTACGGCGCCGCCGGCACTCGGGCCGGCGACGCCGTCTCGCGGGCCCTGCTCGGCGTACGCGATGCGGGGATCGTGCCCGTGACCCCGGCCGGCAACGGCGCGACGATCACCGAGGCCGTGCCCTGGGGGCTGACCGTGGGTGCGAGTCGCACCCTGACCCGGCCGGGCAGCGTCGACGTGAGCGGCGGTCCCCGTCTCGAGGGCACCATGGTGGCCGAGGGCCTCTCCCGTCCCGCCCCGCTCCTCCGGTCGGTCGACCTGAGGGCCCGGGGTGTGGGCCGCACCGCCGCGGCTTTGTGCCGTCCCGGCAGCCTGTCGTCGGAGGCCGCCGGCGCCATCGTGCTCTGCGACCGCGGCGGCAACCCGCGCGTGGAGAAGTCCGCCACCGTCGCCGAGGCCGGCGGCGTCGGCATGGTGCTGACGAACGTGGCCGGTGGGGCCGACGACACCCCGGCCGACCTGCACTCGGTGCCGACCGTGCACCTCGCCGTCGCCGAGGCGCAGCGGCTCCGGGCCGTCCTCTCGGCCAGGTCGGACGTGCGCGCGCGTCTGGACCCGCGGGCCTCGGCGCCAGTACCGGCGCCCGTGCTCGCCGACTTCTCCTCGCGCACGGCCTCGGACGACGCGCGCGGACCGCAGTTCCTGGGTGCCGACGTCCTCGCCCCGGGCGTCGACCTGCTCAGCGCCACCTCCCCCGCCACCGACGGTGAGTCCTGGGGCTTCGTCTCCGGCACCTCCTACGCCGCCGCACGCGTGGCCGGGGCCGCCGCGCTGCTGCTGGGCGACCGTCCGGGCCGCAGCGTCGACGAGGTCGTCTCCTCGGTCGTCTCCACGAGCTACCAGGTGCTGGGCGACGCCTCGCCGCTCGCGCAGGGCAACGGCCTGATCGACCCGAGTCGGGTGCTCAACCCCGGGTTGGCCGTCAGCGCCGAGGACCCCGGCTTCGACGGCTGGCTGCGCGGCGACCGTGCCCCCGCGCGCGTGCAGACCCCCTCCCTCGTGCTCGGTGACGTCACCGCGCCGACCCGGGTTGTGCGTACGCTGCGCAACGTCAGCGGCAGCCGCGCCACCTGGACCTTCGCCGCGACGGGCGTCCCCGGCTACCGCGTGACCGCACAGCCGGCGTCGGTGACGCTCGCCCCCGGCGAACGCGTCGACGTACGCCTGCGGATCGTCCCGGCCCCGGGCAGCCGCTCCTTCGTCGGCGGGCGGCTCGAGTGGGACTCGAGCACCCGCCCGGACGTACGCCTGCCGCTCGCCCTGCGGTCCTCGGAGCTCTCGGCCACCCGCGCTGCCCCACGACGCGGTGCGAGCTCGACCGTCACGACCACGTCGGGGTCCGTCCCCGCCGTGACGGTGCTCCTCCCCTCCCCCCGCTGAGACCCGGTCCCTCGCCCACCCCTGGCGGTGTGATTCCGGCGCGTCGCGCGTGGTCACGCTCCTGGCCATGTGGACCGACTCCGAAGGCACCTGGTACCAGGTGCCGCTCCTCGCGCTCATGGGCTTCGCCCTCGTCGTCGTGCTGCTGCGCCTGTCCGGCAAGCGCACGGTCGCGAAGTTCAACATGTACGACATGGTCGTGACCTTCACGATCGGCTCGCTGCTGAGCTCGACGATCGTGCTGGAGACCGTCGGGCTCATGGACGGGGCGATGGCGATGACGGCGGTGGTCTTCCTCGACTGGCTCGTCTCGCTGCTCGCGCTCAGGTCGCACCGCTTCCGTCGTCTCATCAAGTCCGAGCCGAGCCTGCTCGTCTACGACGGCGAGATGCAGACCGACACGATGCGCAAGGAGCGCATCGTCGAGGAGGAGGTCGTCATGTTCATGCGGATGCACGGCGTCGACCGGCTCTCCCACGTCAAGGCGATGGTGCTGGAGTCCCACGGCGACGTGTCGGTGTTCACCGACTCGGGCGACGGCCACGACGTCCGTCGGTCGCTGCAGCGCTCGGGGGTCGACATCCCCGGTGACCAGAGCACCGGCAAGGGCACCCCGGACGCCGTCAGCGCCGCCCCGGAGGAGTGAGGCCGGCGAGGTAGGCGTACGCGCGCTCCTCGTCCCAGCCGTGGGCCTCGACCAGTCCCGTCGCCATCGTGGCGAGGTACGCGGGCGCCGGCTCCGTGTGGGGCACGTCCGCCGCACCGTGGGGCGAGGTGAAGGTCAGCATCGGCAGGCCGTCGAGGCGGCCGACCGCGACGAGGGTCTCGTACACGCCGTCACCGGCGGCGTGACGGTCGTCGTCGGGCAGTGACGCCGCCACGCGCTCGACGGGGTCGCCGTCGAAGGGCGCCAGATACATCTCCTGACGGAAGATGTCAGCGAGCTGACCGGCCGTGACGAGGTAGGCGCGGGCCGCGGCGGGTCCCGGGGTGTCGTGGTCGTAGAAGGCGGTGCCGCCGCCCCACTGCGGGGACTCCCCCGCGAAGTAGACCGACCCGGGCAGCTCCACGGCCGCCGACCTCGTCGGTGCCGTCGCGAGGCGCGCACCGGGATTCTCGCGCCGTCCACCCGGCGGACAGCCTCCGACCAGGTAGCACTGCAGGCGTGCCGCGGACATGTTCGAGCCGTAGGAGACGTACCAGACCTCGCTCACGGCGCCCGACCGTAGCCGACGCCGGCGCCGGCCCCGGGCGCCGGTCACTAGCATGGTGCGGATGTCCTCCCACGCGCCGCGAACCCTCGCCGAGCAGCTGCGCGCCTGGCCCGAAGAGCGGGTGGCGCGCCTGCTGGAGCTGCGCCCGGACCTGGCCCAGCCGGCCCCCCAGGACTCCGCGCAGCTCGCTGCCCGGGTCGGGACGCGCAGCTCGGTGGTGCGGGCGGTCGACCGTCTGACACTGCTCGAGCTGGCCGTGCTCGACGCGGTGGTGCTGCACGAGGGCCGCGTGTCGCTGCCGCGACTCCTGCAGGTCGTGCACGCCTCCGAGGAGGCCGTGGCGGACGCGACGGCCCGGCTCCGCGACGCGGCCCTGCTCTGGGGCACCGAGCAGGACCTGCGGGCGCTGAGCACCCTGCGCGACGTCGTGGGCACCGCGCTGTCGGGACTCGGCGAGAGACTGGGCCAGCTGCCCCGTGGGGCCGACGTCGACGACGTGCTCGCCGAGCGCGGGGGTCGCACGACCACGAGGCCCGTCGACGAGCCACCCGAGCTGGTCACGGCGTCCCGCACGGCTCGGATCGTCGACCAGGCGGGCGCCGGCGCCGCCGCCGAGATCGTGCGTCTGGTCGCTGACCTGCTCGAGTCCTGGGGCAGCCCGACGCCCGGGCCGCCCGGGGTGCTGCGGTCGGGCGGGCTGTCGGTACGCGACCACCGCGCCACCGCCCGTGCGCTGGGTCTGGAGGAGGACCTTGCAGCCCTGGTGGTGGAGACGGCCGCAGCAGCGGGGCTGCTCGCCGAGGGCACGGACGGCGACGGCGACCCGGCGTGGCTGCCCACCGACGCGTACGACGGCTGGCGTCGACTCGACGTCGCCGAGGCGTGGGGGCGCCTCGCGGCGGCGTGGCTCGGCTCCCCCCGGCTGCGTGGCGCGGTCGGGCGCGACCGCAAGCCGCACCACGTGCTGGCGCCGGGCTCGGAGCGGGCGTGGCTCGTCGACGTGCGCCGTGAGGTGCTCGAGGAGGTCATGACGCTGGGCCCCACCGAGGGGCTCGACGGCGAGGCGGGTGAGCAGTCGCTGCTCGAGCGCGTGCGGTGGCGGCGACCTCGGCGCCCGCCGGGGCGTACGCAGGCCGTCGCCGTCACCTGGACCGACCTCGCCGCGTACGGGGTGGTCGGGCTCGGGGCTCCCACGTCGTTCGGCCGCACCCTGGTCGACGAGGGACCCGAGGCCGCCGCGCACGTGCTGGCGCCCCTGCTGCCCGAGCCGGTCGACCACGTGCTGCTGCAGGCCGATCTCACCGCCGTCGCGCCGGGCCCCCTCGAGCACGACCTCGCCGACGCGATCGCGGCAGTGGCGGACGTGGAGTCGCGCGGTGCGGCCACCACCTACCGCTTCACCGCGTCCTCCGTGCGCCGGGCGATGGACGTCGGGTGGGCGGCTGCCGACGTGCACGAGCTGCTGCGGACGCGGTCCCGCACCCCGGTGCCCCAGGCCCTGACCTATCTGGTCGACGACGTGGCCCGTCGTTTCGGGACGCTGCGTGTCGGGGTCGCCGCGGCCTTCCTTCGCTCCGACGACGAGGCCGCCCTCGCCGCGCTGGTGAACGATCCGCGCGCGTCGTCGTGGGGTCTGCGTCTGCTCGCGCCGACGGTGGTCGTGAGCGACACGACGGTGCCGGTGCTGCTGCCGCGCCTGCGGGAGCTGGGCCTGGCGCCGGTCGTCGAGTCCCCCGACGGCACCGTGCGGCTCGCGCGCCCCGACGCCCTGCGGGCGCGTACGCCGCGACCCCGCCGACCGGCCGAGGTCCGCACCCGGCCCGGGGACCCCGCATCGCTCGCGGTTGCAGCGACGCGGGCGTTGCGGGCAGGGGACGCCGCGGCCGCGTCCCGTCCTGCCGATGCGACGGGCACACGACTGACCCCGACCGAGGTGGTCACCGCGCTGCGCGAGGCCACCGAGGCCGCGTCGACGGTGTGGATCCAGTACGTCGACGCCGACGGGCGCACGCGTGAGCTGGTCATCGAACCGCGTCGCGTGGGCGACGGGATCGTCTCGGCACTGGACCACCGCAGCGACCGGATGCGCGACTTCTCGCTGCACCGCATCAGCGCCGTCCGATCGGTCGAGGCCTGAGCGTCACCTGCAGCTGTCGCCCCACCAAGCCGCCGAGTCAGGGACGGCCCCAACGTCGCCCGGCGTGGTGCGCCTCCGCGACCCGGCGCATGACCTCCAGCAGGCGCCCGTAGACCACCTGCCCGACCACCATCTGGGCGAGCAGGTCGGCCGGGTCGTCGGCGTCGAGGGTGGCGACGTCCTCGGCGCCGACCCGGTCCGCGGTCCTCGCGTAGCGCAGCACCTGCTCGCGCACCTCCCCCGGCCCCGCCGAGGCCGTGGCCAGGACGGCGCTCAGCGACTCGCGCAGGGCGAGCCCGAGGCGGGAGTCGGGCGCGACCTGCCACCCCTGGGCCTGCAGCACCTCCTCGCACAGTCCGGCGGCCGCGTCGTCGGCCCGCGCGCCGGGCGGGAGGAGTGCTTCGGCGCCCGCCCCGAGCATCGCCAGCGTGTCCCCGCCCGCGTCCAGCACCTCGACGAGGGCACGGAGCCGCTCGACCGGCACGCCCCCGACCTCGCGCAGCACGCGGAGCAGCCGGAGACGGCGTAGGTGGTGCTCGTCGTAGTCGGCGCGGGTCGCGCTGCGCAACCGACCGGCGGGCAGCAGGCCCTCACGCAGGTAGTACTTCACGGTCGTCGGGGACACCTCGGCCGCGCGGGCGAGCTCGGCCAGTCCGTACGTGCTTGACGCCATGTTCGGATACTGCCACTCTCTTATTGGAGAGTGTGGCTATCCACCGCGTCAGGAGTCGTCATGAGCAGCACAGTCACCCGTCGATACCGACCGGCAGTCGACCGTGTCCCCGCAGGCGTCGTCGCCGGCATGAACCGCGCATGCCTGCCTGCCGCCGAGCAGGACGGGGTGCTCTTCATGACCGGCATGCGCATTCACCGGCTGCGCCGCGTACGCCACTGGGCCCCGGTGCTGCGCGCCATGACGCGCATGCTCACCAGTCAGGCGAAGGACCCCGACTCCGGCGTGCTCGACACCCGCACCTGGGTCTCGGGTCGCGTGCTCATGGTGATGCAGCACTGGCGCTCCGCCGAGGAGCTCGGGGCCTTCGCCTCCGATCCCGACCACCCGCACGCAGCCGCCATGCGCGACTTCAACCGACGAGTCGCCGGCTCCGGCGACGTGGGCATCTGGCACGAGACGTACGCGGTCTCGGGCGAGGCGACCGAGGCGCTCTACGGCAACATGCCGACCTTCGGTCTCGCGAAGGCGTACGGCAGCGTCGACCTGGGCGCAGCGGCCGGCGCGGTGACCGCGCGGGTGCACGGGTCGGCGGGCGATCGCACCCTGGGTCAGGACGCCTGACCCCACCGGGACGTGCGGCGGGCACGCGGCGTCAGCGACCGGCGCGGACGACGTCGGTGTGATCGAAGTCCTCGCCCACGTACAGCAGCGGCTCACCTGCGGTCACCGACAACGCGTACGCGAAGCAGTCACCGAGGTTGAGTCGTGCCGGAGACCCGGTGCCACGCCCGAAGCGCCGGTAGGCGGCCCGCGCGACGCGTGCCTGACGTGCGTCGACCGGCACCTGGGCGATCTCGAGGGCATCGACGAGGTCGTCAAGCCGTTGGCCGTGGTCCGTCGATCGATGGTCGGCGACGATCCCGACCTCGAGCCACGTGGCCGTCGACATGGAGCAGTCGTGACGCGAGGCGGCCTGCAGGCAGGCCTCGCCCTCCGGCTCCCCCAACAGGATCGCCATCAGCGCGGAGGAGTCGACGATCACCGCGGGAGACCACTGTCGTCGTAGAGGTCCTCGACGCGCACGATGGCGGGCTCGCCCATCGGAGGGCGGGCGTACGCCGCTGCGATGCGGTGCGCCGCATCGATCTTGCGCTGGGCGCTCGCCTCGTCGGGGTCGGCGCCGTGCTGACGGAGCAGCAGCTCGAGCGCCTCCTCGATCACGGCCGTCTGGTTCGTACCGCGCAGGCGTGCCGCCTGGCGCGCGAGCTCGTGAACGCGAGGGTTCTTGATGTTCAGGCTCACGGGCATGAGTCTACCCTCATCACCTCCACCCTTCTACCCGATCCGCTCCTGCCCACCGACCTGCATGGCGGCGAGCCTAGGCTTGGCCGGTGAGCAACGGCCCCCTGATCGTGCAGTCCGACAAGACCCTCCTGCTGGAGGTCGACCACGCCGACGCCGCCGAGGCGCGCAAGGCGATCGCACCGTTCGCGGAGCTGGAGCGCTCCCCCGAGCACGTGCACACCTACCGCATCACCCCGCTGGCGCTGTGGAACGCACGCGCCGCCGGTCACGACGCCGAGCAGGTCGTCTCCGCGCTCATCGACCACTCGCGCTACCCGGTCCCCCACGCGCTGCTGGTCGACATCGCCGAGACGATGGACCGCTACGGACGCCTCACGCTCGACAAGCACCCGGTGCACGGCCTGGTGCTCTCGAGCACGGACGCACCCGTCTTCGCCGAGGTGCTGCGCGCCAAGAAGGTCGCCGGCATGCTGGGCGCCCGCGTGGACGAGCACACCGTCGCCGTGCACCCCTCCGAGCGGGGCAACCTCAAGCAGGCGCTGCTCAAGCTCGGATGGCCCGCCGAGGACTGGGCCGGCTACGTCGACGGGGAGGCCCACGCCATCGACCTCGCGACCGACGGCTGGGACCTGCGCCCCTACCAGGCCGAGGCCGCCCAGTCGTTCTGGGACGGAGGCTCCGGTGTCGTCGTGCTGCCCTGCGGCGCCGGCAAGACGATCGTGGGCGCCGCCGCGATGGCCCATGCCAAGGCCACGACGCTGATCATGGTCACCAACACCGTGTCGGCCAGGCAGTGGAAGGACGAGCTCGTACGCCGCACCTCCCTCACCGAGGACGAGATCGGCGAGTACTCCGGCACCCGCAAGGAGATCAAGCCGGTCACCATCGCGACCTACCAGGTGATGACGACGCGGCGGAAGGGTGCGTACACCCACCTCGAGCTCTTCGACGCCCGCGACTGGGGCCTGGTCGTCTACGACGAGGTGCACCTGCTGCCCGCCCCCATCTTCCGGATGACCGCCGACCTGCAGGCGCGGCGACGGCTCGGGCTCACCGCGACGCTGGTGCGCGAGGACGGCCGCGAGGGTGACGTCTTCAGCCTGATCGGTCCCAAGCGCTACGACGCACCCTGGAAGGACATCGAGTCCCAGGGCTACATCGCGCCCGCCGACTGCGTCGAGGTGCGGGTGACGCTGCCGGACTCCGAGCGCCTCGTGTACGCCACGGCCGAGCCCGAGGAGAAGTACCGCCTCGCCTCCACCACCCGGTCCAAGACGCGGCTCGCCCAGAAGCTGGTCGAGAAGCACAAGGGCGAGCCGACGCTGGTGATCGGGCAGTACATCGACCAGCTCGACGAGCTCGGCGAGGCCTTGGGAGCACCGGTGATCAAGGGCGAGACCACCGTGCCGATGCGCGAGAAGCTCTTCGAGCAGTTCCGCACCGGCGAGCTCGACCTGCTCGTGGTCAGCAAGGTCGCGAACTTCTCCGTCGACCTGCCCGGCGCGACGGTGGCGATCCAGGTCTCCGGCTCGTTCGGGTCACGCCAGGAGGAGGCCCAGCGGCTCGGACGGCTGCTCCGACCGAAGGACGACGGGCACTCCGCGCGCTTTTACACCCTGGTCAGCCGGGACACGATCGACGCGGAGTTCGCCGCCAACCGGCAGCGGTTCCTCGCCGAGCAGGGGTACGCGTACGAGATCGTCGACGCCGACGACATCTGAGGGATGACTCATGACAGGCCGCCGCAGAGCAGCACTGGCAGTTGCACTGTGCCTCGTGACTCTCACCGGCTCGTGCGCCGCGTCGGCCGAGGACATCCGCGGCAGGGTCGACGATCTGCCCGGTGTCGTCGAGGTGCGGGTACCGAAGAACGGCGGCGAAGCCGACATCCCGTTCTCTCGACCGGCGCACCGCGCGAAGATCGTCATGGTCAACGACGCCACCGCCGAGCAGATTCTCGCCGTATTCGAAGCACTCGGTGACGATGTCGACGACGACGACCTCACCGGCATCGAGCTGGGCTTCCTCGATGACGACTCCGCCACGCTGACCACCGGTGCCAGCACGCGCGCGACCCAGCGCATGGCCGAGGAACTCGTCGAGGCGCGCGACGACCCTGATGTCGTCGCGTACGCCCGGACGGCGGCTCCTGTTCTGCGCGAGGTCTATGTCGAACTCGACGATCCTGGATTGGAACCGGCGCTCGCCGCGGCAGACAGCTACCTCGGTCGCCCCGACATCACCAGCGTCACGGTCGTTGCCGGGGGATTCCTGCTCATCCGAGATCGGGTGAATGGACGGCCTGCCCTCGCCGCGGCACGGGAGCGGTTGGCGCTCGCGGTCGACCGCGAGATCGGCCTCACGGGTGCTGCCGTCACGGGCCGAGGCACGTTGAAGCTGTGCGCGACCCTGGAGGACGTCGCTTCCGTGAAGGGGTACCTCGAGCAGCGACCCGGCGTGGGTGACACCGAGCCGGTCGGAGTCGTCGCTGCGACCGCGAAGGCCTGCGGCGACATCTACCTCTGACCCACTCCGCCTGTGGGGCATCTGGTCGTCGTTGGGTCGGGAGCGGATGCCACCTAAGCCGTCGGACGGGCGTCTCCGATGTCGGCGAACGTGCGGGGCCACCAAAACTTCTCCCCCAGCGCCACCGCGAGCGCGGGCACGACGAGCGTCCGCACCACCAAGGCGTCCAGCAGCACGCCCAGACAGATCACCGTGCCGAGCTGGGCCAGCACCACCAGCGGCAGCACGCCGAGCACCGCGAAGACCGCCGCGAGCAGGATGCCCGCCGAGGTGATGACGCCACCGGTGGCGCCGAGCGCGCGGATCATGCCGCGGCGTACGCCATGGGCCGGAGTCTCCTCCGCGGCCCGGGTCACGAGGAAGATCGAGTAGTCGACGCCCAGCGCCACGAGGAAGAGGAACCCGAGGAGCGGCACCCCCGCGTCGAGCCGCTCGAAGCCGAAGACGCCGGTGAAGACGAACCAGGCCCCACCGAGCGCCGCGAGGTAGGTGCCGACGACGGCGGTCACCAGCAGCAGCGGCGTCACGAGGCTGCGCAGCAGCAGCACCAGCGCACCCGCGACCAGGACGAGGACGAGCGGCACGATGAGCAGACGGTCCCGCGAGGCGGCGTCGGCGGCGTCGACCGCCTCGGCCTCGCTGCCACCGACGACGGTGCCCGACACGTCCGCGAGGGCGTCGCGGACCGCGCGTACGTCCTCCCGCGCCTCCTGGCTGCCCGGGGGCGACGCCAGCACGACGTCGAGCTGCTCCACTCCACCGCCCAACGGTCCGACGGACTCCACGCCACGGACGGCGTCGGACCCGGCCAACGACGACTGCGCCGCCACGGCGTCCCGCGTGAGCACCGTGGTGGGCGAGGACGACACGTCCGGGTAGGAGGCCGCGAGCCGGCCCGCGGCGACGATCGCCTCGGGGGTGTCGAGGAACTGGTCGGACTCGGACAGACCCGTCCGCACCTGGGTCAGTCCGCCGGCCAGCACGCCGAGGCCGAGCACCGCGACGACGAGCACCGCCACCGGCCGGGCCGAGACCAGGCCGCCGATGCGGCTCCAGATCGATCGGCTCTCCACGAGCGTCGTCTGCCCGACCCTCGGCACCAGGGGCCAGAAGACCCAACGGCCGGGCACGACGAGCACGAAGGGCAGCACGACCAGCACGGCGAAGACCGCGACGACGATGCCGACCGCCGAGGCGACGCCGAGCGCACGGGTGGCCGGCACGACCGAGAGCACCAGCGTGAGGACACCGACGACCACCGTGGTGGCCGAGGCGAGCACCGCCTCGGCCGTACGCCGCCAGGCGGCCCGCATCGCGACGGCCCGCTCCTCGTGCTGCTTGAGCTCGTCGCGGTAGCGCGAGATGAGCAGCAGGGCGTAGTTGGTGCCGGCGCCGAAGACGAGCACGGACAGGATGCCGATGGTCGACTCGTCCCACGGCGTGCCGACCGCCCGCATCACCCGGGTCGCGGCGGCCGCGGCCGCCTGGTCACCGAGGCCCACCACCGCCAGGGGCAGGATCCAGAGGATCGGGCTGCGGTAGGTCACGAGCAGCAGCAGCGCCACGATGCCGGCGGTGGCCGCGAGCAGCCGGAAGTCCGCGCCGTCGAAGACCGCGGCCAGGTCGGCCTGAATCGCGGCCGGGCCGGTGAGCTGCACGCGTACGCCGTCGGGGGCGGCCCCCCGCAGGTCGGCGCGCAGCGTCTCCACCTGCTCGGCGACCTCCGTGGCCGACTGACCGTCGACCGGCACCACCCCGAGCGCGGCGGTGCCGTCCTCGCTCGGCTGCAGGGGGACCTGCGACCCGATCGCGGAGGCGTACGCCTGCTGGAGCCCACCCAGCTCAGGCCCGATCGACGCGTCGGAGTCGGCCGCACCCGCGGTGAAGAGCACCATCGCGACCGAGGCCTCGTCGGCGGCGTAGCGCTGCTGCAGCTCCACGACCCGGGTGCTGTCGTAGCCCGCCGGCAGGTTGTCGGTCGGCGAGGCGTCACGCTCGGCCTGACCGAGGCCGAGCACGGCCCCGAGCAGCACGAGGCCCAGCAGGGCGACCGCCCATGCACGCCGGGGCTCCAGGGCTCGCGAAAGCGTTGACGTCATGGACCCACTCTTCCGTGCCCGACCGGAGGTGCGCATGCGGGTTGGCGACCCCGGGGACTGTTGCCCCATGACCTCCACGCTCGACACCCTCGCCTCCCGGGGCCGCGACGCGCTCGGGGGCGTACGTGACCGGCTCGGCGCCGAGCTCTTCCACCGGGTCGCCGGCGACGAGGGCCCGCAGCGTCGCGACCGGATCCACTCCCGACCGGGCCCGCGGTGGTTCGACGAGGACGCCGCGATCCGGCAGGTGCACGCCGACGCCTCGATGTTCATCGGCGGCATCCGGGCGCTGCTGCTGCAGACCCTGCACCCGGCGGCGATGCAGGGCGTGGCCGACCACTCCGGCTACCGCGGCGACATGTGGGGACGCCTCGCCCGCACGTCCACCTACCTCGCGACCACCACCTTCGGTGCCGCCGACGACGCGCAGGCCTCGGTGGACATGGTGCGCAGCATCCACACCAGGGTCGTGGGCACCATGCCCGACGGCACCCCGTACGCCGCGAGCGACCCCCACCTGCTGATGTGGGTGCACATCGCGGAGATCGACAGCTTCCTACTGGCCCACCAGACCTACGGCGCGGAACCCCTCGACCAGGCCGGCCGCGACGAGTACGTACGCCAGACCGGTGAGGTCGCCGCCCGCCTCGGTGTCATCGACCCGCCGCAGACCGAGGCCGAGCTGCGCGAGCAGCTCGCGCGCTACCGCTCCGAGCTCCGCGGCACCCCGGCCGCCCGGGACGCCGTCTCGTTCCTGCTGTGGCACCCCGACCTGCCGATCGCCGCACGCCCGCCGTACCTCGTGCTGTGCGCCGCCGCGATCGCGCTGATGCCCGCGTGGACGCGGTGGCCCCTACGGCTGCCGTTGTTCCCCGTCACCGAGCGCACCGTCGTACGCGCCCTCGGATCCGTCGCCACCGGCACCATCCGGTGGGCCATGACGCCGCCGGAGATCGCAGCGAGCGGTGCCGACGCGGCCGCACGCCACCCGGCCTGACTCAGCCGCGGCCGGGGATGGCCGCCCGGTCGAGCAGGAACTCGACCTGCTGGCGACGGGTGAGCTCGATCTCCTCACGACCAGACCCGGCGCTGCCCGCGCGGGCCCGCGCCCCCGCCGGGGCCTCGCGGAAGAACGTGGGCCCGAAGAAGAAGTCCAACGTCGGCCGCTGCACCCGGCACGTCTTGTCGAACATGCCGTCCGCCAGGCGTGGGGGCACCACACCGCGGCGCAGGTAGCGGGCCACCGTCTCGTCCACGCAACGGTTGCCCTGGAGGCTGAAGCCGTGGTCGCGCCCGCCGACGCCGGCGACCAGCGAGGCGGTCGGGAAGCGCTCGCGGGTCGCTCGCGACCAGGCGAACGGCGTGGGCGCGTCGCCGGTGGTCCCGGCCAGCAGCACGGGCACGTCCAGGGTGGAGCCGTCGACCTCCACCGGCGGCTCCGCGGCGACGGGCCACGTGCGGCAGGGCAGGTTCGCCCACGTGCTGCCCCAGGTGGACAGCGGCGCGACCTCCGCATTGGCCATGGCGTCGTCGGTCCAGGTGCGCAGCTCGGTCGGGAACAGCGCGTCGGTGCAGAAGGTGCCGAGGTAGGAGGCGTACGCGTTGTCCGACCGGGGCCCGGGCCGCGGTGTGAACCACCTGAGGCGGCCGACGCGGCCACGGTCGTCCAGCCGGGCCAGCGCCGAGGCGACCAGCGGCCAGAGCTGCGTCGTGTACGCGGTCACCTGGACCGCGTCGACGAACTCGGCCGCGCCGATCCCCTTGACCGGGCGACGGTCCAGGCGCTCACGCAGGCGCAGGTAGGTGCGTTCGACGGCGCGACGGCCCTTGCCCAGGCCGAAGGCCCGGTCATAGCGGCCGGCGAAGGCGAAGAACGCCTGCAGCGACCGGTCGAAGGCCCGGCTCTGCTCCAGGCTCGCGTCGTACCAGACCTTGTCGGCGTCGACGTTGGCATCGAGCACGAGCCGTGAGACCCGGTCGGGGTGCTGCGTGGCGTACACCTGACCGAGGTAGCTGCCGTAGGAGTAGCCGTAGAAGCCCACCTGCTCCTTGCCCAGCGCGACGCGGAGCAGGTCGAGGTCGGCGACGACGTCCTCGGTGCGCAGGTGCTCGAGCAGACCGCTCGCGGGGGCGTCGCCGCAGGCCTGCGCGTACCCCTGCGCCCGGGCGATCCACCGCGCCGCCTCACCGTCGAGGCTCGGCTCGTACGACGGGCGCGGCGCCTCGCTGTAGGACGGGTCGCAGCGGAGCCGGGGCACCGAGCCGCTGACACCGCGGGGATCCATGCCGATCCAGTCCCACTCGCTGCCCGCCCGGAAGGGCACGGACGTGCCGATGATCGGCAGGGACAGGCCCGACCCGCCCGGGCCGCCGGGGTTGGTGAGCATGACGCCCTTGTAGCGCGACGGCGCCGAGGTGTGCTCGAGACGCGACACGGCGAGCTCGATCGTGCGACCGGTGGGGTCGTCGTGGTCGAGGGGCACGACGAGGAAGCCGCACTCGATGCCGATGAAGGAGAGGAACTCGTCGGTGCACCGACCCCAGTCGATCGGGGGCGGGGTGTACGCCGCCTGCTGCACGACCGGCTGTGCCGGCACCACGGGCGCGGCGGTCGCGGGGGTGCCCGCGAGGCCGGCGACGCCGAGCGCCAGGGAGAGCCCGACTGCCACTCGGGAGAGTGCGCGCGGACGACGGACGGACGACGACATGGACACCGGCTTCTCCCGTGACGAGGCCCCGGCAGTTCGGGACAGCGGGATCTTCACACACCGCGCGACGACACGACGCCGCTTCACCCCGGGACGCGCGGGCGGAGTCCGAGTCGTTACGCGAGCGCCTCGTGCAACCGTGCCGGGTGGTCGGTGATGACTCCGTCGACCCCGAGGCCGCAGACCCGGCGCATCGCCGAACGGCGGTCCACGGTCCACGGCGTGCACCGCATCCCGGCCGCGTGCACGGCGTCGACGTAGCGCCGGTCCAGACGACGGTGGTGGGGGTTGACCTGCTGCAACCAGGTGCCGAGCTCGGCCAGGCGTCGGGCGTGCGGGCGACCGAGCAGCCCGAGCTCGAGCCAGGGCGCCTGCCGACGCAGCTCCCGCAGGCTCGGCTCGTGGAAGCTCTGCACCAGCAGGGGGATGCGGCCGCGCACGCGCTCGAGCTCGGCGACGAGCTGGTCGACGACGCCGGGGTAGAGCTCGGGACGCTTCAGCTCCAGCTGGAGGCCGGTGCGCGCGGCGACGAGCAGGTGCAGGGCGTCGGTCAGCCGCGGGACGCGCTCACCGGCGAAGGCGGGCGAGAACCAGGACCCGGCGTCGAGGCGGGCGATGTCGTCGTACGCGGTGCTGCCGAGCAACAGCTCACGTCCCTCACCGAAGCGCGAGCGGGCATCGGTGGTGCGCTCCAGCCGCGGGTCGTGCAGCAGCACGAGCACCCCGTCGGCGGTGCGTTGCACATCGACCTCGACCAGGTCGGCGCCGTCGGCCACCGCGGCCGCCAGGGCGGCGAGGGTGTTCTCGGGGGCTCTCGCCGAGGCGCCGCGGTGGGCGATCACACGCACGGTGCGCGGCGGGCGCAGATCGGAGCCGGGGTGGAGGACCAGCGGGGTGCTCACAGGAAAATGGTGCGCTGCCCGGGTGTCCGCGCGGTGTACGGCGGGTGGCGTGTCGCGGACCGTTGTGCGAAGGCCGACGGCTTCGGCGCCGGGCGGACTCGGCGCCGGGCGACCTCAGCGTCGGGCCGCCTCGACCTCCGCGTCGAGCAGCAGCCGCCACGACCGCACCAGGGCGGCGTCGGCGTACGCCTTGTCCCACGAGCCGCTCGGCCTCACCTGGGTCGAGACCCGCACCTGTCGTACGCCGGCCCGCACCAGCCACGGCACCTGGTCGGGGGTGAGGCCTCCCGAGGCGAGGACGAGCCGAGCGATCTCGGGGTCCGCCGCGGCGCGGGCCACGAGGGCGTCGAGCCCGTGCTCGAGGCCGCGCACGGACCCGGCCGTCCGCACCGCGTCCACGCCGGGGAGGGTCCGCACCGTCCGCCACGAGCGGCGGGCGTCGAGACCTTGGTCGATGGCCCGGCTGAAGGTCCACCGCACCCCGGGGAGCCGCTCCAGCACCGCGGCGCAGACCTCGGTGTCGATCTCCAGGTCGCGGTCGAGGAAACCCATCACCAGGCCCTCGGCGCCGCTGTCCAGGAAGTCGGTGGCGAGGCCCACCAGGCGCGTCAGCTCACCGCCGGTGGTGGAGAAGCCGTCGTTGAGGCGCAGCACGACGCGTACGGGCAGGTCCGTCGCCGCACACGTCGACTGGACCAGCTGCGGGGTCGGCGACAGACCTCCCTCGGGGCCCGGGGTCGCCAGCACCAGCCGGTCGGCACCGCCTTCCTGCACGCCTGCGACGTCCTGGGGGCCTGCGATGCCGACCTCGAGCAGCGCACCGCGCGACACCTCTGGTGCCCCTGGCGCTTGCGACGGCGTGCTCACAATGGTCATCGTGACATCGGAGGACCCGCTGCTCGCCGCACGCGCGCTCGTGTTGCGCGACCTCACGGCGACCCGCTGTGCCGGCCCGCACGAGGTGTCCGTCCTGGAGGACGCCGTGAGCCAGCGCCGCTGGTGGGTCGAGCAGTGGCCCGAGGGAGGCGCCTACGCCGCAGGTCTGGTCGCCCAGGACGTGCAGGACGCGCTGCTCGAGCACGCCGGCCGCTGGCCCCTGTGCCCCTGGTGCGTCGAGCCGGACGGCGGCCCCGCGACGCACGCGCTGTACGTCGACCCGGACCTCGGCGGCCCCGACCCGGTCTGGGTGTGCGAGGCGAGCGCGACGGCCGTGGCGCCCGTCGGTGGCCTCGCCGACCTGGAGCACGGTCACCGCCTCGGCGGCTACGAGGGCTGACGTGGAGCGCCGGGCCCGCCCTCCCCGAGAGGAGGTGCGAGCCCGGCGGCCTGAGGGAGGGCGCGGGTGCGGCCCGCGCGGTGGGGTTCAGCGGTTGCGACGCCTGCGGACGAAGCCGAGCACCAGCAGCGCCGCACCCACCGACGTGGCGATCAGCGTCGAGTTGTCCTTGGCCAGCGACGGCATGACGGTCGTGGTCAGGTCGGTCGCGCGGCCCTGGGTGTCGGTCTCGGTGATGGACTTGAGGTGACCACCGGACTTGTTCGGGTCGACGGGCTCGGTCTTCTCGGTGTACGCCGCGACCTCCTCGGCCGACGGGGCCTTCGAGCCGACCGCGCCGTCGAGGTGGTCGAGATCGGCCCCGCGCTCCTTCATCTCCTCGCCGATCGGGTTCGCGCTCGCCGAGAGCGGCTGGTCCTTGTCGCCCCCGGACCGCATCGCCGCGAGCGCTGCCGAGGACGGTCCGAGCCCGTTGACCTCGTCGCTGCCCTGGGAGGGGTCCTCGACCAGACGCTGGTCGAGGGTGGTGCCGAACTCCTCGACCAGGGTCGCCAGCACGTCGCGGACGACCTGCTCGCCCACCTGGTCGGCCTTGCCGGAGACGGTCAGGTCGGTCAGACCCTCCACCTTCGTGCCCGAGGGATCCTCGCTCAGCGTCACCGTCACGTCGGCCCTCGCGGAACCGTGGCCGTCCTTGTCCTCACCCTGGAGCGTGAGGCTGACGGTGCGGGACGCGTCGTCGCGCTCGGTGATGGAGCCGTCGCCGCGGTACACCAGCGACAGGGGCCCCAGCTTGATCGTCATGATCCCGTCGAAGTCGTCACCGTCCATGCTGGTGACGGTGGCGCCGGGGAAGCACTGGGCGATCTCCTTGAAGTCGCCGAAGGCCGTCCAGGTCGCGTCGGGGCTGGTGTGCACGGTGAAGTCGTGGGTCATCTCCATGAGGGGGCACTACCCAGTTTCACGACACTCGTGCACTCATCTCCCGCGCTCAGGCGCGGCGCCTGCGACGCAGCAGCACCAGGAGCACCACGACCACCGCGGCGTACGGGCCGTAGCGCCTGGCCATGGCCGGCAGCACCGCCGCGCCGAGGTCGATCGCCTCACCCGAGGTGTCCACGTCGGTGATCGGGCGCAGGTGCCCACCGGATCGGTTGGCGTCCTTGGGGGCCGGGCGCGGCTCGGCCGCGCCCGACGCCTCGTCGCCGATCGGGTCGGCCGAGGCCGAGAGCGGCTGGTCCGTGTCGCCGCCTGCCCGGTTGGCCGCGATCGCCGCGCCCGAGGGACCGAGCCCGTTGGTCTCCTCCGCCCCCTCGGCCGGGTCCTCGACGAGCCGCTGCTCGAGGCAGGAGACGAACTGTCCGAGGAGCTTGTCGGAGACGTCCTGGATCATGCCGCGACCGAACTGCGCCGGCTTGCCGGTGATCTTGAGGTCGGTGCTCACCGAGACCGCCGTACGCCCCCCGTCGGCCTCCGTCATGGTCAGGACGACGTCCGCCCCGGCCGTGCCGTTGCCGCGTTTGTCCTTGCCGTTCGCGGTCAGCTTCATGGTGCGGCTGGCCTCGTCGCGCTCGGTGAAGCGGCCCTCGCCGGTGTAGACGAGGGACACGGGACCGAGCTTGACCTTGACGATCCCCTCGAAGGTCTCCTCGTCCGCGTTGCTCACGGTCGCACCGGGGAAGCACTGGGCGACCTCCTTGATGTCGCCGAAGGCCTCCCACGTCGCCGTCGGGCTCGTCGGGACGGTGAACTCGTGCTTGAGGTCCACGGCAGCGCGCTCCTCAGCCCGCCGCCGCGAGCACGGCACGCCTGGTGAGCACCGTGGCGAGGTGGCGGCGGTAGTCGGCGTCACCGTTGAGGTCGCTCGGCGGGTCGGTGCCCTCCGCGGCCTTCGCCGCCGCCCGGGCGACGCGCTCGGGTGAGACGTCGCCGCCGACCAGGGCCTCCTCGACCGCGGTCGCCCGCATCGGCGTCTGTCCCATGTTCGTCAGGCCGATGCGCGCCTCGGCGATCTGGTCGCCGTCCATCTTCACCGTCGCGGCGACGGCGCAGATGGACCACTGGTGCTGCACGCGCACGAACTTCTCGTACGTCGCACCCCACCCGGTGAGCTTGGGGATCCTGATGCCGGTGAGGAT
Source organism: Nocardioidaceae bacterium (assembly GCA_018672315.1). Lineage (NCBI taxonomy): Bacteria > Bacillati > Actinomycetota > Actinomycetes > Propionibacteriales > Nocardioidaceae > Nocardioidaceae bacterium. Next base: position 2,247,982 of record CP076053.1, on the reverse strand, counting down.
CTCGTCCTCCCCCACCGCCGTGGTGAAGAAGCCCTCGAAGAAGTCGTGGATCGAGACGCTGCGGTCGCCTCCTGCGCCGGTGATGAGCATCTCCGCGTCCAGGCACATCGCGGGGGCACCGACGTCACCCGCGGGGTCGGCGTGCACGAGGGCACCGCCGACCGTGCCGCGGCGACGGATCTGCGGGTCCGCCACCTCGGCGACGGCGTGCCTGAGAACCGCGGCGTGCTCGGCCACGAGCTCGGAGGCCAGCACGTCCGCGTACGGAGCCATGGATCCGATGGTGATCGTGTCGCCGTCGTCGGTGATCGACCGGAGGGTGTCGATCTTGCCGAGGTCCACGACCATCGAGGGGGCGTTCAGGCGGAGCCTGAGCACCGGGATGAGGCTCTGGCCCCCGGCCAGGATCTTCGCCTCGTCGCCGTGCTCGCGCAGCAGGCTGAGCGCGTCGGCGACGCTGGTGGGGGCGGCGTAGTCGAACGGTGCGGGGATCACAGCGAACCTCCCTGAGGGGCCTGGTTGGCGTCGGCGGCGGGGTCGAAGTGGGCACCGGCGGCGCCCTCGGTGGTGTCGTGAGCACCGGCCTGGCCGGCCTGCACGGCCTTCCAGACCCGCTCGGGGGTGCAGGGCATGAGGATGTCCTTCGCCCCGAAGGGGCGCAGGGCGTCGAGCACGGCGTTCACGACGGCCGGCGTCGAGGCGATGGTGCCGGCCTCGCCGACGCCCTTGGTGCCGAGCGTGTTCGTCAGCGACGGGGTCTGGTGGTGCGCGGTGTCGAAGCTGATCAGGTCGGCCGCGGTCGGCACGAGGTAGTCGACGAAGGAGCCGGACACGAGCGTGCCGGACTCGTCGAAGACGGCCTCCTCGAACAGCGCCTGGGCGATGCCCTGGACGAGCCCACCGTGCACCTGGCCCTCGACGATCAAGGGGTTGATGACGTTGCCGATGTCGTCGACGCAGGCGTACTTGCGCATCGTGACCTGACCGGTCTCGGTGTCGATCTCGACGGCGCACAGGTGCGTGCCGTGCGGGTAGTTGAAGTTCACCGGGTCGTAGGTGGCATCGCTGTCGAGCGACGGCTCGACCCCGTCGGGCAAGTTGTGCGCGGCGAAGGTCGCGAGGGCGATCTCGGCCATGCTCAGGCCCTGGTCGGTGCCCTTGACCTGCATCCGGCCGCCGGTGAACTCGAGGTCGTCGGCGGAGGCCTCGAGCAGGTGCGCCGCGATCGGGCGAGCCTTCTCGATGACCTTGTCCGTGGCGCGTACGAGCGCCTCACCGCCGACCACCAGCGAACGCGAGCCGTACGTGTCGAGGCCCTTGTGCGCGACCTGGGTGTCGCCGTGCAGCACCTCGACGTCCTCGAAGGCCACCCCGAGCCTGTCGGCGACGATCTGGCTGAAGGCCGTCTCGTGGCCCTGGCCGTGCGCCGAGGCGCCGGTGAGCACCTCGACCTTGCCGGTCGGCAGCATGCGTACGCTCGCGTGCTCCCAGCCGCCGGCACCGTAGTCCAGCGACCCGAGCACCCGGCTCGGCGCCAGACCGCACATCTCGGTGAACGTCGAGACGCCGATGCCCAGCTGGACGGTCTCGCCGCGGTCGCGACGCTCCTTCTGCTCGCGGCGCAGGGCGTCGTAGCCGAACATCTCCTTCGCCTTCTCGGTGGCGGCGGGATAGTTCGCGGAGTCGTACTCCAGACCGGCCACCGTGGTGAAGGGAAACTCCTCGGTGCCGATCCAGTTCTTCGCCCTCAGCTCCAGCGGGTCCATCTCGAGCTCGGCGGCGAGGTCGTCCATGATCCGCTCGATGCCGAACGTGGCCTCGGGCCTGCCCGCGCCGCGGTAGGCGTCGGTCCACGTCTTGTTCGTCAGCACCGTCTGGCAGGCGAAGTGGTAGGCCTTGAACTTGTAGATCGAGTTGAACATGAAGGCGCCCAGCACGGGCACGCCGCCGCCGATCAGCGAGACGTGGCTGCCCAGGTCGGCGAGGAGCTCGACCTTGAGCCCGGTGACCGTGCCGTCCTTCTCCGCGGCGAGCGTCAGCTTCTGCCACTGGTCCCGGCCGTGGTGGCCGGCGAGGAGGGACTCCGAGCGGGTCTCGGTGTACTTCACGGGCTTGCCGAGGCGGTTCGCGATGACCATCGTCGCGAACTCCTCCGGCGTGGTCTGCAGCTTGCCGCCGAAGCCGCCGCCGACGTCGGGGGCGATGACCCGGATCTTGTTCTCGGGCATGCCGAGCACGGCCGCGAAGAGGAACTTCAGGATGTGCGGGATCTGGGTCGCCGACCAGCAGGTGACCTGCTCCCCGGTCGGGTCGACCACCACCGACCGCGGCTCCATGAAGGCGGGGATGAGGCGCTGCTGGCGGTACTCCCGCTCCAGCACGATGCCGCCGTCGCGGGCGGCGGAGATGACGTCGTCGATCGGCTCACCGGTGCCGGCGTCGCCGGAGTCGAAGACCCAGTACGCCGACTTGTTGGTGCCGAGGTCGGGGTGCGCCAGCACCTTGTCGTCCGCCGCCTCCTTGAGGTCGAGCGCCGCGGGGAGCTCCTCGTAGTCGACGTCGACCAGGTCGGCGGCGTCGCGCGCCTCGCGGGCGGAGCGGGCGACGACGACGGCGACGATCTCCCCGGCGAAGGTCGCCCTGTCGATGGCCACCGGCGGGTGGGGCGGCGTCACCTGGTCGGGGGTGATCGGCCAGGCGTTGGGCAGTGAGCCCTGCTCGGCGCCGAGGTCGGCGCCGGTGTAGACGGCGACGACGTTGGCTGCGTCCTTCGCGGCGCTGGTGTCGATCGCGGTGATCTTCGCGTGGGCGAAGGGGCTGCGCACCATCGCCATGTGCAGCATGCCGGGCAGCACGATGTTGTCGGTCCAGCGCGTACGCCCGGTGATCAGGCGGCGGTCCTCCTTGCGGCGGCGCGCCTGGCCGATCTCGCGGGCCGCGTCCGGCTCGGTGGCCGGCGCGACGTCGTGACCGGTGACGGCCTCGGGGGTCTCGGTGGTCATCAGGCACCCGCCTTCGCGCTCTGGCCGGCCGCCTGCTGCACGGCCTTGACGATGTTCTGGTAGCCCGTGCAGCGGCAGAGGTTGCCCTCGAGCCCGTGCCGGATCTCGTGCTCGGAGGGGTCCGGGTTCTCGTTCAGCAGGTCGACGCTCTGCATGATCATCCCCGGGGTGCAGTAGCCGCACTGCAGGGCGTGGCACTCGTGGAAGGCCTGCTGCACCGGGTGCAGCTCGCCGTTCTCGGCGAGGCCCTCGATGGTGGTGACCTCGCGGCCATCGGCCTGCACGGCCAGCACGTTGCAGCTCTTCACGCTGCGGCCGTCGAGGTGGACGGTGCAGGCACCGCAGTTGGAGGTGTCGCAGCCGACGACCGTGCCGGTCTTGCCGCACTGCTCGCGCAGGTAGTGGACCAGCGAGGTGCGGGGCTCGACCTCGTCGGTGTAGTTCGCGCCGTCGACGCGGACGTTGATGCGGGTCATGGGCAGATGCCTCCTGGGACGCTCACGATCGGTACAACACGTGGGCCTGACGTTAGGTGCGTCACGGTTGGCCGAAGGTTGGCGAGAGGTCACTTCCCGCGAGGGGTCACTTTTGGCGAAGGGTCACTTCCCGCGAGGGGTCACTTTTCGCGAGCCCGCGATCTGCGTCCGGTCCCGACGTACGTCGCGCGAATCGACGTCTCGCGGGAATTGACGTCTCGCGGGAAGTGACCTCTCGCGGGAATCGACGCCTCGGCGGCGGGTCAGGCCCGCGCGGCTGCCAGTCGGGCCGCCAGCAGCGGCGCGGCGACGTGGTCGGGGTGGGCGGCGAGGGCGCGCTCGAGCACCTCGGTGTCGTACGGGACGCGCTCGGAGTAGCGCAGCACCGTCGCGGGCCGCGGGTCGCGCAGCAGGGCCTCGCGCACGGCGACGGCGACGTACTCCCCCAGCTCGGTCAGCGCCGGGCTGTCGGTGCCCGGCAGGAGCTCGCCGGCGTACGCGGCCACCGCCCCGTCGACATCGCCCTCGGCCACGCGGGCCAGCACCCTGCCCGTGTCGACCTGCACCGGCACCGAGAGGCGGTAGGGCCGCGAGGCGACCGCGCCGCCCAGGGCGCCCCGGAGGTGGCTGACCTCCGCCTTGAGCGTCGAGAAGCTCACGGGCTTGTCGCCGTAGAGCAGGGCGTGGAGCCGGTCCAGGCCCAGCCCCTCGGGGTGCGTGGCCAGCAGGGCGAGGATCTCGGTCTGACGGCGGGTCAGGGACAGCTCACGGCCGTCGAGGTGCACCGTGGCCCCACCGAGCAGGCGTACGTCCAGCCCCGTCGTCGCCACCGGTGCAGCCGCGGCCGGGACCGCCCCCGTGGGGTGCGGCTCGTCGGTGCGGGGTAGCGCCTGCTCGACCATCCGGGCGAGCAGACGGGCGGTGGCGAGCCCCACGGGGTGCGTACGCTCCCACGTCGTCGACAGGTCGACGACACCTAGCTGCGCGCCGCTGACCGGGTCGACGACCGGCGCCGCCCAGCACACCCAGTTGTGCACCGCGGGGGCGAGGTGCTCGGCGCTGAAGACCGAGGCGGCCCGTCCGGTGCGGTTGGCCAGTGCCAGGGCGTTGGTCCCGATGGAGGCCTCGTCCCACCGCGCTCCCGCGACGAAGTTCACCGACTCCGCCGCCCGCCGCATCAGGCGTCCGCCGTAGGTCCACAGGATGCGGGTGCCCGGGTCGGTCACGGCGACCACGAGGTCGCCGTCGTCCGCCGTGCGCCGCAGCTCGTCCTCGACCCGCGAGACCGCCACCTGCAGGGGCGACCCCTGCCAGGCGGCCAGGACCTCGGCCTCGTCCGCCATCGGCGCCTGCGAGCGCAGGGCCGGGTCACCGGCGCCCTCGTGGTCGGGGACCAGGGAGAGCTGCCAGCTGTGCAGGATCTCGGGTCTGACGTGACGCGGCGAGCCGCCCTGCTCGACGAAGGTGCTCCACGCACGCGAGACCTCGCGTCGCCGCCCTGCCAGGTCGCTGTCCGCGGCTGCCATCGCGCCCCCTCGGGTGTGGACCACGCAGTCGACGACCACGTGTGATCGCGGTCACCGTACGCCGGTGGCGGTGTCCCGCACCAGGTCCCGAGGAGTCCTTTCAGGCGACCCTCAGGAGAGGACCGGCACCGACCGCATCGCCGCGGCGATCTCCTCGTCGCCGAGCTCGTGGTCGACCATCTCGCCGGAGAGGTAGTGCGCGTACGCCCCCATGTCGAGGTGCCCGTGACCGCACAGCGCCGTGAGGATGACGCGCTCCTCCCCGGCCTCCTTCGCCGCCAGCGCCTCGCGGATCGCGGCGGCCACGGCGTGGGTGGGCTCGGGCGCCGGCACGATGCCCTCCGTCCGCGCGAACTGCAGGGCCGCGGCGAAGCACTCGCGCTGCGGGATGTTGATCGCCTCGAGCATGCCGAGCTCGTAGAGGTGCGACACCAGCGGCGCCATGCCGTGATAGCGCAGCCCGCCCGCGTGGATCGGCTCCGGCACGAAGTCGTGGCCGAGCGTGTGCATCTTCATCAGCGGCGTCATGCCGGCGGTGTCGCCGAAGTCGTAGCGGTACTCCCCCTTGGTCAACGTGGGGCACGCAGCGGGCTCGACGCACCGGATCGTGGGGTCCATGCGGCCGGCGAGCTTCTCCCGCAGGAACGGGAAGGCCAGCCCGCCGAAGTTCGAGCCGCCGCCGGTGCAGCCCACCAGCACGTCGGGGACCTCCTCGACCTTCGCGAGCTGCAGCAGGGCCTCCTCGCCGATGACGGTCTGGTGCAGCAGCACGTGGTTGAGCACGGACCCGAGGGCGTAGCGCGCCTTCTCGTCGGCGACGCAGGCGGCCACGGCCTCGGAGATCGCGATGCCCAGCGAGCCGGGGTGGTCGGGGTCCTGCGCGAGCAGCTGGCGGCCGAAGTCGGTCTCGCGGCTCGGTGAGGCGTGCACGGTGGCACCCCACAGCTCCATCATCGTGCGCCGCTGCGGCTTCTGCCGGTAGGAGGCGGCGACCTGCCAGACCTCGCACTCCATGCCGTACTGCGACGTGGCGAAGGCGAGGCTCGTCCCCCACTGGCCGGCACCGGTCTCGGTGGTCAGCCGGGTGATGCCCTCCTGGTGGTTGTACCAGGCCTGCGGCACCGCGGTGTTGGGCTTGTGGGAGCCGGCCGGGCTGACGCCCTCGTACTTGTAGTAGATCCGGGCCGGGGTGTCGAGCATCTGCTCGAGACGGCGGGCGCGGAAGAGGGGGCTGGGCCGCCACACCTTGTAGACGTCGAGGACGCCGCCGGGGATGTCGATGTAGCGGTCGGTCGAGACCTCCTGCTCGATGAGCGCCGTCGGGAACAGCGGGGCGAAGTCCTCCGGGCCGGCCGGCTCGTGGGTGCCGGGGTGCAGGGCCGGCGGCGGGGGCTCGGGCAGGTCGGCGACCACGTTGTACCACTGCGTGGGGATCTCGGACTCGTCGAGCAGGATCTTCTTCGGCGTCTCGTGCGGCATGGCCGGACGCTATCGAGCGGCACGGCCACTGCGGTAGACCCGACGCGCCCGCAGCGTCCCCTACGCGCCGAGGGTCGGCGGCCGGTCGGCGTGGATCGGGCCGTCGAGCGCGCCCAACGGCTGCCCCGCACCGCCCCAGCGTCGGGCGATGATCTCCGCGGCGATCGAGACGGCTGTCTCCTCCGGCGTACGCGCCCCCAGGTCCAGGCCGATCGGGCTGCAGAGCCGGGCGATCTCCGCCTCGGCCAGGCCGGCCTCCCGGAGCCGCTCCTCCCGGTCGGCGTGGGTGCGCCGCGACCCCATCGCCCCGACGTAGCCGACCTCGGGCAGCCGCAGGGCCACCTCGAGCAGCGGCACGTCGAACTTCGGGTCGTGGGTGAGCACGCAGATCACCGTGCGGGAGTCGACGCGGCCCTCCCGGGCCTCGGCGCGCAGGTAGCGGTGCGGCCAGTCCACGACCACCTCGTGCGCGTCGGGGAAGCGGGTCGCGGTCGCGAACACCGGACGCGCGTCGCAGACGGTCACGCGGTAGCCCAGGAAGACACCCGTGCGTGCCACGGCGGCGGCGAAGTCGATGGCGCCGAAGACGAGCATCCGTGGCGGCGGGGCGAAAGCCCACACGAAGACCCGCATGCCCTCGCCACGGCGCTCACCGTCGGGCCCGTACGTGAGGGTCGCCGAGTGCCCGGTGGCCAGGAGTCCGCGGGCGTCGTCCGCCACGGCGTCGTCGACGCGCCGCCCGCCCAGCGTGCCGGACCGCGGCTCGGCGTCGTCGACCGCGCGCACCAGCATGCGGCGCCCGATCCGCGCGGTGTCCGGGTGGTCGACCACGGTCGCCACCGCCACCGCGCGGCCGCCGGTCACGTCCGCGGCGATCGTCTCCAGCTCCGGCCAGGCCTCCTGGTCGACCTTCTCGACGTACACGTCGAGGATCCCACCGCAGGTCAGCCCCACCGCGAACGCGTCGTCGTCGGAGACGCCGTAGCGCACCAGCTCGGGCGCGCCGCTCACCCGGACCTCCGAGCCAAGCTCGTACACCGCGCCCTCGACGCACCCGCCGGAGACGCTGCCGATGGCGCGTCCGTCGCCGGTCACCACCATCGACGCGCCGGCCGGACGCGGCGCCGAGCGGAAGGTGGCCACGACCGTGCCCAGGGCGACGGTCTCGCCGGCGCGGTAGAGCTCCATCAGCTCGTCGAGCACCTCACGCATCCGCGACCACCTCCAGCAGCTCCGCGTACGCGGCCAGGCTGTGTCCCGCCACGAAGTCGTCGACGTGGGGCAGCACCGCGAGCACCCCGTTCTGCACCGGTGCGTAGCCGGCGCGGCCGCGGTGGGGGTTCATCCACACCACGCGGTGGGCGAGTCGCGAGAGCGCGGCGACCTGCTCCCCCAGCAGCGACGCGTCACCCCGCTCCCACCCGTCGCTCATCACGACCACGACCGCCCCCCGCACCAGACCACGGCGGCCCCACCGGTCGAGGAAGACCTGCAGCGACTCACCGAGCCGGGTACCCCCGGACCAGTCGGGCACCGTCCGACCGGCCTCGACCAGCGCCCGCTCGGGGTCGCGGTGACCCATCGGACCGGTCAGGCGGGTCACGCGGGTGCCCACGCTGAAGACCTCGACGTGCCCGCCCGTCGCGTACGCCGCCCCGTGCAGCCGGTGGCACAGGCGCAGGAGCGTGTCGGCGTAGAGCGACATCGAGCCCGAGACGTCGACCAGCATCACGACCGGACGCGGTCGTGGTCGTCGCGCGCGTCGTTCGAGGCGTGCGGGTTCCCCGCCGCGGCGGAGCATCGCGCGCACGGTGCGACGGGCGTCGACACCGCCGCGTGGGGCAGGCGTACGCCGGTGGCTGCGGCGCCGGGGTGGCCGCGGTCGCAGGGCCGCGAGCATCGCGTGCAGGAGGGCGCGCTCGGCGGCGTCCATCGAGGCCACGTCGCGGTGCCGCAACGTCTCGACGTCGCTGGCCCGCGCCGTGATCACGGCCGGGTCCTCGTCCGGCTGCGTCGCCTGCGCGGTCTCCTCGGGTCCCCCACCGAGATCGGGCAGGCGCGAGGAACGAAGCGGCGTACGCTCCCGCGGCCGTCGACGCGGCAGACCCTCCTCGGCGGTGAACCAGGCCTCGAAGACCTGGTCGTGGCGCAGCACGTCGTCGGGCCCGGCGCACAACGTCGCGTGGCCGGCCCAGCGCAGCCGGTCGGGGTCGGCGAGGCCGAGCAGGGCGACGGCCTCGACGTACGCCCGGGTGCGGTCGGCGGTCACGGCGACCCCGGCGTGGCGCAGGGCGGTGGTGAAGCCGACGAGGACCTCCGTGGTGCGGGCGCCCCCGCCCCCCACTGTCGGCCCGAACGGCGCAGGCCGCTCAGGCGGCTCAGGGACGGACGTCATCGGGCGAGCATCCGGTCGACGGCGTGGGCGACGCGCTCGGTGTCCTCGCGGTACTTCACCAGGGCACCCAGCGTCACCGCCGCCGAGGCGAGGTCGACCTCGGTGGCGCCGAGCCGCTGCAGCGCCCGCGCCCAGTCGAGGGTCTCCGCGACGCCGGGCGGCTTGACGAGGTCGACGCTGCGCCGCAGCTCGGCGACGACAGCGGCGCAGGAACGCGCCAGGGTCTCGGGCACCTCCGGGGCACGGCCGGTGATGATGCCTACCTCGCGCTCGAGGCCGGGGTGGTCGACCCACAGGTAGAGACAGCGACGCTTGAGCGCGTCGTGCACGTCGCGCGTGCGATTCGAGGTCAGCACCACCAGGGGCGGCTCGGCGGCGGTGACCGTGCCGAGCTCGGGGATCGTGACCGACCAGGTCGACAGCGTCTCGAGGAGGAACGCCTCGAAGGCGTCGTCCGCGCGGTCGACCTCGTCGACGAGCAGCACCGCCGGTGCGCGGCGAAGAGCGCGCAGCACCGGCCGTTCGAGGAGGAACCGCTCGTCGTAGAGGGACTTCTCCGCCGTGGCGACGTCGACGTCGCCGGCTGCCTCGAGCGCGCGCAGGTGCAGCACCTGCCGGGCGAAGTCCCAGTCGTAGAGGGTCTGCTCGACGTCGATGCCCTCGTAGCACTGCAGCCGCACCAGCGGCACGTCCAGACCCTCTGCCAGCGCCTCGGCGAGCGCCGTCTTGCCCGTGCCCGGCTCCCCCTCGAGCAGCAGCGGGCGCTGCATCGCCGCGGCGAGGAACACCGTCGTCGCCAGGGCCTCGTCGGTGAGGTAGCCGGTCGCGGCCAGCGTCTCCGCGACGGCATCGGCGGATCCGAGGCGGTCGGCGTACGAGGCGCTCATGAGGTCGCAGGCTAGGTCACGGGCGGTTGGTCCGGGGTAGGTCCGCGCCCGCTCGTGCCCTCGTCGTGCCGGGGGGCAGGTCGGTCGGACGGTCCAGGTCCGCTCCGGTGGCCAGGTCCCCGCACTCCACCCGGACGGCATCGGCCCCGGCGAGCAGCGCGCGTCGGGAGGCCGGAGCGGCCTCCCAGTGGTCGCGGCCGAGCACGACCGGATGTCCCGGCCGGCCGCCGTAGGTGGCTCGGCCGAGGGCGGTCGTGGCGCCGCCCGTGGCGTCGAGCACGCGGCGCACGACCGGAGGCACGAGGTCGGGGAGATCGACGAGCGAGACGACGGCGCTGGTGACGAGCGCGTCCTGGGCGAGCGTGAGCAGTCCAGCGCGCAGGGTCGCGTCGGGTCCGTCGCTCCAGTCCTCGGCGACGGTCACGCGCACCTGGGCGCGTACGCGGGGCGCGAGCAGATCCGCTGCGTGCGGGGCGGCACCGAGCACGACCACGACGTCGTCGATCCCGGCCCCCTGCAGCACCTCGACCGCACGTTGGAGCCACGGCCGGCCACCCGGCTCAATGAGCAGCGCCTTGGGCCCACCCATGCGCCGCCCGGCGCCCGCGGCGAGAACGAGGCCGGCGGGGCGGGAGCCGGTCAGGGGCGTCGCGGCTCGGGGACGCCGCCGCGGGTGACCTTGCTGCGCAGCGAGTACCGGTCGGCGCGGAACGTCGAGCGCATCGCGGCGACGGGACCGTCGTCGGTGTAGACCATGCGCGAGATGCGGAGGATGGGCGCGTGCTCGGGGACGCCCAGCACCTGCGCCTCCTCGGTGCTGGCGACGCCGGCCTCGACGGCGTCCTCGCCCCAGGTCGGGACGACGCCGTGGGAGCGCAGCAGCTCGAAGAAGCCACGGCCGAGCTCGGTCTCGCGGACGAGTCCGGGCGCCGTACGCTCGAGCACCCACACGTCCTGCAGACACATCGGGGCCCCGTCGGCGAGCTGCAGCCGCTGCCACCGGGTGGTGGCGCTGCCGGCCTCGCACTCCAGGGCGCGCGAGACGCCGGCGCCGGCCGGCTCCACCCGGGCCAGCAGCGTGCGGTAGGAGGGCGTCAGACCCCGACGGGCCATGTCCTCGGAGAAGCTGAGCATCTGACCGCCGGCCGAGAAGCCGCGACGACGGTCGGCGACGAACGTGCCGCGACCGGGGACGCGCTCGAGCAGACCCTCGGAGACGAGGGCGTCGAGCGCCTGCCGGACGGTCATGCGCGCGACACCGAAGCGCTCGACGAGCTCGCGCTCCGAGGGGGCCAGCGTGCCCGGGTCGGCGTCGCCCACCAGGTTGCGTACGAACTCGCGCACCTTGACGTGCTTGAGCGTGCGCTGGGGTTCTGCCGGGGCCTCGCGCGACGGGATCATCGGTGTTCCTCCCAGAAGTGGTGGTCGGCGCAGCATCCGGGAGCCACCAGGTGGCGCGCCGGCCCGTTCCGGACCCGTCGCCGCGGGTAGATCGTACCCTCGGCCGGCCCTCGGTGGCTGCTGTTCGCAGGTGATGGAGACTTCCGTCCCTCACGGTGAGTCTCTGTGCCCTGATTGTCCATTTCAGGACCTTTGATGTCCAGGTTACAGCATGTTATTAGCGCAGTGGTCGAGACCGGCCAACTCGCGCTCATGCGCTGCCGATCGCCTCCAGCACGTCCATGCGCGCAGCCCGGCGCGCCGGGAGGACGGAGGCGAGGAGACCCACGACCAGCGCCACGACGACGAAGAGCACCAGCTGGCCGACGGGCACGGTCACCACCTCGAGGCCCTGGTCGCGCAGCGACCGCATCAGGGCCACCCCGAAGAGCAGACCGAGGGCGACACCGAGCACCGCCCCGAGCAGCGCGATCGCCATCGACTCCAGCGCCACCATGCCGCGCAGCTGACGACGGGACAGGCCCACCGCGCGCAGCAGCCCGACCTCGCGGGTGCGCTCGACCACCGCCAGGGCCAAGGTGTTCACGACCCCCAGGGCGGCGATGACCAGGGCCAGGCCGAGCAGGGCGTACACAAGCAGCAGCAGCTGGTCGATGGGGCCGCGTTGCTCCTCGGCGAACCCGGCCTGGTCCTTGACGGTGACCGTCGGCTGGTCCGCGACGATGTCCTCCAGGCCACGCAGCATCGCTCGCTGTGGCGCACCGACGGCCCGTGTGACCACCACGAGGCTGTCGGTGCGCTGCCACCCCGAGTCCACCAGCGTCCCCAGCGACACCACGCGTGGGAACCCGAGCAGGGGATTGCGCTCGAAGAGGCCGACCACCCGCCAGGACCGGTCGCCCTCGGGGGTCTCGTACGTCAGCTCGTCACCGATCCCCACACCGTCGGAACGCGCCTGGTCCACGGCCAGCAGCATCGTGCCGGCGTCGAGGTCCTGCGCGGACCCCTCCACGACCTCGAGCGAGACGGCCTCGACCAGGCCGTCGACGTCTGCACCGATGACGCCGACCCGGCTCTCCCCCTCCCGGGCGAAGACGAACTGCAGCGCGGTCACCTCCTCCACCTGCGGCAGCTCGCGCGCCTGACGCGCGATCTCGGGGCTGAACGGCTGGTTGGTGATGTTCGAGATCACCGCGTCGCCGGCGAAGCTCTCCTCGATCACCTGGTCGACCGACCCCTTGGCGCTCGCGCCGGCGGTCGCCAGCGTGGTGACCAGCGCCAAGCCGATCATCAGGGCCGACGCGGTCGCGGCCGTACGCCGGGGGTTGCGCTGGGCGTTCTGCGCCGCGAGCCGCCCGGGAGCCCCGAACAGGCGCGTCGACAGCGCGCCGCTGGCTGCGAGCACCGGCCGGCCCAGCACGGGGCTGGCGGCGGCGACGCCGAGGAGCGCCGAGAGCGCGCCGAGGCCGATCCACCAGATCAGGCCGGGAACGGGAGCGACGAGGCCGGTCACCAGGGCGGCGACGCCGGCGACCGCGGCGACCACACCGAGCACCGCGCGGCGACCCAGTCCGCGCTCGCTGCCGCCGGTGCCCTCGCGCATCACCGCGACCGGGGCCGTACGTCCCGCCCGGCGCGCGGGCAGGTAGGCGGCGACGAGGGTGACGAGCACACCGACCGCGTACGCCGCGACGACCGTCGTCGCCGAGAAGACCAGGGGCTGCCCGGACAGGTCGAGACCGAACTGCCCGAACAGCGCCCGCAGCGCGAACGCGAGACCGAGGCCCAGGGCGAGGCCCAGCGTCGAGCCGAGGACCCCGAGGATCACGGCCTCGGTCAGCACCGACCGGGTCACCTGCCCCCGGCTCGCCCCCAGGGCTCGCAGCAGCGCGAGCTCGCGCGCCCGCTGCGCCACGAGCATCGAGAACGTGTTGACGATCAGGAACGACCCCACCAGCAGCGCGATCCCGGCGAAGACGAGCAGGAAGGTCGTGATGAAGCTGATCGCGGTCAGCAGGTCCGAGGCGTCCTCGTCGGCGGCGACCTCGCCCGTCCGCGCCAGGACCCCCGAGGGCAGCACCTCGCGGACGGACGACGCCAGCTCCGCCTGGGAGACACCGTCGGCGGCCGTGACCCAGATGGAGTTGAAGGCGTCCTGCCCGCCGAGGAACACCTGTTGGGCAGTGGGCGTGTCCAGCGCGACGATCGTCGCGCCGTTGGTCGACCCGCCGTCGGGGAACCCGAGCAGGCCGACCAGCTCGCCGGTCAGGCGTGGGGTCTGCGGCGACGCCGTCACCACCGGCACCTCGTCGCCGATCTCGTAGCCCGCGACCTCGGCGGCCCTCTCGTCGAGCGCCAGCTCGTCGTCGCCGGATGGCGCGCGGCCCGCCACGAGCGTCAGCCCGGTCTGTCCGTCGGCCGCGGGACCGGAGGTGTAGTTGGTGCCGAGTCCCGGGGGGCCGAATCCGCCGACCGCCTCCCCCTCGCGGTCCACGACGAAGACGCCGACCGCGTCCACGTGGCCCTCGGCGCCCGCGGCGCCGTCGACCTCGGCGAGCTCCTCGACCAGGTCGGCGCCGACGGTGCGCGCGGTCGGCGACCCCTCGGCGCTCGTACCACCCTCGGGCGAGACCACGACGTCGCCGACGGTCGCGGAGAAGACAGCGGTGAAGCTGCGCTCGAGCGTGTCGGTGAAGATCAAGGAGCCGGCGACGAAGGCGACGCCGAGCACGATCGCGAAGGTCGAGAGCAGCAGGCGCGCCTTGCGGGCGAGCAGGGAGCGCCAGGTGGCCCTGCGCACGACGCCGCCCTCAGCCTTCGCCCGCGAGGCGCGACATCGCCTCGAGCACGCCGTCGCGGTCCGGGTCACGGAGCTCCTCGACCACCGCCCCGTCGGCGAGGAACACGACGCGGTCGCACCAGGCCGCGGCCACCGGGTCGTGGGTGACCATCACGACGGTCTGGCCGAACTCGTCCACCGACCGACGCAGCAGCCGCAGCACCTCCGCGCCCGAGGTGGAGTCAAGGTTGCCGGTGGGCTCGTCGGCGAAGACGACGTCGGGCCGGCTGGTCAGCGCTCGCGCCACCGCGACCCGCTGCTGCTGCCCCCCGGACAGCTGCGCGGGCGTGTGGTGGAGACGGCCCTCGAGTCCGACCGCGGACACGACCGACTGGAGCCACTCGGCCTCAGGCTTGCGTCCAGCGATGGCCAGCGGCAGCGTGATGTTCTCCTCCGCGGTCAGGGTCGGCACGAGGTTGAAGGCCTGGAAGACGAACCCGATGCGGTCGCGTCGGAGCCGGGTGAGCTCCTTGTCGCCCAGCGTGCCCAGCTGTGTGTCGCCGACCCAGACCTCGCCGGAGTCGGCGCTGTCCAGGGCCGCCGCGCAGTGCATCAGCGTCGACTTGCCCGAGCCCGACGGCCCCATCACGGCCGTGAACTCGGCCGTGGCGAACTCGAGCGTGACGCCGTCGAGGGCGACCACCTCGGCCCCGCCGGTGCCGTACGTCTTGCGGAGGTCGACCACGCGTGCGGCGGCGCCGCTGCCCGTACTCATGAGGACAGGATGCCGCAAACGCTGACTAGAACGTGTGTTCGAGTCGCGGGTACGCTCTCGTCGTGCTCGACTTCCAGCCCTCCCTGCTCGACCTCACCGTCGACGAGTCCGACCCCGGTGGTGCCGCCGACGAGGTCACCTTCGGTGGCCTCGACGGCGAGGTGGGACGTACGCACCTGTCCCGCGGCGCGTGGGTGGACGTGCGCCCGCGGTGGCTGCGCGGCGCCGACGACCTGTTCGCCCGCCTCGTCGCCGATGTCGACTGGCAGGCCGAGCGCCGCCAGATGTACGACCGGGTCGTCGACGTGCCGCGCCTGACCCGGTTCTACGACTCCGCCGAGGAGGTGCCCCACCCGGCGGTGGCGGCGGCGAAGCACCGGCTCGACGCGTTCTACGCCGGTGAGCTCGGTGAGGTCTTCGTCTCGGCCGGTCTCGCCTACTATCGCGACGGCCGGGACTCCGTGGCCTGGCACGGCGACACCATCGGGCGGGCGGCGCGCGAGGACACGATGGTCGCGATCGTCTCGCTCGGCGACCCGCGGCGGCTGAGCCTGCGACCGCGCGGCGGCGGGGAGTCGACGTCCTTCACGATGGGGCACGGCGACCTGGTCGTCATGGGCGGCTCGTGCCAGCGCACCTGGGAGCACGCCGTGCTCAAAACCGCGGCGCCGGTCGGGCCCCGCATCAGCGTGCAGCTGCGTACGCGCGGTGTGCGCTGAAGCGCTGGCGGACTGACTGGTACGTCTGACACCTCCGCGACCCCGCACGGGTGCCGTGCGCACCGGTGAAGAAGGCCGTCGCGCTTACCGCCGAGCCGAGGACCCGGACGCGAAGAGGCCCCGCGAGCTCTGTGCTCGCGGGGCCTCTTTCTGGGTGATGCGTCAGTGCACCTGCGGGTGGATCAGAAGTCCATGCCGCCCATGCCGCCGTCGCCACCCGGCATGGCCGGCGCCTTCTCGGGCTTGTCGGCGATGACGGCCTCGGTGGTGAGGAACAGCGCCGCGATGGAGGCGGCGTTCTGCAGCGCGGAGCGCGTCACCTTGGCCGGGTCGATGATGCCCTCGTCGATCATGTCGACGTACTCGCCGTTGGCGGCGTTCAGACCGTGACCGGCCTTGAGGTTGCGCACCTTCTCGCTCACGACGCCGCCCTCGAGGCCGGCGTTGATCGCGATCTGCTTCAGCGGGGCCTCGGCGGCCAGCTGCACGATCGCCGCACCGGTGGCCTCGTCACCCTCCAGCGAGAGGGTCTCGAACGCCTTCGCGGCGGCCTGGGTCAGGGCCACGCCACCACCGGCGACGATGCCCTCCTCCACGGCGGCCTTCGCGTTGCGCACGGCGTCCTCGATGCGGTGCTTGCGCTCCTTGAGCTCGACCTCGGTCGCGGCACCGACCTTGACGACCGCGACGCCGCCGGAGAGCTTCGCGAGGCGCTCCTGCAGCTTCTCGGTGTCGTAGTCGGAGTCCGACTTCTCGATCTCGGCACGGATCTGGTTGACGCGACCGGCGATCTGGTCGGCGTCGCCGGCACCCTCGACGATCGTGGTCTCGTCCTTGGTGACGACGACCTTGCGGGCCTGGCCGAGCAGCTCCAGCCCGGCGCTCTCGAGCTTCAGGCCGACCTCCTCGGAGATCACCTGACCACCGGTGAGGATCGCGATGTCCTGCAGCATGGCCTTGCGGCGGTCGCCGAAGCCGGGGGCCTTGACGGCGACGGACTTGAAGGTGCCGCGGATCTTGTTCACCACGAGGGTGGACAGCGCCTCGCCGTCGACGTCCTCGGAGAGGATCAGCAGCGGCTTGCCGGACTGCATGACCTTCTCCAGCAGCGGCAGCAGGTCCTTGACGTTCGAGACCTTCGAGTTCGCGATCAGGATGTACGGGTCGTCGAGGACCGTCTCCATGCGCTCGGTGTCGGTGACGAAGTACGCCGAGATGTAGCCCTTGTCGAAGCGCATGCCCTCGGTCAGCTCGAGGTCGAGCCCGAAGGTGTTGGACTCCTCGACGGTGATGACGCCTTCCTTGCCGACCTTGTCCATCGCCTCGGCGATGAGCTCGCCGACGGTCGGGTCGGCGGCGGAGATCGAGGCCGTGGAGGCGATCTGCTCCTTGGTCTCGATGTCCTTGCTCATGGCCGAGAGCTGCTCGGACACGGCGACGACGGCCTTCTCGATGCCGCGCTTGAGCGCCATCGGGTTGGCGCCGGCGGCCACGTTGCGCAGGCCCTCGCGGACCATCGCCTGGGCCAGCACGGTCGCGGTGGTGGTGCCGTCACCGGCGACGTCGTCGGTCTTCTTGGCGACCTCCTTGACGAGCTCGGCCCCGATCTTCTCGTACGGGTCCTCGAGCTCGATCTCCTTGGCGATGGAGACACCGTCGTTGGTGATGGTGGGGGCGCCCCACTTCTTCTCCAGCACGACGTTGCGGCCCTTGGGGCCGAGGGTGACCTTGACGGCGTCGGCGAGGGTGTTCATGCCCCGCTCGAGGCCGCGACGGGCCTCCTCGTCGAATGCGATCAGCTTGCTCATGCGCAGCGATTCCTCACGTCTGGAACGTTGGTGGCCGGTTCGCGCGTCGCCCGCGACGGACGGTGCCCGGCGTGCCCGAACCCTGCTCGACCACGCCCCGGCGACCTCGACGTCGCGACCCGGGATGGTGGCACTCTCACCAGGAGAGTGCCAGCCTCGTTTCTAGCACTCGGCATGGTCGAGTGCAAACCCGCGTCGCGGGGCGTCCGACATGTGCGTACGGGCCTTTGGTCCCCTTCTGTCCCGCCGGTGGGCCCGACCTCGACCGCAACCGTTGACCGTCCGTGACGGCACCGGTCAGGCTGAGCGGGAGCCCTGTGGGTGCGACGGGGTTCTGGCCGGAGGCACGCTCACTCGTGAGATGTGCTTCCGGCCAATCCCGTCTCAGGGGCCTCGTGCGAGGTCCCGCCTCAGAGCACCTCGCGGGCGAACTGCGCGTACGACGGGTCGATCGTCGCCGACGGGCCCACCCGGTCGCCGATCGCGTCCAGGGTCTTCAGGCCGTCGCCGGTGTTGAGCACGACGGTCTCGGCGTCGGGGTCGAGCTGACCGGACTCCACGAGCTTCTTCAGCACGCCCACGGTCACCCCGCCCGCGGTCTCGGCGAAGATGCCCTCGGTGCGGGCCAGCAGCTGGATGCCGTCCTTGACCTGCTCGTCGGTGACGTCCGCGACCGCCCCACCGGTGCGACGCACGACGTCGAGCACGTACGGGCCGTCCGCCGGGTTGCCGATGGCCAGCGACTTGGCGATGGTGTCGGGCTTGACCGGGCGGACGACCTGGTGCCCGTCACGGAAGGCCTGCGAGACCGGGGAGCAGCCCTCGGCCTGGGCGCCGAAGATGCGGTACTCGTCGGCCTCGACCAGACCGAGCTCGATGAGCTCGGCGAAACCCTTGTCGATCTTCGTCAGCTGCGAGCCGGACGCCACGGGGATGACGATCTGCTTCGGCAGCCTCCAGCCCAGCTGCTCGGCGATCTCGTACGCCAGCGTCTTGGAGCCCTCGGCGTAGAAGGGGCGCACGTTGACGTTGACGAACGCCCAGCCCTCCTCCTCGCCGGCGATCTCGCCGGCCAGCCGGTTGACGTCGTCGTAGTTGCCGCGGACGGCCACGAGCGTGCCGCCGTAGACCGCGGTGGTGAGGATCTTGGGTCGCTCGAGGTTCTCGGGGATGAAGACGACCGTGCGCATGCCGGCGCGCGCACCGGCGGCGGCGACGGCGTTGGCGAGGTTGCCGGTCGAGGGGCACGCGAAGACCTTCGCGCCGAACTCGCGGGCCGCCGAGAGGGCGACGGCGACGACACGGTCCTTGAAGGAGTGCGTCGGATTGCCGGAGTCGTCCTTGACGTGCAGCGAGCGCATGCCGAGCTCACGGGCGAGGTTGCCCGCGCCGACGAGACGGGTGAAGCCGGCCTCCATGTTGGGCGAGGACGTGATGTCGGTGGGCACCGGCAGCAGCTCGCGGTAGCGCCACATGTTCGCGGGCCCGGCGGCGATGTCGCCCCGGGTCAGGCGCGGCAGGTCGTACGCGATCTCGAGCGGGCCGAAGCACTCGTCGCAGGCGTAGAACGGACCCAGCTCGCGCTGGTGCCCGCACTCGCGGCACGTCAGTGCCGTGGCGTTGCCGAACGCGCCCGGGCGCAGGTCGAGCCCGGTGTTCTCGGGGGCGGTGAGGGTGCTCAAGGAGGGCCTCCTCTCATCTTTCCCGCCGACCGACCTTCGGTGACGAGACGGACTTGGCACCTTTCCCCTCGACGCGCCCCACTCTGGCGTGGACGTCGATCGGGCGGTTGCCGGGGCTTCAGCGGGCCGTATCCCTCTGCCCCTCTCGATGAGCAAGCCCAATGCTAGGCAGGTGTCTCACGATGCGCACGTCGAGACCGACATGCGAGACCGAGGTCACCCGCCGGTCACGCGCCGATCGCCTCGGCGAGACGCTCCAGAAGGTCCATGACCCCGTCGGGGCCCTCCACGACGACGTCGGCTCGTCCCACGAGGGCCTGCTGCTCGCCCGATCCCGAGCAGACGAGGAAGCCCGGCAGGTGCTGCTCGCCCGCGAGCGCCTCGACGGCGTCGAAGGCGGGCACGTCGCCCAGGTCGTCCCCGGCGTAGAGGACCGCCCCGGCGTCGTGGTCGGTCACCGCCTCGCGCACCGCATCGCCCTTGTCGGCCCCCGGGGCACGCAGCTCCAGCACCATGCGGCCCGGCTCGAGGTGCAGGCCGTGGCGCTCGGCCGCCTCGCGCAACGGGCCCTCGAGGCGGTCGTACGCCGCGGCGCCGTCCTGCAGCCGCCGGGTGTGCACGCCGACCGCAAGACCCTTCTCCTCGACCCAGGCACCGGAGGCGTCGGCGTCGGCGAGCAGGGCGGGGAGCTCGTCCAGGAGGGCCGCGACGCCGGCGGGCGGATCGGGGGTCACGACGACGGGCTCCTCGGAGCTCCACCGCTCGTTGCCGTACTGGCCCAGCACCCGCAGCACACCGCCCGACGCCCGCACCTGCTCACCCACGGCCTCGAGTCCGCCGAGGGCCAGGGCCTGACCGGCAGGTCGACCGGTGATGACGGCGATGGCGCGCACGCGAGCTCCGAGCCTGGCCAGCAGGGCCGGCGCCCGGTGGTGGATGACCGCGCGTTCGGGGTCGTCCACGATCGGCGCCAGCACCCCGTCGAAGTCGAGTCCGACGACGAGCTCGCCGGCGCTCTCGACGATGCGCGTCCAACGGCTCCCGCTCAGCTGCTCCATGCCAGGAGCATGCCGCACCGCGGGAGGCTCAGACCTGCTCGAGCGACTCGCTCAGCCGGTGAGGATGACGGTGAGCCGGTCACCGCTCATCGGGTCGACCGCCGGCACCACCCGGTCGATGCCGAGGTCGGTGGCGAGCAGGTTCGCCTGCCGGCGCATCCCCGAGGGGTAGTAGACGGTGGTGTCGACGATCGTGCCGTACCAGTTGTCCACGGCCACGACGTTCCAGCCCACGCCCTGCGCACGCGACGCCGAGTCGGCGGCGAGCCCGACGATGCCGGTGTTGTTGTAGATCTCGACGTACTCCTCGGACCGCACGATCTTCGGCGGCTTCTTCTTGCTCAGCTGCTCGCCCGAGAGCACGCGTACGCCGGTGCTCTGCTCGTCCGACGGGTCCGCGACCTGCAGGTCCTGCGTCTGCCGGGGAGCCGACGGCGCCGCCGGCGCGACCGCCGCGGCCTGGTCCGCACCACCCGGCTCGGTCAGCACGAGGAGCGCGCCCGCGGCGAGGACGCCACCGGCTCCCAGCATCGCGATCGCCCCGGGGAGCACCACCCCTCGATCGCTGCGGCGAGCACCCCGCGGAGCCGACGGAAACGCTGTTCTGACAGACCACATGGCAGACCTCATCTCAGACCTCGAACCCGAGGCGGCGGGCCGAGCGCGCCCGCTGCCGTGCCGCGCGGAGGCGGCGGAGACGACGGACGAGCAGAGGATCGTGCTCGAGGGCGTCGGGACGGTCGATCAGCGCGTTGAGCACCTGGTAGTACCGCGTGCTCGACATGTCGAACATCTCGCGGACCGCCTGCTCCTTCGCGCCGTGGAACTTCCACCACTGCCGTTCGAAGTCCAGGATCCTGCGGTCGCGCTCACTCAGACCCGCCGCCTCACCGGACCGGTCCGGTGCCTGCTCGGCCCGCGCGGCTGCCTCGTCGGCCTCCATCGCGCCTCCTCCGTCTCACCTGTGCTCCGCCGTCTGCCCGGGCCGCACCACCTGTCCGGTGGACACACCCCGCCACCGACACGATAGGTCCCGCGAATGACAACGGTGTGGTTCGACGCGCGGAAGGCATACGGCGGTCACGGCGGGGTTACGGTGACGACCGTGAGCACGGACGACCCGAACGGCCTCGCCCGCATCGGTGGAGCACGCTCCGCCGACCTCGTCGTCGTGGCCAACCGACTGCCGGTCGACCGCGTCGTGCACGACGACGGCTCCGTGGACTGGCGCACCTCCCCCGGCGGTCTCGTGAGCGCCCTGATGCCGGTGATGCGGGAGAACGACGGCGCCTGGATCGGCTGGCCCGGCATCGCCGACGAGGAGGTCGAGCCGTTCCACGACGCCGGGCTCGACCTGGTGCCCGTGCGCCTGTCCGGCCAGGAGGTCGAGGAGTTCTACGAGGGCTTCTCCAACGCGACCCTGTGGCCGCTCTACCACGACCTCGTCGCCAAGCCGGAGTTCCACCGCGAGTGGTGGGACGCGTACGTCACGGTCAACCAGCGCTTCGCGGACCGCTGCGCCGAGGTCGTCGCCGACGGCGGCACGGTCTGGGTGCAGGACTACCAACTGCAGCTCGTGCCGCAGATGCTGCGGGAGTCCCGCCCCGATGTGACGATCGGCTTCTACCTGCACATCCCGTTCCCGCCGCCGGAGCTCTTCCAGCAGCTGCCGTGGCGGCGCCAGATCCTCGAGGGCCTCCTCGGGGCCGACCTCGTGGGCACCCAGCTGCCCGGCGGGGCCGCCAACTTCGTACGCCTCGTGCGCCAGCGCGTCGGCCACAAGACCCACCGCGACCGGGTCCACCTGCCCGACGGCCGGGTCGTCCGCGCCCAGGCGCTGCCGATCTCCATCGACTACGACGACTTCGTCGAGCTCGCCCGGGACGAGAAGGTCGAGCAGCGCAGCAAGGAGATCCGCGAGGCCCTCGGCAACCCCGGCACCGTGTTCCTGGGCGTCGACCGACTCGACTACACCAAAGGCATCTTCGCCCGGCTGCGCGCCTTCGCCGAGCTCGTCGAGGAGGGCCAGCTCGACGTGGAGGACGCCGTCTTCGTGCAGGTCGCCACGCCCTCGCGCGAGCGTGTGGAGGAGTACGTCGCGCTCAAGAACGAGATCAACCAGCTCGTCGGCATGGTGAACGGCGACCTCGGCAAGATCGGCAAGCCGGCGATCTCGTACCTGCACAACTCCTACCCGCGCGAGGAGCTGGCGGCGCTGTACCGCGCCGCCGACGTCATGGTCGTCACGCCGCTGCGCGACGGCATGAACCTCGTGGCCAAGGAGTACGTCGCGTGCCGCTACGACGACGACGGCGCGCTCGTGCTCAGCGAGTTCGCCGGGGCCGCCGACGAGCTGCGCCAGGCGTACCTGGTCAACCCGTACGACATCAACGGCATGAAGGCCGCGATGATGGAGGCCTCCTCGGCCGACCGCGACGACCGGCGTCGCCGCATGCGGGCGATGCGGCGCACGGTGGCCGACAACGACGTCGCGGCGTGGGCCTCGGCGTTCCTCGACCTGCTCGGGCAGGACCGCCCGGCCGGCAGCGACTGAGCCTCACCGCCGGCGGGGCCGATCCTGCGTACCATGCGCGGCATGGATCTGATCCCGAAGCCGGACCAGGTCGTCTCGGCGGCCAGCAACGTGGCGCACAAGCTGCTCTACGGCGGTCTGGCCGACACCCGGCCGATGCCGCGCACGCTGATCGACGACGGTCGGCTCCGGGAGGTCTACCACTACCGGCCGCAGTCGGGCGTACGCAGTGTCGGGGACCCCGTGCTGCTGGTGACTCCCCTGGCGGCGCCGTCGATCTGCTTCGACCTGCGTCGTGGCTGCTCACTCGTCGAGCACCTGGTCAAGGGCGGCCGCCCGACCTATCTGGTGGAGTACGGCGAGGTCGCCTTCAAGGACCGTGACCTCGGCATGGAGCACTGGGTCGACGAGGTCGTGCCCGCCGCGATCCGTGCGGTCCACAAGCACGCCGGTCGGCGACCGGTGCACCTGGTCGGCTGGTCCCTGGGCGGCATCTTCGCTGCCCTGGTCGCCGCGGAGGCCGAGGATCTCCCGATCGCGTCGCTGACCGTGGTGGGCTCACCGTTCGACGTCTCGCAGGTGCCGCTGATCGCCCCGCTGCGCCCGCTCATCGTCGCGGCGCGCGGGCGCGGCCCGGTGACCCCGCTCTACCGTCTGCTCGGCGGGGCACCCAAGCCGCTGGTCAAGAAGGCGTTCCAGCTCTCCAGCGTGCACAAGGTCATCACCAAGCCGCTCGCGCTGGCGCTCAACCTCGACGACCGCGAGTTCCTCGCGCAGATCGAGGCGGTGGACCGCTTCACCGACCACATGATCGCCTACCCCGGGCGCTCGTTCGGGCAGCTGTACCACCACTTCATCCGCGGCAACCAGCTCAAGCGAGGACGCATGCGCATCGGGGGGCGCAGCGTCGACGTCGCGGCGGTGACGGCGCCGACGCTGGTCTTCGCGGGCGGCAACGACTCGATCGCCCCCGTGCGGTCCGTACGCCACCTCGTGGACCTGCTGACCGGCGCGGCCGAGGTGCGCTTCGAGGTCGTGCCGGGTGGACACCTCGGCATGATCACCGGGCGTGAGTCGCGTTCGACCACGTGGGTCATCCTGGACGAGTGGCTCGACGCGCACCAGAGCGTGCAGAAGACGACCCCCGCCCAGCCGACGCCGGCCGAGCGGGTGGACCGGCGCACCGTCGCCAAGGCCCGTTCGACCGAGGTCGAGCCGATGCCCGACCGCGGCAAGATCGGCTCCAACCCGACCCGGCGCTACTCCTCCGCCGGGTCGCGGGGGTTGGCGCGCTGAAGGCCGCCGCGCTGGCTGGCGTGCTCGCGCTCGGCCTTGCCGGGTGCAGCGCCGGCGGTGGGACCGCCGAGCCGGGTGACCCCGGGACGTCCTCGGGCACCGCGACGACACAGACCGCGTCGCCGGAGCCCGCAGGCCCCCCGTCGCCGTTCGACGCCTACGCGGCGCTGGGCGACTCCTACACCGCCGCCCCCCTGACGCCGGGCACCGACCTGGCCGGTGGGTGCCTGCGGTCGACGCAGAACTACCCGGCGCTCCTGGCCGAGCAGCTCGGCGTACGCCTCGTCGACGTGTCGTGCTCGGGTGCGGACACCGACGACGTGACCGGTGAGCAGACCTTCGAGGTGCCGACGGGTGAGACCGTCGAGATCCCGCCGCAGGAGGAGGCCCTGACCGAGGAGACCGACCTGGTGACCATCGGGCTCGGCGGCAACGACGAGGGCATCTTCGGTCGCATCACGGGCGCCTGCGCCCGGGCCTCCGCGGAGGACTGCGAGGCCGCGCTGGACGACGGCGGTCTCGAGGACTCCTTCGCCACCGTGACCGAGAACCTCATCGATGTCGTCGAGCTCACGCGCGAGCAGGTCGCCGAGGACGCGGTCGTGGTGCTCGTCGGCTATCCCCGCCTGGCCCCTGAGTCGGGGACCTGCCCCGAGCTGCCGGTGCCCGAGGCAGCACTCGGTCGGCTGGACGACGCGGTGCGGGGCCTGAGCGACGCCGTGGAGGCCGCCGCCGAGCAGTCCGACGCGCTCTTCCTCGACCTCTACGAGCCGTCTGCCGACCACGACATCTGCGCCGAGGAGCCCTGGGTCAACGGCGTGGAGACCGTCCGCGGCGAGGCACTGGCCCTGCACCCCTTCGCCGTCGAGCAGCAGGCGGTGGCGGGACTGCTCGAGCCGCTCGTTCGCGACGCGGCGCGGGCGGGCTCATGACGGCGCCGGGCTCGCTCGACTCGCTCGTCGAGCGCGGACTGATGGCCGCCGACTGGGCCGAGGCGCTGGCTCCGGTGGGGCCCGACATCGCCCGCATGGGCGACTTCCTGCGCGCGGAGGTGGCGGCCGGCCGTGGCTACCAGCCGGCGGGCGAGCTGGTGCTGCGCGCCTTCGAGCGACCCCTCGCGGGCGTACGCGTGCTGCTGGTCGGCCAGGACCCCTACCCCACCCCCGGGGTGCCGGTGGGCCTGAGCTTCTCGGCGGCGCGCGGCACTCCGGTGCCGGCGAGCCTGCGCAACATCTACACCGAGCTCTCCGACGACCTCGGCGTCGCGCCTGCGCCCCACGGCGACCTGACCGCCTGGGCCGACCGGGGCGTGCTGCTGCTCAACCGGGTGCTGACGGTGCGGCCGGGTGAGGCGAACTCGCACCGCGGCAAGGGGTGGGAGGCCGTGACCGAGTGCGCCATCGACGCGCTGGCCGCTCGCGGCGGTCCGCTCGTCGGCCTGCTGTGGGGCAACCCGGCGCGATCGCTGCGGGCGCGGCTCGGCGACGTGCCGTGCGTGGAGTCCCCGCACCCCTCACCCCTGTCCGCGCACCGGGGGTTCTTCGGCTCGCGTCCGTTCAGCCAGGTGAACGCAGCGCTCGAGGCCCAGGGAGCGGACGCGATCGAATGGCGCGTCGTCTGAGGCCTCGGCTCACGGCAGGAGGGGCTCGCACAGGTCGCCGTAGGTCCCGACCCGCTCGAGCACCTCGCCCCACGTGCACTGGTCGAGCGCCATGACGTCCTCGGCGCCCTCCTCGATCTCCGCCCACGTGCGCGGCGCGGCGACGAGCGGACGGTCACGGCCACGCAGCGAGTACGGCGTGATCGTCGTCTTGGCCGCGGTGTTCTGCGACCAGTCGAGGAAGACCTTCTCCTTGCGCTTGGCCTTGGTCATCGTGGAGGTCACCAGGTCGCCCCGCTCCCGCTCCAGTGCTTGGGCCACCTGCTTCGCGAGGTCGCGCACGTCCGCGGACGTCCTCCTCTCGGTCCCGTCCGTCGGCGACGGGAGGGCGGCGTACAGGTGCAGACCCTTGGAGCCGCTCGTGACCGGCACGCAGTCGAGGTCGTGTTCCGCCAGCGCCTGCCGCACCATCAGGGCCACCTGGGCGCACTGGTGCAGGCCCGCCCCCGGTCCCGGGTCGAGGTCGACGACGAGGCGGTCCGGCGTACGCGGGGCGCCCACCCCGTCCGCATCGACGTCGACCCGCCACTGGTGCACGTGCAGCTCCAGGGATGCCAGGTTGACCAGGTAGGTGAGCGCCGCGAGCCCGTCGACCACCGGGTAGGTGACGGTCTCGCCGCCCTCCGTGCCGCTGCGGGAGCCGTGCCCGGTGATCTGCGCCCGGGCCAGCCACGACGGCGCACCGGTCGGCAGGTTCTTCTCGAAGAACGACCCCTCGGCGACCCCGTGGGGCCAGCGGATGCGCGTCACCGCCCGGTCGGCCAGGTGCGGCAGCAGCACGGGCGCGACCTGGGCGTAGTAGTGCAGCACCTCCCCCTTCGTCGTGCCCGTGCGCGGGTACAGCACCTTGTCGAGGTTGCTGATGACGAGGGTCCGGCCGTCGACGGCGACGCGCTGCTCGTGGCGGGCAGCCACGTCAGGCGCCCATGACGTCGTCGGGGGTGAGGTCGGGGCGTACGCGTTGGTGCGAGGGCTGCCGCAGCCGCCCGCCGCCGGTGAGACCCAGGGAGGCGATGTCGACGACGACCTCGGGGCGTACCCACGTCGCGACGTCGCCGTCGGTCGGCGGCACCTCGGTCGCGAAGGGCACCTCGTGGGTGGTCAACGGGAGCAGCAGGTCGAGCAGACGCCGTCCGGCGGCCCCGGCGAGGCCGGACCCGACCCGGCCGCGGTAGACCAGTCCCGCGGTCGAGGGCTCACCGACGAGCACCGCGCCGAGCCCGCGGCCGTCCTTCTCGGGCCGCCAGCCGCCGACGACGTACGAACGGGTCGGCCGGTGCGGGAACTTCAGCCACTCCTCGCTGCGGCGACCGGGACGGTAGGGCGAGGTGACCCGCTTGCTCACCACGCCCTCGAGGCCCTGCGCGGCGGTGGCGGTGTGGAGCACCTCGCCGTCGTCGTAGACCGGGGGCACCGAGAGTCGCGGCCAGCCGCCGTCGTCGAGCGCGGTGGCGGCGATGTCGTCGAGCATGCGGCGACGCTCGGCCCAGGGCCGTCCGATCAGGTCCTCGCCGTCGAGACGCAGCAGGTCGAAGGCGAGGTACGTCGTCGGGGCGGCCGCCGCGAGCCTCGCCGCCCGGCGCGCGTCGGTGACGTGGAAGCGGTCGGCCAGACCGGCGAACGACGGTCGGCCCTCGACCATCGCGACGACCTCGCCGTCGAGCAAAAGGTCGCGGCCGGCGAGGGCCCCGTCGACGACCCCGAGCTCGGGGAACGCCACGGTGACGTCGCGCTCGGTGCGGGTCGTGAGGCGGGGCGTACGCCGCTCGCGGGCGCCGGAGACGTCGACCAGGGCACGCATGCCGTCCCACTTCACCTCGTGCGCCCACCCCGGGTCGGTGGGTACGCGGGTGCCGGAGGTGGCAAGCATCGGTCGCACGGGTACATCCTGTCCTCAGGAGCCGTGACGTGCACGGCCTCGGCCGTCCACGGCGGCGGCGAGCGACAGGGAGGGGCCACACGGTGCGGGCGATCTGGAAGGGTGCGATCTCCTTCGGGCTGGTCTCGGTGCCCGTGAAGCTGTACGCCGCGACGTCGAGCCACGACGTGACGTTCCGCCAGGTGCACGCCGAGGACGGCGGCCGGGTGCGCTACAAGCGGGTGTGCGAGGTGGACGGCGAGGAGGTGGCGTACGCCGACATCGCCAAGGGCTACGAGACCGACGACGGCAAGATGGTGATCCTGACCGACGAGGACCTCGCCGAGCTGCCGGTCAGCTCCAGTCGGGAGATCTCGGTGGAGAAGTTCGTGCCGAGCGACCAGGTCGATCCGCTGTGGTTCGAGAAGTCCTACTACCTCGAGCCCGACAAGGCCGGCACGAAGGCGTACGCGCTGCTGCGCGAGGCGCTCGTCGACACCGACCGGGTGGCACTGGTGACGGTGTCGCTGCGGCAGCGCATGACGCTGGCGGTGCTCCGCGTGCGCGACGGGGTGATCGTGCTCCAGACGATGCTGTGGCCCGACGAGGTCCGGCAGCCCGACTTCGACGTCGAGCCGGCCGAGGAGGCGAAGGACCAGGAGAAGAAGATGGCCTCGCTCCTGGTCGAGACGTTGGCCGGGGACTTCGACGCCTCGGAGTACACCGACGACTACGAGGAGGCTCTCGAGGCGCTGGTGCAGGCCAAGCTCGAGGGCGGCGAGGTCACCGACGTGGCCACCCCGACCGAGAAGGAGGGCGGGGAGGTCGTCGACCTGCTCGCCGCGCTGCAGCGCTCGGTGGACGACGCGAAGGCGTCGCGCGGCGAGGCCTCCTGACCCCCTCCTGCCCTCTCAGCGGTCGCCGCGGGCGGCCTTGGAGTCGGGCAGCTGCCGGTCCACGGCGTTCCAGGACAGGTCCGAGACCCGGGGCGCGACCATCCCCGAGATCGCGCCCAGCGTGCCGAGCAGGGTGTTGACCTCCGGTGGGCGGTCCTCGCAGGCGCGGACCAGCATCCGCGCCGCGCCCTCCGGTGAGCGGGCCGGCCGGTTGTCGAAGGCGTCGGTCGGGGCGATCATCGGTGTGCGCACCAGGTCCAGGCGTACGTTCGTCACCGTCACGCCCTGGTGGCGCAGCTCGCGCGAGGCGATGCGACCGAACGCGTCGAGCGCCGCCTTCGCCGCGGTGTACGCCGCGAACTTCGGCGCCAGCCCCTGGACGCCCCAGGTGAGCACGTTGACGACGTGCCCGTCGCCACGCTCGATCATTGAGGGCAGCAATCCCATGGTGAGGCGTACGGGGCCGAAGTAGTTGATCGCCATCATGCGCTCGAAGTCGTGGAACCGGTCGAAGCTGAGCTCCAGCGACCGTCGGATGGACTTGCCCGCGTTGTTGACCAGCACGTCGACCCCGCCGGCCTCGAGCACCTCCGCGACGAGCGCGTCGACCTGCTCGAGGTCGGAGAGGTCGCACGTCGAGACACGGGCGGATCCCCCGGCCGCCTCGATCTCGGTCGCCACCCGCTGGAGCTCCTCGAGGCGGCGCGCGACCAGCCAGACCTCCGCGCCCTTCGCGGCGAGCTGCCTGGCGGTGGCCTCACCGACTCCCGAGGAGGCGCCGGTGACCAGGATCCGCTGTCCCTCGACCGGCGATCCGGCGACGTTCTTGAGTGGCTGCAGCGGTCCCAGCGGGATCGAGCGCAGCGCCCAGCCGAGCGGGTTCACGCCTCCACCACGCCGCACCGACGCAGCGCCAGCACGGTCAGCGCCCGGGCGACGGCGACGGTCTCCTCGACCGCCACGTGCTCGCCGGGTGCGTGCGCCTGGTTGAGGTCGCCGGGGCCGTAGTGCAGCGTCGGCACACCGCCGATGCCGGCGTACAGGCGCAGGTCGGAGCCGTACACCTCCGCGACCCGCGAGGGTGCCGCGAGACCGGCGTCGACGACCGCCGCCCGGGTCTCCTCGACCAGCGGGTGCTCGATCGAGAGCCGGCCCGAGGCGAACTGCCCACCGGGCCACGTCACGACGGGCCGGTGCTCGCGCAGCCAGTCGTGCTTGATGCTGACCTCGTTCACGGCGTCCTCGAAGGCGGTGCGTGCGATGCGAGGGTCCTCGTCGAGGCGGACGCCGTAGCGTCCCTCGGCCACCAGCCTGTCGGGCACCGAGCTGGACCAGTCACCGGCGTTGATCGTGCCGATGGAGATGGAGTAGGGCAGGTCGCGGTCCTCGAAGAGCGGGTCGCGGTCGAGGTTGCGCTCGGTCTCGAGGTCGCGCAGACGGTCGAAGATCGGCCAGAACGCCTCGATCGCGCTGACGCCCTGCTTCCGGAGCGACCCGTGCGCGGAAGCACCCACGACCTCGATGCGGAAGGTCAGCGCCCCCGCGTTGGCGATGATCAGTCGGCCGCGCGTCGGCTCGGTGATGACGCAGGTGTCGGCACGGTGACCGCGCCGCAGGGTCGCGAAGGTGCCGAGACCGCCGTCCTCCTCGCCGATCACCGAGTGCACCGCCAACGGCCGCTCCAGCCGGATGCCGGCGGCGGCGAGCGTACGGACCACCGCGACGTTGGCGGCCACCCCGGCCTTCATGTCGGCGGTGCCGCGACCGTGGACGGCGCCGTCGAAGACCTCACCGGAGAACGGGTCCTGCCCCAGCCAGGCCTCGGGGTCGCCGACGGGGACCACGTCGACGTGACCGTTCAGCGCGAGGGCGGGGGCGTCGTCCGGGGCTCCGCCCACGACCCCGACGACGCCCTTGGCGGCCTCGCGCTCGACCTCGGCGCCGGGGAACCACGGGTCGGAGGTGATCTGCGGCAGGTCGATGTCCCAGGCGTCGACGCGAGCGCCCGCCTCGGCGAGCAGGCCGGCCATGTCGTCCTGCACCTCGACCTCGGCGCGGGTGCCGGAGACCGAGGGACGCCGGACGAGCCCCGTGAGGTCGTCGATCAGCCGGTCGGGGTCCAGGTGGTCGAGGACCCGACGTTCCAGGTCGGACAGCGGTGCGGTGCTCACCCGCTCACCGTAACGACGATCCCGCGTACGCGGCCCGCCGGTCGGTCACGAGAGCAGCGACCGCAGCGCCCGCACGGCCACCGACATGCGTGCCAGGTCCACCTCGTCGTCGTCGCTGACCGCGGTGAGCAGCTCCACGGTGCGCTCGACGCCGTCGCCGGTCTCCTCCGACCAGCTCTGCACCCGCTTCGCGGGCTCCTCGCCCGGCTCGGTCGCGGCCAGCACCTGGGCGGTCAGCTCCGCGGCGACGTCGTCGAGGTCGTCGAAGAGCGCGGAGCGCGCCATCGTCTCCCACCGGTCGTCGGTGGGCAGCTGCTCGGCCTTCTCGATCACCCTGGTGAGGCCCAGGCACTCGCTGAGCGTGAAGTGCACGCGGGCGGCGTCGACCTGGTCGGCGTCGTCGCGCAGCGCGGTCTCGACGATCCCCAGCAGGGCGCTGGAGGGCTCCAGCAGCGCCACCGCCCGAGCGAGGTCCTCGGGCACACCGCCCTCGTCGTAGCGGGCGAGCTTCTCCTCGTACGCAGCCTGCTCGGTCTCCCCGAACAGGTCGGTGAGCTGCTCCAGCAGCTCCCGGACCGGGGTCGTGAAGCGGTCGGCGACCTCACTCCCGTCGAGCGGGGTGCGCCGGTTGGTCAGCAGCCAGCGCGAGGAGATCTCCAGCAGCTGCCTCACCTCGCCGCGCAGCTCGTTCTGGATCTCGGCGGGCACCTCGTTGTCGAGGTGGCTGACGCGTTGCACCAGCTCGGGCGTGCCGAAGACCTGCCGCGCGACCAGGTGGGCGCGCACGATGTCGACACCCGCGGACCCGGTCTCGGTGCGCAACCGGTGGTAGTAGGTGATGCCGGCGTGGTTGACGAAGTTGTTCGTCACCATCGTCGCCACGAGCATCCTCCGCAGCGGGTGGTCGTCGAAGCGGTCGGCGAACTTCTCCCGCATCGCGGTCGGGAAGTACTCCTCGAGCTGGTGGGAGAAGAACTCCTCGTCCGGCAGCTCGGAGTCCAGCAACGCGTCGAGCACCGCGATCTTGGTGTAGGCGAGCAGCACGCACAGCTCCGGCGTGGTCAGCCCCTCGCCGTTCGCCTGCCGCGTACGCATCTCCTTGCGGCTGGGCAGGAACTCCAGCTCCCGGTCGAGCAGGTCGTCGGCCTCGAGGGTGCGGATCCAGTCCTCCTGGACGTGCAGCAGCGAGGGGGAGGCGAGCACGGCGTTGGCGAGCGCGGTGTTCTGCTCGTAGTTGTCGGCCAGCACGAGCATCGCGACCTCGTCGGTCATCGACTCCAGCAGCCGGTTGCGCTGCTTGCGGGTCAGGTCGCCGTCCTTGACGACCCGGTCGAGGAGGATCTTGATGTTGACCTCCCGGTCGGAGGTGTCCACCCCGCCGGAGTTGTCGATGAAGTCGGTGTTGACGCGGCCACCCGCGCGGGCGAACTCCACGCGGCCGAGCTGGGTGAGGCCCAGGTTGCCGCCCTCCCCCACGACCTTGACGCGCAGGTCGGCGCCGTCGACGCGGATCTGGTCGTTGGCCTTGTCGCCGACGTCGGCGTGGGACTCGGTGGACGCCTTGACGTAGGTGCCGATCCCGCCGTTCCACAGCAGGTCGACCGGTGCGAGCAGGATGGCGTGGATCAGCTCCGCGGGTGTCATCTCGGCGACGTCGTCGTCGATGCCGAGGGCCGTCCTCACCTGAGGCGTCAGCTCGATCCGCTTCGCCTGCCGCGAGTGCACGCCGCCGCCCTCGCTGATGACCGACTCGTCGTAGTCGGCCCAGCTGGACCGGTCGGCCTCGAAGAGCCGCTTGCGCTCCTCGTACGACGCCGCCGTGTCCGGGTCGGGGTCCACGAAGATGTCGCGGTGGTCGAACGCGGCCACGAGCCGGATGTGCTCGGACAGCAGCATGCCGTTGCCGAAGACGTCGCCGCTCATGTCGCCGACGCCGATGACGGTGAACTCCTCGCGCTGCACGTCGACGTCCATCTCGCGGAAGTGACGCTGCACCGAGACCCAGGCGCCCTTGGCGGTGATGCCCATCGCCTTGTGGTCATAACCCTCGGAACCCCCGGAGGCGAAGGCGTCGCCGAGCCAGAAGTCGTAGTCGGCGCTGATGGAGTTGGCGAGGTCGGAGAACGTCGCCGTGCCCTTGTCGGCGGCCACGACCATGTAGGTGTCGTCGTCGTCGTGACGGACCACGCGGGCCGGCGGCACGACCTCCCCGTCGACGAGGTTGTCGGTGAGGTCGAGCAGACCGGAGATGAAGGTCGCGTACGCCGCCCTGCCCTCGGCCTGGAACGCCTCGCGGTCCTCGGCGGGGTCCGGCAGCTGCTTGGCGAAGAACCCACCCTTGGCGCCGGTCGGCACGATGACGGCGTTCTTCACCATCTGCGCCTTGACCAGGCCGAGCACCTCGGTGCGGAAGTCGTCGCGCCGGTCGCTCCAGCGCAGTCCGCCGCGGGCCGTCGCGCCGAAGCGCAGGTGCACTCCCTCGACCTGCGGGGAGCACACGAAGATCTCGTACGCGGGCCGCGGCTGCGGCAGGTCCGGGATCGCCCCGGGATCGAGCTTGAGCGAGAGGTAGTCGTGGTGCTCGGCCGACCCGG
Source organism: Nocardioidaceae bacterium (assembly GCA_018672315.1). NCBI lineage: Bacteria > Bacillati > Actinomycetota > Actinomycetes > Propionibacteriales > Nocardioidaceae > Nocardioidaceae bacterium. Next base: position 2,214,987 of record CP076053.1, on the reverse strand, counting down.
TGCCCCCGTCACGGGGCCCGGCGGCCTGGTAGTGGTTCGTACGCAGCGTGGCCTCGAGCATCGTCAGGAACGACCGGAAGATCCGGTCGTGGTCGAGGCTCGCCACGGCCTCGAGGTCGGACTCGATCTCGGCGCGGATGTCGGACTGAGCCGCCTCCCGATCCCCGTCGAAGTCGGGGTCGAAGCGCGCCTCGAAGAGGCCCACGAGCCCGCTGGTGATCCTCGGGGCGGAGGCGAGCGTCTCGGCGACGTAGTCCTGGCTGAAGGGTGTGCCCGCCTGCTGCAGGTACTTGCCGTACGCCCGCAGCACGACGACCTCGCGCCAGTCCAGCCCCGCGGCCAGCACGAGGGTGTTGTAGGAGTCGGACTCGGCCCGCCCCTCCCACACCGCCAGCAGCGCCTCGGCGATGCGGTCGCGCTCCCCGGAGGGCACCGGCTCCGGCGTACGCAGGCCGAAGTCGTAGACGTGGGTCGGCACGCCCAGGCCCTCGAAGGGGAACGGGTGCTCGTCCACCACCTCGGCACCGAGGTCGGTGAGCACCGGCAGCACGTTCGACAGCGTCAGCGGGGTGCCGCGGCGGTAGAGCTTCAGCCGGATCTCCCCGGGGCGGGAGTCCACACGCTCGAAGAGCCGCAGGCTCAGGTCCTCCTCGCCCTCCAGCGCCTCGAGGCGACCCACGTCGACCGCGGCGGTGCGCGCCACGTAGTGGTCCTCGTAGGAGTCCGGGACGGCCGGGGCGTACTTCTTGGCGAGCTCGGCGCCGCGCTCCTCGCCGAACTCGTCGTCGAGGGCGGTGAGGAAGTCGTCGCGCCAGGAGCGGGCGACCTCCTTCAGGCGACGCTCGAGGTCCTCGTGGTCGTAGGTCGGGAGCCCCTCGTCGCGCGGAGGTCGCACGACGATGTGCAACCGGGCGAGGAACGACTCGTTCACGCGGGCGGTGTACTCCACCGACTCACCGCGCAGCTGCTCCTTGAGGATCGCCGTGACCTTCTCGCGCACCGCCGTGGTGTAGCGGTCGCGGGGCAGGTAGACCAGGCAGGAGAGGTAGCGGGCGTACCGGTCGGAGCGGATGAACAGCCGCACCTGACGCCGCTCGCGGTTGCGCATCACCGCCGTGGCGGTCGGCGCGAGCTCGTCGACGGGTGTGGTGAGCAGCTCCTCGCGCGGGTAGTTCTCGAGCACGTCCATCAGGGCCTTGCCGGTGTGGCTGACCCTGTCGACGTCGGCGATCTCGAAGATCTGCTCGACCTTGCGTCGCACGACCGGGATGCGGGTGATCGTCTCGGTGTAGACCGTCGAGGAGTAGAGCCCGAGGAACCGCCACTCACCGACGACACGGCCGTCCTCGTCGACCCGCTTGACACCCACGTAGTCCAGGTGCGCCGGGCGGTGGACGGTCGCCTTGGAGTTGGCCTTGGCCAGCACCAGCACGGTCGGTTCGACCGCCTGGTCGGCGACCTCGGCGGGCAACCGCGACGGGGTGGGCTCCTGTCCCTCAGCGGCGCGCAGGATGCCGAGACCGGTCTCGAGCTGCGGGCACAGCGCCCGGGTGGAGCCCTGGTCCTCGGCGTCGTCGGGAAGGTCCTCGGCCTCGAGCTCGACGAGGTCGTAGCACCGGAACCCGAGGAAGGTGAAGTGGTCGTCGGCCAGCCACTGCAGCAGGGCGATGGACTCGTCGAGGTCGTCGTCGAGGTGGTCGACCACACCGTCCTCGCGGCGGGCCTCGAGCTGCTCGACGATCTCGCCGACCCGGTCCTGCATGGCGCGCCAGTCCTCGACCGCGGCGCGGTTGTCGGCGAGCGACTTGGTCACGGACTCCTCGAGCGCCCGCAGGTCGGCGGCGTCGGACTCGCGGTCGACCTCGACGTGCATCCAGGCCTCGCGCAGCACTCCCTCGGCGCCGGTGTCGCCGCTGCGGTCGGAGTCCTCGCCGAGCACCTCGAGCAGGCCGCCGTGCTCGTCACGGCGTACGAGCACCTGGGGGTGCAGCACGGTGTGGATCTCGGTGCCGAGGTTCGACACCGCCATCGTCACCGAGTCCACGAGGAAGGGCATGTCGTCGGTGACGACCTCGAGCACCGAGTGACCCGAGGCCGACCATCCCTCCGAGGACTCCGTCGGGGTGAGCACCCGCACAGCCGGGGTGCCCGGCCGTCGGGTCTGGGCCAGGCCGGCGTGGCTGAACGCGGCACCGAAGCAGTCGCGGGGGGTGCGGTCGAGCACGTCCTCGGGGGGCGCCTGGCGGAAGTACGCGCGCACCAGCGCCTCGGGGTCCACGCCACCGTCGACACCGAGGCCCGAGGACGACTCGGCCGCCTCGGCGGCGGCCTTGTCGAGCGTCTCCTGCATCCGGGCGTGCTGGCTGGGGCTCACGGGGATCCTCTCCTCGGCGGTCTGCCGCACGCTGTCCTCGCGCTCGGCCTGTGCGACTCGCTGTGTCGGGCGTCTCACTGTGACCTTCCCGGTCATCGCGGCCTGACGCAACATGCGGCCGGTTGCTGCGCCGTGGCGTACGTCGCGCCATGATGTGCCGCGGACCGTCCACGTCGCCGGCACTGAAGGAGCCCCGATGCGCTACGAGCACACCATGACCTACGAGGCCTCTGCGGAGCAGGTCTTCGAGATGCTGAAGTCCGAGGAGTTCCGGGAGAAGGTCTGCTCCGAACTGCGTCAGACGCAGTCCTGGGACGTCGACGTCACGCCGAAGGGCGAGGGCATGGACGTCCGCATCGAGCAGGTGCAGGAGACCAAGGGCGTCCCCAGCGCCGCGAAGAAGTTCATCGGCGACACCACCACGATCGTGCAGACCGAGCACTGGACCTCACCGCGGGCGGCCGACCTGGGCGTCGAGATCCCCGGCAAGCCCGGCTCGGTCAAGGGCACCATCAGCCTCGACGAGCACAACGGCACCACCACCGAGACCGTGTCGGTCGACATCAAGGTCTCCGTGCCGCTGATCGGCGGCAAGCTCGAGAAGCTCATCGCCGACCTGCTCTCGGCCGCCATGCGGACCGAGGAGAAGGTCGGCAAGCAATGGCTCGCCTGAGCTGACCCGCTCGGCAGGGGGTGCGTGAAGCCCTCGACGCGCCACGACGCGTGGAGGGCTTCACGCAGCCGTCGGTCAGCCCATGTGGGGGTAGCGGTAGTCCCTCGGCGGCACGAACGTCTCCTTGATCGACCGCGTCAGCGTCCAGCGCTGCAGGTTCTGCGGTGCCCCCGCCTTGTCGTTGGTGCCCGAGGCGCGGGCGCCACCGAACGGCTGCTGCCCGACGACCGCGCCGGTGGGCTTGTCGTTGATGTAGAAGTTGCCCGCCGCGTAGCGCAGCCGGTGCATGACGTCCTGGGCCGCGTAGCGGTCCTGGCTGATGACGCAGCCGGTGAGGGCGTAGGCGGAGACCGACTCCATCTGCTCCAGCGTCGCGTCGTAGGTCCCCTCGACCGCGTCGTCGTAGACGTGCACGGCGAGGATCGGCCCGAAGTACTCGACGTGGAAGATCTCGTCGCTCGGGTCGTCGCACAGCAGCAGGGTCGGCCGCACGAAGTAGCCCACCGAGTCGTCGTACGTGCCGCCGGCCAGCACCTCGATGTGGTCCGCCGCCTGTGCACGGTCGATGGCCGCCTTGTGCTTGGCGAAGGCCCGGTCGTCGATGACCGCGCCCATGAAGTTGCCGAAGTCGGTCGGGTCGCCCTGCTGGATCGACTCGATGTCGGCGACCAGGTCGTCCTTCAGGTGCTCCCACACCGAGGCGGGCACGTACGCACGGGAGGCCGCCGAGCACTTCTGACCGGCGAACTCGTACGCCCCGCGCACCATCGCGGTGCGCAGCACGTCGACGTCGGCCGAGGGGTGGGCCCAGATGAAGTCCTTGCCGCCGGTCTCGCCGACCATTCGCGGGTAGGTCTTGTAGCCGGCGATGTTCTCCCCGACGGTCTTCCACAGGTGCTGGAAGGTCGGGGTGGAGCCGGTGAAGTGGATGCCCGCGAGGTCGGGGTGGGTGAGCGCGACGTCGGAGACGTCGAGACCGTCGCCGGGCAGCAGGTTGATGACGCCCGGGGGCAGGCCGGCCTCCTCGAGCAGCTCCATCAGCAGGTGCGCGGCGACCTGCTGGGTCGGGGACGGCTTCCAGAGCACCACGTTGCCCATCAGCGCCGGCGCGGTCGGCAGGTTGCCCGCGATGGCGGTGAAGTTGAAGGGGGTGATGGCGTAGACGAAACCCTCCAGCGGGCGGTGGTCCATGCGGTTCCACACACCGGCGGAGTTGGCCGGCGGCTGCTCGGCGAGCAGGTCCCGACCGAACTGCACGTTGAAGCGCCAGAAGTCGATGAGCTCGCAGGCGGCGTCGATCTCGGCCTGGAACGCCGACTTGCCCTGGCCCAGCATCGTGGCGGCGTTCAGCTTCTGTCGCCACGGACCCGCGAGCAGGTCGGCGGCCTTGAGGATGACCGCGGCGCGGGCCTCGTACGGGGTGTCGCGCCACGCCGGCGCCGCGGCCAGCGCCGCCTCGATGGCGTCGGTCGCGTCCTGGCCCGACGCCATCCGGCCGGTGCCGAGCACGTGGGCGTGGTCATGGGGCTGCACCACGGTGAACTCCGCCCCGCCGCCGGTCCGCTTCTCGCCACCGATCGTGCAGGTCAGGTCGAGGTGGGTGCTCTCCTGGCGTACGAGCTCGACCTCCAGCTCGGCACGCTCGGGCGAGCCGGGCGCGTAGTGCAGGTTCGGCTCGTTGACGGGGGTGGGCACGTCGGCGTAGGCGTCCATCCGCCCACCCTGGCACGGATTCGGCCGAGGGCTCAAAGCCCTCAGGTCAGCAGGTCGTCGAGCTCCTGCACGCCGAACCAGCCGAGCTCGTGGTCCAGGCACGCCTCCGCGAGCCGGTCCGCGTCGGGTGAGCCCGTGGCGTACGCCTGCCGCGCTGCTCGGACGGCGGGCGCGGCGTCCGGCAGGTCGGCGTGGATCGCGGCGGCGCGCTTCCAGGCCGGGGGGAACTCGAGGCGTACGAGGGTCGGGTCGTCGGGGTCCCCCGCGTCGGTGGCACCGCGGGCGTCGACGACGAGCACGAGACGTCGTGCGCCGTCGTCCGAGAGTTCGAGCGAGGCCTGTGCCGCGGTGGTGAGTGCGGCCCAGGCGAGCTCCTCCTCGTCGGCTCCTGGCATCGCCGCGGCGAGCGCCGACGTCACCGCGTGGGCCGAGATCACCTCGAGGTCTCCCGTGTTCCGCGCGGCGCGCAGCAGTGCGCGAGTGGCAGGCACGTACAGGCGGGCCGCGTCCTCGCTCACGAGAGCTCACCTGGGCTCATGAGGGCTCGTCGTCCGTACGCCGCGGCCGCCGCCGCGACAGCCCCCGCGGCGCCCGCGCTCCCAGGTCGGAGGCGGAGTCCACGAGCTCCTCGAGCGCCTCGGCGATGCACGCGGCGAGCACGTCGACGTCGGGGATCGCGTCGCGGTCGGCGGTGAGGCCGTAGAAGACGTGACCGTCGTAGGAGGTCACCCCGATGGCCAGGGCCGAGCGCGGCTGCAGCGGCGGCACCGGGTAGGTGGAGAGCATCTGCGAACCCGCGGCGTACAGCGGGAACTGCGGCCCCGGCACGTTGGTGATCACCAGGTCGATCTCGCGGCGGCGGTGGTCCAGCGCCACGCGGGTGCCGAGCGCGTGGAAGGTCGTGGGCGCGAAGCCGGCGATGCCCGCCAGCCGGTTCGCGGCCACCGACTTGCCGGTCTCCTTGTGGGCGGTGAGCGCGTAGGACACCTGGTGCAGGCGGACGACCGCGCTGCTCTCGCCGATGGGCAGCTTCAGCTCGTGACCCGCGACCTGGGCGCCCAACGAGGTGGGGGCGAGGTCGTCGTCCTGCACCGACATCGGCACCATCGCGTGCAGGTGGGCGTGCGCGGCCAGCGACTCACCCCGGGTCATCAGCCAGGCGCGGATGCCGCCGGTGACGGTGGCGAGGATGACGTCGTTGACGGTGCCGCCGTGCACCTCGCGGATGCGCCGGTAGTCCTCCAGGTCGGTCGCCAGCGTCGCCAGGCGACGCTGCTCGGAGGGCCGGACCGACAGGATCGACTCGGTCGAGGTGTCACCACCGGGGGCGACGGCACGCGCGAGGCGCGCCACGGGTCCGAGCCGGCGGGCGGCGCGCCGACCGACCGCGTCGGCGGAGGCGCGGACGGCCTCCACGGCCTGCTCGGGCCGGGCGAGGTTGTCGCGGACCGCGCCGATCAGCAGACCGGGGGCGCGGGGCTCGGAGCGGGGCACCCAGTCCTCGGCGACCATCTCGCGCCTGTCGGGGGTGGAGTCGAGCAGCACCTGGGCCAGGTCGACGGTGTCGGAGCCGTCGACGAGCAGCTGGTGGGACTTGGTGAACATCGCGACGCGGCCCCGCTGCAGGCCCTCGATGACGTACACCTCCCACAGGGGACGGGAGGCGTCGAGCCGACGGCTCATGATGCGGCCGACCAGGTCGCGCAGCTGGTCGTCGTCGCCGGGGGACGGCAGGGCGGAGCGGCGTACGTGGTAGCTGAGGTCGAAGGTCTCGTCCTCCACCCAGACCGGGGTGCCGAGACCGCCGGGCACCGTACGCAGCCTCTTGCGGTAGCGGGGCACGAACGCGAGCCGGTCCTCGACCAGGGCGCGCAGGCGGTCGTAGTCGAAGCCCGACTCCCCGGGCTCGAGAATCTCCAGCGTCGCGTTGTGCATGGGCGTCTGCGGGGTCTCCAGCGCGAGCAGGGAGAGATCCGCAGCGCTCAGGCGTGAGGCCATGACTGTCTCCCGGGACTCGTGGGCACCTCTGGCACCGTAGACACTGCTTCAGACATTGCATCGGACCTGACCGCACCGGTCGGGGCGCGGGTCATTCTGGCACGCGCCACGTGCCGGTCCCCCACCCCACGGAGCCTTCCTTGCGCCTCTCCCGTCGCCCCGCAGCCCTCGTCACCACCGTCGTCGCGCTCGCCGCGATGATGTCCGCCTGCGGGGAGGGTGACGGCCCCGACAGCCCCAGTGCCGTGGACAACCCGACGGTCCAGGCGACGACGAGCGACTCGGACCTCGCCGAGGAGACGACCGCCAGCGACGACCCGGCCGAGGAGGAGGCTCTCGACGAGGCCTTCGAGGCGCCCGTGCTGACGGTGCAGGTGCGCGACGACCGCGTCCGCCCCAACTCCGCCGAGCTCGACCTGAAGCGCGGCAGCGAGCTGACGATCCGGGTGGACACCGACCGGGCGATCGAGCTGCACGTGCACTCCAGCCCCGAGCAGTACCTGGACTTCGAGCCAGGCCGGTCCTCGCAGACGGTGACCTTCGAGCGCGCCGGCGTGGTGGAGATCGAGGAGCACGAGTCGGGTCAGGTGCTCGCGCAGGTCACCGTGGAGTGACCGGCCCCCGGGTCGGGTGACGGAGGCTGCCTACGCTGGAGCGGTGCTCCGTCCCGCGTCGGTCCTCGTGCCCCACCACGGCATCGGAGGGGCCGCCGACCTCCCGCTGCCCCTCGGTCTGACGATCGCGGCGGCCGCCGCCGCGCTGGTCGCCTCGGTCGCCGTCGCCGGCGTCGCCTGGACGCGGCCGCGCTACTCCCCGCCCCCGGCCGGCAGGCCCCTGCCGCGGCTGACGCGGGTCGTGGACTCGACCGCGTACGCCGTGGTGGTGCGCGGTCTCGGGCTGGTCGCCGGTGCCTGGTTCATGCTGGCGCTCGTCGCGGGCCAGGACCTCGCGACGAACCCGGTCTTCGGCGTCTTCTACGTGCTGGTCTGGGTCGGTCTCGTGCCCGCCTCGCTACTGCTCGGCCCTGTCGTGCGATGGCTCTCGCCGGTCCGCACCCTGCTGCTGCTGATCGGCCGGGTCGCCCGCATCGACCCCGCCGAGGGTCTGCTGTCGCTGTCCCCGCGGGTCGGGGTGTGGCCGGCGGCCCTGACGCTTCTGGCCTTCACCTGGCAGGAGCTCGTGAACCCGCAGGCCGCGTTCCTGGACGCACTGCGCATCTGGATCGCGGGCTACCTCGTCCTCACCCTCATCGGCGGACTCCTCTTCGGCACCCGGTGGCTCGCCGCCGCCGATCCCTTCGAGGTCTACTCCGAGCTCGTCGCGCGGCTGAGCCCCTGGGACCGCGATCGGAGCGGGGGCGGCTCCGGCACGCTGGTGCTGCGCAGCCCCCTGGCCCACCTCGCCTCCGCCCCGGTGCCGCCGGGCGTGACGGCCGTCGTGGCGGTCCTGCTGGGCACCACGGCGTACGACAGCCTCTCCACGCTCACCCCGTACGTGCGCTTCGTTCAGGACAGCACGGTGAGCCGTGAGCTGATCGGCACCGCGGTCATGCTCGGTCTCGTGCTGCTCGTCGGTGCGCTGCTGGTCGGCGGCGCGGCGGCGACACCGACCCGCGACGGCGTCCGCGGGGCCCGGGCCACCCCGGGTCTGCTCGCGCACGCGCTGGTGCCGATCGCGGTCGGGTACGCCCTGGCGCACTACCTCTCGACGCTGCCCACGACGGGGCTGCAGACGATCGCGCAGCTGTCGGACCCCCTCGGACGGGGATGGGACGTGCTCGGCACCGCCGGGCTCTCGCCCTGGTACGTCTTCGCCGACCACCCCTCGGTGCTCGCCACCTCGGTCGTGCTGCTCATCGTGGGCGGCCACGTGCTCGGCGCGCTCGCCGCGCACGACCGGGCGCTGACCGTCGTGCCCCCCGGACGCGAACGCACCTCGCAGCTGCCGCTGCTGGTGGTGATGGTCGCGATCACCGTGGCCGGTCTCGGGCTCCTCTTCGCGGGATGAGCCGGGCGGCGACCTGAGCCACCTGGCCTGCGACGGACTGCTCACCCCGGTCGTCGGGCCCGGACGTCGGGGCGGTCTCGCCGAGCAGCGCGAGGAGACGGTCCTCGACGAGGTCGCGGACGTGCGCGCGGAGCGGCCCCGGACCCGACTCGGTGAGCAGCGCCCCCTCCGCCAACGCCCGGTCGACGCCCGCTCGGTCGTCGGGGAGGGTGACGACCGGTGCGTCGGGCACGGCCCGGCGTACGACGTCGACCACCTCCTCGGGCCCCCAGCCCAGGGTGGGTCGCTGACGGTTGAGGAGCACCAGGTCGGGGCCTTCGGGCCGGATCTCCGCCAGCTGCGCGGCGGCCCGCACGAGGCGGGTGAGCCCGACCGGGTCGGCGGACCCGACCAGCACCTGCACGTCGGCCGCGGCGACGGCCTCGGTGGCCAGGTGCTCGCGCACGGGCCTGCCACCCCACCCGCCCACGGCGGCCGGGTCGAGCGCGGGACCGGGATCCACGACGACGTCGCCCAGCTCCCGCGCCGCCCCGAGGAGATGCTCCACCGTGCCGACGCCGACCTCGGACCAGCGGTCGGCGCCGGGAAGGCCGGTGAGAACGCGCAGGTGACGGCCGACACCGACGCAGAGCTCGTCGAGCCGGTCGGCGGTGAGCGTGTCACCCGACGCAGCGCGTGAGGCCGCCAGCAGCCCGGAGACCTCGCTCAGGATGCCGAGGTGCTGCCCGACCGTGCCGCCCCAGGGGTCGAGGTCGAGCAGTGTCGTACGTCGTCCGCGGGCGGCCAGCTCGCCGGCCAGGGCCAGCGCGATCGTCGTACGCCCCGGGGAGCCGACCGGTCCCCAGACGCAGACGACCCGGCCGCGTCGACCACGCGGGCTGCTGGAGGACGACGCCGTCGGCTGCGTCGGGCTCGGCGCAGCCGTGCCGCCGCTGATGTCTGCCTGCTCCCCCGCTCGGCCGGACATCGCCTCGTCCGCGCGACCCTCGAGGTCCGCCTCGGGGGCCGCGGTCGCCGTCCTCTGCGGCGCCTCGCGTGGCTCCCGTGTCTCCAGCGCTGCTGCCAGCGCGCCGTCCAGGCCGGCGAGGTCGACGCCGACCGTGCCGGCGGTGCCTCGCGGAGCCGTCCACGCACCGGGGACCGCCCCGTCGGGCACGACCGCCACGGCGGCCACACCGTGGGTGGGGAGGTGGGCGACGCAGGCCGCGTCGAAGCCCGACGCGTCACCCGCGACGACCGCCAGCGAGGCCTCGCCGGTCACCGCGAGCGCCATCAGGTCCGGCACGTCCAGGCACCGTCGCGCCACCACGAACGAGCGGCTCGCACGCAGCAGCGACAACGCGGTGGACTCCCACTCCTGGGAGTCCGCGAGCAGCAGCACACCTCGGCGTACGCCCGGCGCCCCGAACGCGGAGGCGTCGCCGTCGCCGCTCATCAGCCCTGACCCACGACGACCGCACGACCTGTCGTCAGCTGCGCAAGCACCTCACCGAGCTCGACCGCCGCGTCCGCGTCGACGCCCACGACCAGCGGTGCCGGCGCGTCGCCGCCGAGGGCGACCCCGGTCGGGAGACTGACGACCGCGACGTCGTCGAGCACGCGCTCGGCGGCACCCGAGGTCAGCGGCGAGGTCTCGCTGGGCAGCGCACCCTCCCCGGGCACGACCCAGACGTCGACGAGAGAGCCGGGTCGGATCACGCCCGGGATGCCCTCGTCGCCGACCGGCACGGGCACCAGCGCCGGACCCTCACCGTCGCGCTCCAGCGCCCCGGCCGGCAGCAGCTCCCCGGCGGCGACGCCGCGACGCGCGACGCTGTCGGCGGGAAGGGGGGAGGCCGCGGAGACGTACGCCCCCGCCGCCTCGGCCGGCAGGACGACACGCACGCTCTGCAGGTCGGCCGGGTCGATGGGAGCTCCGTCGGCGAGATCGGCGCGCACCTGCCAGACCGGGACGCCCGGGTCGTCCCCGCCGAGCAGCAGGGTGCCGACCACGACGGAGCCGGCGACGAGCAGCACGCCCACGGCCAACCGGGGATCGCGCCACGCGACGCCGCGGCGCGAGCGTTCGGGTCCTGTGCGAGGGGGCCGAGAGGGGACGCGAGAAGTCGACACCCCTCCAGTCTTGCGGTATCGGGGCCGGTCCAGCCGGGTTTTCCACAGGCTCACGGTCAGAACCGGCGTACGTCCGCCTCACCGCGCCGCCCCGTCGGTCGGCCGTGCCAGACTGATCGCATGCCCGAGAACGTCGCGGGACCCCGCTTCCTCCAGCTGCCCGAGGTGGCGGAGATCCTCGCCACCTCCACCGCCCAGGTGTACGCCCTGGTGCGGCGCGGCGACCTGCCCGCCATCAAGATCGGCGGTCGCGGCCAGTGGCGTGTCGAGGCGACGAAGCTCGAGGAGTTCATCGCGCGGATGTACGCCGAGACCGACGAGTTCGTGAAGTCCCACCCCTACACCGAGGCCGGCGCGGAGAACGCCGAGCTGTAGCCGCCCCCCGGCGGCCCCACCCCGATCAGGCGCGTCGCACCGTGGCTACCGCGCTCAGCGCGACCAGCACGGTGCCCCCGTCGTCGACGCCCAGCTCGAGGAAGTCGGCTCCCACACGTCGTCCGCGTCCGGAGCGGCGCTCACCGTCGCGAAGGGTGAGCACCACGGGCGCCTGATCGGCCAGCTGCCGCGTCAGCGACGCAGCCAGACTGCGGCGTGAGGACAGCGGCCAGGCTGCGGCCGAGGCGGCGGCGTGGACCGCGCCGTGGACGACCGACACCGCCTCGGTGAGCACCACCGTCTCGACCCCGCGGTCGTCCTCGAGCACGGCCCACCCGTCGCCGGCGCCGGTGAGTTCGCCGCGTACGCGTCCTGCCCGTCCGAGGTCGACCACGAGGTCGCGCCCGAGGGAGGCGACGAGCCTGGCGGCGAGGGTCACCGACCGGTAGGCCTCCACCACGCGGTCGTCGACCTCGGCCTCGCGCTCCTCGCGGCTCCAGGCAGCGGCCTGGGACTCGAGATCGCTGAGTGCCTCGACCGGGTCTGGCACCGGCAGCGACCGCTCGGGGCGGGGGCCGTCGGGCGGCTGCGTCGTCACGTGCTCAGCGTGCCCGACGGCGCGTCGGTGCGCTGCGTCTTGTGGAGCAAGGTTTGACGAACAGGCTCAAACGTCGTCAAATGATGCAAACAGACGCAAACGCAAGGATCACACCGATGACTGACGACATGCTGCCCACGCTCGAGGCGCAGGTGCTCGTCGCCGCCCGTCTCGCGGGGGGTGCGGCGCTCGCCTGGCTGGTGGTGCTGGCACTCGTGGCCCTCCGTCACCGGCGGTCGCCCGACGTGGCGCTCGCGGCGCTGCGGCGCCTGGGTGCACCGACGACCCTGTGCCGCGTGGTGCTCCTGGTCGTCTGCGTCGGCGTCGCGCAGCCCGCGTACGCGACAGCTCCCGCACCCGGTGGCTCATCGGGTCAGGACTCCTCGCTGCGCCTCGCCGAGGCGCTCGACGGACTCCCCTCCCCCGCGCTCCCAGCACCTGGGCCCCCGGTGGTCGTGCGGCCCGAACGACCGGCCGCGGCGACGTCGAGCCCCGAGACGTCGCGTCCCGTCGCCCGGCCCGGCGGCGCAGCAGATCGGTGCGACCACGTCGTACGCGCCGGCGACTCGCTCTGGTCCATCACGGAGCAGGAGCTGCGCGCGGGGAGCGCGCCCGCGATCGAGCGCGGCTGGCGCGACCTGTACGCCGCCAACCGCCGCACCATCGGCGCCGACCCCGACCTGATCCGCCCCGGCACCCGTCTCGACACCTCGAGTCTCGCGCCGGGCTGCGACTGAGCCCGCACCCGCCTCTCCCCTGTCACGACCAGCACCGACCGTCCCGTCCCCAGCCGTCCACACCCGCCTCCAGGAGCCCCCCATGTCCGCTGACACCACGCCCACGCCGCCCGCTGCCTCGCGATCCCTGCCGTCGAACGTCATCGCTCTCGCACCGGTCGAGCGCCCGGGGGCCCGTCGGGTCGTACGCCGCGTCGGGGTCCCGGCGCCGGTGTGCGCCGTGCAGGGCAGCCTGGCGCTGGACCTCGACGTGCCCGCACCGGCCCCGCCGCTGCCCGCGCCGGATCTGCGACTGGTGCCGGCGCGGTCGGGTCTGCAGCCCGCCGCCGGCCAGGCCGTCGACCCGCTGCACACGTGGGCGACCCAGTTCGCGCAGGCACTGGTCGAGGTCGCGGCGGGTGTCCGTCCCGTCACGCAGCTGCTGAAGGCGACCGACGAGGACGTCTACTACGACCTGCAGCGGCGCTACCAGCTGCTGACCGCCGGCGGCACCCGGGTCCGCAGCGTCCGGCACGCCCGCCCTCAGGTGCGCACGGTGCACGTCTCGCGCACCCACGTGTACGCGGCCGAGCTCAGCGTGGTCGTGCAGCAGGGCGCCCGGTGCCGCGCGATCGCGATCCGCGTGGAGCGGCGCGAGGGGCGCTGGCAGGCCGTGGACGTGCAGTTCGGGTGAGTGGGTGGCTCTCGCATCCCCTCGACCGACCAGTCGCCGAGCTCGAAGACCCGTTGGACGCCTTGCCGGCTCAGCCGGTCTGTGGATCACAGCCTCGCGGCGCGGGATGCGTACGCCTCGGGTGAGTTCATCGCGACGCGACCCCGGCTCCTGGACGCCCGCAGGTGCGGGCATCCAGGGGCGGGTGAAGTGGGTGGAGTGAGGGCAGAGGGCGAACCCGCCGCCCACCGAGCGAGCCCGTCAGCCCCCGGCGCGGGTGGTCATACCGGTCGGGCCCGTCGGAGCGCCGTGGCACTTCTTGTACTTCTTGCCCGACCCGCACGGGCAGTCGGCGTTGCGACCGATGCCTGCGTACGGGTCGTCGACGGCCGCGGTGGCCTGGTCCTTGTGCACGTCCACGCCGCCGTCGCCGTCGGTCGACGGGGCCGAGTACGTCAGGTCCGTCGGCGCCTCGGTCTCCTCGAGCCCCTTGGCGCTGATGTGCGGACGGTTCGCAGCGGCGGCGAGGGGCGAGGAGCCGGCCGTCGCCGCAGCCGAGGCGGCGGTCACCTGCAACGGGTCCTCGTCGTGGTCGTGCTCGTCCTCGAGCTCGACCTCGAGGTGGAAGAGGAAGCCGACGGTCTCCTCCTTGATGCCCTCCATCATCCCGGCGAACATGTCGTAGCCCTCGCGCTGGTATTCCACGAGCGGGTCCTTCTGGGAGTACGCCCGCAGGCCGATGCCCTCACGGAGGTAGTCCATCTCGTAGAGGTGCTCGCGCCACTTGCGGTCGAGCACCGAGAGGATCACGCGACGCTCCAGCTCGCGCATGATCTCCGAGCCGATCTCCTCCTCGCGCTCGGCGTACGCCGCCTTCGCGTCCTCGAGCACCATCTCGAGCAGCTCCTCGCGGTCGAGGTTCGCCGACTGCGCCTCGACCTCCTCGCGGTCGATGCCGATCGGGTACAGCGTGCCCAGCGCGGTCCACAGCGCCTCGAGGTCCCACTCCTCGCCGAACCCGTCGGTCGCACCGACGATGTAGGCGGTGACGGCGTCGCGAATCATGTCCTGCACCTGGTCGCGCAGGTCGGCGCCCTCGAGCACCCGACGCCGCTCGTCGTAGATGACCGACCGCTGCCGGTTCATCACGTCGTCGTACTTCAGGACGTTCTTGCGGGAGTCGAAGTTCTGGCTCTCCACCTGGCCCTGGGCCGAGGCGATCGAGTTCGTGACCGTCTTGTTCTCGATCGGCAGGTCGTCGGGCACCTTCAGCGTGGTCAGCACGCGGTCGACCCAGTCGGCCTTGAACAGCCGCATCAGGTCGTCCTGCAGCGAGAGGTAGAAGCGCGACTCCCCCGGGTCACCCTGACGGCCGGAACGTCCACGCAGCTGGTTGTCGATGCGCCGTGACTCGTGACGCTCGGTGCCGAGCACGTACAGGCCGCCGGCCTCGCGCACCTCGTCGGCCTCGTCGGAGACCTGCTGCTTCACCCTGTCGACCTCGGGCTGCCAGGCCCCCTCGTACTCCGGTGTCGCGGGCTCCAGACCCCGCTGGCGCAGGTTGCGGTCGGCGAGGAACTCCACCGACCCGCCCAGCATGATGTCGGTGCCTCGACCGGCCATGTTGGTCGCGACGGTCACCGCGCCCTTGTGGCCGGCCAGCGCGACGACCTCGGCCTCGTCGGCGTGCATCTTCGCGTTTAGCACCGAGTGCGGGATACCGCGCGTCTGCAGCAGGTTCGACAGGTACTCCGACTTCTCCACCGACACCGTGCCGACCAGCACCGGCTGGCCCTTCTCGTGGCGCTCGGCGATGTCGTCGGCCACCGCGTCGAACTTCGCGACCTCCGTGCGGTACACCAGGTCGCGCTCGTCGCGGCGGATCACCGGCTTGTTGGTCGGGATCGGCACCACACCGAGCTTGTAGGTCTTGTCGAACTCGCTGGCCTCGGTCAGCGCCGTGCCGGTCATGCCGGAGAGCTTGTCGTAGAGGCGGAAGTAGTTCTGCAGCGTGATCTGGGCGAGGGTCTGGTACTCCTCCTTGACCTCCACCCCCTCCTTCGCCTCGATCGCCTGGTGCAGACCGTCGTTGTAGCGGCGACCGGAGAGGATGCGGCCGGTGTGCTCGTCGACGATGAGCACCTCGCCCTTGATGACGACGTACTCCTTGTCCTTGCGGAACAGCTCCTTGGCCTTGATGGAGTTGTTCAGGAAGGAGATCAGCGGCGTATTGGCGGACTCGTACAGGTTGTCGATGCCCAGCTGGTCCTCGACCTTGGTGATGCCGTCCTCGAGGATCGAGACGGTGCGCTTCTTCTCGTCGACCTCGTAGTCCTCGTCCTTGACCAGGCGACGGGCGATGCGGGCGAACTGGTCGTACCACTTCACCTCGTCCTGCGTCGGGCCCGAGATGATCAGCGGCGTCCGTGCCTCGTCGATGAGGATCGAGTCGACCTCGTCCACGACGCAGAAGTTGTGGCCGCGCTGCACGCAGTCCTCCAGCGAGGAGGCCATGTTGTCGCGCAGGTAGTCGAAGCCCAGCTCGTTGTTGGTGCCGTAGGTGATGTCGCACGCGTACGCCGCACGCCGCTCGTCGGGCCGCATCGTCGGCAGGATCACCCCGGTCGTCAGCCCCAGGAACGCGTGGACGCGGCCCATCCACTCCGCGTGGTAGCGGGCGAGGTAGTCGTTGACCGTGACGACGTGGACGCCCTTGCCGGACAGCGCGTTGAGGTACGCCGGGAGCGTCGCGACCAGCGTCTTGCCCTCACCGGTCTTCATCTCCGCGATGTTGCCCAGGTGCAGCGCCGCGCCGCCCATGATCTGCACCCGGTAGTGGCGCTGGCCGAGCACGCGGGTCGCGGCCTCGCGGACGACCGCGAAGGCCTCCGGCATGAGGTCGTCCTCGGTCTCACCTGCCTCGAGACGGTCGCGGAACTCCTGCGTGCACGCCTGGAGCTGCTCGTCGGTCATGTCGGAGTACTCGTCGGCGATCGCCTCGACGAGGTTCGCGACCTTGTCGAGCTGCTTGAGGATCTTGCCTTCACCGACGCGGAGGACTCGGTCGAGGATGGAGGGCACGGTGTTGCTCCTGAGGGGTCGAGGATGCTGCCGGGCGCGGCAGCGAGGTCAGAGACGTCGGGGGTCGAGGCGGCGCGGTCGGGCTCAGGGAGCCTGCGGGCAGCCGTGCGTGCGCTCCCAGCCGCGCACCGCACGCTTCGGTGACCGTGAGCCGTCGCGCTCCCACGAACGCAGGAACTCGTACGGGCTGACCACGCCGCGGCGTACGCCCCAGTCGCGCTTGCCTGCACAGACGGGGCTCAGGCCGAAGTGCACGTGGCACGGGGTGCCGGCCGCGGAGCCCGTCCGTCCGTTGCGCCCGATCACCACGCCGGCCCGGATGCGCTTGCCGACCTTGATCTTCGGTCGCACCCCGCGCAGGTGGGAGCCGTAGTAGCGGACGCCGTCGTCACCCTCGATCGAGAAGAACTTGCCGCCGCGCTGGACCCCGCGGTTCGTCGCGGAGCTCCACCGGTCCTTGCGACTCAGCTCGAGCACGACCCCGTCGACCGGGGAGACGACCCTCGCGCCGCACGGCGCGAACAGGTCGGTGGCCGGGTAGTCGTGGTGGGCCGACCCGTACGAGGCCCCGCCGGGCAGCGGGAAGGCCCGCGCCACCCCGTCACGCCCGGTGTGCGAGCGGTCCGCCGGGCTCGCCACGGCAGCCGACGGCATCAGGCCGCCGACGAGCAGCACGGCACCGAGGAGCAGGACGAAGGGGGGCATCGGGGCCGATGGTACGTGAGGCCGCGACCGCTCAGAACATGTCCAGGCACTCCGCCGGCACGTCGTGCTGCAGCGCGGCCGCGAGGTGCCCGACCGCCGCGGTGCTGCCGTCGACGAGGCCGGCGCGGTGGAGCGTACGCAGGTCGACGCCCCCGAGGTAGGCGCTGCCCAGGTCGCGGACGTCGAGCGCGACATCGGCGGCGACCGCGCTGTCGACGCGCGCGACCTCCGCACCCTCGCGCCCGCCGCGCAGGCGTAAGTGCCCTGCGTTCTCGGGCAGCAGGGTGTCGCGCACGTCGATGACGGTGTCGACCTCGGTCGCGTACGTGCGCGCCGCCAGGGCGGCCTCCACGTCGACGAGCCGGAGGAACGTGCCGGACCGCAGCCTCTCGGAGCTCCCGTCGCGATCGGCCAGCCACCACGGGAGGGGCTCCGCCGGACCGCCGAAGCGGGTCGTCAACCTCGGCATCAGGTCCACGTCGAGCAGCAGGCGCCACAACCGGGCACGCGCCTGCGGCGTCGCCGCCACGAGCTGGGAGACCCGCAGCTCGCCCTCACTGTCCGGGCCGCCCTCCTTGCAGCGGAAGTGGGCGTAGCCGTCGACCTCGCCCGCGGCGTTCCAGTGCAGCACGAAGCGCAGCGGGCCCGCTCCCCCGCGGGCACCCTCCGCGTCGTACGTCGCGGCCTCCCACCACGGACCGGGACGGTCCAACCACCCCGGCGTACGCGGGCGCAACCGCTCGAAGACCTCGGGGACGACCTGCAGCGCCGTGTCCCGGTCGACCTCGTCGACGACACCGTCGCCGAGATCCACGCGCGGCTCGAAGGCCCCGCGGCGCGTGTCGACCTCGAGCGTCAGACGCCGGGTCGCCTCGCCGAAGCCGAACCGGCCGTAGATCGCCTGCTCGCTGACCCAGAGGTAGGCCGCCGCCTCGCCGCGGGCACGGGCGTCCTGCAGCTGGTGACGCATCATGCGGGTCAGCAGGCCGCGACGACGGTAGGCGGGCGCGACGGTGACCTCGCTGATGGCACAGATCGGGAACTCGCCCCCGGGCACGGTCAGGACGCGGTCGAAGGCCGCCATCGTCGCGACCCACTTCTCCGCCGCACCCTCGCCGCCACGGATGCCGAAGGACCGCTCCGGCTGCGTCGTGCTCCGCCACAGCGCGCGGTCGTCGTCGGAGACGGTCTCGTGGAAGCCGCGGGCGACGGCGTCGATGAACTCGTCGAGCCGCGTCGAGGGGTCACCACCGAGGTCGGTCAGGCCGGTCAGGCGGAGGTCGTCGAGATCCGGGCGCGGGGGCGTGCTCACGGTCCCAGTCAAGCGCAGCGACGGCGGCGTACGCGACCCGGTTTCCGCGGCTCCGCGAGAAGTGACCCCTCGCGGAAAGTGACCCCTCGCGAGAAGTGACCCCTCGGCGTCAGGAGGGCTTGACGGCGCGCAGGTGCAGGTGCGGCGTCACCGGGGTCGGCAGACCGCCGTCGGGGAAGTGCACCCGCTCGGATCCCAGCACCCGGAACCCCGCCGCCTCCACGTGCTGCAGGGGGTCCCGGGCGGTGTGGCACCCACCGAACAGGGCCGGCCACACGGTCGCGTCGAGGGCCCGTTGCGTGCCGCGCGCCAGGGTGCCGGTGGCCGCGACGTGCTCGAGGACGCGCAGGGTGCCCCCGGGCCGCAGGACCCGGAAGGCCTCGTCCAGAGCCGCGCGGACGTCGGCGACACTGCACAGCACCAGGCAGAACACGACGCCGTCGACGCTGCGGTCCCTCACCGGCAGGTCCTCCGCGGCGCCGTCGACCACGGTGATCGACAGCGGCAGCTTCGCTGCGCGGCCACGGGCCTTCGCACGCAGCCACGTCTCCGGCTCCACCGCGGTGACCTGCTCGACCCGGCCGTGGCCGGGGTAGTGCCTGAAGTTCGAGCCGTCGCCGGCACCCACCTCGACCACGTGGCCGGTCAGACCGTCGAGCAGCGCGGCGCGGCGCTCACCGAGGCCCCGGTCCTCCATGGCGTCGGAGAGCGCGGAGAAGAAGCGCGCGAAGACCGGGTGCGACGTGCTCATGGGCTGCCCTCCTCCGCGCCCGAGGTCGCCACCAGGCGTGTGGCGAGAGCGGGGGCGAGATCTCCGCGTCCTCCTACCACCACCCGCGGGAGTCCCAACCAGCGTGCGACCTCGCGCAGCTCACGGGCGAGCTCGTCCGCGACCTGCTCCTGCGGTGCGCGCCCCGGCTCGGCGTACGCGGCGTGCACCACCAACGCGCCGTCCCCGGCCGTGCGGTCGGCCTTGAGGTCGACGCGGGCGACGAGCGTGTCGCCGAGGAGGAACGGCAGCACGTAGTACCCCCAGCGCCGATGCGCCGCCGGCACGTAGATCTCGATGCGGGAGTGGAACCCGAAGAGCCGCTCGGTGCGGTCCCGGTGCCACACGAGCGGGTCGAACGGGCTCAGCAGGGCCGCGGCGTCGACGGCTCGGGGCACCCGGGCGTCGCGGTGCAACCACGCGGGCCGGTCCCACGTCTCGACCCGCACCGGCAGCAGCTCGCCGGAGGCGACCAGGTCCTGGACGGCGTCGCGAGCCGCCTGCTGACCCTGTCCTCGCACCTGCTGCAGGCGGTAGAAGTCGGTGAGGTCGGAGAGCGTGGCGACCCCGTGGTGCCGGGCCGCGCGGCGTACGAGCTCGCGGACACCCTCGGCGGCCCCGAGCGCCGGCGCCGCGAGCACCTCGACGGGCAGGACGCGCTCGGGCAGGTCGTAGACGGGCTCGAACTGCCTGGTCCGGCCCGCGATCGCGAGGTCCCCGACGAGGTAGAGGTAGTCCAGGGCCCGGCGGGCCTCCGACCAGTTCCAGCCCCAGTGGTCACGTGAGCGCGGTGCACCGTCGTCCAGGTCCCGCGCCGTGCTCGGTCCGTGCTCGCGCACCGCGCTCAGCACCTGCTGGGCCACGCGGTCGTGGTCACCGAGCCACTGGTGCCACCGCGGCGAGTCGCGGTGCAGGCGCATGCGGTGCTGCATCACCGGCCACAGCTCGACCGGCATGAACGCCTGTACGTGGGCCCAGAACTCCACGACCCGGCGCGGTCGTGACTCCGCGGCGCGTCGCAGCAGGTCGGTGTCGTAGGGACCGAGCCTGCTGAACAGCGGCATCAGGTGGGCCCGCGCGAGCACGTTCACCGAGTCGACCTGCCACACGCCGGTACGGTCCAGCACCCCGCCGAGGTGCCGCATCGTCGGCGTCGGCGGGCGCGGTCGCGTACGCCGGTCGAGGCCCTGCGCCGCGACCGCGACGCGGCGCGCCTCGGCGAGGCTCAGCTGCGTACGCGTGCTCCCCATCCCGTACGTGTCAGGGGAGGTCGAGGATGCGCTCCTTGACCGCGTACATCACGGCCTCCATGCGCGAGTGCAGCTGCAGCTTGTCGAGGATGTTGCGCACGTGGTTCTTGACCGTGTTCTCGGAGATGAAGAGCTCCTTGGCGATCTCACGGTTGTTCATGCCCGTGGCGACCAGCCGCAGCACCTCGAGCTCGCGCTCGGTCAGACGCGGTGTCGGCACCGCGTTGCGGTCCGCCCGCGACATCTCCTTGAACTCGTCGATGAGCTTGATGGCCATCGACGGGCTGATGAGGGACTGGCCGTCCGCGACGACGCGGATCGCCTGCGCGACCTCGTCGATCGAGGCGTCCTTGAGCAGATAGCCCGAGGCCCCGCTCTTGACGGCGTCGTAGAGGTCGGACTCCTCGTCGGAGACCGTCAGCATGATGATCTTGGCGCTCGGCACGAGCTCGTGGATCTTCACGCACGCCTCGAGGCCGGGGCCCTTCGGCATGCGCACGTCCAGCAGCACCACGTCGGGCATCGAGGAGGTGACGAGGTCGACGGCGGCGTTGCCGTCGCTCGCCTCGCCCACCACCTCGATGTCGCCCTCGACGCCCAGCAGCATGATCAGACCGCGGCGGAACAGCTCCTGGTCGTCGACGACGACGACCCTGATGGGCTCGCCGGTGTCCGTGACCGTCATGTGCTCACTCGCCCTCACTGGTGTCGTCTGGTCGGCTGCCGGGCGCCGAGATCCCTCAGGCCTCCGGCTGCACGTCCAGGGAGATCACGCCGTAGTCGTAACCCCGCCGACGATAGACCACCGCGGGCCTCTCGCTGCGCTTGTCGACGTAGAGGAAGAAGTCGTGCCCGACCAGCTCCATCTCGTACAACGCCTGCTCCAAGGTCATCGGCGCGGCGGCGTGGGACTTCTCCCGCACCACCATGGGCCCGTCGCCCTCCACCGAGATGGGACCGACCTGGTGCTCGGTCTCGCTGTCGCCCGCCCGGGCCGCGTCCGCGGCCTGCGCGTCGGCCAGCTCGGCCTGCAGCTCCTCGAGCGGCAGGTCGGCGGTCGCCTCTGCCACCGAGGTGGGCGTACGCCGGCCGCGGTGCACGCGCTTGCGGTCGGCCGCCTTCCGCATCTGACCCTGCATCCGGTCCAGGGCGCCGTCCAGCGCCGCCATCTTGTCGTGGGCGCTGCACTCGGCCCGGACGACCGGCCCCTTGGACTTCGCGGTCAGCTGCACGGTCACGGCACGGTCGGCGAGACGAGGGTTGTCGTCCTTCTCGACCTCGACCTCGAGCCGGATGATGCGGTGGTCGTGCTTCTCGAGTCGGGCGACCTTGTCCTCGACGTGGGACTTGAACGAGTCCGAGACCTCGATGTGGCGGGTGCGGAACACGACATCCATGCGCTGACCTCCGTTGCGTAGCAGTTGCGCCCGCGCGCGTCAGCCGGCTCCGCGAGACGCTGGCTCGGCCCGGGCTCCATGACCAGACGCTAGTCGCATCCGCGGCGCCGCGGAACCTCATCCGCCACGACGGTCGCCGACGCTGTCGCGAAAGCGCTTCGTCGTGGCTGCCACGACAGCGCACCCGAGCACGGGGACACCACTGGCCTGGAGAGCCCGCTGGGCCTCGGCCGCGGTCGACCCGGTCGTCATCACGTCGTCGACCACGACGGCGACCGCGGGGCGTCCGCCCCAGCGCCGCAGCGCCGTGGCCGGTGCGACGAACGCGCCCCGCAGGTTCGCCGCGCGCTGCGCGGCGTCGAGGTCCGCCTGGTCGGCCACACCCCCGCGGTGACGCAGCAGCAGCCCCGGCGCCACCCGGAGCCGGTGCTCGCGACGCAGCGTACGCACCGCGCGCCGGGTCAGCCGCAGCAGCGGATCGGCGCCACGCTCCCGGACGACCGCGGCACGCGAGGGCACCGGCACCAGGAGCACCGTCGTGTCCGAGGGCGGGGGCACAGCGGCGAGCAGTCCACTCACCGCGCACGCCAGCAACCGTCCCAGGGGATCGGCCAGCTCCTGGGCGCCGCGGTCCTTGTGCGCGACGACCGCGCCGGCCACGACACCGTCGTACGTCGCGGCCGCGACCGTGGGCACCAGGCCGGCGGGCCGAGGCCACGGTCGGGCCACCAGCGGCTCGCCGGGGATCCGGCAGCCCGGGCACCACCAGCGGCCGGGGGTCCCGCAGCCGAGGCAGGCCGAGCCGGTGAGGAGGTCACGCGCAGCCTGGGCCATGCCCGTCACCTCGCCGCGTCCCGTCACGGGACCAGGATCGCGGAGGCGGGGCCGTCCGGCCGGTGGTGACGTCAGGGGCTGTGGAGATCGGGTGGTGAGCCGGTCAGCCCACCCAGGTGTGGTCGTCGAGCAGAGGCACGGGCAGCCGCACCCAGCTGCCCGACGTGGCCAGCTGGAAGACCTCACCCTGCGCGGTGAGCAGCCGGATCCCGCTCTCCGGGTCGGGACTGGCCACCAGGGTGCGGGCTCCCTCCGGCGGCACGGCCAGCGACAGCACGTCGTCGGCGACGGGCGAGCCGTCGATGGCGGCACGCTCCACCTCGACCAGGCCTCCTCGCGAACGGGTCAGCAGCGCCAGCTCGGTGGCGGAGGTCCACGCGACGTCGAGCACGTCCGTGGTGCCGTCGGCGAGCAGCCCCTGCAGCAGCGGCAGCGGTCTGGCCGGCAGCACCTGGCGCAGGCCCCCCACCTCGTCGCGGGCGACACGCGAGACCACCAGCCGCTCGCCCCGTCGCTCGCCGCGCACCGCTGCCACGAGCCGGCTCCCGTCGCGCGAGAGCAGCAGCGAGGTCACCTGCTCGCCGCTGACGCCCGGCACGTCGACCACCTCGGTGCGTCCATCGCTGGTGCGTACGCGGATCACGGCCCCGTCCCGGCTCGTCGCCAGACTCCACAGCTCACCGAAACGCGTCCAGTTGAGCTCGCGCAGGTCGCGGCCGGCGGCCACGGGCTGCAAGGTGACCCCGACCCGCGTGGACGACGCCGCGTCCTCCCCCGCGCCCGAGTCGTCCCCGGCCCCGTCGCCCTCTCCGCCGTCCTCGCCCCGACGCTCCTCGTCACTGAGCGGCAGCAGCGGAGCGAGCAGCAGGCGACGGCCGTCGGAGGAGACGCCCGCTGCCACGGTGCCGTCCAGGGAGACCGCGGCCTCGCGGACCGAGGAGGGCGTCGCGGTCCACGGCTCACCCGCCTCGCGCAGCGCGTTGTCGACGATGCGCACCAGACGCCCGTCCCGCACACCGAACAGGTCGCCCGCCGCAGCCGCGTACGTCGGGGCGAGGGTCCCCGCGAGGTCGATCGGGATCGCGTTGCCCGCGGTGCCCGTGGCCACCGGCGCGCCGCCGGTGGTGAGCTGGATGCGGCTGACGCCGCCGACCTGGGCCAACGTGTACGACAGCTGCACGGCGAACCGCTCGAGCTCACGGCTGGAGAGGTTCAGCACCTGGGCGCTCACGGGCACCTCGACGAGCCCGTCGGAGGACACCGACACCGACAGGTCGACCGTCGTGCCGTCGGGGGCGAAGGATCGCTCCGCCTGCGGCACGAGCGGGCCGCGCAGCAGCGCCCGTACGAGCGCGGTCGCACCCTGGGGTCCGAGCGGGAAGTGCACCGGCTCGGGCACGAGGGTCCGCGCAGAGGGGTCGAAGAAGCCGATCGCCGCCCGGGTGTAGCGGTCGGCGAAGTGGCTCGCCGAGATCAGCAGGGCGTTCGGGGGGTTGGCGATGCGCCACTCGCCCTGCTCCCGGACGAGCTCGAGCTCGGTCGGCTCCAGGTCCTGCGGCCCGAGCCAGCGCCCGCGAGCGTCGAGCCCGATGGCACCGCCGAGCACCAGCGCGATGCCGTCGTCGCTCTCGGAGACCGGGGAGCCGTCGTAGACCAGGGTGCGTCGCTCGGGTCGCCAGGTGTCCACGGCGTCGTCGGTGAGGAACTCCTGCGCGACCGCCACGCTGACGGGCGTGGCCTGCATCGCCAGCAGGAACCCTCCGACGATGCCGCGTCGGGTGTCGCCGGGTGCAGGCCCGGGCGGGGTGTAGAAGGACGACGTGTCCGACACCGACGTGCCCACCTCGGGCTCGCGGACGACCGGACCGGCCGTCGGGAGACCCGTGCACGCCGCGGCCCCGGACAGCGCGAGCACGGCGACGGCTGCCGTCGCTGTGCGGCGCGCCCCGCCGGGTCGGACTCGTCGTGAGCTCACACGACCTCCTCGACGTCACGCGGCACCACGGGCAGCGGCCCGTCACCGGGGTCGTCGCCGGCCCGACGGGGCAGCGTCAGCAGGAACTGCGCACCGGCGCCGGGGCGCCCCCAGACCTCGAGTCGTCCCCCGTGCAGCTTGGTGTCCTCCAGGGCGATCGAGAGACCCAGCCCCGTGCCGCCGGTGGCTCGGTCCCGGGCCGGGTCGGCGCGCCAGAACCGGTTGAAGACGCGAGGCAGGTCCTGCTCGGAGAGCCCGACGCCGTGGTCGCGCACCGCCAGGGCGACGGCGTGGTCGTCCATCGCCACCCGCACGTCGACGGGTCGTCCCTCGGCGTGGTCGATCGCGTTCGCCACGAGGTTGCGTACGACTCGCTCGATGCGGCCCGCGTCGAGCTCGACCATGACGGGCTCCTCGCGGGCGTGCACGCGGACATGGGTGTCGCGACGCTGCGCCAACGGCCCGGTGCCGTCGACGACCCGGACCGCCAGCTCGACCAGGTCGACCTCGTGCAGGTCCAGCGACGCGGCGCGCGCGTCGAACCGCGAGACCTCCAGCAGGTCGGCCAGGAGCCGCTCGAAGCGGTCGAGCTCGGTCTGCAGCAGCTCCGCGGACCGCGCCGTCAGCGGATCGAACTCCGCCCGGCTGTCGTGCAGCACGTCGCTGGCCATCCGCACGGTCGTCAACGGCGTACGCAGCTCGTGGGAGACGTCGGAGACGAAGCGCCGCTGTGTCTGCGAGAGCTCCTCGAGCTCCCGGATCTGTGTCTGCAGGCTGGCGGCCATCTGGTTGAAGGCTCCGGCGAGACGGGCCAGGTCGTCCTCGCCGCGCACCACCATGCGCTCCTCGAGACGTCCGGCGGCGAGCCGCTCGGCGGTGCGGCGGGCCAGCCGCACGGGAGTCACGACCTGTCGGATGACGAGGAACGTGAGACCGCCGAGCAGCACCAGCAGGAGGACGCCCGCGACCAGCAGCGCGCGGGCGATCAGGTTGACCGTGCGCTGCTGCTCCTGCATCGGGAAGAGGTAGAACAGCGCGTACGTGCCGGCGTCCGCGGGCAGCTCCACCTGGGAGCCCGCCACGACGCCGGGCACGGTCGGCTGACGGGTGGAGGAGTCGTACTGGATGCGGGTGTAGGTCCAGGCGGTCGTCGCGTCCTCGCGGACCGCGGCCCGAAGCCGCGGTGGCACGGACTCGGCGAGCAGACCCGGCGTGCCGCGGACGCCTGCGCCGCCCAGGTCCACCCCGTCACCGCGGACGGGCCCGAGGAGCACCACGGAGAAGCCGCGCACCTCGCCGCGGGCGATGATCGAGTCGGTCAGTCGGCGCAGCTGGGTCGGCGCGTCGAAGTCGGTGCCGCTGACCGCGCTGAGCCGCTCCTGGGCGGCCACCGTCTCCGACCCGGCCTCGATCAGCGAGGCGTTGACCTTCGCCTGCAGCAGTCCCCCGACGACACGCTCGTGGAGCAGGAACCCCACGATGCCCGTCACCACCGCCGACAGCACCAGGGTGCTGACCAGCACCCGGCCCTGCAGCGACCGGCGCCACCAGCTCGTGGTGCCCCGGGCACGCCGGACCAGCTGCGCGACACGAGCGGACCGCTCCCCGCCCCGCGTCTCGTCCGCGAGCGGGCGCGGTTCGACGGGCGGCTGGGTCACCGGCCTCAGGCCTGTGCGGGGGCGTCGTCCTCGCCCAGCTGGGATGAACCGCCGGCTGCGCCGGCCTTATAGCCGACGCCGCGCACGGTGAGGACCACCTCGGGGTTCTCGGGGTCGTGCTCGATCTTGGCGCGCAGGCGCTGCACGTGCACGTTGACCAGCCGGGTGTCCGCGGCGTGGCGGTAGCCCCACACCTGCTCCAGCAGCACCTCGCGGGTGAAGACCTGCCACGGCTTGCGCGCCAGGCACACCAGCAGGTCGAACTCCAAGGGGGTCAGACCGATCGGTCGCCCGTCGCGGGTCACCTGGTGGCCGGCGACGTCGATGTGGACGTCACCGACGGTGAGGGTCTCGGGCTTGGCGTCGTCGAAGCGGCGTACGCGGGCGCGGATGCGCGCGACGAGCTCCTTCGGCTTGAACGGCTTGGTGACGTAGTCGTCGGCGCCCGACTCCAGCCCGACCACGACGTCGACGGTGTCGCCCTTGGCGGTGAGCATGACGATGGGGACCCCGGACTCGCGACGGATCTCCCGGCACACGTCGATGCCGTTGCGACCGGGCAGCATCACGTCGAGCAGCACCACGTCGGGCTTGAAGGCCCGGAACACGCTCAGTGCCTCGTCGCCACGGTGGCAGACCTCGGCCTCGAAGCCCTCCTGCTGCAGCACCAGCGTCAGCATCTCCGCCAGCGACGCGTCGTCGTCGACGACCAGCACCCGTCCTCGGTCGCTCACTGGGGCTCCCTCACTGTCGTCGCTGTCGTGCTCGTCGTCCCTGTCGCCACTGCCGGCCTCGCTCTCCCGTGGTGGCGCCATCGTCGCCGCTGCGGGCGCCACGCCCGCGGACGCGAGTCCGCGGGCGTGTCACCGCATCTGCCCGGCCGGGGTCAGTAGCGGTACTGCTCCGGCTTGAACGGCCCCTCGGCGTCGATGCCGAGGTACTGGCTCTGCTGGGTCGTCAGCTCGGTGAGCTTCACGCCGAGCGCGGGGAGGTGCAGGCGGGCGACCTCCTCGTCGAGGTGCTTGGGCAGCACGTAGACGCCGACCGGGTACTCGTCGGGCTTGGTGAAGATCTCGATCTGCGCCAGCACCTGGTTGGTGAAGCTGTTGCTCATCACGAACGACGGGTGGCCGGTCGCGTTGCCCAGGTTCATCAGGCGACCCTCGGAGAGGATGATCACCGCGTTGCCGCCGGGGAAGGTGAACAGGTCGACCTGCGGCTTGATGTTCGTGCGCTCGATGCCGCCGAAGTTCTCCAGGCCGGCCATGTCGATCTCGTTGTCGAAGTGGCCGATGTTGGCCACGATCGCCTGGTGCTTCATGCGCGACATCTGCTCGGCGGTGACGACGTCCTTGTTGCCGGTCGCGGTGATGACGATGTCGGCCTCGCCGAGCACGTCCTCGAGCGTGGTGACCTGGTAGCCGTCCATGACCGCCTGCAGGGCGCAGATGGGGTCGATCTCGGTGACGATGACCCGGGCGCCCTGACCGCGCAGGGAGTCGGCGCAGCCCTTGCCGACGTCGCCGTAGCCGCAGACCACGGCGACCTTGCCGCCGATGAGCACGTCGACCGCACGGTTGATGCCGTCGATCAGGGAGTGGCGGCAGCCGTACTTGTTGTCGAACTTCGACTTGGTGACCGAGTCGTTGACGTTGATCGCCGGGAAGAGCAGGGAGCCCTTCTTCATCATCTCGTAGAGGCGGTGGACACCGGTGGTGGTCTCCTCGGTCACGCCCTTGATGCTGTTGGCGATCTCGGTCCAGACGCGGTCGTCCTCCTCCAAGGTCTTGTTGAGGACCTCGAAGACGACGCGCTGCTCGGCGGACTCGGCCGTGTCGGGGTCGGGAGCCTCACCGGTCTTCTCGGCCTCGACGCCGAGGTGGATCAGCAGGGTCGCGTCGCCACCGTCGTCGAGGATCATGTTGGCGCCCTCCTCGCCGGGCCAGCGCAGGATCTCCTGGGTGCACTCCCAGTACTCCTCGAGCGTCTCGCCCTTCCAGGCGAAGACCGGCACGCCGGCGGGCTCCTCGGCGGTGCCCTCGGGGCCCACGACGACCGCGGCCGCGGCGTGGTCCTGGGTGGAGAAGATGTTGCAGGAGGCCCACCGGACCTCGGCGCCGAGCGCGGTGAGGGTCTCGATCAGCACGGCGGTCTGCACCGTCATGTGCAGGGAGCCGGCGATGCGGGCGCCGGCGAGCGGCTTGGAGTCGCCGTAGCGCTCGCGCATCGCCATGAGGCCGGGCATCTCGACCTCGGCGAGGTTGATCTCCTTGCGGCCGTACTCGGCCAGGGAGAGGTCTGCGACCTTGAAGTCCATGAAGCGGGTGTCCTTACGGTTGGGGTGTCTTGGGCAGCGGCTGCTGGCTCACGCCCACCGCTGAGCGTAGCGACGCGCCCGCGTACGCCCGAATCCTCGCCGTGCACACGTGACCAGCACCTCGGCCCGGGCCCGGTGCGCGGCCACGGGGTTCAGTCCCGCGTACGCCCCAGCGCGAGGTACTCCGCGGCCCAGCAGCCCGTCGCGTGCAGCGCCGCGTAGGAGGCGAGGGCCTCGCCCGTGTCGTGGCGCACGGTCTCGACGCGTACGCCTGCCTGCTGGGCCGCGCTGAGCAGACGCCCGCGGTCCTCGCGCACCATCGGGGCCTCGTTGCCGTCGTCGAGCACGACCAGCACCGGCCTCGTCGCAGCGGGCTCGTCGGCGTAGGGGTCGGCGAACACGTCGCGCCGCGGCGCGCCCTCGAGGACGGGCAGCAGGTTCTCCGCGTCGCCGGCGACGGCGCTGCGCCCGGTGGAGCGCCGCATCGCCTCGCTCACGCGGCGGGCCGCCCGGGCGGCGAGCACCGAGCCGCCCCAGACCACCGGCACCGCGTCGGCGAGCGCGATCGCGAGCTCCTTCGCCGGGTTGGTGACGAGGTCGCGCTGCGGACCGCAGTCCACGGCGACCTGGTCGAGCGCGTCGGCGACCTTCTCGGCGTTGCAGCCGGGCCCCAGTCCCAGGTCGTGCAGCACGCCGAGGGCCACGACCGCCGTGGCGAGCTGGTCGCCGGTCGTGGCCGGCACCACCACCGTGTCGCGTCCGGCGTGCTCGGCGACCATCGAGGTCTTCGGCGTGACGACGAGCACCTGCGCCCCGCGCCGGGCAGCCTCGGCGACGGCGCTCGCCGCCGTACGGTCCGCCCCCTCCGGCGCGAGGATCACCACCAGGTCGAGCCCGCCGGTCCAGCCGGGGAGCCCGGACCCGGGCCACGCGACGAAGGGCACCGGGCACCACGGCTCGAGCACCGCACGGAGCAGGCGGGAGTCCGGGCCCGCGGCCACCACCGCGCGAGGCCGTGACCCGCCCAGCTCCTCGCGGACGCGCGCGGCGTCCTCGGCCGCCATCCCGACCTCGCGGCGTACGCGTGCCCCGGCCTCGGCCAGGGACCTCAGCGCGCCGTCGTGCGAGGCCAGGGCGGTCGGGTCGTCGAGGCGGGACTCCTCGAAACCGTCGTCCAGCACCATCGTCGACGCGCGCCTCAGGCCGTGCTGCGGGCGTCGTCGACGAGCATCACGGGGATGTCGTCGCGCACCGGGTAGGCCAGGCGGCACGTCTCGCAGACGAGCTCCTCCCGCTCCTCGTCGGCGCGCAGCCCGCCGTGGCACTGGGGGCAGGCCAGGAGGTCGAGCAGGGTCTTGTCGAGGTTCATGCGTCTCTCCTGATGACGGCGAGCACGGCGTCGCGTACGCGCTCCATGGTGGCCCGGTCGGCGCCCTCGGCGTTGAGGCGCAGCAGGGGTTCGGTGTTGGACGGGCGCACGTTGAACCACCAGTCGGCGGCGGTCACCGTGAGCCCGTCGAGGTGGTCGACCTGTCCGTCCTCGGCCCATCGCTGCTCGAGCTCGGCCATGACGGCCTCGCCGTCCTCGACGGTCGAGTTGATCTCGCCGGAGGCGACGTAGCGGGCGTAGGAGGCCAGGAGCGCCGAGAGCGGCCGGTCGGTCTCGGCCAGGGCGGCGAGGGTGTGCAGGGCCGCGAGCATCCCGGAGTCGGCACGCCAGAAGTCGCGGAAGTAGAAGTGGCCGGAGTGCTCGCCGCCGAAGACGGCGTCGGTGTCGGCCATGCGCGCCTTGATGAAGGAGTGACCGACCCGCGTACGCACCGCCGTGCCGCCCAGCTCCTCGACGATCTCGGGCACGGCGCGGGAGGTGATCAGGTTGTGGATGATCACCGAGCCGGGCTCGCGCTGCAGCTCCCGGTCGGCGATCAGCGCGGTGAGCACCGAGGGGTCGACGAGCTCGCCCCGCTCGTCGACGAGGAAGCAGCGGTCGGCGTCGCCGTCGAAGGCGAGACCGACGTCGGCGCCCTCCTCGCGGACGCGCGCCTGGAGCTGCACCAGGGTGGCCGGGTCGATCGGGTTCGCCTCGTGGTTCGGGAAGGTGCCGTCGAGCTCGTAGTACATCTCGACCACGTCGAGGTCGAGCCCGCCCAGGACCGCGGGCGCGGTGTGTCCCGCCATCCCGTTGCCGGCGTCCACCACGACCTTCAGCCGGCGGCCCTCGACGGGTGCGAGGGAGCGGAGGTAGGCGGCGTAGTCCTCGAGCACGTCGCGCTCGTCGATGGGCTCGTCGTCGCCGGGCCCGGGGTCGGTCGCGCCCGCGACACGGTCGGCGAGCGCGGAGAGACCGGTGTCCTGACCGACCGGCACCGCGCCGGCGCGGCACATCTTGATGCCGTTGTACTGCGCCGGGTTATGGCTGGCCGTGAACATCGCCCCGGCCATGCCGAGAGCGCCGGAGGCGAAGTAGAGCTGGTCGGTCGAGGCCAGCCCGATCATCGTCACCGCCGCCCCTGCACCTGAGGCCCCGCGCGCGAAGGCAGCCGCCAGGCCCGGGCTGGACGGTCGCATGTCGTGACCGACGACGACCTCGCCCACGGCGAGCTCTTCCACGAACGCCTTGCCCGTCGCCGCCGCGAGCGTCTCCGTGATCTGCTCACCGGCCAGGCCGCGCACGTCGTACGCCTTGAAGGTCGCCGCCACGATTGCCGGATCGATCGTGCTCTCGCTGTCGTACGCGGAGGCCTCGTCCATGCCGGCGACCCTACTGTGCAGTGAGCTCAGACGTGGACGCCCGCCAACGCGAGCACCCCGGTCGCCAGTCCGGCGCCGAGTAGGACGACGGGCCACGCCGACGCCAGCCGGAGCCAACGGGCCGATGCAGGAACGCTCCCGTCGACAGGACGCGACCAAGCCGCGGCAGCGGCCGCCCCAGTCGTGGCACCGAGCAGCGCCGCCACCGCCAGCAGCAGGACCCCGAGAAACGCCGGCGCCGCCTCGGATCGACCGATGATCAGGTC
Organism: Nocardioidaceae bacterium; assembly: GCA_018672315.1. Classification (NCBI taxonomy): domain Bacteria; kingdom Bacillati; phylum Actinomycetota; class Actinomycetes; order Propionibacteriales; family Nocardioidaceae; species Nocardioidaceae bacterium. The sequence goes on along the minus strand of CP076053.1, from coordinate 2,183,433 downwards.
GAATCCAAGCAGCGCGTCGTACGCCACGAGTGTCACCGCGCACGGCAGCACCAGTGGGTGCAGCAGCAGCGACCGTGGCGAGTCCACGACGCGACGCGACCGGTCTGCCCGGCGCCCTCTTACGCCGAGCGGTCGCCGCGTCGCGTCAGATCGCAACAGTGATCAGGCGTCCTCGGCGTCGTCCACAGGCTGCGACAGCACCCGGAGGTGGCCGCGACGGCCGGTCTCGACGGATCCGTTCGCGTCGATCCCGACCTGCTCCAGCTCAGGTGAGAGCGCCGGCTGAGGACGGTTGGCGGCCTCGCGCACCGCGTCCGCGAGAGCGAGCAGGTCATCGTCGCTCGGGGCGCGGGAGCCGAGGTCGGTCGAGAGCCGCACCACGTCCCACCCCCGGGGGGCCGACAGTCGTTCGGCGTGCTCCTCGCAGAGGTCGTACGCGTGCGGCTCCGCCGCGATCGCCAGCGGACCGAGCACCGCGGTCTGGTCGGCGTACACGTAGGTCAGCGTCATGACCGCGGCCCGCGCGCAGGCGGTGCGGGAGCAACGTCGACGGGTGGCCACGCCAGGAGCGTACGCGGCGGCCTCGGTCGTTCCGACCAGGCTCGCCCACTCCCCCCGGAACGCCCGCACCTGCGGCCCTACCCGTGCTCCTGCGGGTCTGCGGGCCCGCACATGCACGGGGAAGCCCGCACCTGCGGGCGTTCAGGGGCCGGGGACGGGAACGACGACGGGGAGTCGGTCGGCTCTCCTTCCCCTCGAGCCGACCGACTCCCCGCAGGTGTCGGTGGTGCGTACGCCGCCGGCGCGGCGCCTCAGCGCGGTCTCAGACCGCGCGCTTCTTCAGCTTGCGGCGCTCGCGCTCGGACAGACCGCCCCAGATGCCGAAGCGCTCGTCGTTGGAGAGTGCGTACTCCAGGCACTCGTTGCGCACGTCGCAGGTCAGGCACACCCGCTTGGCCTCCCGGGTCGAGCCGCCCTTCTCGGGGAAGAACGCCTCCGGGTCGGTCTCCGCGCACAGGGCGCGCTCCTGCCAGCCCGGCTCCTCGGCCAGGTCGTCCAGTGCGTGCAGCTCCCTCAGCATGTCTGGTCCCTTCCTCCCCGCAGTCCCCGATGGACTGACACGAGAGAAATTACATGCGTGTCGTTACCGAACGTCAAGCGGAATGCCTGAAACCGCGAGAAAAGTTTGCGACACGCCGAGACCGGGTCTCGACAGGCAGATGACACGCCTCATGAGTTGACCGTCTCGGTTGCCGACCGCTACCAATCATCCGATGCCCGACACGACCAGCCCCTCACGCCTGGTGGTGCTCTCCGGGGGGATCGGCGGCGCGCGCTTCCTCACCGGTCTCCTGCACCACCTCACCGAGACCGGTCGCCGCGACGAGGTCGACGTCACGGTCGTCTCGAACACCGGCGACGACATCTGGCTGCACGGCCTCAAGATCTGCCCCGACCTCGACACGGTGATGTACACCCTCGGGGACGGCATCGACCCCGACCGCGGCTGGGGACGGCGCGAGGAGAGCTGGACGGTCAAGGACGAACTGGCGGCGTACGGCGTGGGCCCCGACTGGTTCGGTCTCGGCGACCGTGATCTCGCCACGCACCTGGTGCGTACGCAGATGCTCGACGCGGGCTACCCGCTCTCCGCGGTCACCGAGGCGCTGTGCCGACGGTGGAAGCCGGGCGTACGCCTCCTGCCGATGACCGACGACCGCGTCGAGACCCACGTCGTGGTCGACGACGCCGAGGAGCCGTCCGGACGCCGCGCGGTGCACCTGCAGGAGTACTGGGTGCGGCTCGGTGCCGCACTGCCCGCACACGCGGTGCTGCCGATCGGCGCCGACGCCTCCTCCCCCGCCCCCGGCGTGGTCGAGGCGATCGAGGCCGCCGACGTCGTGCTGCTGCCGCCGTCGAACCCGGTCGTCTCGGTCGGCACGATCCTCGCCGTGCCCGGCATCCGCGAGGCACTGCACCGCACGGCGGCACCGATCATCGGGCTCTCGCCGATCGTCGGCGGCGACCACGTGCGCGGCTTCGCCCGTCAGGTGCTCGAGGCGATCGGGGTCGCCTGCAGCGCCGACGCCGTCGCCGAGCACTACGGGTCCCGGCTGCGCGGCGGCCTGCTGGACGGCTGGCTCGTCGACACCGTCGACGAGGGCGTCGTCGGGCGGCTCGAGGCGGCGCGCATCCCTGCGCTCGCGCGGCCGCTGCTGATGACCGACCCCGCGACCACCGCGGGCATGGTCCGCGACGCCCTCGCGCTCGCCGCCCGGGCGGCCCCACGGGGCCCCCGGTGACCGCCGGGGCATCGACGCTGCAGGCCTGGGGACTCGACGGGGTGCCCGAGGTCGCCGAGGGTGACGACCTGGTGACCCTGCTGCTCGAGGCGCTGAGCACGACCGGGCTCCAGGTCGCCGACGGCGACGTCCTGACCGTCACCTCCAAGGTGGTCAGCAAGGCCGAGGGAGCCACCTCCGTCGGTGACCGCGCGACCGCGATCGACGGCGACACGGTGGACGTGGTGGCACGCCGGGGCCCGACCTCGATCGTGCGTACGCGCCACGGCCTGGTGCTGGCCGCGGCCGGCATCGACGCCTCGAACGTCACCCCCGGCACGCTGGTGCACCTGCCCCTCGACCCCGACGCGAGCGCCCGCCGGCTGCGCGACGCGCTCGGTCGGCGTACGGGCCGCCGCGTCGCGGTCGTCATCACCGACACCGCGGGCCGCCCGTGGCGGCTCGGGCAGACCGACCTCGCCATCGGGGTGGCCGGGCTGCGCGTCCTCGACGACCACGCGGGCCGCGAGGACACCCACGGCAACCCCCTCAGTGTCACCGCGCCGGCCGTGGCCGACGAGGTCGCCGCCACCGCCGAGCTGGTCACCCGCAAGACCGGCGGACGCCCCTTCTGCCTGGTCCGGGGACTCGACACGCACGTGCTCGACGAGGCCGGCCCGGGTGCCGCGTCACTCGTCCGGTCCCGCCGGCTCGACATGTTCGCGCTGGGGGCCCGTGAGGCCGTCGTCGCCGCCTGCACCGCACACCCGCCGGACGCGTTCGGCGCCCCGGTCGACGTCGTCGAGATGGTGCACCGCCTCGCCGACCTCGCCGAGCCCGCCGTCGTCGGGTGCGAGGTCACCCGCGTCGCGGGCGGACTGCTCGTGGCCACCGAGGCACCCGTCGAACCGTCCGCGCTCCTCGCGCAGGGGACCCTGCTCGGTGACGTCGCGCGGGTCGCGACGGCCCACGGCTGGGGTGTGGGTGATCGCAGTGAGAGCCACGAGGGCGACACCTACGCCGTGGCCGTCCGCCTGACTCCCCGCTGACGTCGCCACGCGAGAGGCCGCGGGGGCGCCGGCCCTTCGCGTACGCCCCGTATCCTCAGAACCCGTGAGCGAGTCCGGAGCCAGGTCCAAGGTCGAGCAGCTGCGCCGGCAGGAGGCGTCCGAGCGCCGCCGCCGCCTCATCGCGATCGGAGCGGTCTCCGCCGCCGTCGTCGGCGTGATCGGGGTCGCCGGCTACCTCACCCTCAGCGGTGAGGAGGCGGACCCGGCCACCGGCCAGGGACTCGTCGGTGTCGGCACCGCGGCCACCTGCCTGGAGGACGAGCTCGTACCCGCCAACGGCAGCGGGGAGCACGTCGAGACGCAGGTCGACTACGAGACGACGCCTCCTGCCTTCGGACCGCACCGACCGCTCTGGGAGCAGGTGGTGCCCGGACGCAAGTTCTACACCGCCGACGACCGCCCCGAGGTCGAGGCGCTGGTGCACAACCTCGAGCACGGCTACACCGTGCTCTGGTACGACGACACCGTCGCGAACGACGAGGAGGCCCTCGACGCCGTCGAGGAGATCACCGAGAAGTTCCCCGGGCCCGCCGTCGCGGAGGGCAAGTTCATCGCCGTGCCCTGGACCGCCGAGGACGGGGAGCCGTTCCCCGGCGACAACCACGTCGCACTGAGCCACTGGTCGGTGAAGGGCGAGGGGCAGACCGGCCAGGGCGTGATCCGCTACTGCACCGGACCCGACGGCGCCGAGGTGGACGACTTCATGACCGCCTGGCCCTACAGCGACAGCCCGGAGCCGTTCGCGGGTTGACGGCGTGCTGTGACACTGGCTCGCTCCGCTCGCGGGTCCTCGCTCAAGCCCTCGACTTCCCTCCTGCGCGCGCACGCACTCCTCGGCTGGCGCCTCGGTGCACGTGCGTGCTCGTCAGTCCAGACGAGGTCCGCTCGGACGAACACCCGCAGTGGTCCCCGCCGTGATCACGCGAGCGGAGCGAGCCGGTGTCACCGCCGGTATCACCCGCAAGGAATCTTCTCGTCGCTCAGCTGAGCGCCGTCCGGGACTTCCGCGTCGTCGCCGACGGCGCACGAGATGACGCCGGCGCCGGCGCCGATGCGGGCGCCGCAGGCGACGACGGAGTCGACCACCCGGGCACCGGGGCCGACGGTCGCGCCGGGGTGGACGACGCTGCCCGAGACGACCGCTCCCTCGCCGATCTCGGCGCCCGCGCTGACGGCGGAGCCGCCGTCCACGACCGCCCCCTCCCCCACGACCGCGTCGGACGAGACCCAGGCGGCCGCCCCCGGGGTCGGTGAGAACGCAGGGCTGGACCCGACGCCCAGCACGAGGTCGCAGGAGGCCCCGACGACCGAGTGGGGGTGGCCGACGTCGCGCCAGTAGGCCGCGTCGACGTGGCCCACCACCACGGCGTCGTCACGGAGCAGGCCGGGGAAGGTGTCGTACTCGACCGAGACGACCTCCCCCGCGGGGATGGCGTCGACGACCGACCGGCGGAACACGTAGCAGCCCGCGTTGATCTGGTTCGTCACCGGGTCCTCGGACTTCTCCAGGAAGTCCGTCACCCGTCCGACCTCGTCGGTGGGCACCGCTCCGAAGGCGCGCGCGTCGTCGACGGTGACCAGGTGGAGGCTGACGTCGACGGCCCGACCCTCCCGCGGCGTACGGAAGCCGAGCAGCTGCGCACGCAGGTCGTGGGAGGAGAGGATGTCCCCGTTGAGGATCACGATCGCGGCGTCGGGGTCGTCGGTCAGGGCGTCGGAGACGTTGCGGATCGCCCCACCCGTGCCGAGCGGCTCCTCCTCGGTCACGTAGACCAGCTCGAGACCGAAGCGGGACCCGTCGCCGAGCACCGGCTCGAACATCTCCGCGTGGTAGCTGGTCGCCAGCACCACCGTGCCCACACCGGCCTGCGCCAGGCGGGTCAGCTGGTGCTCCACGAACGGCACACCGGCGACCTCCAGCAGGTGCTTCGGCCGACGCTCGGTCAAGGGCATCATCCGGCTGCCGAAGCCGCCCGCGACGATCACCGCCTCGATGGTGCCGAGATCGGGTGTGTCGCTCGAATCGCCCGTGTGGTCGCTCACGGCCCGCATGATGCCAGGCCCGGTGCGGCCACCGGCCACGTCGGCCGCACCTACGGTGGGGGCATGGCCCCCTCCCCCGTCGCCGTCACCACCCTTCCCGACGCGTACGCCGCCCGCCTGCGGTCGTCCCCGGGCGACCCGTTGGTCACCTTCTACGACCTCGCGACCGGTGAGCGGGTCGAGCTGTCGGCGACCACGTGGGTCAACTGGGCGGCCAAGGTCGCCGGTCTGCTCACCGACGAGCTCGACCTCGAGCGCGGCTCACGCCTGCTGCTCGACGTCGGTACCCACTGGCAGGCCTCGGTGCTGCTCGGCGGCGCGTGGTGGGCGGGCATCGAGGTGGTGCCCCCGGGCGCCACCGTCGGAGACGTCGACGCCGTCGATGCGGTCGCGTGCGCGGAGTCCGACGCGGAGACGTACGCCGACGCGTACGCGGGCAGCGATGTGCCCGTGCTCGCCCTGAGCCTCAAGCCGATGTCCGGCCCCTGCGGAACGCTCCCGGCGGGCGTGCTCGACTTCGGTCGCGAGGTGCTCCCGATGCCCGACGCCTACGTGCCGCTGGACCCGCCGACCGCCGAGGACGTGGCGTGGCGCGACCCCGCCGGCGCGGGGCCGGTCCTCACCCACGCCGACGTGCTGGCCCGCCCCCACGACGACCGCGTCCTGGCCGACGACCCGCCCGGCTCGGACCGTGGAATCGACGTGCTGGGCGGGGCGTTGGCGGGGTCCGGATCAGTGGTGCTGGTCCGCCGGCACGGTCAGCCCGTGCCGGCGAACCTGGTCGAGCAGGAGCGCGTCACCCGATGAGGTCGTAGTCCGTGTAGGTGCCGTCGACGTACTGCGGCAGGCCCAGACCCTTCTTGGTGCGCGTCAGCTGCACCAGCATGCCGCTGCCCTTCTGGCGCCCGACGACGTCGGGCCTGCCGTCGTTGTCGAGGTCGCCGACCGCGACCAGACGGCTCATGCCCTTGACGTTGCCGCGGACCGAGCGCGGCGACTTCAGGCCGCCCGGACCGTTGCCCGGGTAGAGCCGCACCTTGCCGTCGGTCTGGGAGACCAGGGAGTCCGGCGCGCCGTCGGCGTTCCAGCGGCCCACGACCACCTGGCGGTTGCCGGCGATCGCGGAGTGCGCGACGTACCCGCCGCCGACGCTCGAGCCGCCACCGGGGTAGATGCGCATGGCCGAGCCCTTGGGCTGCCCGATCAGGTCGGGGCGACCGTCGCCGGTCATGTCCCCGGCCGGGGCGAGCAGGCGGACCTTCGCGAAGTTCTTGCTCAGCGTCGTCGGACCGGCGAACTGACCGTCCGCCGACCCGCGCCACAGCTTCAGGAAGCGACGCTCGCGCACGATGACGTCGCCGTAGCCGTCCCCGTCCCAGTCGCCGACGTTCAGCAGCGCGTTGGCCTTGCTCACGTCGACGTTGGTGGTGACCACGTCGGAGACGTTGTGACGACCGTTGCTCGCGAAGCTGATGGCACGGGAGCCCTCGCGCCCCACCAGACGCTGGGTCGGGCCACCGTCGCCGACGACCCACAGCCGGCTGATGCCGCGGACGGTCCGGAACGGCCCCTGCGGGCTGCCGAGCTGCATGTCTCCCACGACCGGGTAGACGAAGACCTTCTTGGTCGAGCCGAGCCGCACGACCACGTCGCTGCGCCCGTCGCCGGTCAGGTCGTGGCCGGCGGCGAGGATGTCGAACTGGCTCCAGGACCCGGGCAGGCGGCGGACCGTCGAGAGACCCCGCGAACCGTTGCCCAGCAGGGCCACCGCCGCGCCGTCGCCGTCGCGTGCCAGCAGGTCCTCGTCGCCGTCGCCGTCGATGTCCCCTGCGCCCTGCACTCCGCGGTACTGCGTCGCCTGGTCGGTGAAGAGGACCCGCTTGCGCAGGCCACCGTTGCGACCGCGGTGCAGGAACAGCCGCCCGTCGCGGTGACGGGCCACCACGTCGGCCCTGCCGTCGCCGTCGATGTCACCGGCGTCGGCGATCTCCGACATCGGCTTGAAGGTCTTCAGCGTGCGGTCCGTCGGCCTGTACCCGCCCTCACCGTCACCGGTGAACACGCGCGTCAGCCTCGTGTCCGCGTCGCGGGCCAGCATGTCGCCCAGACCGTCCCCGTCGAAGTCCCCGACGGGCGTGACGATGTCGTAGCCCTCGAGGGCGTCGGTCGCCGTACGCCCCTTCGCGAACCGCAGCTGACCCTCGGTCGGCAGCACCTGCATCCGGGTGGCGCCCTTGCGTCGCAGCAGGATGTCCGGCCAGGTGGTGCCGCTCACCGACGCCGAGCGGTCACGGCCGGTGAAGCTCGCCTGGTAGGCGGCCGCCCGCGTCCGGATGTCGGGGATCCGGGCGTACAGGAAGCGACCGGGGCACGCCGTCGAGCCGGCGTCGCGGTGACCGTTGATGGCCGGGAAGGTGCGCGAGCCGACGTACTGGCTCGTCGAGGACGCCGAGACGCCGTGCAGCGAGAGCTTCCAGGCGAACAGGCGGGCGTACGCGTCGATCATCTTCTCGCGCGGCTGCACCTCCTCGAAGTTGCCGAGAGCCGACATCGCGAAGGAGTACTCGTTGTAGCCGAGCGTGTGCGCCCCGACCACCGGACGGTCCACGCCACCGGCGCGCCCCTCCCAGATCCGGCCGAAGCGGTCGACGATGAAGTTGTAGCCGATGTCGGACCAGCCGCGGGACTGCGTGTGGTAGGCGTAGATGCCGCGCATCAGCGCCGGCACGTCGCGCCGGCTGTAGTTGTTGGCGTTGACGGTGTGGTGCACGAAGCCGGCGTGCACCTCGAAGTAGCTCAGCGACGACGCGTCACGCATCGACTCGTTGGCGCCCCACTGGGCGCGGGAGAAGATCTTCGGCTTCGGGGTCACCGAGGTCTCGGGCAGCCGGGCTGACGACGCCGAGAGCTCGAGGTCGGCGCCTTCGGTGGACGACTCCTCCGCACCGGTCTTCGCGGAGTCCAGCTCGGCGGTGTCGATCTCGGGGGCCTCGACGACCTCGTCCTCGGTGGTGCCGGGGTCGACCACCGCGAGGCTCATGCCCTCGGGCACCGCTCCGTCCTCGGTGGCCGCGGCGACCTGCACCTCCTCGACGTCACCGACGATGAGCTCCCCGGTGCCCGGACGCGCCTGCGCCGCCTCCGGCGACTCGGGGTCGGGCCCGTGGGCGGGGTCGTAGTACAGCGCCGTCCAGTCCGACCACGCCTCACCGCTGCGGCTGCGTACGGCGATGCTGATCTGGCCCTTGTCGAAGGTCGTCTCGGGGTCCCAGGTGACGCCGACGGTGGCGGGTCCCGCGACCTCGGTCGGCTCGCTGAGCACGGCCAGCTCCTGCTCGGTCTCCTCGGCGACGTCGTCGACGACGTCCTCGACGGCCTCCTCGGACCCCGGGCCTGTCGGCTCCGTCGTGGCCGAGGACAGGACCAGGTCGCCCTCACCCTCGTGCTCGTGTGCGTGCTGCGCCTCGGCGACCTCGTGCAGGATGCGCTCGGCGCGTCCGGCCGGTGTCCGCGCGGCAGCGGTCGACCGCCCGGTCAGGGCGTGCTCGGTGACGCGTACGTCGACCGGTGCGGGAGCGACGAGAGCCCGCTCGCCCGGAACCCCGAGCGCGGGGGCGGCCCCGGTCCGCTCATCGGCGGGGCCGACCACGTCGAGCTGGACGATGGCGGTCGCGGGCACGGCGACGGCGGCGACGACACCGACGACCAGCAGCTGCTGACAGGCCGCGACGAGCTGTTCCCGACGTGGGGACATAGGAGCACTCCTGAGAGGGGGAAGTCACGTGAGCCCCACTAGGTCACACCAGTCACACGGTGTGTCGCAACGATTCCTCAGAACAACAGTGCTGTAATTCGCGGCCCGCCGCTCGCCACGCCGGAGGACTTGCCAGGAACAGCATGGGCGTCTACGGACCGGCGCGCAGCCGATCGGTGCAGAACGGACGCCTCAGACGTCCGCGCCGTAATCGTCGTCGGGCATGTCGTCGTCGGGGTCCTCGGGGGCCCCCTTGCCGTCACCGTCGTAGTCGAGGAAGCGGATGCCCTCGTCGACGCTGCCGTCGAATCCGACCTTGCCGTTCTGCAGCACGATCACCCGGTCGCACATCTTGCGCACCGACGCCGGCGCGTGACTGACGTAGAAGAGCGTGCGCCCGGACGTGCGGATCTCCTGCATGCGCTCCATGCACTTCTTCTTGAAGGGCCGGTCCCCCACGGCGAGCACCTCGTCGGCGAGGAACACGTCGGAGTCCACGTGGATCGCGATGGCGAAGCCGAGCCGCGCTCCCATGCCCGAGGAGTAGTTCGAGACCGGGGTGTCGAGGAACTTGCCGATGTCGGCGAACTCGACGATGTCGTCGAACTTGCGCTTGGTCTCCTTGGCGGACATGCCCAGGATCGCGGCGTTGAGGAACAGGTTGTCGCGGCCCGAGAGCTGGGGCTGGAAGCCCGCACCGGTCGCGATCAGCCCGGCGACGTGGCCGCGTACGAGCACCTCGCCCCCGTCGGGCCGCATCACCCCGTTGATCATGCGTAGGAGGGTCGACTTGCCCGACCCGTTCAGCCCCATCAGACCGACCGACTCGCCCTGCTCGACCGTGAACGAGACGTCGTCGAGGGCCAGGAACCGCTCGGAGGTGCGGTGCCCCCGGGCCCGGGCCACCACCATGTCCTTCAGGCTGCGCTGGTAGCGCAGGGTGAAGGCCTTGGACGCGTGGTCGACGACGATGCTGGTCGGCCTGGCGCCGCCGGTCGTGCCGCTCATCAGAGTCGCTCCGGGAACTTGTTCTCCAGGCGGCGGAAGACCCACTGGCTGAAGACCAGGAAGACCAGGCCGATCACGAGCATGATCAAGCCCCGCTCGATCAGGTGCGGCGGGTAGGACGCCGCGAAGTCGTACGCCGGGTCCCCCACGCTGACACCGTCCCAGAAGCCGCGCTGCAGCAGGAGCACGGCGGGAGCGACGGGGTTGGCGAGGTAGAGCTGCTCGATCCAGGTGCCGCCGATCGAGCTCTCCGAGAGCCGCGAGTACGGGTAGATCATCGGCACCATGAAGTGCATGAACTGCGTGATGGTCGCGACGATGTTCTGAAAGTCGCGGAAGTAGACGTTCAGCGCGCTGAAGAGCAGGGCCGTGCCGATCGCGAAGACGGTCAGCATCGCCAGCCCCAGGAAGACAGCGAGCACCCCCGTCCAGTCGCCGTTCCAGCCGATCAGCCCGCAGGCCACGGTCAGGAACAGCAGCATCGGGACGGTGTGGAAGACCGCGACGACCACCGCCGAGATCGGGAAGACCTCCCGCGGCAGCGCCATCTTGGAGACCAGCTGCCGGTTCTGCTGGATCGCGCGGGTGCCGAGGCCGAAGCTCTGCACGAAGAAGGTGACGGCGACCAGCCCGGTGAAGAGGTGGATGGCGAAGTTCGGCGTGGTCGTGCCGACGCGCAGCACCAGGCCGATGGCGAAGTAGTAGACGACGAAGCGCACGCCTGGCTGCAGGTAGGACCAGAAGAAGCCGAGGAAGGACCCCGAGTACTGCTTCGCCAGCTGCCGCATCACGATCAGGCGCAGCAGGTACCAGCGTCGCGCGACCTCGATCAGCCCGCCCGAGGGCGAGGGCGAGCGCAGGGGGAGGTCGGCGTACGCCGGTCTCTCGCCGCCCGCGTCCGCGTGGGTGGTGCTCACTCCTGCTCAGGCCGATCCGGCATGGTGTCGGCGAAGGTCTGCCGCCACGCCTCGACGCTGGTGATCTCGGGCAGCGCGTCCTGGTACGCCTTCGCCAGCCGCGGCCACTCGCGCAGGAACCGCTCGTGGATCGCGACCGTGCGTGAGAGCAGGGACTGGAACTCGGGGCGGTCGCGCTGGTACCACATCGCCGAGGTGCCGTCGGGTGTGGAGACGACCACGGAGTCGAACTGCGCGATCTTCCACCACTTCGCGTCCATCGCCGCCAGCGAGGCCTCGGGGTAGTCGTTGGCCAGCTCGCGCCGCGGGCGGAACTGCCGGACGGTGGAGGTCGCCGCCGTGACGATCTGACCGAGCGCACCCTTCGGCGCGGTCGGGTCCACGCCCCGCTTCGGCGGCTTCTTGCGCCGCACCTGGGGGAAGGCGTCGGGGTCGGACTCGGTCTGGCCGTCCTGGAACCCCGCGCGCATGGCACGGATCTCCGGCAGCGTGCTGCCGATGGCGGGGTGCAGGTGCTCGGGGCCCTTCAGCACGTCCTCGAGCGCCTTGTGCCGCAGCTCGGCGGTGGAGTACTGCATCGAGAACAGGTGCTTGACCTGGTGGTTGAAGGACTCGCGCACCATGCGACCGCCCCGGTCGTACGGGCTGTGGAGCAGGGCGGCGACGAAGCGGTTTCGCTGGTGGTAGTAGGCCTGCCAGTCCAGCGCGTCGTTCTTGTCGGTCCACGGCACGTGCCACACCGCGGCACCGGGCATCGTCACCGTCGGGTAGCCGGCCGCGGAGGCGCGGACGCCGTACTCCGAGTCGTCCCACTTGATGAAGACCGGCAGGCTCAGCCCGATCTCCTTGATGACGCTGAGCGGGATCAGGCACATGAACCACGGAGTGAAGTCCACGTCGATGCGCCGGTGCATCCAGCGCGAGGAGCGGAGGTTGCGCGAGGCGAAGTCCCAGTCCGTCTCCACCGTCGGGGGGCTCTGCCACCAGAACCGCCACGGGTTGATGATCTCGCCGAAGGAGTGCAGCCGGGCCTTGGAGTAGAGGCTGAACATGTGCCCGCCCACGATGGTGGGGCGGCGGCACAGGTCACCGAAGGTGCCGACGCGCACGATGCCCTCGGGCTCGGACTCGATGTCGTCGTCGTAGAAGAGCACGTACGTCGACCGGTCGGCCTCGAGCACCTCCGCCTGGCTGCGGGCGAAGCCGCCCGACCCGCCGATGTTGCCCTGCTCGATGACCCGCAGCTTCTCGCCGATGGCCGCCTGCGCGTCGGGGAACAGGTCGGCGTCGGCGACCTTCTTGGTGCCCTGGTCGACCACGATGACCTCGTCGAGCAGGTCGAGCACGTGGGACTCGGCGCCGATCTCGGTGAGCAGATTCGCGCAGAACTCGGGGCGGTTCATCGTGGTGATGCCGATGGTGATCGTGCCGGCCTCGGCGCGGTCCTCGGGGACCGCCGCCGACCACTCGGCCTCGACGAGCGTGGCGTCCTCGGTGCCGGCGACGACGTCGAACCAGTACCACCCGCCGTCACCAAAGGGCTGCAGCGTGAGGTCGAAGGAGAAGTCGCACGACTCCGCGTCGACGCCCTCGATGGCCTTGGCGCGCTGGGAGCGCCCGTCGGGCATCGAGCGGTAGACGATCACCGACGCGCCACGGCCCTCCACGCGGCCGGTCAGGCGCACCTGGTCCACGACCGTCCACTTGCGCCAGTAGGAGGCGGCGAAGGCGTTGAAGTAGGTGCCGAAGGAGAGCCGGGCGCCGGCGTTCACGCGGACGCTGCGCCGCCCGAGGATCTGCTGGGGGTCGAAGGCGCCCTCGCTGCCCGTGGTGCCCATGCGCGAGATCGCCGAGGCGATCGCGGCGGCCTGGCCGCCGATGTTGGTCGCGATGTCGAGCTGGGCCTTCTCGGAGTCGACGTACAGCGGCATGACGTCGGTGTCGCGGTTGGCCGGGAAGACCACGCGCTGCAGGGTGCGGCGTACGAAGCCCGGCTTCTCGGCCGGGGCGGACTCCGGTGCGTCGGCGGCAGCCAGACCCGCGGTCGGCGCGTCCTGGGTCGCCGGTGCCGACGGGCTCACGCGTCGGCCCCGTCGGTGGCCTCGGCCAGGTCGGCGCCGTCCCGGAAGTGGGGGGCGAGCCGGTTGTCGAACATCGACAGGGCCGAGCCGATCGCCATGTGCATGTCGAGGTACTGGTAGGTGCCGAGCCGGCCACCGAAGAGCACCATCGGCTCGGCCTTGGCCTTCTCGCGGTACTTCAGCAGCTTCTCGCGGTCCTCGGCGGTGTTGACCGGGTAGTACGGCTCGTCGCCCTCCTCGGCGAAACGGCTGAACTCCCGCATGATGACGGTCTTGTCGCCGGGGTAGTCGCGCTCGGGGTGGAAGTGGCGGAACTCGTGGATCCGGGTGAAGCCCACGTCGGGGTCGGGGTAGTTCATCACCGGGCAGCCCTGGAAGTCGCCGACCTCCTTGACCTCCTCCTCGAAGTCCAGCGTGCGCCAGCTCAGCGCGCCCTCGGAGTTGCCGAAGTACTCGTCGACCGGGCCGGTGTAGACGATCGGGACCTTGCCGACGTAGGTGTCCTTCACGTCGAAGAAGTCGGTCTCGAGCCGCACCTCGATGTTGGGGTGCTCGGCCATCTTCTCCAGCCAGGCGGTGTACCCCTCGGCCGGCAGACCCTCGTAGGTGTCGTTGAAGTAGCGGTTGTCGTAGGTGTAGCGCACCGGGAGCCGGCTGATGATGTCTGCGCTGAGCTCCTCGGGGTCGGTCTGCCACTGCTTCGCGGTGTAGTGGGCGATGAACGCCTCGTACAGCGGCCGGCCGATCAGGCTGACGCCCTTCTCGACGAAGTTCTCCGGCTCCTTGCCGTCGAGTTCCGCGCTCTGCTCCCTGATGAGCTCGCGCGCCTCGCTCGGGGAGTAGGCCGCGTCGAAGAACTGGTTGATCGTGCCGAGGTTGATCGGCATCGGGTACACCTGCCCGTCGTGGTTGGTGTACACGCGGTGCTGGTAGCCGGTGAAGTCGGTGAACTGGCGTACGTAGTCCCAGACCCGCTTGTTGGAGGTGTGGAAGAGGTGCGCGCCGTAGCGGTGCACCTCGATGCCGGTCTCGGGCTCGGCCTCGGAGTAGGCGTTGCCCCCGATGTGGGAGCGCCGGTCGATGACCAGCACCTTCTTGTCGAGCTGGCTCGCGCAGCGCTCGGCGATGGTCAACCCGAAGAATCCGGATCCGACGACGAGCAGGTCAGGCAGGGTCACAGCGGTGTACTCCTAGGACGTCTACGGGCGGCTGGAGTCTATCGGCGTGCGGTCGCCGCGAGCGGACGGCTGCGAGCCGGGCCCGTCGCCGCGGTTGGCCAGCAGCCGACGGTACGCCGCGCGGCGCACCGACTCGGGCACCAGGCGGTAGCCGCCCCGGACGAGCACGTTGCGTGCGTACTGGCGGCGTGAGGTCAGTCCGAGGCGCCGGAACCGACGCTGCAGCGCGAGCTCGGAGCGCAGCAGAGCTCCCCCGCCGCGCCGGGCGTACGCGCCTGCGCCGACGCGGTAGAGGACCAGCGGCTCGGCCAGGTTGGCGGGCTCCGCGCCTGCTTCCACCATGCGGGTGAAGAGCAGGTAGTCCTCCATCAGCGGCATGTCGGTGTACCCACCGGCCGCCAGGACCGCGGCGCGGCGGTAGACCACGGTCGGGTGGTTGAAGGGGTCGCGGAAGCGGATCACACGGCGGATCTCGGCCGGGTCCGTCGGAGGCGTACGACGGCCCACCACGTCCTCGGGCGTCTCCCCGAACTCGACCAGTCCGGCACCGACGATGTCGGCGCCCGCCTCGATGAGCGGGAGCTGGCGCTCGAACCGGTCCGGGACGCACAGGTCGTCGGTGTCCATGCGGGCCACGACGTCGTGCCGACACGCGGCGAGCCCGGCGTCCAGGGCAGGACCGAGCCCGCCGTTGGCGGGCAGCCGCAGCCGTCGCACCGGCACCGGGCTCTGCGCGACGAGCTCGGTGAGGGCCTCTTCCAGCTCGGGGGTCACGGGACCGTCCTCGACGAGCACGACCTCGGCGGGCCGACGCGTCTGGTCGACCACCGCCGAGCGGAACGCCTCGCGCAGGAAGTCGGGCCGGTCGCCGGCCCACGTGCTCATCAGGAGGCTGAAGGCCACGCCGGCGTCGAGGTCCCGGCCGATGCCCCGGGACTCCCGGGCGTGCGCCACGAGCCGACCGGTCGGTGCGGGCTGCGTCGTGAACCCCTCGCGCAGACCACGCACGAGACCGCGGCGCAGCGTGGCACGGTCGGCGGACCGGGCGTACGTGCGCGCCCACCGCCGCACCGTCGAGGCGCCGTAGAGCAGCTTCTCCGACGGCGCGAGGCTCGTCGACCGGGTGAACATCCAGGTCTTGTTGCGGACCTCCCAGAAGAACCTCTCGCCGGGGTCGACGTCGGTCGCGCCGAACGTCCTGGTCTTGTGCACGACGACCGAGGCCGGGCACCAGAGACCGGAGCCACCGCGGATGAGCCGCGTGGAGTACTCGAAGTCGTCGTTCCACAGGAAGTAGTCGGCCACGGGCAGGCCGCGCTCGCGGACGCGTGCGGCGTCGCACAGGATCGAGACGAAGGACGCCGAGCGCACGGCCGTGCAGCCGACCGCCGCCGCCGCCGCGCGCTCGCCCCGGCTGACCCCGGGCTTCTCGCGCGGGGTGTTCATCGGGTGGTCGCGCCCGTCGGTCCACACCACCCGCGAGGCCACCACCGCCGGTCGTCGGCCCTGGGGGTCGCCGGGGTGGTCACGCCAGGCCGTCACCGCGGCACCGAGCGCGGTGGCGGTGGGGACGGTGTCGTCGTCGAGCAGCCAGACCAGGTCGGGGCTGTGGGTCAGGGCCCGGGCGATGCCGGCGGCGAACCCACCGGCCCCGCCCAGGTTCTCGGCGAGCGTGCGCACGTCCAGCAGCGGGTCCGACTGCGCCCGGTGGGCGAGGAGCTCCGCGGTGCCGTCGTCGCTGGCGTTGTCGATGACCACGACACGCTCGAGCGGGTGCTCCTGCGCCGCCAGGGCGTCGAGGGCCTCCCCGAGCAGCTCGCGGCGGTTCCAGGTGACGACGACGGCGACGACCCGGTGCGCGTCGCCCTCGCTCAGCACACCGAGTCGAGGTCGTCGGAGTCGTTCGCGGCGTAGCCGTCGGCGAAGGTGCCCAGCGACCCGCCGGTCGAGTTCTCGTCCGCGCTCGGGTCGAGCGGCGTGGTCGGCACGGCCGCCTTCTTCTCCGGACGCGGACTGTCACCCAGGGCGCGGCGTACGCGCTCGTGGATCAGCGCGATGTCGGGGTTGCCCGTGTCGATGAGCGGCGGCACGAAGGACACCGTACGGATCGGCTGCGAGCGGGCCTTCATCGCCAGGGGCACGAAGGTCGAGAGCTCCGAGGCCGGCACCGAGGTCTTGACCATCGCCTTGGACGCCTCGGCGATGTCCCCGAAGCTGGTCACGACGGTCATCGGGTCCAGCTGCTCGACCATCGCGTTGAGGACGCACTTCTGGCGCGCCATCCGCGAGTAGTCGTCGGAGGTGGCGCGGGAACGGGCGAACCACAGCGTCTCGAAGCCGTCGAGCAGCTTGTCCTCGCCGGGCTCGATGTAGTAGTCGATCGGGGCTCCGACCCCGCCGACGGGGATGGGCTGGGTGACGTTGAGGCGTACGCCCCCGACGGCGTCGACGAGGTTGCGGAAGCCGCGCAGGTTGACCATCGCCCAGTAGTTGATCGGCAGGCCCGTGATGCCCTCGACGGCCTCGAGGGTGGCTTCGATGCCGGCGCTCTTCTTGGAGCCGAAGATCTCGTGGTTGTCGCGCGCCCACGTGGCCAGCGAGTTGAGGTAGCAGCCCTCGCAGTCGAAGCCCTGCGGGAACTCCCGCGCCATGACCGACCCCTCGGGGAAGGTGAAGTCCGCCATGTTGCGCGGCAGACCGAAGAGCACGGTCTGCCCGGTCTCCTCGTCGATGCTCGCGACCATGATCGAGTCCGGCCGCAGGCCCCAGCGGTCGGCGCCCGAGTCGCCGCCGAGCAGCAGCACGTTGTAGCGGCCCTCCCACGGCTCGGAGGCCTCACCGGAGGACAGCACGCCGTCGTCGGAGACGAGTCCCTGGGCGACACCCGCGACGTTGGCGCCGAAGAGCAGGGCGCCCGCGGTGGTGAAGCAGAGCAGGCCGTTGACCCCGGTGACCGCGAGCCGCTGGCGCTGGGCGAGCCCGAGCGGCTGCCCGAGGCGCCAGGCGTCGAGGAAGAGCAGCACCCACCCGACCGCGAGGCCCATGAGACCGAGGCGTACGAGCCCGAGGATCCAGCCCTGCGTGAGCAGCGTGATCGCCGCGCCCGAGGACAGCGCGCCGAGCAGCAGCACCAGCACGGCGGTCGCGGCGATGGTCGCGGCCGTGCGAACGGCGATGCGGCCGACGCGACGGTTGCCGGCGACGAGCTGGGCGGACCCCGGCAGCACCAGGGTCATCGCCATCAAGGTGAGGGCGCGGCGGAAGCGCAACGATGCGGCACGGTGTCGTGACTGCTCGGGCGCCTGGTCCGGCAGGTGCATGGGGAAGACCTTCCTGAGACGAGAGCTCCACCAGTGTCGTCCTCGCCGACCGGGTTTCGCGGACCGGCGCGCCGGGGCGAGGGGTCAGCTCTCGCCCCGCCGCCCGCGCTGGATCTCGTCCTTGCTGGCGAGCCGGTGCGACCGGCGGATCTCCGCCTCGCGCGACCGACGCCGCTCCTCGTCGTCGGTCAGCTCCAGCGGCGCTATGCGCCGCGGGCTGCCGTCGGTGTCCACGGCCACGAAGACGAGGTAGGCGCTCGCGACGTGCTTGGCGGTGTCGCCCGCCTCGTCCCACGGCTGCGCCTCGACGCGTACGCCGATCTCCATCGAGCTGCTGCCCGCCCAGTTCACCTGCGCGTGCGTCCGGATGATGTCGCCGATCTGCACCGGGTGGAGGAAGGCCATCTCATCCATCGCCGCGGTCACCGCGGGACCGGCACTGTGCCGCTGCGCCACCGCACCCGCGGTCGAGTCGACGAGCTTCATGATGACGCCGCCGTGCACGTTGCCGAGCAGGTTGGAGTCCTCGTGACCGGCGAGGTGCGCGAGCGAGACGCGGCTGTACGCGGGCGCCAGGGGGGCGGGGCGGTCGGTCTCGTGGCTCACGCGGGCCAGTATTCACGGGCGGCGCCCCGGCCGCGTCCCGGTTACCGTTCCCCCCGTGCAGCTGAGCCCTGATCCACCGATGTCGAGTGGTGGCGTGAGCGTGGCGTAGAACGAGAATGCCCTCCTGAGCAGGGAGGATCTGGATTGCGACGTCCGATCCGAACCACTCAAGAGGGGCACCTCGTAAGTGAAACCTTCTCACACGATCCGGCCTGTGTTCGATGACCCGAACCTGGTGTCGGCAGCCGGTCTGGTCCCGGCGCTGCGGCTGGCCGAGTCGGCCGGGCTCTACGACCTTCTCGACGACCTGACGGTGGCCTCGCCGAACGCTGCTGCGAAGACCGCGTCGGTGGTCGGCGGGATGCTCGCCGGTGCGGATTCCATCGATGACCTCGACCTGTTGCGCCACGGTGGGATGGGCCGACTGTTCGCCGGGGTCCGGGCACCGTCGACGCTGGGCACGTTCCTGCGCTCGTTCACCCACGGGCACGTGCAGCAGCTCGACAAGATCAACGCCGGGCTGCTGGCCGGACTCGCGACCCGGGTGCCCGGCCTGCTCGCCGGTTCGGACGCGGACGGGATTGCGTTCGTTGATGTCGACGACACCGTCCGCGAGGTCCACGGCTACGCCAAGCAGGGAGCGGCGTTCGGGTACACCGGCCAGCGCGGTCTCAACGTCCAGCTGGCGGCGATCTCGACTCCGACCGCAGCACCAGTCATCGCCCGCGCCCGGCTCCGCAAGGGCAACACCGCTTCCGCGAGGGGCGCCGGCAGGTTGTTGGCCCAGGTGATCACGACCGCCCGCGCCGCTGGCGTGACCGGTCGGATCCTGGCGCGTGCGGACTCCGCCTACTACGGGCACGCGTTCGTCGGCACCGCCCTGCGGCACAAGACGTGGTTCTCGGTGACCGCGCGGATGACGCCGAGCGTGACCGCGGCGATCACCAGCATCGACGCAGGTGCCTGGAAGCCGATCGAGTACCCCAACGCGGTCTACGACGAGGACGAGCAACGCTGGGTCAGCGACGCCGAGGTCGCCGAAGTTCCCTTCGTGGCGTTCACCGGCCGCCGCAAGCGCGAGCACGTCCGGTGTCGTCTGGTCGTGCGCCGGGTCAAGCGACTCCAGCCCCTGGCATCGGACGGGACCGAGCAGGGCGAGCTGTTCGCGACCTACCGCCACCACGCCTTCATCACCAACAGCACACTTTCGACCGTCGAGGCTGATCAACGTCATCGTGACCACGCGCTGGTCGAGCAGGTCATCGCCGAGCTCAAGGATGGTCCGCTCGCGCACCTGCCGTCGGGGAAGTACGCGGCCAACGCCGCCTGGGTCTCCCATGCCGTGATCGCGTTCAACATCGCCCGCGCTACCGCGGTCGCTGCCTCGATGCGCACCGCCCGCTGGGCAACCCTGCGCACCCGGATCATCAACATCCCCGGCCGGATCGCGACCACCGGCCGGCGCCTCGTCCTGCACCTTCCCACCCACTGGCCGTGGGCATCGCGCTGGAAACTGTTGTGGTCGACCGCGTCCGGGCCACCAGCCCTTGTCACGACCTGACCACCCAGCCAGAGACGGCGCGACCGAGGACCTCGAAGTGGAAAAGCCGGCACCGACCGGCAGATCAGCCACGCCCCGAGACCAAGCGACGCGAAGGCTCCACCGGAATCACCGACCACAAATCAACGGTGGTGGATCCGGGCTGAGCGACCCCCTGGCCGACCTGGTCATCGACACCCCACCACCCGACGCCGGCCCCTCGCGGCTCCTGACGCTCGCAGAGGTCACCACGCCGCTGACCGGCGTACGCCTCGCCCTGGCCGCGCCGTTCCTCACCCGCGCGCCCCGCGGTGACGGGCACGTCGTCGTCGACGTGCCGGGATGGAAGGCGCCGGAGGCATCGGGCTGGCCGATCCGCACGTTCCTGCGCAGCCTCGGGTACGACGCGCGGTCCTGGGGCCTCGGCACCAACCAGGGCGACGTACGCACCGACGTGGGACGCCTCCACGCCCAGGTCGTGAACCTCGCCGAACGCCACGGCCCGGTCTCGCTGGTCGGCTGGAGCCTCGGTGGAGTGCTCTCCCGTGAGGTCGCCCGCCGGTCGCCCGACGCGGTGCGTCGGGTCGTCACGTACGGGACCCCGGTGGTGGGCGGACCGGCGTACACGTTCGTGGCGAGCCGCTACGACGCCTCGGCGAAGGAGCAGGCCGAGCGCGCCGCCCACGACGAGGTGCCGATCAGCGTCCCGGTGACCGCGATGTTCTCCCGCCGCGACGGCATCGTCGCCTGGCGTGCGTGCCTGGACCGCACCTCACCGCACGTGGACCACGTCGAGATCGGCTCCCCGCACCTGGCGATGGGCATCGACCCCGCGGTCTGGCGCGTGGTCGCCGACCGGCTCGCCCGCCCGGTCTGAGACACCGGCGCCGCTAACCTCGCCCCATGGGTGAGAGCGGACGCGGTGGTCGTGGTGGCTCCGGCGACTCCGGGGAGTCGGCGGACGACTTCGGCTGGCTGTACGGCTCCAAGGGTCGTTCCTCGGACGGGTCCCGGGAGGCGCGTGGCCCCCGGCGTCCGAGCCAGGACGCGGACCCCACCCAGGTGATGCGCATCCCGCGCGATCCGGACGACGAGCAGACCCAGGTGATCCGACGCCCGGGCGCCGCCGAAACCACCGGGGCCCGCGGTGGTGGCGCCGCGGCCGGTCGTGGCGGGGACGACCGCCGCTTCAGCGGCCCTCCGCCGGACCGACCGGCACCGGCTGTCGCGCCGCCGCCCCGTCCGCGACGACGTCGCGGCACGGGTCGTCGCATCCGGCGCGCGCTGCTGCTGCTCGTGGTCGCCTGGCTGGTCTACCTGCTCGCGGTGCCGCTCTACGCCTTCTCCCAGGTGCCGCGCGTGGAGTTCGAACCCGCCGGTGACCGACCCGCGAGCCAGCCGGGCACGACGTACCTCGTCGTCGGCAACGACGGCCGCGGCGACCTCACCCAGCGGCAGCGGCGTCGGCTCTCGCTGGGTCCCGAGGACGTCGGTCAGCGCACCGACACCATCCTGCTCCTCCACGTCGGCAGCGGTCCGAACCTGCTGCTCTCGATCCCCCGGGACTCGCTGGTCGACGTGCCCGACCAGGGCGTCACGAAGATCAACGCGGCGTACGCCTTCGGCGGCGCACCGCTGCTGGCGCAGACGATCGAGCAGAACACGGGCATCCGCGTCGACGAGTACGTCGAGATCGGCCTGCTCGGTCTCGTCCAGCTGGTGAACGCGGTCGACGGCATCACCGTGTGCCCGGAGGAGCCGATCGTGGACCCGCTGGCGAACCTGAAGATCCGCCGCGGCTGCAGCGAGGTCAACGGGCTGCGTGCGCTGGGCTACGCCCGCTCGCGCAAGACCTCGACGCTCGGCGACATCGACCGGGCCGCGCGCCAGCGCGAGGTCGTCAGTGCGATCGGGTCGAAGATCACCTCGCCGCGCACCGTGCTGGACCCGTTCCGGTACTGGGCCATCGGGCAGGCCGGCTCGAAGTCCATCGCCGTCGGCGAGGGCACCGGTGCCCTCGCCCTCGGCCGGTTCGCCTTCGCGATGACGCGCGTCAACGGCGAGAACGGTCTGACCTGCTCGGTGCCGATCGTCGACCTCGCGGTGAACTGGGACCCCGAGCGCGCGCCCCGCATGTTCCGCCTGATCGCGGAGGACCGCACCGAGGACATCGGTCGACAGCTGTGCACGGGCTCCGGCCTGCCCGGCACCCGCTGAGAGCCCACTCCCCGCGAGGGGTCACTTCCCGCGAGAGGTCACTTCCCGCGAGAGGTCGATTCCCGCGAGAGGTCGATTCCCGCGGGCGTGGCAGAGTCGCCCCGACCACGCACCGACCCGAGGAGAACCGTGAGCGACCCGACGTACGAGACCCTGACCTGGAGCAACGACGACGGCATCCTCACGCTGTGGCTCGACCGCCCGGATGCGATGAACTCGTTCACGGTGCAGATGGCGCGCGACTTGGAGGACGCCTTCACCCGGGTCAACGACGACGACTCGGTGCGCGCGGTCGTCGTCACAGGGCGGGGCAAGGCGTTCTGCGCCGGCATGGACCTTTCCGCCGAGGGCAACGTCTTCGGCCTCGACGAGACGCTCTCCCCCACCCCGGAGGACCTCGACGAGCGGCTCACCGAGGAGCCGATCCACTCCGGCGTACGCGACACCGGCGGCAAGGTCGTGCTGGCGATCCACGCCTGCCGCAAGCCCGTCATCGCGGCCATCAACGGAGCCGCGGTGGGCATCGGCGCGACCATGACGCTCCCGATGGACATCCGCCTGATGAGCAGCAAGGGCCGGATCGGCTTCGTCTTCGGGCGGCTCGGCATCGTGCCCGAGGCGTGCTCGAGCTGGTTCCTGCCGCGCCTCGTCGGGCCGCAGCAGGCGCTGGAGTGGTGCTACTCCGCCGACATCCTCTCCGCCGAGGAGGCGCGCGACGGACGGCTGGTGCGCTCGGTGCACGAGCCGGAGGAGCTGCTGGAGGCGGCGTACGCCCTGGCGCGGAAGTTCACCGAGGGTCGGTCGCCGATGTCGGTCGCGCTGATGCGGCAGATGCTGTGGCGCAACCCGTCCTTCGACCACCCGCTCGAGGCGCACAAGGCGGACTCGCTGGCGATGTTCTACACCTCGATCGAGGACGGCAAGGAGGGCGTGGCGGCCTTCCGGGAGAAGCGCAGCCCGGAGTTCACCGCGTCGGCGAGCGACCTGCCGCGGATCTACCGCGACTGAGGGCGGAGCGAACGAGGTGCCATCGGGCAAGGCAACATCGGACGCGCCGGTTTTCACTCAGGGCGTCGCCTCGTGGGGGCGCGTTGCGCTCGGCGTTCTCACCGTTCTTGCAGGGATCGCCGCTGTCGTCGTGGTGGTGCGCAGTCTCGTCGACGCCGACTGGCTCTCACCTGAGGGCAGCACGATCGCGGCGGTGGTAGCCGCAGCCGTCTTCCTCGGACGGACCGGTGTCCGCATCGACGCGGAGGGCATCGCGGTGCGAAGCGTGTCGTCGCAGACGCGGGGATCGTGGACCTGGTCGGAGATCCGCGAGGTCGCCGTCGCCCGCAACGGCGGCTCCTGGGCTCTCGCGGTGCGACCGACAGGCTCGACCTGGGACACCCCCGGCCCGTCATCTCCCGCGGTCCCCCCGATCCGACGGCTGGGCAGGGAGGACCGTCGCGCCCGGCTGCTGCACGTGCCGCAGCACTACTGCGGGCGTCACGACGTGCCCCTGACCCGGTCGCGCGACGGGTTCGGTTCGGCGCCACCCGGGAGTCCGTTGCGCTCGGGCTCCTGAGTCGACGTGCGCGGCGCCCAGAAGAGATGGAGCGGACGCGAGGATTCGAACCTCGACCTCTTCTCTGGAAGAGAAGTGCGCTGCTTTTACACCACGTCCGCGTGACCGGGCTGCGAGGAGCACGGCGGGACACACCCTCCCACGGAGGGAGAGGCGGCACGGACGGGGCCTCCCCCAGCCGGCTCAGCCCGGCTCAGCCGGGCAGCTTCAGCGCTCGCAGGGCCGTGACCGCGGCGTTCTGCCCGCACATGCCGTGCACGCCTGGGCCGGGCAGCGTGGCCGCCGAGCAGAGGTAGACGCCCTTCACGCCGGTCAGCCACGGCTGGGGCGTGAGCCGTGGGCGCATGGCCAGCTGCATCGGCCCCGTGGCGCCGGCGGCGATGTCGCCGCCGACGTAGTTGGGGTTCCAGGCCTCCAGGTCGGCCGGGGAGTGCTCGGACCGCCCGACCACGCGGTCCCTCGCGCCCGGCGCGAACCGCTCGATCTGACGCATGATCAGCTCGTAGCCCTCCTCCCGGGTGCCCTCCCACCCGTTCGGCACGTGGGCGTACGCCCACACCGGGTGCACGTCGCCGGCCGCTCGGGTCGGATCGGCGACCGACTGCTGACCCAGCAGCACGTACGGGCGCTCGGCGAGCCGGCCGGCCGCGACCTCGCGCTCGGCGTACGCGATCTCCTCGAAGGTCCCACCCAGGTGCACGGTGCCGGCGCGGCCGACGTCGGGGTCCGTCCACGGCAGTCCGCCCTCGACCGCGATGTCGATCTTGAACGACCCGGGCCCGTGCTTCCACGACGTGTACGTCCGCCGCACCCGACCCGGGAGACGGTCGCCGAGGATCTGCGCGGCGGCCCCGGGGGCGGTGTCGAGCATCAGCACGTCGTGCGGCGGGAGGTCGTCGACCGAGGTCACGCGTACGCCCGTCTCGACGCTCCCGCCCAGCTCGCGGAGCCGTGAGACGAGAGCGTCGGCGACCGACTGCGACCCGCCCTGGGCGACGGGCCACCCGTGGGAGTGCGCGGCGACGGCGAGCAGGAGCCCGGCTGCCGAGGAGAGAGGGTTGCTGAACGGAGTCGTGCCATGGGCCGCGCACCCGGCCCAGAGTCCCCGGGCCGCGGCGGTCTTCCAGCGCCGCGCGAGCAGGCCGGCCGGCTGCGCGGCGCGCAGTCCGAAGCGGGCCAGGAGCAGCGGGTGCCGCGGGATCGTCGTCAGGGCCGCCAAGGCGTCGTCGGCGAGATGCTCGGTGTGCCCGGCGAAGGCGCCGAAGAGATCACGCCAGGCGTCGGCGTCCTCACCGAGCCGCGAAGCGGTCCGCTCCACATCGCGGTAGATCAGCCCCGCAGGCTCGTCGTCGAGGGGATGGGCGACCTGCACCTCGGGCCAGACGTAGCGCAGTCCGTGCCGGGCCAGGTCCTGGTCGCGGAAGAACGGCGAGGCGACCCCGAGGGGGTGGAAGCCGGATCCGAGGTCGTGGATCACACCCGGCACGGTCAGCTCCGCGCTGGACGCTCCCCCGCCGATGCGGTCGTCGGCCTCGAGCACGGTCACGTCGAGACCGGCCTCGGCGAGGCGTACGGCTGCTGCGAGCCCGTTGGGGCCGGAGCCGACGACGATGGCGGTGGTCATGGAGGACCTATGCCCGACCAGCTGCGCGTGATCACGCAGGCGGCAGGATCAGTCCGCTCGGCGCGCGCCCGCATCAGGCAGGAGCGACAGGGTCAGGGCGGCCGCGGCGACGAGGGCGAGCACGACGAGCGAGGCGACGTACGACCCCGTCTGCGACAACGACAGCGCCGGCACCAGCGGGGCGACCGCCGCGGAGGTGATCATCGACGACTGCGCACGACCCTGCAGGCGGCCGAGTCCCGCGAGCCCGAACGTACGCGCCCACACGGTGCCGTTGGCGACGCCGACCCCGCCGGCGGCGACCCCGAGCACCGCGAAGGACACGTATGCCGCCGCCTCGGTCGGCACCAGGAGCGCGAGCACGCCGACGAGCTCGAGCGCGCTCAGCAGCGCCAGCGTCACGCGCGTGGAGATCCGGTCGAGCACGACGCCGGCGCCCAGCACCCCGACCACGGCCGTGGCGCCCATCAGACCGACCGCCACGCCGGCCGCGATGAAGCCGATGCCGCGCTCCCCCAGGATCGAGACCGCGTGGAACGTCAGTGCCGTCGCGATCAGGGGAGGCGCGGCGAGCACGAGCAGCATGCGGGTGGCCCGTGCCGAGGGCAGGTCCGGCCACCTCCCCCGGGTCGTGCGTGTCGCCGCGGGGAACGCCGCCACCTCGGTGTCCGGTGCGTGCGGGGTGCCCGGCATCGGCGCCGCCACGTCGGTGCCGGGTGCGACGGGCCCGGTCCGTACGAGCAGTCCGAGCGGCACGACGGCGACGAGCACCACGAGGCCCAGCAGCAGGTACGCGCTGCGGTAGCCGATTGCCACGATGAGCAGCGCGACCAACGGCGGGAGCGCGATCGAGGCGCCCGTGACGCCGAGGTTGGCCACGGCCATCGCCTGACCGCGACGCCGCGTGAAGCTGCGCGCGACGAGCAGCTGCCCGACCAGCGACATGCCGCCCTGCCCGGATGAGCGCAGCAGCGCGAGGGCGAAGAAGGCGAGCACCGCCCCCGACGCCACGCTCGCCAACCCGCAGGCCACCGCGAGCACCGCCGCCACTGCGCACCAGGCCACGCGGAGCCCTGCTCGGTCGACGACACGGCCCAGCGCGAGCATCGACAGCGCCGAGACGACGGTGCCCGCGGCGTACAGGCCCGAGAAGGCCGTCCGCGAGAGACCGGTGCCCACCAGGAAGTCGTCGACGAAGACGGAGACGACGAACGACTGACCTGGCGCGGTCGCGAAGAAGGCGACGGTCGCCAGCACCAGCACCCGCCACTGGTGCGCTCGCTGCGCGAGGTCGGGACCGCGAGCGGCGTCGACAGTCGCAGCGCTGCCTCCGGTCAGCGGCCGACCCCGGCGTGCATCTCCCAGACGAGCACCTCGGAGGGCTCGGTCGCGGTCACCTTCTGACCCCCGGTCGCGGTGAAACGGACAGCGTCGCCCTTGGTCAGCGCGCCGGCACCCTCCAGCGTCACCGCTCCGCGGGGCACGAACAGGTGCAGGAACGGCGCACTCGGCAGCTCGACGGTCTCGCCGGGCTGCAGGCGCGCAGCGTGGAGGGCGGCGTACTTGTTCGAGATGCGGATCGCGGTCTCATCGCGGTGCGTGTCCATCCCGGAGGCGACCGGCACCAGGGCGCCGGAGGACAGGCGGGCGTCGTCGATCTCGAGCTGCTCGTAGCCCGGCGTGATGCCGGAGGAGTCGGGCAGCACCCACATCTGCACGAAGTGCACCGGATCGTCGTGCACGTCGCCCGAGAGGGTCCAGGAGTCGTTCTTCTCGGAGTGGAGGATGCCCGTGCCGGCACTCATGCGCTGCGCCAACCCCGGGTAGATCACGCCGTTGTGCCCGGTCGAGTCCTGGTGGACCAGCGATCCCGACAGCACCCAGGTCACGATCTCCATGTCGCGGTGCGGGTGGGTGTCGAACCCGGTGCCCGCGTTCACGACGTCGTCGTTGTTCACCATCAGCACCCCGTGGTGGGTGTTGCCCGGGTCGTAGTGCGGGCCGAAGGAAAACGAGTGGTGGGAGTCCAGCCAGCCGTACTGACTGGAGAACCGGTCACCGCTGCGGCGCACGTCGATCTCGGGGCTCAGCTGCATGGTGGGGCTCATGGCGTCATCCTCTCGTGTCTCGGTGCCGCCACAACTTCGTTGACGGCTCAAGCATTCCCGCCTCGTCGGGGTCCCCCGCACTGACCGACACCCGTGGTGGGATGGGCCCCATGATGCGACTGCGTACGCGAGGACTGCTCCGCTTCGGACTGCCGCTGACCCTGCTGGGCGCGGGCGCTGCGTACGCGTACGCCACCTATCCCAGGATCGGGGCGTTCGCCTTCCGGCTGAACTACGCCGTCGAGCGGCGCCGGTCGGGACTGAGCAGCCGCAGCGTCGACGTCGACGGCCTCCGCATGGCCTACGACGAGGGAGGCTCGGAGGACGCCCCCACGGTGGTGCTCGTGCACGGCTACACCGCCGACCGCACCCTGTGGCCGAACTTCGCGCGCACGCTGACCAACTACTTCCACGTCATCGTCCCCGACCTCGCGGGCCACGGGGAGACCCCGTTCCGCGACGGCGACGACTTCTCCGGCCCGGGCCAGGCCGATCGCCTGGCACGCATGCTGGACCTGCTCGGCGTCGAGGACTTCCACGTCTTCGGCAACTCCATGGGCGGTCTCGTCGCCGCCCACCTCGCCCACCGGCACGCCGACCGCGTGCTCTCCCTCGGACTGTGCGACGCCGTGGGTGCCACCACCGAGGCGCGCAGCGACGCCCAGCAGATGCTGGACCGCGGCGAGCCGAACGTGTTCCTCCTCGACTCCGTCGACCAGTTCCCGCGCTTCTACGGTATGACGATGGCCAAGCCTCCGCCGGCACCGAAGTTCGTGCTGGACGCGATGGCGAAGCAGTACGTGGACCGACGCGACCAGTACGAGGAGATCTTCGACGCCTTCTACGAGACCGCGCAGCTCGACGACCTGCTGAGCGAGATCACCGCACCGGCGATGATCGTCTGGGGCGCGCAGGACCAGCTCGTGCACCCCGACAGCGTCGACGTCTGGGGTCGACTGCCCGAGGTGCGCGAGGTCAAGGTGTACGAGGGCGTCGGGCACATGCCTATGGTGGAGATCCCGCGCCGGAGCTCCGAGGACTACCGGGCCTTCCTGGACTCGCTCGGCGACTAGCGGCTCAGTCGCTCTCGCCGATCAGGGCGACCTGGCCGTCGGGCACGCCGTCGCGGTTCATGTCCGAACTCCGCGCCCGGTGCGCGTCCCAGCGCAGCGTCGAGGCGGCCAGCACGGCTGCGATCACCGAGGCACCGAGCACGGCTGCCTTCGCGATCTCGACCTGGTCGCCGTTGCTGAAGGACAGCTCGGCGATCAGCAGCGAGACCGTGAAGCCGATTCCGGTCAGGAAGCTGACGGGCAGCAGGTCGCGTACGCCGATGGCGTTGGGCAGCCGGAACGGCGTCACGGTGGTCACCAGCCAGGTGACCCCGAGGACCCCGACGACCTTGCCGAGCACGAGTCCGCCGGCCACGCCGAGCACGATCGGATCGGTCACGAGGGCCCCCAGCCCGTCGCCGCCGACGACGGTGACACCGGCCGCGAAGAACGCGAACAGCGGCAGCGCGAGCCCGGAGCTGATCGGTCGCACCACCTCCTCGAACTGGTGGACCCGGGTGTGGTTCTCACCGAAGATGCGCGTGCGCGCGGGCACGACGAAGCCGAGCAGCACACCGGCGATCGTGGCGTGCACGCCGGACTCGTGCACGAAGACCCAGGCGACGACCGCGAGGGGCAGCAGCGCCCACCACGCCGACCACTTCTGCCGCGTGACGATCGCGAAGGCCGCGATCGCGGCGAGGCCCGCACCGAGCCAGCCCAGGCTCAGCCCCTCGGTGTAGAAGACGGCGATGATCGTGACGGCCAGCAGGTCGTCGACCACGGCCAGTGTCAGCAGGAAGAGCCGCAGAGCCACGGGCAGGCCGCGGCCGAAGACCGCGAGCACGGCGAGGGCGAAGGCGATGTCGGTCGCCGTCGGGATCGCCCACCCCGAGCCCGCTCCCTCGACGCCGGACGACAGCACGACGACCGCGTAGACGATCGCGGGCAGGGCCATGCCGCCGATCGCGGCGAGCACGGGCACCGCCGCCTCGCGGGGGTTGCGCAGTGAACCCGCCACGATCTCGTGCTTGAGCTCGAGCCCGACGACGAAGAAGAAGATGGCCAGCAGGCCGTCGGCCGCCCAGGTGGACAGAGCGAGGTCGAGCTTCAGCCCGAAGACGGCGTCGGTGCCGACCTTGAGGTCGGCGAGGCTGTTGTACGCCTCGCGCACCGGCGAGTTCGCCCAGACCAGGGCGACGACGGCGGCGCCGATCAGGAGGAACCCTGCCGTGGTCTCCTTGGAGACGGCGGTGGCGAGTCGCTCGATCGGACTGCTTCCGGTGTCGTCGGGACGGTAGTCGGCATCCGCGGCCACGGGGAGCTCCTCGGTCGTACGGGCGGCTGAGTCGGTCAGTCTGACAGGTGGCCGGTGCCCCGGCGCGACCTCAGGCCCGGTCCCCCATCTCCAGGTCGTCGAGAGCGCTCCTGTCCGTCGCCTCGCCGAAGGCGTGCCCCGAGAGCACCGCGGCGCGACCGATCGCGATGCCGCCGATGGCCGACGTGGCGAGCTGGAGACCGATCGCGAGCAGACCGGCCGCCGCCGTCGACCAGGACGGGTCCATCAGCACGACGCCGAGGACGACGAACGCGACGCCGATGCCCGCCGCTTTCGCGACGGCCGAGATCCGGGTGTAGGGATCGGGCAGGGTGACCAGACCGATGCCGGCCACGGCGAAGACCAGGGCACCGGCGATCGCGAGCCCGTGCCCGAGCACGTCCATCACCGTCAGCAGCACCGTCATCGCCACCCACGGGTCAGCGCACGCGAGAGGGAGACCGCCGCGAGGAAGGCCACGAGCGTCGCGACGAGCACGAGATCGAGGGTGGCGCCGCTGCCGATCCGGTGCCCGACCAGGGCGACGAGCGCCACCAGCGAGAACGTGAGGAGATCGGCGGCCACGACGCGGTCCGCGGCCGTCGGGCCCACCGTGATGCGCCACGCCGAGAGGAGCAGGGCCACGACCACACCGCCGATGGCGACGTCGATGACCGTCATCGGTCCGTCCCGAACGCTCGCAGCATCCGATCCTCCATGTCGTGCAGCGACGAGAGCGCCGTCTCGCCGTCGGGGTGGTACATCGTGTGGACGAGGAGGACGCGTCGGCCCTCGTGGGTGCGGGTGCCCAGCGTCAGGGTCCCCGGCGTGAGGGTGATGAGGGCGGCGAGCAGCGTGAGCGCCGCGTCCGACTGCGAACGCACCTGAAGCCTCACCACCCGCGGCGTGGCACGGGCGGCCGGCGTGAGGATGTCGCGCATCACGACCCCGCTGGAACGGAACACCTCGGCGGTGAACCACACGAAGAACCAGGGCAACCGCCAGGTGACCGCGAGCCGGTTCATCGTCCACCTCCCGAGAGGACCGCGGCGACGTACGCCGAGGTGTCCACCAGCCCCTCGGCCGCCGTGCCGGTCAGCGCGAGCAGCCCCTCGCCTCCCAGGCCGAGCCCGAGCGTCACGACGGCCAGGACCAGCGACGGGGCGGTGAGCGCCATGCCGACCCGGGCCGGTGCCTGCACGGCCACGCCGCCGCCGGTCCCGTGCTCGGACGTGGCGGGCTCGGGCGGCGCGGACACGAACAGCGAGTCCCAGATCTTCAGCATCGACAGGAGCGTGAGGAGGGAGACCGCGATCGCCACCGCGGCGACGACGGGACGGCCCGCGTCCACCGACGCCAGGATGATGGTCAGCTTGGCGACGAATCCGGAGAACGGGGGCAGGCCGGCCAGGGACAGCGCCGCCATCGCGAACGCGGCCGCGAGCCACGGTTCGCGACGTGCCACCGCGGCGACGACGTCGAGCCTCGCCGAGCCGCTCCTGACCTCGACCGCGCCCGCGGACATGAACAGGGACGCCTTCACGATCATGTGGTGCAGGAGGTAGAAGATGCCAGCCGCGAGCCCCGCCACCGTGAAGAGCGCGACCCCGAGGAGGATGTAGCCGATCTGGCTGACCATGTGGAAGGCGAGGATCGCGCGGGTCGTGTGCTCACCGACCGCCCCGAGCACGCCCACGACCATCGTCAGGGTGAAGGCCACGAGGCCGATCCACAGCCAGCGGTCGTCACCGTCGAAGACGACGGCGTAGATGCGGTAGACCGCGTAGATCGCCACCTTCGTGTGCAGCCCGGAGAACAGGGCCGTCACCGCGGGCGACGTCGAGGGGTAGGCGCGGGCGAGCCATCCGTACGCCGGGAACGTCGCGGCCTTCATCGACAGGGCGACCAGGCACACGCCGGTGGCGACCGCGACGCCGTCGGACTCTCGCGCGGCCCCGGCGAGCTCGCCGAGGTTCACCGTGCCGGCGATGCCGTAGACGAGAGCCACCCCGGTGAGGAACAGGGTGGAGACGAAGAGGTTGAAGGCGACGTAGAGACGCGAGCCGAGGACGGAGCGCTCGGTGCCCCGCCGTCGTTCGGCGAGGATCAGCAGCCCGTACGACGGGAGCAGCATGACCTCGACGAAGACGAACAGGTTGAAGAGGTCCGCCGTCAGCAGGGCGCCGTTCACGCCTGCCGCCAGCACCAGGACGAACGCGCTGAACAGGTGCACCCGGCCCGGCCCCGAGACCACCGCGAACCAGCTGCACACCAGGGTCAGCAGGCCCGTCACGACGAGCATGAGGGCCGAGAACACGTCGACGACGAACGGGATCGAGATGCCGCCCGGCCAGCCGCTGACCTGGTGCGCGGAGACGGTGCCGTCGGCGGTGCCCGCCACCAGCGCGCAGGCCGCCACGAGCAGACCCGCCAGCGTCGCGAACGTCACCGGCAGGGGCCATCGAGCTCCTCGCGGGGCCATCGCGCACAGGCCCGCAACACCCAGCGGGACACCCACGAGCAGGGGTAGGAAGGCCTCGTTCAC
Source organism: Nocardioidaceae bacterium (assembly GCA_018672315.1). Classification (NCBI taxonomy): domain Bacteria; kingdom Bacillati; phylum Actinomycetota; class Actinomycetes; order Propionibacteriales; family Nocardioidaceae; species Nocardioidaceae bacterium. The sequence goes on along the minus strand of CP076053.1, from coordinate 2,151,203 downwards.
GGGGTCTCCTCCTGGTCCGTACCGCCGCGGCCGGTGACAGCCAGCACCAGCATGTAGATCGTGATGGAGAAGGCGATGACGATCGCGGTCAGGGCGAAGGCGTGGGGAAGGGCGTCGGCGACCTCGGCCGGATCGAGACTGCTGCCCAGCGGGGCCTCCCGACGCTCGGTGCCGCCTGCGGCGAAGAGCACCAGGTTGGCGACGTGGCTGAGGACGATGAAGCCGAGCACCACGCGCAGGAACGAGCGGTCCAGGAGCAGGTAGACGGCCGAGGCGGTCAGCACACCGACCCCCAGCGCGACGATCATCGGGCCGCCCTCGCGTCCTCGGGCAGGCGCCCGTCCCCGGGGTCCTGGGAGTCCTGGGGGTCCTCGGGGTCCTCGCCCCCGAGGAGCGAGACGGCAGCGAGGATGACACCGAAGACCGCCAGGTAGACGCCGAGGTCGAAGACCAGGGCGCTGGACAGCGAGAAGCCCAGCGGGTCGAGGTCGATCGGTCGCAGGTAGGAGCCGTCGACCAGACCGAGAAGGCCGACTGCCGCGGACAGGAGCACACCGACACCGGCGATCGCGAGGAACGGCAGCCGGCGGCTCGTCCACCGGTCCGACGGCGCGCTCAGGTAGACGAGCCCGACGGCGGCCGCGCCGATGAGGGCGGAGATGAAGCCACCTCCCGGCGCGTCGTGACCGCGGTACAGCGCGAAGGCGGAGCCCAGGACCATCAGGGGCACGACGCCGCGGGCGAGCACCCGGAGGAACACGACGTTCTGCGCGGAGTCGTCCAGCGCGGTGTGCTCGATGACCGGGGGGCGTCGGTCGACCATGCCGCGAGCCGAGAGCAGCGCCGTCATCGCCATGCCCGCGACGGCGAGCACGACCAGCTCACCGAAGGTGTCCAGCGCCCGGAAGTCGACCAGGATCGTGTTCACGATGTTGGTGCCGCCGGTGAGGGTCTCGGCCTCACGGAGGTAGAACTCGCCGGCGGGGGCGATGTCGCGTCCCCCGGTCAGGCCCAGCGTCGCGACCGTGGCGGCGACGCCGGCGGCCACCGCGAGGAGGCCGCTGCCCAGCCGGTGCCGTCCGGAACGGCGCGCGAAGCGCGGCGGCATGCGTCGCAGCACCAGCACGATGACCAGAACCAGCAGGATCTCGACGAGGAGCTGGGTGAGGGCGACATCGGCGGCACCGAGGACGAAGAACCACAGGGCGACGACGAATCCGATGATCCCGATGGCGGCGACCGCACCGAGCCGCGTACGCGAGGCGATCGTCGCACCGCAGCCGACGACCAGGAGTGCCAGGAGCAAGGCGTCGAGCGGTTCGCTGGGAGCCGGGGAGAGCGAGCCGGGCCCGGCCACGAAGAAGGCGACGACGCCGAGCGAGGCCACCAGAGCGATCGGCACGGCGAGATGGGCCGCCGGGCTGTCCGTACGCGTGAGGTCGCCGACTCGAGCGCCGGCGTCGACGACGAGGGCGCGCAGCCGTTCCACCGCGGCCACCCCGGACCCCGGGAAGAGCGGCCGGTCCAGGAGGGGCTCGATGCGACGTCGCAGGACCACCAGGAGCACGCCGGCCGCGATCACGGCCACCGACGTCATGAGCGCCAGGTTCACGCCGTACCAGAGCTTGAGGTCCTCGACCTGCGAGGGCGCGACACCGGCGGCCGCCGCAGCGGCGGGTCGGATCAGCCAGTCGAGCGCCGGGACCCCCGCGCCAAGCACGAGCCCTGCGCCCGCACACAGACCCATCGCGACGGCCATCGACACGGTGCCGCCCACGGGCTCGACTTGCATCGGCGCTCCCCGCACGCTGTCGACGACGACCCGTGCGCTGTAGGCCACCGTGACGACGGCGGCCAGGGCGACACCGACCACGGCGAGGACGGCCACGACCCCGGCCCCGGCCTCGACGGCGTCGATCCCGGCGGACAGCACGAGCTCCTTGCTGATGAACCCGAGCAGCGGGGGTACGCCCGCCATGCTCGCCATGGCCACCGCGACGAGCGCGGTGGTCCACGGCATCGCACGGCCCAGACCGTGCAGCTCACGGATGTCCCGGGTGCCCGTACGGCGCTCCACGAGGCCGACGTACATGAAGCCGGCGGCCTTGAAGAGCGCATGCGCGACGACGTGCAGGCAGGCCGCCAACAGGGCGTAGTCGCCCCCGACCCCGATGATCGCCACCAGGAGACCGAGCTGGCTGACCGTGGAGTAGGCCATCAGCTCCTTGATGTCGCTGCGTTGCAGGGCGAACACCGCACCCATGAGCGTCGTCGTGACACCCACGGTCACCAGCAGCGGCGCCCACACGGGACTCTGCGCCGCGGCGTCGGCGAAGCGCAGCAGCAGGTAGATGCCGGCCTTGACCATGGCCGCCGCGTGCAGGTAGGCGCTCACCGGAGCCGGCGCGACCATGGCGTCCGGCAACCAGGCGTGGAAGGGGAACTGAGCCGACTTCGTGAAGGCCGCGACCGCGACCAAGGTGCCCGCCGTCGCCGCGAAGACCGGGTCCTCGCGCCACGCGTCGTGGGCCAGGGCCTCCGTGAGCGTCGTGGTTCCCGTCGTCACGACGATCAGGGCCACCGCGCCGAGGAGGCTCAGTCCACCACCCGCGGTCACCAGCAGCGTGCGTGAGGCCGGTGGACCGGCCTCCGGCGACGAGCGGAGGATCAGCAGGTAGGAGCACAGCGTCGTCAGCTCCCAGGCCACGAACATCACGACGAGGTCGTCGGCCAGGACGAGGACGAGCATCGCGGCGGCGAAGAGGACCATGAGGGAGTAGAAGGCCGTGGACCCCGTGGCGGAGACGTACGCCGTGCTGTAGAGCATCACGAGCGACCCGATGCCGAGCACGAGGACGCCGAAGAGGAGTCCGAGGCCATCGAGGCGGAGCCGCAGCGAGACCTCGATGCTGGGGATCCACGGGACGCTCTGGACGACGTCGGGCGTACGGAGCCACACCGCCACGAGCCAGAGCGTCAGACCCGCGAGGGCAGCGGCCAGGACCCATCCGGCACGGACTCCGAACGCACGGACGACCACGGGTGTGAGGGCGACGAGGACGGCTGCGGAGGCCGCGAGCAGGAGCAGGCTCACGACGCCGACCCTCGCGTGCGGACAGCTCTCATGAGATCTCTCGGGGGACTCGTCGGATCGTGCCGACGAGACTCCGCGGCGCTCTCGGCGCAGAGTAGCGACCGCGTCCCAGTGGACGCACGTCCCGTAGCGTGGACACGACCGCTGCGACCGACAGGATCCCGGTGACCACGACCTCCCCGCGCCGCTCCCGCCGACCGAGCCGTCCCGCCGCCACGGGTCGTCTGGTCGGCATCGACGTCGCGCGCTGGCTCGCGCTGATCGGCATGATCGGCGTCCACACGATGCCCGCCCGCGACGCCGACGGGTCGTTGACCTGGGTGGAGCACGCCTTCGCCGGCCGCAGCTCGGCGCTCTTCGCGGTGCTCCTCGGCGTCTCGCTGGCGCTCATGACGGGAGGGTCCGCCCCGCGTGTGGGTGCGGCGCTCACCCAGGACCGCCTCGGCATCGCCGTGCGGGCGGTGCTCGTGGGAGCCGTCGGTCTCCTCCTGGGGGACCTCGAGTCCGGGATCGCCGTGATCCTCGCCTACTACGCGGCGCTGATGGTGCTGGCGCTCCCCTTCCTCGGGCTGCGCGCCGGGCCCCTGCTGGGCCTCGCCGTCACGTGGGCGGTGCTCGCGCCCCTGGTCTCCCAGGTGGTGCGGGAGGCGTTCCTGCCGCCCGCGAGCAGGCTCAACCCCGGCTGGTCGATGCTCGCCGACCCGGGCGACCTGCTCGCCGAGCTCGTCCTGAGCGGCTACTACCCGGCGTTCACCTGGCTCGCGTACGCCCTGCTCGGCGTCGCGATCGGTCGGCTGCCCCTGCGACGACGCGCCACCCAGCTGTGGCTGCTGGCGGTGGGCGCGGTGGTCGCCGTCGTCCCGCTGCTGCTCTCGGCGTACGCCGCACCGGCCGCCGGCGTCAGCGACGGCGAGATCTCCCGCACCGCGACGGAGTTCTCCGGCGTGACCCCGGTGAGGGCGCCGGAGTACCTCCTGCTCGACGCACCCCACAGCGGCACCCCGTTCGACCTGCTGACCACCGCCGGGAGCGCCGCTGCTGCCATCGGCGTGTGCCTCCTCCTGGTCTCGGCGCTCTCGGCCGCGGGCGCAGGGGCGCGTCGCGGCACCGCGGTCGTCTTCGGTGCCGGCACCGCGACGCTCACGCTGTACTCCCTGCACGTCTTCCTGCGCACGCCCCCGCTGCTGCCCGAGGACGGCGGTTCGACGTACGCGCTGCACGTGCTCATCGTGTCGCTGATCGGCGCCGGGCTCGTGCTCGCCGGGCGCCGCGGCCCCCTCGAGGCCGCCACCGGAGCGCTCCCCCGCCTGCTGAGGCGCCGCCGCGCGAACCGGTGACCCGCGAGCCGGACCCACAGGCGTCAGCGGGGTCGCGCGGGGCAGCCTGGCGGCATGACCACTTCCTGGCAGGACCCGGACGCCGTCTCCCTGATGCTCGACGACCTCGAGACCTGGGCCGTCGTCGGACTCTCGGGGGACCCCTCGCGCACCGCGTACTCGATCGCCTCCCTGCTGCAGCAGCGCGGCAAGCGGATCGTCCCCATCCACCCCGACGCGCCCACGGTGCTCGGCGAGCAGGGGTACGCGAGCCTCGCCGACGTGCCCTTCGACGTCGACGTCGTCGACGTCTTCCGACGTTCGGAGGCGGCCGGGCCGTTCGCGGACGAGGCGGTCGCCGTCGGCGCGAAGGGCGTCTGGTTCCAGCTCGGCGTCGTCGACGAGGACGCCTTCGCCCGCACCACGGCGGCGGGGGTCGCGATGGTCATGGACACCTGTCCGGCCATCGAGTGGCGCCGGCGCTGAAGCGCGCGCAGTCCGGTGAGACCCAGGGCACGGAGCGGGCCAGACCGGACGTCGCTAAGGTAAGCCTTACCGAAGTCGCCGACACGGCGCCGCGTCGTCCGCACCTGCCTGGAGGTCCCTGTGAAGCGCTCCGTCCTGAGCACGATCGCCCTGCCCGTCCTGGCCGGGCTCGCCCTCACCGGCTGCTCGACCGGACCGGGCTCGGGAGGCGACGCCGACCTGCAGGTGTACACCGCGCGCCACTACCAGCTCGAGGACGCCTTCACGCAGTTCACCGAGGACACCGGCATCAGCGTCGAGTTCCTGAACGGCGACGACGCCGAGCTGCTCGAGCGCCTCAAGGCCGAGGGTGAGAGCTCGCCGGCCGACGTGTTCATGACCGTCGATGCCGGCGCCCTGTGGAACGCCGACCAGGAGGGCGTGCTCGCCCCGACGAGCTCCCCCGTGCTCGACCAGGCCGTGCCCGAGGACCTCCGCGCCGCCGACGACAGCTGGTACGGCCTCGCCCTGCGCGGCCGCACCCTGGTCTACAACCCCGAGGCCGTCGACCCGAGCGAGTTCGACGCCGAGGAGTCCTACGCAGGCCTCACCGACCCGAAGTGGGAGGGCAGGCTGTGCATGCGCGACTCGACCAGCGCGTACACCCAGAGTCTCGTCGCCAGCCTGATCGACCTCTACGGCGAGGAGCGCACCGCCGAGATCGTCGAGGGCTGGGTCGCCAACGACGTCGACATCATGAGCAACGACGTGCAGCAGCTGAAGGCGATCGCCGCAGGTGGGTGCGACGTCGGCATCACCAACCACTACTACCTGGCCCGTGAGCTGGAGAAGGACCCCGAGCTGGGCGTGGAGCTCTACTGGGCCAGCCAGGACGGTGCCGGCGCGCACGTGAACATCTCCGGCGCCGGCGTCACGAACACCGCCGACAACCCCGAGGACGCCCGCGCCCTGCTGGAGTGGCTCGCCACCGACGGGCAGTCCGCGTTCGTCGACGGCAACCACGAGCTGCCGGTGAACCCGGAGGTCGAGGCGGAGCCGGTCGCCGCCTCCTTCGGTGACTTCGACCGCATGCCCATCGACGCCGAGGCGTACGGCTCCCGCAACGCCGAGGCCGTCGCCCTCCTCGAGGCCGCCGGCTACGAGTGACGCACGACCTGTGACCACGCTCGCGCCAGTCGTCGACCGGACCCCGCGACCGCTGCGACGGCGGCTCGCGGGGTCCGGTCGTCCTGCCTGGTCGGCCGCGGTCGTGGTCACCGCGCTGCTGGTCTCCAGCCCGGTCATCGCCGTCGCGACCACGGCTGCGCTCGCGGGGGCCCCCTCGTTCTCCGGCGACGTCGGCAGCCAGGTCCTCACCACGGTGGGACTGGTCGTGCTGGTCGCCCTCGGCACGGGCGTCCTCGGCACCTCGCTGGCGTGGCTGGTCAGCGCCCACGAGTTCCCGGGACGGTCGGTGCTGCAGTGGCTGCTCGTGCTGCCCCTCGCGATGCCCGCCTACATCCTCGGCTTCATCTTCCTCTCGACCTTCGACTACGCCGGCCCCGTGCAGTCCGCGCTCCGCGCGGTGCTCGGCAGCGACCTGGCGGAGCTGCCCGTACGCAACCTCGGCGGAGCTGCCGTGGTGCTCACCCTGACGCTGTACCCCTACGTCTTCCTGCTCGCGCGCTCGGCCTTCGGCGACACCGCCCCGAGTGCGTACGACGCCGCCCGCTGTCTGGGGGCCTCGCGCGGCCGCGCGTTCCGCGAGGTGGTGCTGCCGCTCTCACGTCCGGCCCTGGCGGCGGGACTCGCGCTGGTGACGATGGAGGTGCTGACCGACTTCGCGACGGTGCAGTACTTCGGCGTGCAGACCGTCTCGGTCGGCGTCTACCTGACGTGGAAGGGCTCCTACGAGTTCGGCTCCGCGGTGTGGCTCGCGATGCTGGTGCTGCTGTTCGCCGTCACCGTGCTCTCCCTGGAACGCGCCCTGCGCGGTCGCGCCCGCTTCTTCCAGCGCGGCGGGCGGGGACGCGGTCTCTCGCGTCGGCGGCTGACCGGGTCCCGCGCCTGGGCGGCGACCGCCGCGTGCGGTCTCGTGGCCGCCGCCGCGTTCGGGCTTCCCCTGCTGCGGCTGCTGACGTGGTCGGTGTCCTCGCTCCTCGACGGGTCGGCCCAGCTCGGCCAGCGGGGCCTGCTGGCGTACCTGACCAACTCCCTCGTCGTGGCCGTCGTCGCAGCCGTCGCCTGCGTCGCGGTGTCGCTGGTCGTGGCCCACGCCCTCCGGCTGGGCGGTGGCCGTGTGCTGCGGGGCGCCGCGCAGGCCACGACCTTCGGGTACGCCGTGCCGGGCGCGGTCGTCGGCATCGGCGCCCTCGCCGTCGTCGCGGCCCTCGACCGGGCCGTGCGCGCCCTCGGTGTCGAGGGGGGCACCGGGCTGCTGCTGACCGGTTCGGTCGCCGGCGTGCTGCTGGCGTACGTGGTCCGCTTCGTGGCCCCTGCCTACCAGGCGGTCGACTCGGCGTTCAGCCGCGTGCCGCCGTCGGTCTCCTCCTCGGCCCTCTCGCTCGGTGCGACGCCAGGACGCCTCCTCCGCCGCGTCCACCTGCCCCTGGCCCGCTCGGGGGTGGCCGTGGCCACCACGCTGGTGCTCATCGACGCCATCAAGGAGCTGCCGCTGGTGCTGCTGCTGCGACCGTTCGGCTTCTCGACGCTGTCGGTGTGGGTGTACGAACTGGCCAACGAGAACTTCTTCGCCCAGGCCGCGGTCCCCGCCCTGATCATCGTGGTCGTCGCGCTGGTGCCGGTGGCGATCACCTTCGCCCGCCGTGACGAGGAGAGCCGCGAGAGACCTGGCACCCTGGGGCCATGACAGCCGCCCACGACCTCCACGCGTCGCCGGGCAGCACCGGATCCGTCGTACCCGCCCTGCACCTGCACGCGGTGGCGAAGTCCTACGGCGACGTGCCGGCCGTACGCGGTGTCGACCTCACCGTCGCCGCCCACGAGGTCGTCACGCTGGTCGGGCCTTCCGGCTGCGGCAAGTCCACCCTGCTGCGTCTCGCCGCGGGCCTGGACCAGCCCGACACCGGCTCGATCGACGTCGGCGGGCGCGAGGTCGCCGGGCGGGTGTTCGTGCCGGCCGAGCAGCGCCGCGTCGGGCTCGTCTTCCAGGACCACGCGTTGTTCCCCCACCTCGACGTGGGCCGCAACGTCGCCTTCGGGCTCCCCCGCGGTGAGCGGGACGGCCGTACGCCACGGGTCATGGAGGTGCTCGACCTCGTCGGACTCGCCCACCTCGCGACGCGCTTCCCCCACGAGCTCTCCGGCGGGGAACAGCAGCGCGTGGCGCTGGCCCGCGCGCTGGCGCCCCGGCCGGCGGTCGTGCTGCTCGACGAGCCGTTCTCCAGCCTGGACACGAACCTCCGCTCCCGGGTGCGCGCCGACACCCTCGCCGCGCTCGCCGAGACCGGGAGCGCCGCGATGATCGTGACCCACGACCAGACCGAGGCCTTGAGCCTCGGCCACAGGCTCGGGGTCATGCACGGGGGTCACCTGCTGCAGCTCGGGTCGCCCGCCGAGGTCTACGAGCGACCGACGTCCCGGTTCGTGGCGACCTTCATGGGTGAGGCTGACTTCCTGCCCGCCCGCGTCGACCGGGCGCTGCTGACCAGCGAGATCGGAGTCGTGTCGACCGTGCCCGGGTGGGGCGGCGTCCGCGCCCAGGTCGAGGTGATGCTGCGACCGCACGAGGTGGCGCTGCGCGCCGACGCCGAGGCAGCTCACGTGGTCGAACGCGTCGAGTACCACGGCGCGTTCCACCTGCACCACGTACGCCTCGCCTCGGGGCTGTCCGTGCGGTCGTGGCAGCAGCACGACGTACGCCTCGAGCCGGGCACGCCCGTGAGTGTGAGCGTGAGTCCCGGAGCCACCCCGGTCCTCATGAGCGGCGAGAAGGTGCTCACGGCGCCACCGCCCCTGGCCGGATGAGTCCCGGACCTCGGGCCGGCCTCGATGAGAGGACTCTCATGACCGCCTCATCCTCAGCCCATCCGGCACCCGGAGACTCCCGCTCATGCCCTTCCTGCACAAGATCCTCGTCGCACTCTCCGTCGTGGCCGTCGTGCTGCTCGGGCTGGCATGGAGCGGCCTCGCGTCGGCGGACGCGCCGACCGCTCCGCGTACGCCCGTGGTGCTTCCCCTCGACAGCGGTGACACGTCGACCGAGCCCGGGGACCCCCGTGAGGAGCAGCAGCAGGCACGTGACGATCGGCGCGAGGCGCGGGACGCACGACAGGCACGTGAGGCACGTGAACGGCGGGAGGCCCGACAGGAGGCCAGGGACGACCGGCGGGACCGGCGTGAGGACCGGGACGACCGGGATGTCGTACCGGCCCCCGTCGTCGACCGCGACGACTGGGACGACGACCGGGACGACGACGGGGACGACGACCGGGACGACGACCGGGACGACGACGGGGACGACGACGGGGACGACGCCAGGGACGACGACTGACGTGGTCCACCCGTGGGCGGGTCGATGAGCGAGGTCGACGCCGCGGATCGGCGGCGGCCGCGCGCCGCGACCCTGGCCAGGCGGCTGCGCCGCGACGGGTTGTCGGTCCGGGTGCGTCTGACGATCGCGACCGCTCTGCTCGTCGGCGGCGCCCTCGGTGCCGCAGGGGTGCTGGTGACCACCATCGAGAGCGAACGCATCGAGGCCGACGTGCAGTCCGAGATCGACCAGGAGTTCGCAGAGCTCCGTGAGCTGCGCGGCGGCAACGACCCTGCGACGGGCCGGCCGTTCCGCTCGAGCTCGCAGTTCCTGGCGACGTTCCTGAGTCGCAACGTGCCCGACCGCACGGAGATCCTGGCCGGCTACTGGGACGGGCGCACGCAGCAGGTCTCGCTCGGCGGACGCGACCTCGTCGCCGACCCCGCCTTCGACGCCGCGGTGTCCCCGCTGGTCGACAGCAGCGGGACGACCGTCATCGACACCCCTGAGGGACGGCTGCGCATCGATGTCCAGCGTGTCGAGGTGACCGGGGGTGCGGGGACGGACGTCGGAGCCCTCGTCGTCGGCACTCTCCTCGACCGCACCCGGGACGGGTTGCACGAGACGCTGCGGACGTACACCGTCGTCGCCCTCGTGCTCCTGCTCCTCGCCGTGGTCGCCTCGGCCACGGTCGCCGGCCGGCTGCTCGCCCCGCTGCGGACGCTGCGGTCGACCGCCGAGTCGATCAGCGAGTCCGACCTCGCCGCCCGCATCCCCGAGCGCGGCAACGACGACATCACCGCGTTGACCCGCACGGTCAACTCGATGCTCGACCGCCTGGAGACGGCGTTCGCGGGGCAGCGTCGGTTCCTCGACGACGCCGGGCACGAGCTGCGTACGCCCCTCACCGTGCTGCACGGCCACCTGGAGCTGCTGGACGAGAACGACCCGGACGAGGTCAGGCAGACCCGCGACCTGCTCCTGGACGAGACCGAACGCATGGCCCGTCTGGTGGGCGACCTGACCCTGCTGGCGAAGTCGGAGCGTCCGGACTTCCTGCGGCCCGAGCCCGTGCCGCTGGGTTCCCTCGTGACCGACGTGCTCTCGAAGGCGACAGCGCTGGGGGCGCGCGAGTGGACCGGCCACGTGCCCGAACCGGACGAGCACGCCATGGTCGTCGTCGACGAGCAGCGCGTCACCCAGGCGTTGCTGCAGCTGTGCGACAACGCCGTGAAGCACACCGCCCCCGGGCAGTCGATCGCGCTGCACGGCGCCGTCGTCGGCGAGCACGTCGAGCTCAGCGTGGCCGACACCGGTCGCGGCGTCCCCGAGGCGGACCGCGAGCGGATCTTCGAGCGGTTCGGCCGCAGTGCCGTCCCTCGCGGGGACGAGGGGTTCGGTCTCGGCCTGTCGATCGTGTCGGCGATCGTGCACGCCCACGGGGGCGAGGTCGGCGTCTCCGACAACACGCCGCACGGGGCACGCTTCACCGTCCGCCTGCCGATCACCGCCGAGGAGCCCGCATGGCACGCATCCTGATCGCCGAGGACGAGGAGCGCATCGCGGCGTTCCTCCAGAAGGGGCTGAAGGCAGAGGGCCACAGCACGTACGTGACCCGCACCGGCACGGCCGCCCTGGACGAGGCCCTCAGCGGCATGCACGACCTCCTGGTGCTCGACCTGGGGCTCCCGGAGATGGACGGCACCGAGGTGCTGGACCTGATGCGCGCCCAGGGGTCCCGCATGCCGGTCATCGTGCTGACCGCGCGTGACTCGGTCACCGACACGGTCTCGGCACTTGAGAGCGGGGCCGATGACTACGTGTCCAAGCCGTTCCGGTTCGCCGAGCTGCTCGCCCGCGTACGCCTGCGGCTGCGGCAGGCCGAGGAGGCCGCCACCGCCGGTGCGTCGGCGGGTCCCGCGGGCGGTGCCACCGGACAGCTGCGAGCGGGCGCCGTGCACCTCGACCTGCGGACGCGTCGCGCCAGCGTCGACGGCCGCGAGGTCGAGCTGTCGTCGAGGGAGTTCCTGCTGCTGGAGACCTTCCTGCACAACCCGGGCCAGGTGCTCTCCCGCGAGCAGCTGCTCGACCACGCGTGGGGCTTCGACTTCGACCCGGGCTCGAACGTCGTCGACGTGTACGTCGGCTACCTGCGCAAGAAGCTGGGCGCCGGCACCATCGCGACCGTGCGAGGGATGGGTTACCGCCTGGACGCCTGACGGCAGCCCACCCCCGCGAGGGGTCACTTCCCGCGAGGGGTCACTTCCCGCGAGGGGTCACTTCCCGCGAGGGGTCAGTTCGCGCGAAAGGGCAGTTCTCGCGAGCACGTGGCTCGCGAGAACTGCCCTCGGGGCGTGCGACGTCAGCGCGTACGAATCGTGCGGGTGACGGTCTTGTCGGCGCCGACGCGCTTGATGCGCAGCTTGAAGGTGTCGCGGCCACGGGTGTCGCGGCGGTCGCGGTCGATGTCGACGTCGCCCTCGCGGTCGGCGCGCACGGTCTGCTTGTAGAACCGGTTGCCGTTCTGCTTCAGGACCACGACCCACCGGCTGCCGGGGCGGGCGTCGTCGATGTCCACGGAGACCTCGAAGCGACCGTCGTCCTTCTCCACGTCGAAGTCGATCTGCCCGCCGGCGTAGCGGAACTCGCGGTCGGCGGCTGCTGCCGGGGACGCGGTCGCGATGGCCAGCGGGGTGGCGACCAGCGCGGTCGTGGCGAGGGTGGCGGTGAGGCGTCGGGCGTTCATGATCTCTCCTGATCGTCGTTGACCCCGGTGTCTCCCGGGAACGACTTCACTCTCACCCCCTCGCGTGAGCCTTGCGTGAGGCCGGGATGAGGGACCTCTCATGCACGGCTCGCGCCCCGGTCTCCCACACGCGCCAGGCGGCGACACCGACGACGCACGACGCGACCACGGCCAGTGCCGGCGAGGTCGCCTCGAGCGGCGGGTAGACCTGCCAGTGGGTCAGGTAGATCCACAACGACGCCGACGCGAGCGTCGCCACCAGCGGCACGACCGCGGCCGGCACCCTCACCTGCCGCGCCCAGACGAGCAGCAGCAGTCCGGCGATCATCGTCCACGTGCGGGCCGGGGAGTCGAAGAACTGCGTACCCGCGAAGAGCACGAGCCCCGAGACGACCAGCCGCCGACGGGCGTCGACCGCACGGGCCGCCGCCCAACCGAGCGCGAAGAGCCACCAGACGTACTCCACGCGGTGGAAGATCGCCCGCTCGTGCCAGACGATCAGCTCCAGGTGGGTGGGCATGCCGACCAGCACCAGGGCGACGGCGAAGCCGAAGGGGTGGTCGCGCTCCCACCGTCGCAAGGGCGCCCACGTGGTCACGGCGGTGACGGCAAGCGCCACGACCAGGCAGGCGACGAGCGCCTCGACGAACCAGTAGCGCCAGTCCGGTGCCACCCAGCCCTCGGGCCCGAACCAGGCGGTCGTCAGCGTCACCGTGTGCCAGGCCAGGCCACCACCGACCACGGCGAGCGCACCGAGGTAGGCGACCGAGGGCACGGCCACGCGGCGTGCCGCGCGGAGCAGACCTGCGAGACGACGGCGCGGGTCCGCACCGCGGCTCAGCACGAAGCGCGCGACGTTGTAGCCGACGACAGCCATCAGCACGTGCGCACCCGCCCGCACCGAGAAGAGCCCCGCGTGCGTGCCGACGATCGCGAGGATCGCCAGCGCGCGGAGCATCACCGAGGTGTCGAGGGTGCGCAGCCGCAGGTGGGCTCGCCAGCCGCTCGGGTGCGCCGCGGAGGCGGCCCCGCGGGCGAGCTGCTCCAGCTCACCGACAGCTCGCAGGTGCCAGTCGCCCGGCAGCTCGCCGAGCAGCGCCTCCAGTCGTACGGAGACCTCGACGAACGACAGGGAGTCGCCGCCGAGGTCGACGAAGGACTCGGTCGGCTCCGGCGTGCGCCCGAGCACGGTCGCGTACGCCCCGGCGACCCCCGGCGTCCCGAGTGACCCGGCGTCCGGCGCCGACGGGCGTCGCGTACGCACGAGGGCGGCCGCCCCGACGAGGTCCGGCTTGCCGGTCGCGAGCAACGGCAGCTCGTCGATCACGGTCACCACCACGGCTGACGGTGGCACCCCGGCGAGCTCCGCGGCCTCGCTCGCCAGCCGCTGCGGCGATGCCGGTCTGCCTCCCTCCGCGCCGGCCAGCAGCACCCCGATCTCCTCGTCGAGGTCCACCACGAGCAGGTCGCGATCACCGAGCGAGTCGGCGAGCCGCTGCTGCACCCGGTCCAGGTCGACGCGCAGGCCCATCACCTTCGCGATGCGCTTGCGGCGTCCGACGATCTGCCACAGACCCTCGGGCGTGCGCCGCGCCAGGTCCCCCGTACGCAACCGCTCGATCTCGTGACCACGACTCAGGTCACCGGGGTGCTCGGCGTACCCCATCATCACGTTCGGTCCGGAGTAGACGAGCTCACCCACCGTCTCGCCGTCGCGTTCCTCGACATCGCGGAGGCTGAAGCGCCCGCCGTCGAGCGGGGTGCCGATGACGTCGGGGTGCTCGACGACGAGGGCCGGGTCGAGCGTCGCCATGCGCGCGGTCGCCTCGGTCTGTCCGTACATCACGACCAGGTCCATGCCGTGGTCGGCGCCGATCTCGGCCCAGTCGCGCACCGTGGCCGGCGCCATCCGGCCGCCGGCCTGCGCCAGCGTCCGCAACGTGTCGGGCGCCTGGCGAGGGAACCCGACACGCTCCAGCATCGTGAACGTGTGCGGCACCCCGGACAGCGACGTCAGACCGTGTCGGCGCGCACCCTCCCAGAAGCACGGGTCGACGACCCCGAGGTCGGTGAGCCAGACGGTCGCGCCGCGGAGCAGGTGGGTGTGCAGCACCGACAGGCCGAAGCAGTAGTGCAGCGGCAGCGTGGTCGCGGCGACGTCGTCGCCGCGGATGCCCAGCCTGTCGGCGATCGCCTCGGCGTTGGACTGCACGGCCGCCGCGGAGAGTCGCACGAGCTTGGAGGACCCCGTCGACCCCGAGGTCGACAGGAGCAGGGCGAGGTCGGGGTGCAGGTCGTGGCGGGTGGCCTCGCGGCGTACGCAGGGCTCCCCGTCGGGCGCGATGCCGGGGCCGACGAGCACGTCCGGGTCCCAGGCCTCGACGAGGTCCGAGATCGCACCGGGCCGACCGGGCTCGGTCAGCAGCACGGGGTGGCCACCGGCGAGGGCGGCGAGGTAGGTGACGACCGTGTCGAGGTCGTGCCCCGCCTCCAGCAGCACGAGCTTGCGCTCCCCCAGGTGGCCGCGCCGCCGCTCGACAGCGTCGGCGAGCTCGGCGTACGTCGTGCTGCCACCGCCGTGCACGAGCGCAGGCCGACCTCCGAACCGCCGGAGGTCACGGGCGAGAGGCACCCCGAGGGCGGGCCGCGACGTGGACCACGGAAACGCTGTCGAGGTCATGCATTCACAGTAAGGCAAGCCTTACCTTCCCTGCGATGTCGCTCCGGTCACTTCCCCGTCACGATCTCGCCGGCGCACACCGCGCGTGACCGTCGTCCGTCCCGGGCAGGGAGTGCGCATGCAGACCGCCACCCTGGGCCGCACCGGCCTGACCGTCTCCCGCATCGTCTACGGCACCTGGCAGGTGTCCGGCGAATGGGGCTCCTACGACCGCGACGACGCGATCGCCGCCATCCGCCACGCCCACGACCTGGGCTGCACCTTCTTCGACACCGCGCAGGCGTACGGGTTCGGGGAGTCCGAGAAGGTGCTCGGCGACGCGCTCCGCTCCCAGCTGAGGAACGACCGCGACGGCGTCGTCATCGCCACGAAGGGCGGCATCAACCCCGGGTCCGACCGACCCCGCGACGGCCGCCGCGACTGGCTGCGCAAGGGCGTGCACGACTCCCTCGAGGCGCTGGGCATCGACCACGTCGACCTCTACCAGGTGCACTGGCCCGACACCGACCACCCGTTCGAGGACACCGCCGGATACCTGCAGGAGCTGGTCGACGAGGGCAAGATCCGCCACGTCGGCGTCTCGAACTACTCCGCCGAGCAGATGGCGGCCTTCGAGCGGACGCGCCCGGTGGAGACGCTGCAGCCGCCGTACCACCTGTTCCGCCGCCACATCGAGGACGACGAGCTGCCCTACGTGCGCGAGCACGGCATCGGCACGCTCGCCTACTCCTCGCTCGGATCCGGCCTGCTCACCGGGGCCATGAGCCCCGATGAGGCCTTCGAGGACGACGACTGGCGCTCGCAGGCCTCGGCGTTCGCCGGCGAGAAGCTCGAGAAGAACCTCGCGGTCGTCGAGAAGCTGAAGGAGATGGCGAGCGACAAGGGCATCCACGTCACCCAGCTCGCCATCGCCTGGGTGCTCGCGCAGGACGGCATGGACACCGCCATCGTCGGCGCCCGCAGCAAGGACCACATCGAGACCTCGCTGGGCGCCGCCGACGTCACGCTGACCGACGACGAGCTCGCGGAGATCGAGCGGATCACCGCCGATCGCATCGAGATCGGCGGCGCGTCGCCGGAGGGCGTCGACTGATCCCTCGCGACCTGATGGAGTGGGTCCGGTGAGCACCTCCTCCGCCTTCGTGTACGCCGCCGTCCGCACCCCGTTCGGCCGGTTCGGCGGCGGACTGGCGGGCGTACGCCCCGACGACCTCTCAGCCGCTGCGGTCACCGCCTGCCTGGGGCGTACGCCCGACCTCGACCCCGGCGCCATCGAGGACGTCGTCTGGGGCGACGCCAACGGCGCCGGCGAGGACAACCGCAACGTCGGGCGCATGGCTGCGCTGCTCGCCGGCCTGCCGACCAGCGTGCCGGGGGTGACCGTCAACCGGCTCTGCGGCTCCTCGCTCGACGCGGCTGCGCTGGCCTCCCGTCAGGTCGAGACCGGTGACGCCGAGGTCGTCCTGACCGGCGGCGTCGAGTCGATGACCCGGGCGCCCTGGGTGCTGCCGAAGCCGTCCCGCGCGTTCCCCGCCGGGCACGCCGAGATGGTGTCGACCACCCTCGGCTGGCGACTCGTCAACGACCGGATGCCCGCGGAGTGGACCGTCTCGCTCGGCGAGGCCAACGAGCTGCTGCGCGAGCGGTTCGACATCGACCGCGACCGACAGGACGAATTCGCCGCCCGTTCCCACCGGCTGGCCCACGAGGCGTGGGAGGCGGGGTGCTACGACGACCTCGTCGTCCACGTGCCGGGCGTCGATCTGAGCCGTGACGAGGGCATCCGTCCCGACACCACCACCGAGAAGCTCGCGCGGCTGACGCCGGTCTTCCGCAGCGCGGAGAAGGGCGGCACGATCACCGCCGGCAACGCCTCGCCGCTCTCGGACGGCGCGTCGGCGGTGCTCATCGGCTCCGAGGCCGCCGCCGACGTCATCGGCGCGGTGCCGCTCGCCCGCATCGCAGGCAGAGGCGCACACGCCTGCGACCCGCAGGACTTCGGGTACGCCCCGGTCGAGGCCGCGAACCGGGCGCTGGCCCGCGCCGGCATCACGTGGAGCGACATCGGCGCCGTCGAGCTGAACGAGGCCTTCGCCGTGCAGTCGCTGGCCTGCGTCGACGCCTGGGAGCGCGACGGCCTCGACCCCGCGAAGGTCAACGCCTGGGGTGGGGCGATCGCGCTCGGCCACCCCCTGGGAGCCTCGGGTGGTCGGATCCTCGGCACACTCGCCGCACGGCTCCTGGCCACCGGGGAGCGCTGGGGCGTCGCCGCGATCTGCATCGGCGTGGGGCAGGGCCTGGCGTTGGTGCTCGACAACGCGCACGCGACGTCGTGAGTCCACGGCCACCGGACCTCGGCCCAGGGGGACTCACGATCCCGACCGGCGGACGTCAGAAACCCGAGCGTCTCTGACCTGTCGCCGCGTTGCGCACCATCGAGCCCTTCGCGGTCGCCGTCTCGTTCAGCCCGACCTGAAAGGCGACCATCCGCTCCCGAAGCGCAGGGTCCGACGCGGCGAGGATGCGTACGGCCAGCAGGCCTGCGTTGCGTGCGTTGCCGATCGACACGGTCGCCACCGGGACCCCGGCCGGCATCTGCACGATCGAGAGCAGCGAGTCCATGCCGTCGAGGTGCTTCAGGGGCACCGGCACGCCGATCACCGGCAGCGGCGTGACCGCGGCGAGCATGCCGGGCAGGTGGGCCGCTCCGCCGGCGCCGGCGATGATGACCTGCAGGCCACGGTCGGCGGCGTCGCGCCCGTACGCCAGCATCGCGTCGGGCATGCGGTGCGCCGAGACGACGTCGGCCTCCACGGCCACGTCGAACTCCCGCAGCGCCTCGACCGCCGCCTCCATCACCGGCCAGTCGGAGTCCGACCCCATCACGACGCCGACCCGTGGCTGCATGCCTGATCGTTCGCTCATTCGCTCTCCTCCCCCAGGTCTCCGCGGAACCACGCCGCGGCATGGCGCGCACGCTCGAGCACCTCGTCGAGGTCGTCGCCGTACGCGTTGACGTGCCCGACCTTGCGGCCCGGCTTCACGTCCTTGCCGTACAGGTGCACCCGCAGACGGGGGTCGCGCGCCAGGGCGTGCGGGTAGCCGTCGTAGAGCCGCGGCACCTCTCCCTGGTCACCGGAGGCGCCGAGGATGTTGACCATCACCGTCCAGCGCGCCCTGGCCGTCGGTGACCCCAGAGGCAGGTCGAGCACCGCCCGGAGGTGGTTCTCGAACTGGCTGGTGACCGCACCGTCCTGGGTCCAGTGGCCCGAGTTGTGCGGTCGCATGGCGAGTTCGTTGACGAGGATGCGGCCGTCTGCGGACTCGAACAGCTCGACCGCGAGCATGCCGACCACGCCGAGCTCGCCCGCGATCCGCAGCGCGACGTGCTGGGCGTGCTCTGCCAGGTCCGGGTCCAGGTCAGGAGCCGGCGCGACGACCTCGTGGCAGATGCCGTCGAGCTGGGTGGACTGCACGACGGGGTACGCCGCCGCCTGCCCGCTGGGCGAGCGCACCACCTGCGCCGACAGCTCGCGGCGGAAGTCGACGAGCTCCTCGGCGAGCAGGCGTACGCCGGTCTCCTGCGCGACGCCGAACGGCTCGTCGCACTCCTCGACGGACCGCACCACCCACACACCCCGGCCGTCGTACCCGCCGCGGGTCGTCTTCAGGACCACCGGGAAGCCGCCGACCGACGCGGCGAACGACTCGACCTCGCCGACCGTGGCGACCACGGCGTGCCGCGGGCACGGCAGACCGAGGGCAGTCAGCTTCTCCCGCATCACGGCCTTGTCCTGCGCGTGGACGAGCGCGTCCGGCCCGGGGCGTACGGCGACCCCGTCGGCCTCGAGAGCACGCAGGTGCTCGGTAGGCACGTGCTCGTGGTCGAAGGTCACGACCTCGGCGCCCGCGACGACCCTGCGCAGGTCCTCCAGCGAACGGTGGTCACCGACCACGCGGTCGGCGATCACCTGCGCCGCCGAGACGTCCGGGCCCTCGGCGAGCAGCCGCAGCGGGATGCCGAGCTGGGCGGCGGGCGGTGCCATCATGCGGGCAAGCTGGCCGCCGCCGATGACCGCGATCGCGGGGGCGCGTCCCGACGGGGACGAGAGCTGCGGAGACGGGTCGGGCGGTGTCGTCACGTCCCACACCCTAGGTCGTCGGCCACCCCTCCCACGTGGTGGCCGCGTGACCCCGATGAGCGTGACGACACCGCCCGTCCCCGGTCCGAGGCGCCCGCGGGTCTGCCGCGGGCGACGCGGAGATCAGGTGGTCAGGCGACCCGCTCCCGCTCGACCGCGGGGGACTCCGAGCGCTGGGCCGGCAGCCCGGCGGGCGCCGTGGCCGCGGTGCGCTGCGCGGGCACCGCGGCACGCTGCGGCGCCTCGAGCTCGAAGCGCAGGCCCTGGCCGCGCAGCGTCGTGATCAGCGAGGGGTTGCGGGGGTCGTCGCCGAGCTTGCGACGCAGCCAGCCCAGGTGCACGTCGATCGTCTTGCACGAGGTCCAGAACGTCGTCTCCCAGACCTCGTTCATGAGCTTCTCGCGGGTGACGACCTCGCCGGCGCGGCTGATGACCGCGTACAGCAGGTCGAACTCCTTACGGGCGAGGCGGATCTCCTCCCCGGCGCGCCAGGCGCGGCGGGAGGTCGGGTCGACGGTGACGTCCTGGATGGTCAGCATGTAAAGAAAGTTAGGAGCGCCGCCGGGACCGGGACGCAGAATCTCCCAAGACCACCCGGACGGGCCAGACCCCCGTAGCCAGGGGCTAGACCCCGACCCCTCATCCGACCGCCGCGGCCCACCCCGGGGCTGGTCGTGGCGGGGGCGTCAGTCCCTGATGCGGCGTACGGCCACGGGCTCCATGACCCCGAAGCCACGGACGTCACGGCTCGGCAGGCCGCGCGAGGCGTACGCCTTGGGGTCGAGCGCGTCGGAGGTCGCTCGGTCGACGATCAGTCGGTTGCGGCGGGCGGCGGTCATCAGCCGCGAGGCGAGGTTCACCGAGGGGCCAAAGACGTCACCGAGCCGGAGCACGATGCCGCCCGTGGCGACACCGACGCGTACGTCCGGCAGGCGCCTGTCCTCACCGATCGCCTCGATGATGCCGAGACCGATCTCGACGGCGGCCGCGGGCTGCTCGGCGACGAAGAGCACCGAGTCCCCCAGCGTCTTCACGACCCGACCGCCCTGGCCGGCCACGACGTCGTGGCAGCGGCTCTCGAAGCGCTCGACCATGTCACCGATGTCGTGCTGCTTCATCTCGTTGGACCGGGCGGTGAAGCCGACCAGGTCGGCGAAGCCGACGCTCATGTCGGCCGAGAGGGGGTCCTCGTCCCGGTTGGCGGCACCCGGCGGGACGCCCGTGGACGCGACCCGCGCCAGCGCGGCCGCCAGGTGTCGGCGCCAGGCGTAGATGATCAGCGTCTCGAAGGGGACGCCGACGGAGTCCACGAGCCCCAGGGCGGCCTGCATGCGCTGCTGCAGGTAGGGCGTCTCCACGCCGACGTCGGCGCCCGCCAGCGACTCACCCTCGGCCTGGACGGGCTCGGCGTCGGCGGGCACGAGCTCGTCGACGCGTGAGGTCAGTGCGGTCACCTGCCAGTCGGCGAGCCTGGAGATCGTCTGCCCGACCGCGCGGGTCAGCTGCACCGCGAGGTCGAAGGAGATCGCCTCGGTGTCGACCGCGCTCATCAGCAGCGCGACGGCCCGCAGGTCGGACTCGGTGAAGGCGCGCTCGTCGCGGGCGTCGGCGAACCCGAGCGCCCGCCACAGTCGCCGTGCCTCCTCGATGGTGATGCCGGCACCGCCCGCGACCTCCTCGGCGGTGAGCTCGGGCGGCTCCCCCAGGATCGCCTCCTCGAGGCGCCGCCGCGCCGCCTCGACCTCGCGGGCCGTCACGACCCGTCCCGGTCTGCGACGTGCGCGGCGTCCGCGAGGTCCTCGACGAGCACCTGCAGCCGGCCCGCGTCGGGCACGTCGCGCAGACGCACCGGCGGGGCACCGGCGCGGTGGACGACCAGGGTGCCGACACCGACGACGCGACCGAAGAGCGTGTCCTCCACCGCCACGGCCTCGACCTCGGTGAGCGGGATGTCCAGACGGGGACGGGTCGACCCGCGCCGCGACACGATCCCCTGGTGCAGCACCAGGCGCCTGTTGGTCAGCCCGTGGTGGGCGGTGAGCGCGTCGGCCGCCGGGCGTACGGCCCACCACAGCACCGCCACGGCGGCGAGCAGCCACGCCATCACCGTCAAGGGCCCGCGCGCCGGGTCGGGCACGAAGCTCGCGACGACGCCTGCGGGGATCGCCGCGGCCGCGACGACCAGCAGCGGGACGATCAGTGCCGTGGGATGACGACGGAGCCGGACGACGAGGTCCTCGTCCGGCGCGAGGTCGATGTCACCGCCAGGCACAGCGTCGATCATGCCAGGTCACCGGCCTCCTCGTGGGCGACGGCGACCACGCGTGGTGCCGCTCAGTCGACCGGGCGGCTTCCCGCGGCTCCCCCGGCGCGTACGTGCACGACGTCGCCCACCCCGAGCTGGTGGCGACGCCCCTCGACCTCCACCACCAGGTGGCCCGCGGCGTCGACGTCGACGCATCGCCCCTCGAGCACGGCGTCCCTCGGCAGGTGCACGCGTACGTCGGTGTCGATCGTGGTCGACGCCGCCCGGTAGTCCGCGAGCAGCGCCCCGTCGCCGCCCGCCGGGTCCGCGCCGGCTGCCAACCAGGCCTCGTAGCGGCCCAGCAGGGCCGCGAGCAGCGTCGACAGGACGGTGGTCGGGTCCGTGGGCGCGCCCAGCAGCCGCAGCGACGTGCCGGTGGGGGGCAGGTCACCCGGCCCCGCGGCGGTGTTCAGACCGACGCCGACGACCGCCGCGGGAGGCAGACCGGTGCGGTCGACCCGCTCCACCAGGATCCCGCAGATCTTGCGGTCCTCGACGAGCACGTCGTTGGGCCACTTCAGCCCCGCGCGTACGCCCAGCACCTCGAGCGCGTCGTGCACCGCCAACCCGGTCAGCAGCGAAAGCCAGGGCCATCGCTGCGCCGGGACCCGGTCCGGGGGCACGAGCACGACCGAGGTGCTCAGCGCCGCACCCGGCGGTGTGACCCAGGCGCGCGTGAGCCGACCGCGGCCGGCCGTCTGGTTCGTGGTCGTCACGACGGTGAGGTGGGAGGCGCCCTGGGCCGCGAGCGCGCGGGCCTCGGAGTTGGTCGAGGCGACCTGCTCGCGGACGGTGACCTGCCAGGGCCCCTCGATGGCGGAGGGGTCCGGTCCGGCCGCGGGCTCGGGGCGTGCGTGACCCTGCTCTCGTGGGGGTGGGCTGTGGGACATGCCGCCGACCCTAGGCACTAGATTGACCGCCGACACGCCGCCGTGCAGCACCCCGTCGGCAGCCGAGCACCCGAGCACCCGAGCACAGGAGCCATCCGTGAGCGAGATGTCGTCCGAAGGCATCGAGGTCCCCAGCGACCTCGATCTCCACACCACGGCGGGCAAGCTCGCCGAGGCGCAGCGCCGCGTGGAGGAGGCCACCTCCAGCCAGGAGGAGAAGGCGAAGGAGCGCCAGCACGCGAAGGGTCGCAACACGGCCCGCGAGCGCATCGAGATGCTCTTCGACGAGGGTTCCTTCGTCGAGCTCGACGCCCTGAGCCGGCACCGGTCGACGAACTTCGGGCTCGAGGAGAAGCGGCCCTTCGGCGACGGCGTCATCACCGGCTACGGCACCGTCGACGGCCGCCAGGTCTGCGTCTTCAGCCAGGACTTCTCGGTCTTCGGCGGCGCCCTCGGTGAGGTCTACGGCGAGAAGATCATCAAGGTCATGGACCTGGCGATGAAGACCGGCTCGCCCGTCGTGGGCATCAACGAGGGCGCCGGCGCACGCATCCAGGAGGGCGTGGTCTCCCTGGGCATGTACGGCGAGATCTTCCAGCGCAACGTGCACGCCTCCGGTGTCGTGCCGCAGATCTCGATGATCCTCGGCAACTGCGCCGGCGGGCACGTCTACTCCCCCGCCGTCACCGACTTCACCGTGATGGTCGACCAGACCTCGGCGATGTTCATCACCGGCCCCGACATCATCAAGACCGTCACCGGCGAGGACGTCTCGATGGAGGAGCTCGGCGGCGCGCGTACGCACAACACCAAGTCGGGCAACGCGCACTACATGGCCTCCGACGAGGAGGACGCCTTCGAGTACGTGCGCGGCCTGCTGTCGTTCATGCCGAGCAACAACCTCGACGAGCCCCCGGCCTACGACGACCCGGCCGAGCTGGAGCCGTCCGAGACCGACCTGGCGCTGGACACCCTGGTGCCCGACGGCGCCAACCAGCCGTACGACATGCACACCGTGATCGAGGCGATCGTCGACGACGAGGACTTCCTCGAGGTGCAGGGCCTCTTCGCCCCCAACATGATCATCGGCTTCGGCCGCGTCGAGGGCCGTCCCCTCGGCGTCGTGGCGAACCAGCCGATGCAGCTGGCGGGCACGCTCGACATCGACGCCTCGGAGAAGGCGGCCCGCTTCGTACGCTTCTGCGACGCCTTCAACCTGCCGGTCGTGACGCTGGTCGACGTGCCGGGCTTCCTGCCGGGCACCGACCAGGAGTGGGACGGCATCATCCGCCGCGGCGCCAAGCTGATCTACGCCTACGCCGAGGCCACGGTCCCGCTGGTCACGGTCGTGACCCGCAAGGGCTACGGCGGCGCGTACGTCGTCATGGGGTCCAAGCACCTCGGCTCCGACATCAGCTTCGCCTGGCCGACCGCGCAGATCGCGGTGGTCGGGGCCCAGGGCGCGGTCAACATCCTGTACCGCAAGGAGCTGGCGAGCTCGGACAACCCCGACGAGCGCCGTGCGGAGCTCATGGACGAGTACGAGCAGACGCTCGCCAACCCCTACATCGCGGCCGAGCGCGGCTACGTCGACGCCGTGATCCAGCCGAGCGAGACCCGCGCCGAGATCGTCAAGGCACTGCGCCTGCTGAAGAACAAGCGCGAGACGCTGCCGCCGAAGAAGCACGGCAACATCCCGCTGTGAGCGAGGAGACCGACATGACCGAGGAAGCCCCGCAGCAGCCCCTCCTGCGTGTCGTCTCCCCCGACGCGACGCCGGAGGAGATCGCCGCGCTCGTCGCGGTCTTCTCCTCGATGGGCGGCGGCACCCCGGCGGCTCCCGCGCCGATCGCTGAGTGGCGGGCCCCGCACCGGGCCGTACGCCGCACGGTCGTGCCGACGCGGTTCAGCGACGTCGCGGGCACCCGGGGCGCCTGGCGCTCGAGCGGCCTGCCGCGGTGACCTCGCCGCGGCTGGTGCTCGCCTCGCAGTCGCCGGCACGTCTCGCGACGCTGCGCAGTGCGGGCGTGGAGCCCGAGGTCGTGGTGTCCGGCGTGGACGAGTCCGTGGTCGAGGCCGTCAGCCCGGCGGCGCTCGCGACGACGCTGGCCACGCTGAAGTCGCGCGCGGTCCACGCCCGGCTGCTCGAGGACGAGCCGGACCCCGGGCGTCTGCTCGTGCTCGGCTGCGACTCGGTGCTCGAGCTCGACGGCCACATCTACGGCAAGCCCCACGACGAGGCCACCGCCCGCGAGCGCTGGCGCCTCATGCGCGGACGGAAGGGCGTCCTGCACTCCGGGCACTGCCTCACGGTCGGCGCGGATGGCCGTGAGGTCGTGCGCGCCGTCGACACCGTGGTGCACTTCGCCGACGTCACCGACGCCGAGATCGACGCGTACGTCGCGACCGGCGAACCGCTGCTGGTCGCGGGGGCCTTCACCCTCGACGGCCTGGGCGGGGCGTTCGTCACCGGCGTGGAGGGCGACCCCCACAACGTCGTCGGTCTCAGCCTGCCGACCCTCCGACTGATGCTCGCCGAGGTCGACGTCGCCTGGACGGACCTGTGGTCCGCCGACCCCGTCACCGGCCCGGACGCATGATGCAGGGGTGACCACCACCCGTCCCCAGGGCGCCGCGACGCGACCGGACGTGCCCAGCGAGATCTGGGTGCTGGTCGTCTCGGCCTTCCTGATCGCGATCGGGTTCGGGCTGGTCAGCCCGGTGCTCCCCGCGTACGCCCGCTCGTTCGACGTCGGGGTGGCCGCCGCCTCGACCGTCGTCAGCGCCTTCGCCTTCTTCCGGCTGGTCTTCGCCCCCGCAGGTGGCGCGCTGGTCTCGAAGTTCAGCGAGCGCCCGGTCTACCTCACCGGGCTGCTGGTCGTGGCGGCCTCCTCGCTCGCGACGGCGTTCGCTCAGTCCTACACCGAGCTGCTGATCTACCGCGGCCTCGGCGGGGTGGGGTCGACGATGTTCACGGTCTCGGCGATGGCCCTGCTGGTGCGCCTCGCGCCGCCCACGATCCGGGGGCGGGTGACCTCCTACTACGCCTCCTCGTTCCTCGTCGGCGGCATGGTCGGCCCGGTGCTCGGCGGGCTGCTCGCCGGCTTCGGGCTGCGGGTGCCGTTCGTCGTGTACGCGGCCATGCTGGTGCTGGCGGCCTCCGCCGTGGCGTACGGGCTCCGCGGTGCGCGGCTGCGGGCGGCTCCCGACCGCTCCACGCACCCGCCGATGACCGTGCGGGAGGCTCTCGGCCACCGCACCTATCTCGCCTGCCTCGCGAGCGCGTTCGCGAACGGGTGGTGCAACTTCGGCGTCCGCGTCGCCGTCCTGCCCCAGCTCGCGATCGCGGTGAGGAACGAGCCGTGGGTCGCGGGCGTGGTGCTCGCGGTCGCGGCGGCCGCGACCGCGGCCACGTTGCAGGTGGCGGGTCGGTTGACGGACAGCGTCGGGCGCAAGCCGCTGGTGATCGTGGGACTCGGCATCACCGCCGTCGGTCTCGGCGTGATCGGGCTCGCCGACAGCCTGTGGCTGCTGCTGGTGCTGTCGGTCGTGTCCGGTGTCGGCGCGGGCCTGGTCAACCCGGGACAGCAGGCCGCCGTCGCCGACGTGATCGGCAACGAGCGCTCCGGCGGCACGGTGCTGAGCACGTTCCAGATGTCCCAGGACGCGGGCGCGATCCTCGGACCGATCCTCGTCGGGCTCGTCGTGGACGCCGCCGGCTACGGCTGGGGCTTCTCCACCGTGGCGATCATCAGCGCGCTCGCGGTGCTGCCGTGGCTGGCTGCGCCCGAGACCCTGCACCGGGAGCCCGAGGACACGTGAGCGGCCTCAGTCGGTGACGACGTCGGCGCCGGCGTCCTGCAGCTGCTCGATGCCCCCGGCGTCGACGACGGCGGTGAACCCCTGCTCGACCATGATCGAGCTCGCCTCGGCCGAGCGCACGCCGGTCGTGCAGTAGACGACGTACGTCGCGTCCTGGTCGAGGTCGGCGATCTGCTCCTCGAAGTCGTCGGCGAGGCTGACGTTGACGGCGTCCGGCAGGTGGCCGGCGGCGAACTCCTGCGGCGTACGCACGTCGAGCACGACCGCCTCGGCGTTCTGCTCGATGAAGACCAGGGCGTCGGCCGGTGCGATCTCCTGCGCGCTCTCGCCTCCGCACGCGGCGAGGGCCGGGGTGAGCGCGAGACAGAGGGTGGCGAGCAGGGCTGACGTACGTCGACGCATGCGCCGAGGCTAGCCCGCCTCATCTAAAACGTTTGAGGTGCTGCTCCGCGCGGCGCCGGTGAACTGCGGAGCAGCCAGAACATGGGGTTACATGCGGGTGGGTCACTCGACCGGCAGGCCCAGCCCGCGGGCGATCAGCATGCGCTGCACCTCGCTGGTGCCCTCTCCGATCTCGAGCACCTTCGCGTCGCGGTAGAAGCGGGCGACCGGGTACTCCTCCATGAAGCCGTAGCCGCCGAACACCTGCGTCGCGATCCGGGTCGCGGTCACGGCGGACTCGGTGGCGTACACCTTGGCGACGCTCGCCGCCTGCTTGAACTCCGCCATCGGTGCGCCCGCGTCCTTCAGCGCGGCCGCGCGGTAGGTCAGCATCCGTGAGGCGTCGAGCATCACCTGCAGGTCGGCGACCTGGAACGCCACGCCCTGCTTGCGGCCGATGGGCACGCCGAAGGTGGTGCGCTCCCCCGCGTACGCCACACACGCCTCGAGACACGCCGTGATGAGCCCCACCGACAACGCCGAGATGGCGACACGGCCGTCGTCGAGGGTGGCGAGGAACTGCGCGTACCCGCGACCCCGCTCCCCGAGGAGATGGTCGGCCGGCACCCTCGCGCCGTCGAAGGTCAGCGGGTGGGTGTCCGAGGCGTGCCAGCCGAGCTTGTCGTACGCCGGCTCGGCGACGAACCCGGGCGTGCCGGCCGGCACCATGACCGAGCTGATCTCGGGGCGACCGTCCTCCCGTTCCCCGGTGCGCGCGGTCACCGTCACCAGCGAGGTGATCGACGAGCCCGAGTTGGTGATGAACTGCTTCGCCCCGTCCACGACCCACTCGTCCCCGTCGAGCCTCGCTCGCGTACGCGTCGACCCTGCGTCGGAGCCCGCGTGCGGCTCGGTCAGCCCGAAGCCGGCGAGCGTGCGTCCCGCGACGAGGTCGGGGAGCCACCGCTCCTTCTGCGCCGAGGTGCCGTAGGTGAGGATCGGGTTGATGCCGAGGCCCACGGCGGCCTGCAGGGTGATGCCCATCGACTGGTCGACCCGGCCGATCTCCTCGATCGCCAGGCACAGCGAGGTGAAGGCACCGTCCTCCCCGGTCATGCCGGCCCCGCCGTACTCCTCCGGCGCGGTCAGCCCCATCAGCCCCAACTCGCCCATGGCCTGGACCACGTCGGTGGGGAAATGGTGGTCCCGGTCCCACTGTGCCGCGTGGGGTGCGATGCGTGACTGCGCGAACTCCCGCACGCTCAGGCGGAAGTCCTCCAGCTCACGGGGCAGGGCGAAGGCGTGCGAGACGGCGGGGGCGCTGACGGGCTTGCTCGTGATGCTCACCACCGCAGGCTACGGCGGGGGGCCGCGCGGGGTGGCCTGCCCCTAGACTCCACACGCTGTCCACGCGTGGCCGCGACGAGCCGTCACGTGAACGAGAAGTCATCCTGCGTAGACATTGCTAGGAGCCCGAGAACGTGCCTGAGGTCAAGCCGCTGAAGAAGGTCCTGATCGCCAACCGTGGCGAGATCGCCGTCCGGGTCATCCGGGCGTGCAAGGACGAGGGCATCCACTCCGTGGCCGTGTACGCCGAGCCCGACCGCGACGCGCTGTTCGTGCGCATCGCCGACGAGGCCCACGCGCTCGGCGGGTCCACGCCCGGCGACTCCTACCTCTCGATCGAGAAGATCATCGAGGTCGCGAAGGAGACCGGTGTGGACGCGATCCACCCCGGCTACGGCTTCCTCTCCGAGAACGCCGACTTCGCCCAGGCCGTCGTCGACGCCGGCATCATCTGGGTCGGCCCGCCGGCCGAGGCGATCCGCAGCCTCGGCGACAAGGTGCAGGCCCGCCACATAGCGCAGAAGGTCGGCGCCCCGCTCGTGGCCGGCACCAAGGACCCGGTCGACAGCGCGCAGGAGGTGCTCGACTTCGTCGAGGAGCACGGCATGCCGATCGCGATCAAGGCCGCCTTCGGCGGCGGTGGCCGCGGCCTGAAGGTCGTCTTCGAGAAGTCCGAGGTGGCCGACCAGTACGAGTCGGCCGTGCGTGAGGCGACCGCCGCGTTCGGTCGCGGCGAGTGCTTCGTCGAGCAGTACATCAACCGGCCCCGCCACGTCGAGACCCAGTGCCTGGCCGACCAGCACGGCAACGTCGTGGTCATCTCGACCCGCGACTGCTCGCTGCAGCGACGCCACCAGAAGCTGGTCGAGGAGGCGCCCGCCCCGTTCCTGAGCCAGGACCAGATCGACACGCTCTACAGCTCCTCCAAGGCCATCCTCAAGGAGGCCGACTACGTCGGCGCCGGCACCTGCGAGTTCCTCGTGGGCACCGACGGCACCATCAGCTTCCTCGAGGTCAACACCCGCCTCCAGGTCGAGCACTGCGTCTCCGAGGAGGTCACCGGCATCGACCTCGTGCGCGAGATGTTCCGCGTCGCGGCCGGCGAGGAGCTCGGGTACGACGACCCGACGATCCGCGGCCACTCCATCGAGTACCGCATCAACGCCGAGGACGGCGGCCAGAACTTCATGCCCGCCCCCGGCACCATCACCGACTGGCACGCCCCGTCGGGTCCCGGCGTACGCATGGACGAGGGCTACGGCGCGGGCGAGACCGTGCCCGGCTCGTTCGACTCCCTCATCGGCAAGCTCGTGATCACCGGTCGCGACCGCACCCAGGCGCTCGAGCGTTCGCGTCGCGCGCTCGACGAGTTCGTCATCGAGGGCATGCCGACCGTGCTGCCGTTCCACCGCACCGTGGTGCGTGACCCCGCCTACGTGGCCGCCGACGGCGAGTTCGGTGTCTTCACCTCCTGGATCGAGACCGAGTTCGACAACCAGATCGAGCCGTACGCCGGTCCCACCGGCGAGGCGGCTGAGGCCGACGAGCGCCAGACGGTCGTCGTGGAGGTCGGCGGGAAGCGCCTCGAGGTGTCCCTGCCCGGCGGTCTTGCCGCGATGGGCGGCGGCTCCGGTGGCGGTGGCGCGCAGAAGAAGCCGAAGCGCGCGGGCGGCAAGAAGTCCGGCGCCGCGGCCTCGGGCGACTCCGTCACCTCGCCGATGCAGGGCACCATCGTCAAGGTCGTCGCCGCCGAGGGCGACGAGCTCGCCGAGGGCGACACCGTCGTGGTCATCGAGGCCATGAAGATGGAGCAGCCCATCAAGGCCCACAAGGCCGGCACGGTCACGAAGCTCGCCGCCGAGGTCGGCGAGACCGTCACCTCCGGCGCGGTCATCTGCGACCTGGCCGACCCCGCCTGAGGCGCGACCCACCCGGCCCGCGTACGCGACGAGGCCCCGGACACCTGCTGCAGGTGCCCGGGGCCTCGTGCGTGTGCCGCCTCCCTGCGGCGCGGTCCCGGCTCCGCCACTCCCCCGACCCAGCGGTCCCCGGGACTCCATCGACGGCTGCGGGCGCGCGGGCCGGCAGCCGGACGACTCGTGCTCAGCGGCGCGTACGACCTCCCGAGCGGGCGCCCTCGCCGGTGCGGGGCACCTCGGCGAGGTGGAACCAGGACGACTTCAGACCGAGTGCCGAGCGCAGCTCGTGACCGGTCATGCTGCGGCGGCCGTCGGCGCCGACGAGCACGAGCCGGGCCACCTCGCCGCCCCACTCGCCACCTCCCTCGCGCTCGAGCACCCGCACCTTGCGCAGCACACCGATGCCGTAGCGCGACGCGACCGCGCCGAGGTCGGCCGTGAGGCTCCAGTCGTGGTTGGGGTTGCCCGACCAGCCGTCCCACGGGTCGTCCTGCGCGATCAGGTACGGCAGACCACCCGAGAACGCACGGCCCCCGTTGGAGGAGGAGAACTGCGTGAGCGCAGGGGTGCCGCCGTGCACCAGCACCTGACGTCGGGTGGCATCGACGGCGGCGTTGCTGCGGGGGTCCTCGTCGTCGAGGCCGCCGTAGACCTGGCACGAGGTGGTGTCGCACAGCTGCCAGTAGTCGTCGAGCCGGTCCAGCCGGCTGCGCATCGCGAAGGAGCGGGCGGCGACGGCCTGCGCCTTGACGGCCTCCGGGTGCCAGGAGGCGGGCATCTCCCGTGCCACGACGCCCTTGACGTACGCCTCCATGCGCACCACGTTCACGGTGTCGCGGTCGGTGCCGCCGGGCACCGGTGAGGCGGTCCGGAGCGCGCCCCGGTAGGTGCGTACGCCGCTGGGTGTGACGAGGCGGAGGGGGCTCGGTGCGCGGAACTGGCCGTCGCCGACGAGGACCGTCTTGACCTTGCCCTCGGGACGCCAGCGCGACCAGCGACCGTCGACCTTCTTGGACACGATGGTGGTGGCTCCCTCACCCTTCAGGCGCCACGCCTCCACGTCCGCCTTGTCGGGCAGCTCGTACACGGAGCCGTCGGCGAGGTCCTTGACCTTCAGCCCGGCCACGGGCTCGACGACGACGTCGCCGCCCGGGTCGGTCGAGAGCAGCACCCGCACCCAGGCCTTCTGCCGGGCCAGCGTCGTGCCCGGGTAGTAGAAGCCGACGATCTCGCGCCACGACCTGCCCTGCAGCGCCGCGCCCTGCGCACCGTACTGGCTCATCCCGTGACCGTGGCCGTACCCGTGCCCGGTGATCAGGACCTTGCCCGACGGCGGGACCGGTACCGCCGGGTCGGCGTGCGCCGGGCTCAGGGTGGCGCCGGACGCGAGCAGGGTGAGAGCCAGCGTCAGGGAACGAGCGGCTCGTGGCAGCAGAGCGGACGTGGACACCGCACCAGAGCACCACCGGCACCACCCGTCCCACGGCGTCTCACCTCGGCCTTTACGTAAAGGTGATGAGCCGTACCGGGACACAGCGGGACACTCCGGGGTGAACCGACGACCCGTTCGACAGGGCCCTCACGGCGTGTCGCCGCGACCCCTGGGACGTGTCGCGCTAGGCGTCGCCGCGAGCGCTGGGGCCCCTAGCCGGCGCGGTGCAGGCGTCGCGCCGCCTCGGCGAGCGACCCGCTCATCGAGGGGTAGATCGTGAAGGCCTGGGCCACCTGGTCGGCCGTGAGGGACTCGCCCACCGCGAGCGAGACCGGGTGGATCAGCTCGCTGGCCCGCGGCCCGACGACCACACCGCCGACGACGATGCCGGTGCCGGGTCGGCAGAACAGCTTCACGAAGCCCTCGTGCACGCCCTGCATCTTCGCGCGCGGGTTGCCCGAGAGCGGCAGCATGACCCGCTCGGCGGCCTCCGGCCTCGCGTCGACGTCCTCCTGCGACCAGCCGACGGTGGCGATCTCGGGTGCGGTGAAGACGTTCGAGGCGACCGTGTGGAGGTCCAGCGGGACGACCGCGTCGCCGAGCGCGTGACGCATGGCGATGCGACCCTGCATCGCGGCCACCGAGGCCAGCATCAGGACACCCGTGCAGTCGCCGGCGGCGTACACCCCGCGGGCGGAGGTGCGTGAGACCCGGTCGACGTCGATGAAGCCGCCCTCGTCGAGGTGGACGCCGGCGGTCTCCAGACCGAGGTCGCCGGTGCGGGGCACCGACCCCAGGGCGAGCAGGCAGTGCGAGCACTCCACGCTGCGCCCGTCGGTCAGCGTGACGGTGACGGTGTCGCCGTCGCGGACGACCGATGCCATGCGGGACTTCGAGAGCACCTCCATGCCGCGGCGCCGCAGCACGTCCTCCAGCACCTGCGCGGCGTCGGCGTCCTCACCCGGCAGCACCCGGTCGCGGCTGGAGACGAGCGTGACGTCGGCACCCAGGGCGTGGTACGCCGAGGCGAACTCCGCGCCCGTGACGCCCGACCCGACCACGACCAGCTTCTCGGGCAGCTCGGTGAGCGTGTAGATCTGCTCCCAGGTGAAGATGCGCTCACCGTCGGGCTCGGCCGAGGGCAGCGTGCGGGGAGCTGCGCCGGTCGCCAGCAGCACGGCGTCGGCCGACAGGGTCTCGGTGCCCCCGTCGGCGGTCGTCACGGCCACCCGCTCGGCCCCGTCGAGGCGACCGCGCCCCGACACGACGCGTACGCCGGCCTCCTCGAGCTGCTCGGTGATGTCGCGCGACTGGTCGGCGGCCAGCTTCAGCACCCGCTCGTTGACCCGCTCGAGGTCGACGAACGCCTTGTCGGCCAGGTCTCCGTCGTCGTCACGGAAGTGCACCCCCAGCTCGGCGGAGCCGTCGAGGTCGGTCAGCACCTCCGCGGTCGCGATCAGGGTCTTCGACGGCACGCAGTCGGTGAGCACTGCGGAGCCGCCCAGCCCGTCGGAGTCCACGACCGTGGTGCGTGCGCCCAGCTGCGCGGCGACCAGCGCCGCCTCGTACCCGCCAGGACCGCCACCGATGATCACCACGTCAGACACGCCGTCGAGTCTCCCACGCAGCCGGGAACTCCTCGGCCCACCCGTTTGGGCGGGGCCGCTCCGCGGGAAAGAGGGTGACGCGGATCACGAAGAAAACGTTGACTGCGACCTCCTGCACGACGGAGCACCACCATGAGCTAGAACCCCACCGACCCCGCAGCCCAGCCCCTGTCCGCCCGCGAGGAGCCCGTCGACTGGACGGACCTCGGCGCCAAGATGTGGTCGTTCCTCACCGGACGCCAGGCGGCCATCAACTACCGCTTCATCGACATGGTCGTCGAGGTGCCCCGCGACACCGGGCAGGACTCCCCGCGCGCGGTGTGGAAGCTGGACGGCACCCTCCAGATCACCACCGACGACAACCAGACGCAGACGGACTGACGCGATGGCGATCGGTGCCGACCTCGCCTTCGAGGTCGACCTGCCGGGTCGTGACCCCGTGAAGGGAAGTCTGCGGGGCGCGGCGAACCGGTTGACCCTCGAGATCGACGACCCGGGGCCGTTCGTGGGTGCGAGCGGCTCCGTGGCCGGCCGGGCCGCGGCCGAGGCCATGGCCTCGCGCGACATGGTCGTGCGGGTCGTCAGCCGGGGTCGGCACCTGGTCACCCTCGGCAACGTCTCGGCCCCCTGGTGGCACCGCTTGGCGACCAGGTCGCCCCGGGTGCGTCTCGGCAGCGTCGGGGGCGTGGCCGTGGTGCTACGCGCCCGACGCGAGGGTGGTCCGGCGGCGCTGCCCGACCTCGCCACGGCGCGGTCGTTGGTGCCACCGCCGACGCTCCAGCCGCTGTTCCCGACGATGTGGCGCCCTGGTCCACCGCCACCGGTGACGACCACCCACGACCCGGCCCGTGGAGGCTCGCCGAGCCTCGTCGTCCAGGCCACTCCCTCCTGGGTGGGGGTCGTCCGCGACCCCTTGCCGTTGACCGAGGACGTGACCGTCGTCGGCAGCGATGCCGCCTGCGACATCGTGCTCCCGGGTCTCGCGCCACGCCACGCGGAGATCCACCACGACGAGGACGACGAGTACGTGATCGTCTCGCTCGACGCCGCGGTGAGCGTCAACGGGATGCGGGAGGCGCGCATGCTGCTGCGCACCGGCAGCCGCGTCCAGCTCGGCGCGTACGTGCTGGCCTACACGCGAGCGGAGTACGCCGACCACGGTCGGCCCTACGGCGGCCGGCTCGGCGGCGAGCTCGGCCGGCAGCGCATGCAGCCGCCGCGGGCGCCGCAACGGTCCGTGCCGCCTCCACCGGAGCCGACCGCCTAGGGTCTCCCGCGTGAACGACGACGCCTTGCACCAGTCCGCCGACCACGACCCCCGCGCCCTCGCCGCCCAGGCGGCCGAGGCCCTCGCCGAGCGCACCGGCGTCGCTCGGCACGACGTCGCCCTGGTGCTCGGCTCGGGCTGGCTGCCCGCCGCCGAGCGTCTCGGCGAGACCGTCGCGGAGCTCCCGGCCGCCGAGCTGCCCGGGTTCTCCGCACCCACGGTGGAAGGTCACGGCGGCACGATCCGCAGCGTCCGCAGCGGAGACCGCGCCCTGCTCCTGATGGCAGGCCGCACCCACCTGTACGAGGGCCGCGGCGTGCGCCCGGTCGTGCACGGCGTACGCGTCGCCGCCGCCGCCGGCTGCTCGACGATCGTGCTGACCAACGGGGCGGGCGGTCTGGACGCCTCCTGGGAGCCCGGCACCCCGGTGCTCATCCGCGACCACCTGAACCTCACCGCCACCTCCCCGATCGAGGGGGCGGAGTTCGTCGACCTGACCGACCTCTACTCCGCCCGCCTGCGCGCGGTCTGCCGCGAGGTCGACGCCTCGCTGGCCGAGGGGGTGTACGCCCAGCTGCCCGGACCCCACTACGAGACCCCCGCCGAGATCACCATGCTCGGGCGCATGGGGGCCGACCTCGTCGGCATGAGCACCACGCTCGAGGCCATCGCGGCGCGTCAGGCCGGCATGGAGGTGCTCGGCATCTCGCTGGTGACCAACGCCGCCGCCGGCATCGGGGGCAAGCCCCTGGACCACGCGGAGGTGCTCGAGGCCGGCCAGGCCGCCGCCGAGCGCATGGGGTCGTTGCTCGCCGACGTGGTCGGGCGGCTCTGAGCGGTCCCACTAGCCTCGTCCCATGACCTCCACGCCACCGGACCTGTTGGCGCGCGCCCGGGAGTGGGCCGACCAGGACCCCGACCCCGAGACCCGCGCCCGGGTCGAGCAGCTGGTGGCCGCCGCGGACGGCGACGCCGACGCCCACGCACGGCTCGCGGACCTCTTCGAGGGCGAGCTCGAGTTCGGCACCGCCGGGCTCCGCGCCGTCATGGGTCCCGGCCCCGCCGCGATGAACCGGGTCACCGTCTCGCGTGCGACTGCCGGGCTCGCCGCGTGGCTCCACGCCGAGGGTGCGACACAGTCACCGGACGGCCCGCTGCGCGTCGTCGTGGGCTACGACGCGCGTCACAACTCCGAGACCTTCGCGCTCGACACCTGCACGGTGATGGCCGGCGCCGGCGTGGAACCCCTGCTGCTGCCCCGTCCCCTGCCGACACCGGTGCTGGCGTACGCCGTGCGCGCGCTCGGCTGTGCCGTGGGCGTCATGGTGACCGCGTCCCACAACCCGCCCGCCGACAACGGCTACAAGGTCTTCCTCGCCGACGGGGCACAGCTCTCCCCGCCGCACGACGCCGAGGTGGCGGCGCACATCGAGGCCGTCGGCCGCGTCGACGAGCTGCCCCGCGGCGACGCCGACCGCGTCCGGGGGGTCGAGGAGCAGCTCGTCGACGACTACCGCGCTGCGGTCGGTCGGGTCGTCCCCGAGGGGGCGCGCGACCTTCGGATCGTCTACACCCCGATGCACGGCGTCGGCCGGGAGACCG
This sequence comes from Nocardioidaceae bacterium, assembly GCA_018672315.1. Classification (NCBI taxonomy): domain Bacteria; kingdom Bacillati; phylum Actinomycetota; class Actinomycetes; order Propionibacteriales; family Nocardioidaceae; species Nocardioidaceae bacterium. Next base: position 2,115,696 of record CP076053.1, on the reverse strand, counting down.
CACTGGCCGTGCTCGCCGAGGCGGGCTTCCCCGAGCCGTACGTCGTGCCCGAGCAGGGAGACCCCGACCCCGACTTCCCGACCGTCGACTTCCCGAACCCCGAGGAGCCCGGCGCCCTGGACCTCGCCCTGACCCTCGCCCGCCGTGTCGGCGCCGACATCGTCATCGCCAACGACCCCGACGCCGACCGGTGCGCGCTCGCCCTGCCCCGCGACGCCATCGGCGGCGACTGGCAGGTGCTGACCGGGGACCAGATCGGGGCCCTGCTGGGCGCCCACCTCGCCCGGCACGGTGCCCCCGGCACCTTGGCCTGCACGCTCGTCTCCTCCTCGCTGCTCGGCCGCATCGCCGCGGCCGCCGGGCGCGAGCATGCCGAGACGCTCACGGGCTTCAAGTGGCTGGCGCGCGTGGAGGACCTCGCGTTCGCCTACGAGGAGGCCATCGGCTTCTGCGTGGACCCGGGCAACGTCCGCGACAAGGACGGCATCTCAGCCCTGCTGCTGCTCGCGCACCTCGCTGCCGACCGCAAGGCAGGCGGCGGTCTGCTCGTCGACGACCTCGACGACCTCGCCCGTCGGCACGGGGTGCACGCCACCCGACAGCTGTCGTTGCGGTTCGAGGAGGGCGTCGGCCGGGCGGCCGCGGTGCTGTCGGGACTGCGCGAGGACCCCCCGACCGAGCTCGCCGGTCTGCCGGTCGGCGCGGTCGAGGACCTCCGCGACCCCGCGTCGTACGGCAGCGACCTCCCCCCGACCGACGGCCTGCGCCTCCGGCTCGGCGACACCACCCGCGTCGTCGTACGCCCCTCGGGCACCGAGCCGAAGCTCAAGTGCTACCTCGAGACCGTCGTGGCCGTCGACGCGGACGCCGACGCCGAGTCCCTGGCCGGCTCCCGCGAGGAGGCGGAGCAGCTCCTCACCACGCTCAGCGACGACCTGTACGCCCGGCTCGAGACGGACTGATGGCCCCACCCCGCACGCGGCGCCTCGGGCTGGTCACCGGCCTGTCGCTGCTCGCACTGGTCATCGTGCTGGTGGGCATCGGCATCTGGATGGCGCTCGGCGCGCTCACGGCGTACGAGCGCCTCAGCAGCGCCCGCGAGGACATCACCGAGCTGCAGCAGGACGTCACCGACGGCAACATCGCCGGCATCGACGCCCGCGTCGCCTCGCTGCGGGCCGACACCGCCGAGGCGCGCGACGCGGTGGACACCTGGGCGTGGCGGCTCGCGGCGTACGCGCCCGTCCTCGGCGACGACGTGACCGCGCTGCGCACCGTCGTGGCCGTGACCGACGACCTCGCCGACGGTCCGGCGGCATCCTTGGCGCGCGCCGCGACCACCCTGACCGCGGACGCGCTGAAGCCCGTCGACGGTCGGGTGCCGCTGGAGCCGCTGCGTGAGGCCGCCCCGGGGGTCACCGCGGGTTTCGACGGGCTCGTCGCGGCGCGTACGGACCTGGGCTCCCTCGACACCTCCGGGGTCGCCGGGCCGCTGGCGGACGCGGTCGCGGAGCTCCGGGGTGAGGTGATCGACCTGGTCGACCGGGTCGCACTCGCCGACCGGCTCGTCACGCTGCTGCCCCCGATGCTCGGTGGCGACGGGCCGCGCCGCTACCTGCTGCTCAACCAGAACACCGCCGAGGCCCGCTCCCTGGGGGGCATCGCCGGTACCGCCATCCTGGTGACCGCCAACGACGGACGGATCCGGCTGCAGCGCCAGGTCGCGGGCAACACCTTCGGTGAGCTGGAGGAACCGGTCCTGCCGCTGTCGCTCGCGGAGCAGTCGCTGTACGGCATCGGCCTGGGCACCTACTTCCTCAACGCCCCGAACACACCGGACTTCCCGCGGGCGGCGGAGCTCGCCGCGGCGCGGTGGCAGCGTGACGTCGGCCAGGAGGTCGCGGGCGTCCTGTCGGTCGACCCTGCCGCGCTCGCCCTCCTGCTGCGGGCGACCGGTCCGGTGCAGGTCGGCGGCGTCGAGCTGACCGCGGACAACGCCGCGTCCCTGCTGCTCAGCGGCGTCTACGCCGCGCTGCCCGACCCGACCGCCCAGGACGAGTTCTTCGCCCTGGCCGCCAAGCGCGTCTTCGACCGCCTCGCGGCAGGGCGCGCCGACGTACGCGTGGCCGCGGAGTCGCTCGCGACCGCCGTCGAGGAGGGCCGGCTGCTGCTGTGGTCGCGTCGCGCCGGGGAGCAGGCCGAGCTGTCCGGGTCACCTGTCGCCGGCGAGCTCGACGGCCGCGACGGCCGGCGGCCCGAGCTCGGGGTGTACCTCTTCGAGACCACCGCCTCCAAGCTCTCCTACTACGAGACGCTGGACGTCACGACCCGACCGGTCTGCTCCGAGGGCGAGCCCGACCCCAGCGGCGACATCGCCGTCCGGGTCGAGGTCGGCTCGCAGGTGCCGCGCTCCCGCGAGGCGCGGGAGTCCCTCCCCGACTACGTCGTCGCCGGCAGCGATCCGCTCGGCACGCTGCGTACGCAGGTGTTCCTCTACGCCCCGCCCGAGGCGGGTTTCGGGTCCGTGCTCGTCGACGGCGAACCCGTCGGGATCCGCTCGGTGCTCCACGACGGTCTCTTCGTCGCCGCGGTCGAGGTCGAGGTGCCTCCCGGCGGCACCGTGGTTGTCGTCACTCGCCTGAAGGACCTGTCGGCGGCCGCAGCCCGCCCCGGCGCCCTGGCCGTGCGCACGACGCCGATGAGTCGTCACACGCAATTAACGAAGCAGGCTTTGGATTGCCCCTGACTTCCTTTAGTGTGCTCTCAGGATCGTGATCGACTGACTACGTAAGGACCCCCATGAAGACTTCCCGCATGCTTGCTGCCCCTGCGGTGGCCGCGGTGCTCGCCCTGGCCCCCTCGGCCGCCTTCGCGGTCGGTGACGGCCCCAACGGTGCCGGCTACAACGGCGGCGCCGCCGAGGCGATCGTCGTCAACGACGGCAACGCCGACGACTGCACCGTCCCGATCACCGTCGAGGCCGGCAACGCCGGCACCGTCACGGTGACTGTGACCGACTCCTCCGGCGCGATCGTCTCCACGGTCTCGCAGCCCAACGACGCCTTCGGCACCATCGACTTCGTGGTCAGCCTCGGCGCGAACTGCTCGGGTCAGTACACGATCTCCGCCAGCGACGAGGGCGGCTTCGTGCTCGCCACCGCGGCCGTGCAGGTCGAGGGTGACGACACCGACGACAACGACGGCAACAACGCCGGCGGCGACGACGACGGTGAGGTCGTCGTGGGTGGCGACACCGGTGACAACGTCGGCGGTCTCCCGGCCACCGGCTCCTCGAACGCGATGCTGATCAGCGGCCTCGCCGGCGCCGGTCTGCTGGCCGGCGGCTCGGTGCTGCTGGTCCGTCGCCGCCGCGCGACCGCCTGAACCTGACACACCGTCACGAGCGGGTCCACCTCCGGGTGGGCCCGCTCGTGTCGTCTCCGGAGCCGCACCCGTGATCATCCGCCAGCCCGACGGCACCTCGTGCGGTCCGACCTGTCTGGCGGTGGCGCGGGGCCTGACGGACCCGGCGTACGCGGAACGCCTGGCCGCGCACACAGGCGACCTCATCGCTGCCGAGCACCCGCTGCTCGCGTCGTACCGCTCCCCCACCGGGGGTCTGCAGGCACCGTGGCCGCGTGCCCTGGGCACCTCGCCATGGGCACTCCGCGCGGCGCTGCAGGGTCTGACTGGTCGCGCGTACGCCACGATCCTGCTGCCGTCCGATCCCGTCGCGGCGTTCGCCAGGGTCGCTGCCGTCGCCGGCACCCCGGAGCCTGCCGCGCTCTACGTCGGGGGCCGCCTCCTGCCGCGGCACGTCGCGCTCGTGCTCGGCGGCGACGGGCACCGTCTGTCCGTGTACGAACCGGCCGTGGGCGCCCGACTCGTGCTCACCGCAGCCGACGTCGCCCGCGACCCGCGGGTCGCCGGGTGGTCGCGCTGGTGGTTGCTCCTCAGCCCTGCGCGGCGATGAGGTCGGCGTACGCGGGCTTGATGGTCTGCTCGATCAGCGCGAGCCGCTCGTCGAAGGGCAGGAACGCGGACTTCATCGCGTTGACCGTCACCCACCGCAGGTCCTCCAGCCCCCAGCCGAACGCCTCGTGCAGCAGCGACATCTCCTTCGTCATCGAGGTGTCGCTCATGAGGCGGTTGTCGGTGTTGACCGTGACCCGGAACCTCAGGTCGGCGAGCATCCCGATGGGGTGGGTCGCGATCGACTCGGCCGCGCCGGTCTGCACGTTCGAGCTCGGGCACAGCTCGAGCGGGATGCGCTTGTCGCGCACGTAGGCCGCGAGGCGCCCGAGCCTCACGTCCCCGCCGTCGGCGCGCTCGATGTCGTCGACGATGCGTACGCCGTGGCCCAACCGGTCGGCACCGCACCACTGCAGGGCCTCCCAGATCGACGGCAGCCCGAAGGCCTCGCCCGCGTGGATGGTGAAGTGGGCGTTCTGCCGGGCGAGGTACTCGAACGCGTCGAGGTGACGGGTCGGCGGGTTGCCCGCCTCGGCTCCGGCGATGTCGAAGCCGACCACGCCGCGGTCGCGCCAGGCGACGGCCAGCTCGGCGATCTCGCGGGAGCGCGCCTGGTGCCGCATCGCCGTGAGCAGCTGGCGGACGACGACGGTGCGCCCCGCGGCCTCGGCCGCGGCGACGCCCTCGGCGAAACCGTCAGCGACCGCCTGCACGGTCTGCTCGAGGTCGAGCCCGCCCTCGAGGTGCTGCTCGGGCGCCCACCGCACCTCGGCGTACACGACGCCGTCGGCCACGTAGTCCTCCACCGCCTCCCGCGCCACCCGACGCAGCGCCTCGGCCGTCTGCATGACGCCGACCGTGTGTGCGAAGGTCTCCAGGTAGCGCTCCAGGGAGCCGGAGTCAGCAGATCGTCTGAACCAGTCGGCCAGATCGTCCGCGCCCCCCGCCACGGGGAGCTCGTGCCCGACCTCGGCCGCCAGCTCGTGCACGGTGGCAGGGCGCAGACCTCCGTCGAGGTGGTCGTGCAGCAGGGCCTTGGGCGCCCGCCGGATCACGTCCTCGGTCAGTCCGGTGGGGGCGGTAGGTTCAGCCATACCGCCATCCAAGCACCCCACACGGCGTCACCGATGCGGACGCCACCGACGACAGGAGCCCGCCCGTGCGCACCTTCACCGACTTCGACCAGCTCTCCGCCGCCGCCGGCGAGGAGCTCGGCAGCTCCGACTGGCTGACCATCGAGCAGGACCGCATCGACCAGTTCGCCGACGCCACCGGCGACCACCAGTGGATCCACGTCGACGCCGAGCGCGCGAAGGACGGACCGTTCGGTGCCACGATCGCCCACGGCTACCTGACCCTGTCGCTGATCCCGATGCTGGGCGCCCAGGTGTTCGGCCTGGAGACCCCGGGCGCGAAGCTCAACTACGGCGTCAACAAGGTGCGCTTCCCCAACCCCGTGACGGTCGGCAGTCGCGTCCGCGTGCACGTCAGCGTCGGCGAGGTCACCGACATCCCGGCCGGCAAGCAGCTCACGCTGAAGCACTCGATCGAGATCGACGGCGAGGACAAGCCGGCCTGCGTCGCCGAGACCGTGGTGCTCCTGCTGCCCTGACCGCCGGGGCCAGGCCGAGCGATCAGGCCGGGCCGCCGACCCGCAGCACGCGCACCAGCTGCCGTCCGATCTGCTTCTCCGACGTCGGGAAGGCGACCCAGCGCTCCCGGCCGAAGAGGCGGGTCTGGTCGGCCGCGTACGCCGAGGTCGGGTCGATCGCCTGTCCGTAGGTCAGGATCGTCCGGGCCTGCACGCGCCCGCGCGGCAGGAACGAGACGGCCTGGATGTGGCTGCTGCCGTAGTCGACGCGGTACCGACCGTCGACCACCGTCGCCGCGAGCGCGTTCGCGTTGCCGCTGAAGCCCTCGCCGCCACCGAGCCGCACCGGCGGGGCTCCCAGGTCACCGGCACGGTGCACGAGACCCCAGGGCGCGTCGTGGGCGATGCCCTCTTCCTCGAGGTGGGCGAGGGCGTCGCGCATCGCCTGCACCACGAGCGGATTCGTCTCGTTGAGGTCGCGGGGCGTACGCACCGGGTCGGCGGCGGAGAACGGCACCTGCCAGAGCCCCGTCACGCCACCGGCGCGCCGCCAGAACTCCTCGAACAGCGCGGTGCCGCGGCTGGAGCGGTCGGACCGACCGTCCCACGCGGCCAGGGTGCGACAGGCGTCGCCGCCGGCGGCGAGGCGGCACACCGTCGCGAGGTCGCCACCCTGGCGGGCCAGCTCCGCGGCGAAGACACGGTTCTCGTGCTGGGTGGTCCGCAGCGTCCGCGGGGTGACCTTGCGGCCCCGCGCGAGCGAGTCGCGGCCGGCGAGCCGGTCCGTCACGTAGCGGTAGACCATGCGCGTACGCACCGTGCGCTCGCACTGCTCGCACCCGATGATCTCCGCGAAGCCCTCGAGCCGGGTGTCGGGGTTGGGCAGCCAGTGGGAGTCGTTCGCGTTGACCACCCAGTCCCGCGTGATCGTCTGCGGCAGGTTCGTCGGGCCGAAGATGCCGGGCCGCTGCGCGTCGGCGTCCGTGCGCCAGGCGCAGTCGGACGCCGCTCGGGTGCCGTCGAGCCCGGGGAGTCCGGCGACCTCCAGCAGCACCGCCCCGATCGGGGTCAGGCACCGTTGCACGAGGGCGTCGGGCACGTTCGGCACGACCGAGTGGTCGGCGTAGAGGGCGTGGCCACGCCGGTCGGCGGCGATGGTGTTGACCCACGGCATCCCGGCGCCACGGTCCTGCGCGCGCAGCAGCGAGCGCACGCTCCGCGATTTACCCATCGCCCAGAAGGTGTCGAGGGTGCGCAGGTGCTCGGCGTTCGCGTCGCGGATCGCGAAGAAGCTCACCGGGGACCACGCCATCAGCTGCTCGGGTGCGTCGATGACGTAGCCCTCCGGGGTGCGGTACACGTCCTCGACGACGGTGCGCAGCGACCCGTCGGGTCGACGTACGGTCACCTCGACCTCGCGGCGCTGCACCTGCCTCGGTCCGTCCGCCGTGAGGTAGGTGAGCCCGCCCGGCACGACGGTGCGGTACTCGTACGGGGTGAAGCGGTAGGCCGTGGAGACCGTGTGGCTCCAGGCGACGTCGCGGTTCCACCCGATGTTCACCACCGGGCTACCGATCAGGCTTCCTCCGGAGACCTCGTACTCCCCGGGGATGCGCAGGTGGCTCTGGTCGAAGCGGTAGCGGCCGTTCCACGGGAAGTGGGGGTTGCCCAGCAGCATGCCCTTGCCCGTCGAGGTGTCGCGGCTGCCGACGGCAGTGGCGTTGGACCCGAAGGGGCGGTCGGGGTCGCGGCCCAGGGCGCGCAGCAGCGCGTCACGGTCGACGTCGGCGGCCAACGGGACCGACGGCAACCCCGGGTCCCCCGGCGACGGCGGCGAGGCTCCGGCGATCTCGGAGACGAAGACCCCGGCGCTGGCGAGCAGGTTGGCGAAGTAGATGCCGTAGTAGAGGTCGATCGGCTGCACCCGCGCGGGCAGTCCCGGCAGTCGGTTGCAGGTCGGGTCGGAGTAGTTGCGCCACCCGCCGATGCTCGCGAGGTAGCGGTTGGCGCCCGCGACGTACCCCGTCACCATCGCGCGCACCTCGGGGCCGGGACCGGTGAGAGGGTCCCGCAGCAGCTTCTCGACCACGCGACGGTTGCGGAGGTCGCCGGCGAGGGTGTCCACCTCGAGGTTCGAGGCGTCCAGCGTGACGCCGTCGGCGTACCGCGTGGCCGGGCCGAGCACCTTCGAGCGGATGCCGCGCCCGGTGAGCACGGTGTCGATGAGGTTGCAGCCGCTCTGCCTCGTGGTCATCCACCCCTTGCCGAACCCGAGCGAGCCGTAGTCCTGCGCGGTGATGTGCGGGATGCCGTGGCGGGTGAGGCGGATGGTCGCGCGGTAGCGGCCCGTCGTGGGCCGGAGCACCTCACGCGTCGCGTCGTCACCCCGCGCGGCCGGGGCTGCCGCGGCCGGAGCCGTCGCAGCTGCGGGGGTCACGTGCTGGGGCACGGCGAGCCCTCCGGCGACGAGCAGCGCGGTCAGCGCCGTCAGCGCGCCGGGGCTCTGCGTACGGGAGGTGCGCGCGGCGCGCAGGGTTCGCATGCGCGGACCGTAGTGCCTGGACCGGTCCGGTCGCCAGGTTTCGTCGTGATCCGTCGCCCTCAGGCGAACGCCGCGGCCACCAGGGGGGCGAGCTCCCGCAGGGCCGCACCGCGGTGCGAGATCGCGTCCTTCTCGGGCTTGGTCAGCTGGGCCGACGTCCGTCCGTCACCGCCCTTCTCCGAGTCGTGGGCCTCGGGCACGAACAGCACGTCGTAGCCGAAGCCGCTCTCGCCCCGGCACTCGCGGATCACCCGCCCGGGCATGGTTCCCTCGACCACCAGCGGTTCCTCGCGCCAGGGCAGGCAGACGGCGACGGCGCACCGGAACGTGGCGGTGCGCCGCGCGTCGGGAACGTCGTGCAGCTGGTCGAGCAGCAGCCGGTTGTTGCGGTCGTCGTCCTTGGGCAGACCCGACCACCGTGCGGACAGGACGCCGGGCATGCCGTTCAGCGCGTCCACGCACAGCCCGGAGTCGTCGGCGATCGTGGGCAGTCCGGTGGCCCGGAGCCCGGTCGCGGCCTTGAGGACCGCGTTGCCCGCGAACGTCTCCCGGTCCTCGACCGGCTCGTCGTACGCCTCCACGTCGCCGAGACCCCTCACCTCCACCCCCGGAAGGTGCTCACCGAGGATCCGCTGCATCTCGGCGACCTTGCCGGGATTGCGGGAGGCCAGGAAGACCGTCGGCGCCTGTGTCACCGCGGACCGTTCAGGCCTGCGGGGCGCGCATGCCGTGCAGGCCCGCCGCCGGCGCGTCCAGCGCGGCCTGCTGCAGCCGGGTCAGCTCCGCGCACCCGCCGGCGGCGAGGTCGAGCAGCGAGTCGAGCAGCGCGCGATCGAACGGCTCGGCCTCCGCCGTGCCCTGCACTTCGACGAAGCGACCGTCGCCGGTCATCACGACGTTCATGTCGGTCTCGGCGCGCACGTCCTCCTCGTAGGGCAGGTCCAGGCGCGGCTCGCCGTCGATGATGCCGACGCTGACCGCGGCGACGGACCCCGTGAGCGGGTCCCCGGCCAGGGCGCCCTTCTCACGCAGGTGGGCGACCGCGTCGACGAGCGCGACGTACGCCCCCGTGATGGCGGCGGTGCGGGTGCCGCCGTCGGCCTGGAGCACGTCGCAGTCCAGCGTGATCGTGTTCTCGCCCAGCGCGCGGTCGTCGATGACGGCCCGCAGCGACCGACCGACCAGGCGTGAGATCTCGTGCGTACGCCCCCCGATGCGACCCTTGACCGACTCGCGCGCCGACCGGGTGTTGGTGGAGCTCGGGAGCATCGCGTACTCCGCGGTCACCCACCCCAGCCCGGAGCCCTTGCGCCACCGCGGCACGCCCTCGCTCGCCGAGGCGGCGCACAGCACGCGGGTGCCGCCGAACTCGACGAGCACGGAGCCCGCGGCGTGGTCGAGCCACCCACGGGTGAGGCGTACGGGGCGGAGCTGGTCGACGGTGCGGCCGTCTGCGCGAGTCATGGCCTCGACCCTAGCCAGGGAGAGCGCCGGCCGGGCCGCGAGGCCTCACGGCGTGATCTCCGAGGCCATGACGTGCTCGACCGCAGCCCGCTCTCCCTGGATGGTCAGCCGGTCGTCGTCGACGTCGAGGCGGTGCCAGACCAGCAGCGCCAGCTGCTCCACGGGTCCGGTGACCGTGACGTCGGCGATGGCGTCGTCGTCGCTGCCGTCACCGGCCAGCACCCATCCCGACCCCTCGGCGTCCTCGGGCATCATCAGCACCGCCGCCTGCAGCGGCTCGCACCGGTCGCGTCGGACCTGGCGGGGGAAGAAGACCCGGACGACCTCCTCGACCGCGTCCGAGGCCATCTCGGTGGTCCCCCACACCGGCTCGTCGACGTCGCGGGAGGAGCCGGCGTGCGCGGCTCTCAGGTCGTGCAGGTGGATGGCCATCTCGTGGGTCATGCGACGCCACCAGAAGGCCGACGTGCGCGGACGCAGGCCGAAGCCCCAGCAGGGCTGCTCGGTGCCGACGTCGGCCAGGGTGTCCACGACCCGGTCGGCCCGCTCGCAGAACCAGCCACGCAGCGCACCGCTTCCCGTCGGCGCCGCCTCCTCCGGCAGGTCCGGGGGGTGGGCCGAGTCCCCCTCCACGAGGGCCTGCCGCGCCCAGTCGAGGATCGTGCCGAGGTGCTCGACGAGGTCGTGCACGCTCCACCCGGGACACGTCGGGACCTGGGCGTCGACGTCCACCGCGGACAGGAGCTGCTCGAAGGCTGCCACGTGACGCCGCAGCTCTTCGTCGTACTTCTCTGGCTCCAGCATCTGCCGAACCTAGCGGTCGGGTGGCGAGAGCACACCCGTTGCGGCCGGATCCGACGTCGCCGGGACGTCGGATCCGGACGCCGTTCAGACGTCGTAGGTGTGCCCGCACCGGACCAGCTCGAGCGGTCCGTCGAAGGCCGGACGTGCCTCGGCGAGGATCTCGGCGTCGTCGTGCCAGGGCGGCACGTGCGTCAGCAGCAGGCTCCCTGCGCCGGCGCGGGTGGCGGCGGCTCCCGCCTCGGCGCCGGTGAGGTGCAGGTCCGGCGGGTTGTCGTCCACCTCGCGGAAGCTCGCCTCGCACAGGAACACGTGCGCCCCTCGAGCCGCCTTCTCCAGGGCGCCGCACGGCCCGGTGTCGCCGGAGTAGGTCAGCACCCGGCCGCCGGCCTCGACCCGGAGGGCGTACGCCGGCACCGGATGCGCCACGGGGGACGCGGTCACGGTGAACGGTCCGAGGACGAACGACCCGGAGGGGAAGACCTCGAAGTCGAACTCCTCGGTCATGCCGGGGTCCTCGGGCAGGTCGTACGCCCGCGCCAGCCGCGCTGCGGTGCCGTCGGGCCCGTAGACGGGGATGCGCGGCTGCGGACCCGTGGGGTGGTACTTGCGCATCACGTAGTAGCCGCACATGTCGAGGCAGTGGTCGGCGTGCAGGTGCGAGAGCAGCACGGCGTCGACGGTCAGCGGGTCCGCGTGGCGCTGCAGGGACCCGAGGGCTCCGTTGCCGAGGTCGAGCAGCAGGCGCCACGTACGCCCCTCGTGGTCGGCCTCGACCAGGTAGCACGACGCCGAGGACGCCGGGCCGGGATAGGAGCCGGAGCACCCGACGACGGTCAGCCTCATACCGACACCTCCACGCCGTCGGGGGTTCCGAGGACGCTCTCGACCCGCCGGGTGGTGCCGGTGAGCTCCGGCCCGAGGAACCGGCGTCCGATCTCCTCGAAGACCGCCGGGTCGCCCGTGGTGAGGAAGACGTGCTCGGGCGCGGGCGCCGCGGGGTCGCGCTCCAGGTCTCCGCCGACCAGGCCACGGTAGACGTCCTTCGCGGTCTCCTCGGCGCTGGAGACGAGCGTGACCCGGTCCCCCATCACCCAGGCCAGCACGCCGGTCAGCAGCGGGTAGTGGGTGCACCCCAGCACCAGCGTGTCGACCTCGTCGGCGATCAGCGGGTCGAGGTAGGCGTGGGCGGTCGCCGTCAGCTCCGGTCCGCTCGTCACCCCTGCCTCGACGAACTCCACGAAGTCAGGGCATGCCCGCGTCGACAGCGTCACCTGCGGCGCGGCGGCGAAGGCGTCGTCGTAGGCCTGGGAGTCGGCGGTCGCCTGGGTGCAGATCACGCCGATGCGACCTGACCGCGACGCGGCGACCGCGCGTCGCGTCGCCGGGAAGATGACCTCGACCACCGGCACGTCGTAGCGCTGCCGCGCATCCCGCAGCACGGCCGCCGAGGCGGAGTTGCAGGCGATCACGAGCATCTTCACCCCCTGGGCGACCAGGTGGTCCAGGCACTCCAGGGCGTACTCGCGCACCTGGGCGATCGGTTTGGGCCCGTACGGCTGACGCGCGGTGTCGCCGTAGTAGAGCACCCGCTCGTGGGGCAGCTGGTCCATCACCGCACGCGCGACCGTCAGACCCCCGAAGCCGGAGTCGAAGATGCCGATCGGTGCGTCCGTCATGGTCGTCCCAGGCTAGTGGCCCGGACCCACGCGGGCCCCCGTTGTGGGCGTGAGGTCAGGCACGCGGGCTCACCGGCCCGCGAGACCGCCCGGTGCGCCGCAGCCACAGCAGCCCCAGCACGGGAAGCACGAGCGGCAGGAACAGGTAGCCCTGCCCGTACAGCGACCACACGGTCGCGTCGGGGAAGTCGCCGGCGTCGACGACGGTCAGGGTGCCGACGGACAGCACACCGACCAGCTCGACCGAGCAGGCGACCAGGGCCAGGCGCCACCAGTCCCTAGCCAGGGCGAGCGTCGCGACGATGTACACCACGGCGGCGAAGGCGCTCAGGCCGTACGCGAGCGGCGCCTCCGAGGCCCCGGTGGCCAGCTGGACCCCGGAGCGACCCGTCGCGCCGATGGCGAGGATCGCGTACGCCGCCACGAGCAGACGGCCGGGGCCGTGGGAGGTGTCCGCCGCCCGCTCAGCCACGGACGGACCACACGTCGAGCGCCCGGACCAGCAGGAACGGCACCGTCAGCGCCGCCACGAGCAGCACCAGCGTCCCCGAGCGCGTCCGCTCCGCGGCCGCCCACAGCAGCGCGACCGGGACAGCCGCGGCCGCCGCGGCGAGGTACGCCAGGTAGGTGACCACCGTGCCCGCCCCACCGGTGCGCTCGGCCGTCACGACCTCGGCGACACCGAAGCCGAGCACCACCACCAGCGCGAGGGTCGTCGCACCCGCCACCAGCAGGAAGAGACGCCCCGGGGCGGTGTCGCGCACCAGCCCCACCACGGCGATCAGCAGCATCAGTCCGCAGCCGATCGCGGCAGCCGTGACCGGGACGATCATGCGGGCCCTCCAGCGGTTCTCATGCCCACAACTGACCTTCGAGACGGTCCTCGGCCTCGTCGATCGTGCCCTCGTACGCGCCGGTCGAGAGGTACTTCCAGCCGCCGTCGCACACGATGAACGCGATGTCGGCGCGCTCGCCCGCCGTGACCGACTTGGCCGCCTGGCCCAGCGCGGCGTGCAGGATCGCACCCGTGGAGATGCCGGCGAAGATGCCCTCGCTCTCCAGCAGCTCACGCACCCGACGCACCGCGTCGCGCGGGCCCACCGAGAAGCGCGCGTCGATGAGCGAGGCGTCGTACAGCTCGGGGACGAAGCCCTCGTCGAGGTTCCGCAGGCCGTACACGAGCTCGCCGTAGCGCGGCTCGGCCGCGACGATGCGCACCTCGGGCTTGTGCTCGCGGAAGAAGCGCCCGGTGCCCATCAGCGTGCCGGTGGTGCCGAGCCCGGCGACGAAGTGCGTGACGCTCGGCAGGTCCTCGAGGATCTCCGGCCCCGTGCCGTCGTAGTGCGCCTGGGCGTTGGCGGGGTTGCCGTACTGGTAGAGCATCACCCAGTCGGGGTGCTCCTCGGCCTGCCGCTTCGCGACGCGCACGGCCTCGTTCGAGCCGCCCGCCGCCGGTGAGGACACGATCTCCGCCCCCCACATGCGCAGCAGCTGGCGGCGCTCCTCGGAGGTGTTCTCCGGCATCACGCACACCAGCCGGTAGCCCTTGAGCTTCGCCGCCATCGCGAGGGAGATGCCGGTGTTGCCGCTGGTGGGCTCCAGGATCGTGCAGCCGGGCCGCAGCAGCCCGTCCTTCTCGGCCGCCTCGATCATGCCGAGCGCGGCGCGGTCCTTGATCGACCCGGTGGGCTGTCGGTCCTCGAGCTTCGCCCACAGTCGTACGTCGGGGGACGGCGACAGGGCCGGCAGGCCCACCAGCGGGGTCCTGCCGACCGAGTCGATCAGGTTGTCGAAGCGCACGGTCGAGGCGGTGTGGTCTGCCCGGCGCGGCTCAGCAGGCGCCGCCGGCGACCGCCGGCAGCATGACGACCTGGTCGCCGTCGGAGACCGAGGTCTCGAGCCCGCCGGTGAAGCGCACGTCCTCGTCGTTGACGTAGACGTTGACGAAGCGGCGGATGTCGCCGTCGTCGACGAGCCGGTTCTTGATGCCGGAGTAGTTCGCCTCGAGGTCGTCGATGACCTCGGCCAGCGTGCCTCCCTGGGCCTGCACCGACTTCTCGCCGTCGGTGTAGGTGCGCAGGATGGTCGGGATCCGTACCTCGACTGCCATGGTGCTTCCTCTGCTCGGTTGCTGGTGCGGTTGCGGGGCCAGCGTCTCAGCCGGCCGGGGCGTCGACGACGCTGACCTCTTCCTCGGTGACCTCGCCGTCGACGATCCTGTACGACCTGAACTCGACGTCACCCTCGTTGTTCCCGTGCTCGCGTGTGCTGACCAGCACGTAGTGGGCGTGCGGCTCCTGGGCGAGCCCGATGTCGGTGCGGCTGGGGTACGCCTCGGTCGCCGTGTGGGAGTGGTACACCACGACCGGCTCCTCGTCGTTCGCGTCCATCTGCTTGTAGAGGGCCAGCAGCTCGGTGGAGTCGAACTCGTAGAAGGTCGGCGAGCCGGCGGCGTTGACCATCGGGACGAACCGCTCGGGACGGTCGGAGCCCTCGGGTCCGACGACGACGCCGCACGCCTCGTCGGGGTGGTCACGCTTGGCGTGGGCGATGATCGCCTCGACGATCTCGCGGCTGATGCTGAGCACGGCCCGAGCGTAGTCGGGCCGCAGGGGCCTGCCGGACGCGTCCCGGGGAGTGGGCAGCCACACTGCTGCCATGACCGGTCCGTCCGTCCACGTCGCCGCCCTCATCGACCTCGACGCCCCCACCTGGCACGACCTCGCGCGGCTGCGGGTCGACGTGTTCGTCGTCGAGCAGCAGTGTGCGTACGCCGAGCTCGACGGCCGCGACGCCGAGCCGACCGCGCGGCACCTGTGGACCGCGGACGAGCGGGGACCGAGCGCCTACCTGCGGCTGCTCACCGAACCGGACGGGACGCGACGCATCGGGAGGGTCTGCACCGCCGGGCGGGCAAGGGGCCGGGGCCTGTCGGCTGCCCTCGTACGCCGGGCGCTCGACGTCTGCGGGGACGGCACGACGGTCGTGCTGGACGCCCAGTCGCACCTGCGTGCCTGGTACGAGCGGCTCGGGTTCGCCGTCGACGGCGCGGAGTTCGTCGAGGACGGGATCCCCCACGTGCCGATGCGGGGTCGTGGCACCGCGGGGTCGGCCGAGCACGAGGGCCCTCGGTCATGACTCAGCCCCACCGGTGCATCCGGCACCCTGTGCCGACAGCGGAGCTGCCGTCCGCACCGGTCAGGCGGTGACGGCGCGGACCAGCGTCTCCTGCAGCTCCCCGACCCACTCGTAGATGTCGTGCACGTGGGACCGCGGGTCGTCCTCCGGCAGCGTCCACCAGAACTCCTCGTCGCCCTCCTCGACCCCGAGGCGGGTCGCGAGCGCCAGGCGCACGTCCGTGAAGACCTTCATCCACGTACGAGCCGCCGCGAGGTCGAGCTCGACCTCCACCTCGACCTGGCCCTCCTCGGGGAGCTGGTCGGGCAGTCCTGCCTCGACGAGCGCGTCGATCACCGTCCCGGCTGCGGTCGCCTTGGCCGAGCGCAGGGACCCCTCGGTGAAGCGACGGAACTCCCCGGCCGCCTCCTCGTCGTCGCGGTAGGCGCTGGGGAAGAGTCGGGCCAGCACCGGGTCGTCGGGCTCGGTGGTCGGCCCGGTGAAGTCGAACATCGCCTCGAGCGGGTCGTCGCTGGAGGGTTGGGCCTCCTCGCTGCGCAGCAGCTCGACCAGCTGCGAGGCCAGGGAGCGCAGCAGGTCGGCCTCGAACCCCGTCAGGGTCACCACCACGGTGCCGCTGCGGCGCCTGCGACGGAACCCGGTCGTCATGCGTCCGCCTTCTGCAGGGTCGCCCACAAGCCGTAGCCGTGCATCGCCTGCACGTCGCGCTCCATCTCCTCGCGCGTGCCCGAGGAGACCGCCGACCGGCCCTCCTCGTGCACCTCCATCATCAGCTTCTCGGCCTTCTTGCGCGGGTGCTTGAAGTAGTCCTGGAAGACGAACACGACGTAGGACATCAGGTTGACCGGGTCGTTCCACACGACGGTGATCCACGGGTTCTGCGCGGCCGGCGTCTCCTCGGCGACGCTCTCGAGCTCCTGGTCGGGTTCGACCTCAGCAGGAGCCGCGGTGTCCAGGACGGTCAGGGCAGGCACGTGCGCATTGTGCCTGGTCGCCGGTGGGATCGCCCAGGCTGGGAAGGCTCGCGCCCGTGACCTCCTCCGCCCTGCTCACCGACCACTACGAGCTCACGATGCTGCAGGCCGCCCTCGAGAGCGGCACCGCGCAGCGTCGGTGCGTCTTCGAGCTCTTCGCGCGACGTCTGCCGAGCGGTCGGCGCTACGGGGTGGTCGCGGGCACCGGGCGCGCGCTCGAGACGCTGCGGAGGTTCCGCTTCGACGACGACGTGCTCGGCGCACTGGACCGGCACGGGGTCGTCGACGACAGGACCCTGCAGCACCTGGCGGCGTGGCGCTTCACCGGCGACATCGACGGCTACGCCGAGGGCGACATCTACTTCCCCGACTCCCCCGTGCTCACCGTGGAGGCCACCTTCGCCGAGGGCGTCCTGCTGGAGACGCTGTTGCTCAGCATCCTCAACCACGACGCCGCCATCGCCTCCGCGGCCTCGCGGATGACGAGCGCGGCCGGCGGCCCGGACGGGCGGCCCTGCATCGAGATGGGCTCCCGGCGTACGCACGAGGAGGCAGCCGTCGCGGCGGCGCGGGCGGCGTACGTCGCGGGCTTCGCGACCACCTCGAACCTCGCCGCGGGCGCGCGGCACGGGGTGCCGACCGCGGGCACCAGCGCGCACTCCTTCACCCTGCTGCACGACTCCGAGCGCGACGCGTTCACCGCGCAGGTGGACGCCCTCGGCGTCGGCACGACGCTGCTCGTCGACACCTACGACGTCGCCGAGGCGGTCGCCCTGGGCGTGGAGGTGGCCGGCCCCGGACTCGGCGCCGTCCGCCTCGACTCCGGCGACCTCGGCGAGCTCGCGCACGAGGTCCGTGCCCAGCTGGACCGGCTGGGCGCCCACGACACCCGCATCGTGGTCACCTCCGACCTCGACGAGCACGCGATCGCCGCCCTCGCGGGCGCGCCGGTCGACGCGTACGGGGTCGGCACCCAGCTGGTCGTCGGTTCGGGCCACCCCACCAGCGGCTTCGTCTACAAGCTGGTGGCCCGCGAGGGTGCCGGCGGCGACCTCGAGCCGGTCGCGAAGGACAGCGCCGCCAAGGCGACCGTCGGCGGGCGCAAGACGGCCGTGCGCCGGCACGACCGTGCCGGCACCGCGACCGAGGAGGTGGTGAGCGTCGAGGAGGTGGAGCCCCGCGACGGCGACCGCGTCCTGCAGGTGCCGCTGGTGCGCGGTGGCGAGGTCGTGGGCGACGAACCGCTGCAGGCCGCCCGCGACCGTCACGCCCGGTGCAGGTCGGACCTGCCGCGCGCCGCACGTCGACTCAGCCGGGGCGAGCCGTGCCTCCCGACCGTGTCCTCGTGACCCTCCTCGTTGGCATGTGAGCCGCGTCACGGCTAGGTTGCCGGGACCCGCCGCTCCCCACCCCGGAGGTCGACCCGTGACCCTCATGCCACCCATGGTCGAGAAGCTCGCCGAGCTCGCCCGCACCCGCGCCGACCACGTCGCCCTGCAGGGCGCGGCGCGGACGTTGACGTACGCGGACCTCGAGCGCAACGGCAACCGGGTGGCCAACCAGCTGCTCGCAGCCGGTGTCGGGGAGGAGGGACGGGTGGCCTACCTCGACCTCAACAACCCCGAGTTCTTCGAGATCTCGCACGCTTGCGCCAAGATCGGGGCCGCGATCGTCCCGCTGAACTTCCGGCTGACCCCCGGTGAGATGGGCCAGATCGTCGCCGACTCCACGGCCCGCGTGCTCGTCGTCGGCCAGGCGTTCGCGCAGGCGGTGCCGATGATCCGGGAGGCCGCGCCGGAGCTGACGACCGTGCTCACGGTGGGCGAGGAGTACGACGCCTGGCTCGAGGCCGGCGACGACACCGACCCGGGCCGGGTCTCCGGCGAGGACGACGTGGTGCTGCAGCTCTACACCTCGGGCACGACCGGACTGCCCAAGGGCGTGATGATCACCAACGCGAACTGCGCGCGGCTCTACGACATCGCCGCCTCCTGGGACGTCGACGCCGACTCCCGTTGCCTCGTCGCCATGCCGCTGTTCCACATCGGCGGGTCGGGGTGGGCGATGTGCGGGCTGGCGAACGGCGCGACCGACGTGCTCGTGCCGATGCCGGACCCCGCGGCACTCATCGACACCATCGAGCGGGAGAAGCTCACCAACGCGTTCCTGGTTCCTGCGTTCCTGCAGATGATGTGCGCCGTCGACGGGGCGGCGGACCGGGACTACTCCTCGATGCGCTCCATCGCCTACGGCGCCTCCCCCATCACCTCCTCGGTGCTGCAGGCCTCGCTCGACACGTTCAAGGCCCCGCTGTTCCAGGTCTACGGCCTCACCGAGACCACCGGGGCCATCACCGAGCTGTCCGCCGAGGACCACGACCCGGGCGGCCCCCGGGCCCACCTCATGCGCAGCGCCGGCAAGCCGTACCCCTGGGTCGAGATCCGCTGCGTCGACCCCGCCACCGGCGAGGCCCAGCCGACGGGCGAGGTGGGTGAGGTGCTGATCCGCTCGGTGCAGAACGCGAAGGGCTACTGGGGCATGCCGGACAAGACGGCGGAGGCCTTCGACGCCGACGGCTGGCTGCACACCGGCGACGCCGGCTATCTCGACGACGACGGCTTCCTGTTCCTCACCGACCGCATCAAGGACATGATCGTCACCGGCGCCGAGAACGTGTACCCGATCGAGGTCGAGGACGTCCTGTCCCAGCACGACGCCGTCGCCGACGTCGCGGTGATCGGCGTGCCCCACGACAAGTGGGGCGAGGCCGTGCACGCGGTCGTGGTCCGGGCCCCGGGCAGCGAAACGACCGAGGAGGAGCTGGTCGAGTGGACCCGCGACCGCATCGCCGGGTTCAAGCGTCCCAAGTCGGTCAGCTTCGCCACCGAGCTGCCCCGCAACCCCACGGGCAAGCTGCTCAAGCGGGTGCTGCGCGAACCGTTCTGGGACGCCTCGGACCGCAGCATCAACTGAGCCGGGTCGGGTAGGCCCTGGCCATGAGCAGTGCAGTCACCGGACGGGGCCTCGTGGTCGTCGACGTGCAGAACGACTTCTGCGAGGGCGGGTCGATGGGCGTCACGGGGGGCGCCGCGGTCGCCGAGGGCGTCGCCGCGCTCCTCGCGGCGCGCGAGCAGGGCGCGGACGCGGACGCGGACGGACGCAGCACGGCGTACGACGTCGTCGTCGCGACCCGCGACCACCACGTCGACCCCGGCTCCCACTGGTCGGAGAACCCGGACTTCGAGCACTCCTGGCCCAAGCACTGCGAGGTGGGCACCGAGGGTGAGCGGTTCCATCCCGCGCTGGGCGCCGAGGACTTCGACGCGGTCTTCGTCAAGGGCGAGTACGAGGCGGCCTACTCCGGCTTCGAGGGCACGCAGGTCGACTCGGGACGGCCGCTGGCGAGCTGGCTGCGCGAGCACGGCATCAGCCACGTCGACGTGTGCGGCATCGCCACGGACTACTGCGTACGCGCCACCGCTCTCGACGCCGCGAAGGAGGGGTTCGACGTGACGGTCCTCGAGAGCCTGGTCGCCGGCGTCGCCCCCACCACCACCGAGGCGGCCTGGGGCGAGTTCGCCGACGCCGGCGTGCGCCGAGGCTGACCCGCGGGCCGGTGCGCGCTCAGCTGCCGCCGAAGGCCGGCCGGCGCTTGCCGGTGAAGGCGGCGACCCCCTCGGCGAAGTCGTCGGTGCGCATCAGCACGACCTGGCCGGAGCGCTCCCGCTCGAGGGCGGCGTTCAGCTCCGGCACGGCGGCGGCGTTGACCGCCTTCTTGGTGGCGGCGAGCGACAGCGGCGGACCGGCGGCGAGCTTCGCGAGCACCGTGTCCAGCGTCGACGCGTAGTCCGTGTCGGGCACGCAGTGGCTCACCAGGCCCGCGTCGTACGCCTCGCGGGCACTCAGCATCTCGCTGAGCAGAGCCATGCGCATCGCGCGCGCCCGCCCCATGGCCGCGGGGACCGTCGCCGAGGTGCCGCCGTCGGGCATCAGACCGATCGCCGCGAACCCCATCACCAGCCCTGCGGACTCGGTGCAGACCTGCAGGTCGCACGCCAGGGCCAGGGCGGTCCCGACACCTGCGGCGACACCGTTGACACCCGCCACGACCGGCTTGTCGCAACCGACCACGGCGCGGATGAGGCGGTTCGCGTGCTCCATGGTCGAGTCGTCGAACGCGGCGGTCCCACCCGGGGCCGCCAGGTCGGCGCCGGCACTGAAGGCGGGCCCGGACCCGGTCAGCAGCACCACGCGTACGTCGTCCCGCGCGGTGGCCGCCTCGAGCTCGCCGGCGACGGTGTCGTTGAGGTCCGGGGAGAAGGCGTTCATCACCTCCGGGCGGTTCATCGTCAGTCGCAGGATCCCGTCGGCGTGGTCGATGAGCACCGGTGCGTCGTGGTTCGTCATGCACCGATCCAAGGCACCACGGGTCCGACGGTCAACACCGCGCCGCGACCAGCGTGTCGACGACGGCGACATCGAGGCGTCGGACGCACCACACGCCCTCGTCCGCATCGGTAGCGTGGCGGGGCATGAGCGACGCACCACGCACCAGTCCCTGGGACGGCTTCGAGCACCGACGTCGGACCGCGCCCGGTCCGCGGCCCGCCGAGGTCGGCGCCTGGCTCGTCACCGACGCGGACCTCCCGGACCTCGACGCGGGCTGGGCGGACGAGCCCCTCCACGTCCGCGTGGACCGGGGAGCCGGCGACGTCTCACCCGCCCTCGCGTGGGCCGCCCGGGGCCCCGCGACACCCCGCTGGCTCGGGCTCGCGCTGCGCGACGAGATCGACACCGACGTCAACGTGCGACGGGTGGTCGCGGCGCTCGACGACGCCCGCGCGCAGGGCGTCGCACCCGACGACCCCGACGAGCTCTCGCTGGTGCTGACCCTGCCCTCGTACCCGGGCCCGGCCGGCGCGGGTCTGCCGGCCGCACTGCTCCGGGGTCTCGACGAGATCGCGGCGGCGGAAGCGGTGCTGGCCGTCCCCTGCGACACGGACCCGCGGTTCGTCGCCGACCTGGTGGAGGCCGCCCTGGACCGGGAGGTCGCGATGGTCGCGGCCCGCGTCGACGGCCCGACGTCGCGCCAGCACGCCGTCGGGTGGCGCAACCTCCTCGCCGGGGTGCGGGCGAGCCTCGACGGCGAGCCCGCGGAGCCGGTGCTGGTCGACCCGGCGGCGGCCGAGGTCGACGACGACACCGTGAGGCGTACGCGTCGTTGGCTCCGCGCGGCCGTGGTCGGCTGACTCCTTACACACCCAGGGCGAGCCGGGACCCCAGGAAGGCGAGCTGACGCTCGAGCACGTCGCCGAAGACGGAGCCGGGCGCGTCGGCGTAGAGCGCGAAGTGCGAGCAGTCGTACGCCGCGACCTC
This sequence comes from Nocardioidaceae bacterium, assembly GCA_018672315.1. NCBI lineage: Bacteria > Bacillati > Actinomycetota > Actinomycetes > Propionibacteriales > Nocardioidaceae > Nocardioidaceae bacterium. The sequence goes on along the minus strand of CP076053.1, from coordinate 2,094,159 downwards.
GGAGCGCGCCATGGCCCTCGCGGCCTCACGCACCGAGGACGGCGGCGCGATCTCGTCCCGCTCGGCGATCACCAGCAGGGCCGGGCAGCGCACCTGCGCCGCGACCGTCACCGGGCGGTTGCGCGGGATGCGCAGCAGCCCGCGCGCACACAGCTCGTTGCGGAACGTCGGCCCCAGGATCGGCGCGAGCGCGCGTGCGCCGCCCGGCGCCGTCATCAGGGCGGCCTCACCGGGGTTCCCGAAGACGGCCAGGTGCACCGGTCGGCGCCCCGTCACGGAGGCAAGGAGGTCACGCGCGACCGCCGAGGCGATCCGGGCGGCACGGCGCGCGCTCGAGGCGCTCCCCGGGGCACCGCCCTCGTCGTCGCGCGAGGAGGACCCGCGGCCGGTGCCCAGCAGGATCGCACGGCCGTCGACCGCGGCCCCCTGGCTGACCACCGCGGCCACGCGGGGGTCGTCCGCGGCGACGGCCAGCACGTGGCCGCCCGAGTACGACGTGCCCCACAGCACGATGCGCTCGGGGTCGACCCCGTCGAGGCGCCGGGCCTCGGCGACCGCGGCGGTGTAGTCCTCGCGGTGCCGGCGGTGGTCGACGTCCTGCCTCGGGGTGCCCCCGGAGGTACCGAAACCTCGGTAGTCGAAGACCAGCACGTCGCACCCGGCCGCGGCGAAGGCGGCGGCGTACGCGGCCAGGCCGCCGTCACGGGTGCACCCGAAGCCGTGCGCCATGACCACGCACGGCCGCCCACCGGGCCCCAGCAGGTCGTCGTTGCCCGCGCGCCAACGGTCCGCCCCCAGGAGCACGCCGTGGCTGGGGACCGGGTGGGGCGAGGGTGACCGGTCGGCGGGCGGGTCCTGGCGCATCGCCCGATCCTCGCACCACCGGCCGCCCACGCGTGAGACTCGTCGCACCGTCCCGAAAGATGCGACTAAAACCGTTGCCCTCGGCAACAATGAGAGGCGTCGACCCGAGGAGTGCCCCATGAGCCTGACCCGTCCCCGTCACGTCACCCGCGAGGAGCGTCTCGCGAAGGCCGCCCCCGACGCCGAGGGCCACTTCAGCCACCGTCAGGTGCTGACGATCGTCTCGGGACTCATGGTGGGCATGTTCCTCGCCGCGCTCGACCAGACCGTGGTCTCCACCGCGATCCGCACCATCGCCGACGACCTCCAGGGCTACGACCTCCAGGCGTGGGCGACCACGGCCTTCCTCATCACCTCGACCATCTCGACGCCGCTCTACGGCAAGCTCTCCGACCTCTACGGTCGACGGCCCTTCTACCTCGCCGCCATCACGATCTTCGTGATCGGCTCGGCGCTGTGCGGCATCGCCGGCTCGATGTACGAGCTGGCGGTCTTCCGCGCCGTGCAGGGCATCGGCGCGGGCGGCCTGATGTCGCTGGCCCTGGCCATCATCGCCGACGTCGTCGCGCCCCGCGAGCGGGCGCGGTACCAGGGCTACTTCATGGCTGTCTTCGGCACCTCCAGCGTGCTCGGTCCCGTCATCGGCGGCTTCCTCGCCGGCCAGGCGTCGATCGTCGGACTCGCGGGCTGGCGCTGGATCTTCTGGATCAACGTGCCCCTCGGCCTGCTGGCCTTCGTCGTGGTGTCGCGGGTGCTGTACCTCCCCGCCGTGCGCCGCGCGGAGCACCGCATCGACTGGCCCGGCGCGCTGGCCATGATCACCTTCCTGGTCCCGGTGCTCGTCGTGGCAGAGCAGGGGCGTACGTGGGGTTGGCTCTCCGCGGCGGCCGTGACGTCGTACGTGATCGCCGCGGTGGGTCTGGCCGCCTTCGTCCGCATCGAGCTCGGCTACGGCGCCGACGCCCTGCTGCCGCTGGCGCTCTTCCGCAACCGCACCTTCGCGGTCGGTGCCCTGTCCAGCATCATCATCGGGATGGGCATGTTCGGCGCCTTGCTGCTGCTGCCGCAGTACCTGCAGGTCGTCAAGGGGTCCACCCCCACCGTGGCGGGTCTCCAGACGATCCCGCTGGTGCTCGGCATCATGACCGCGTCGCTGATCTCCGGTCAGTTCATCGCGCGCACGGGCACCTACCGCCCGCTGCCCATCGGCGGCGTCGTGCTCGTCGGCGGAGGCCTGACCGCCATGGCGCTGGTCGTCGAGCCGTCGACGTCGTGGTGGCTGCTGGCACCGATGATGCTCGCCGTCGGCCTCGGGCTCGGCTTCAACTTCCAGCCGATGGTGCTCGCCGTGCAGAACGCCGTGGACCCCCGGCAGATCGGCGTGGCCACCTCCTCGGTGACCTCGTTCCGTCAGCTGGGCGGCACGCTGGGTGCGGCAGCGTTCTTCTCCGTCCTCTTCACCCGTCTGCCCGGCGACATCTCCTCGGAGGTCGGCGCCGCCTCGCAGGCCGACCCCGCGCTCGCTCCCCGGTTGCAGGAGGTGGCGGGCCGGGCGACCGACCTCTCCGACACCTCGTTCCTCCAGCAGCTGCCCGACGGCGTGGCCGCGCCGTTCCTGGCCGGGTTCACCGATTCGCTCACCTTCGTGTTCGGCATCGCGGCGGCACTGATGATCCTCGCCCTCGTGGTGCTGGTCCGGCTGCCGGCGCTCGAGCTGCGGAGCGGCTCCGCGTCCCAGGCGCGTCAGGCGGCCGAGAGCGAGCAGTCCACCTCGGAGGGGGACCCCGTCGCCGAGCTCGGCGACCCCGCCGGCACCGTCGAGGACGCTCCCGACGAGCCCCTCGAGGACGCCGAGGCCCGGCGAGGCCAGGTCGCCGCCGGCGGGCCCAACGCCTGACCCACGGCGAGCCGGGCGGCCGGCCTCAGCCCGTGGACCCCTTCGCGGCCCACGCGCGGATGGTGTCGATGCGCTCCTTGAGCTGGTCCCCGGTGGCGACCGCGGCCGGCGGACCTCCGCAGGACTTGCGCAGGTTGTTGTGCGTCACGCCGTGCGGGGTCCCGGTGCGGTGGAACCACGCGGCCACGAGCCCGTTGAGCTCGCGGCGCATCACCGCCAGCTGCTCGTGCGTGGTGGACGCTCGCGTCGGCGCGTCCGGCGCGTCCGTCGTCGACCCGGCCGCGCCCGGGCGCCGGGCGCGCTGCGCCCGCTCCGCCTGACGTGAGTGCAGCAGCTCGCGCACCTGGTCGTGGTCGAGCAGGCCGGGGATGCCCAAGAAGTCCATCTCCTCCTCCGAGCCGACGCTGACCTCTCCCTCGTGACCCCACTCGCCGCCGTCGTAGAGCACCCGGTCGAAGGAGGCGTCCGAGCCCAGAGCCTCCCACTCGCCGAGCTGCTCCTCGGCCATCGCGGACTCCCCGGCCGCCGCGGCGGCCAACAGCTGCTCCTCGGCGGCGAAGATGTCGTCCTCGTCGCTCACCGGCCGCCCCAGCACGTGGTCGCGCTCGGCCTCGAGATCGCTGGCGAGGCCGAGGAGCCGAGGCACCGACGGCAGGAAGATCGAGGCGGTCTCGCCCCGCCGGCGGGCGCGGACGAAACGCCCCACGGCCTGGGCGAAGAACAACGGGGTCGCGGTCGTCGTCGCGTACACCCCGACAGCCAGACGCGGCACGTCGACGCCCTCGGAGACCATGCGCACCGCCACCATCCAGCGGGCGTCGGAGTCGGTGAAGGCCGAGATCTTCTTGGACGCGGCCTTCTCGTCGCTCAGGACGACCGCCGGCTTCTCGCCGCTCACCGCCGTGAGCAGCTTCGCGTACGCCCGGGCGGAGTCCTGGTCGGTGGCGATGACGAGCCCGCCGGCGTCCGGCACGTGGCGGCGCACCTCGGTCAGCCGCTTGTCGGCCGCCGCGAGCACCGAGGGCATCCACGACCCCTCGGGGTCCAGCGCCGTGCGCAGCGCCTGCTGGGTGACGTCCTTGGTCAGCGGCTCCCCGAGCCGTGCGGCCACCTCGTCGCCGGCCCGCGTACGCCACGTCATCTGCCCGGAGTAGGCCATGAAGAGCACCGGCCGCACGACGTGGTCGCGCAGGGCGTGCGCGTAGCCGTAGGTGTAGTCCGCCACCGACCGGTCAACGCCGTCCGCGCCAGGGGCGTAGGTGACGAACGGGATGGGGTTCACGTCGGACCGGAACGGCGTACCGGTGAGCGCCAGCCGCCGTACGGCCGGCTCGAACGCCTCGCGCACCGCCTCACCCCACGAGAGCGCGTCGCCGGCGTGGTGCACCTCGTCGAGGATGACCAGGGTCTTGGAGCGCTCGGTGCGGATGCGGTGGGCCAACGGGTTCACCGCCACGCCGGCGTAGGTCAGCGCGACGCCGACGAAGTCACGCGACTGCTTGCCGCTCCGCGTGCCGTACGCCGGGTCCAGCGGGATGCCGACGCGCTCGGCCGCCTCGGCCCACTGCGTCTTGAGGTGGTCCGTCGGCGCGACGACGGTGACGCGATCGACCACACGGCGGGCCAGCAGCTCCGAGGCGATGGTCAGGGCGAAGGTGGTCTTGCCCGCACCCGGCGTCGCGACCGCGAGGAAGTCGCGAGGCTGCGTCTCGGCGTACGCGGACACGGCTGCGGCCTGCCAGGCGCGCAGCGGCTGCGCGGTGCCCCAGGCGGCTCTCGCCGGGTAGGCCGGGGAGAGGTCGACGGGCGGGACCTGGCCGTCGTGGGAGGAATCCATGGAGGTGCGGTGGGGACCCTTCGGTCTCGCGGGTGCGTGGAGCGGAGAGGGCGGAGCCGACCTCAGGCGTCCTCGCCGGAGGGCATCGACTCCCAGATCTCCTTGCAGGTCGGGCAGACCGGGAACTTCTCCGGGTCGCGGCTCGGCACCCACTTCTTGCCGCAGAGCGCGGTCACGGGCGTGCCGGTGACCATCGCCTCCATCAGCTTGTCCTTCGGGGCGTAGTGCGCGAAGCGCTCGTGGTCTCCCTCGTCGTACGGCGCGAGGCGCTCGTCGCGGACGGTGTCCTCACGCGTGTCGGTCGCGACTCCGAATCCAGTGGCCATGCACCCAGGTTACCGGTGGCGCGGCGGTGCCGGGCGGGCGCCGAGGCGGGGCGGGCCGGTCAGTTGCGGCCCACGTCCGCAGGTCGTGACGCCAGCCACGAGAGTCGCCCGGGTTGGCGGGCGACGACCTGACGCCAGAGCGTCTGCGGCGCCGAGGAGAACGGGTCCTCCTGCTCGCCGGGCAGCACGTACCAGGCGCCCTCGGCGACCTCGTGCTGCAGCTGGCCGGGGCCCCATCCGGCGTACCCGACGTACGCACGGATGCGCACCGACTCCCAGGCCGGGTCGAGCGCGCCCTCCCCGGACTCGGCGAGGCCGATCAGGTCGGCCATGCCGGTCCCCGGCAGCACCTGCTGGAGCCGGTCACCGCGAGGGCCCCAGCCGGGCCGCCACTCCACGAGCGCGAGCAGGCGGGTGCGGTCGACGGGGCCTCCCTCCATGACAGGAGTGCTTCGCACGGCGCCCGCTGCGGGGCCGAAGCCGTCGAAGTCGGCCATCGGCGTCGCCTCGCCGAGGTGCGCTCCGGTGGGACGGTTCAGCACGACCCCGAGCGCGCCCTCGTCGTCGATGTCGAGCAGGAGTACGACGGAGCCGCGGAAGGTCGCCTCGGTCAGGCTCGGCCCGGCCAGGAGCAGCATGCCCGCCGCGAGCGCGAACCCGGTCACGGGGTCGGTGCCGGTCGCCACCGCTCCACTGTGGCACGCGGACGGCGAACGGCCCCGGGTCGAGTCGGTGCGACTCGTCCCGGGGCCGTCGGGCCGACAGGCCCTCGCCGCGGATCGACCGGTCAGCCGGTCAGGCGACCAGCTGACGCACGCGGTCGACGATCTCGGTCATGCCGTGGCGTACGCCCCGCTGCCGCACCAGGTTGTCCTGGGCACGGGCGTCCGAGGCGACGGCCAGCGTGCGTGCACGCTGCTCCAGTCGTGCTCCGACGGTGGCGGCCTGCGGGTCGTGGAGACCCGCGAGACCGGCCATCACGGCCAGCATCGCGTGCTCCTTGGCCGCCGCGCGGCGCGTGGCCTCGGCCATCGACCCGTCGACGGGGTGCGTCAGGCCGTTGTCGAGGGCCGCACGGACGCCGGGGTGGGCGGCGCGGGCGCGCGCCCACGCGGTGACGACCGCGTCGGCCTGGTCCAGCGGCCGGGCGCTCAGCTCCCGCTCGATGAGTCCGGACAGGGTGGCGTACCAGCGCAGCTGCAGCGCGCCGAGCATGGTCGTCGGGTCGGGGAAGTGCTCGGAAACGCCGGCGAGGTGCATCGGCAGGGTGCCGTCGCGGCGGTCGTCGAGCTCACGGGTGACGCGGCGAAGGACGTCTTCGCGGGTGTGGGTCTGTCCCATGGTGGTCTCCTTCAGTTGACGTACTGTGAGTACGTACTTTCAGTATGCCAGAGACCTGAGGTATGAAACCGACTCCAGGTAGAGACGCGGGTCACGGCACATGAGACGCTCGGCACTAGGCTGAACCGATGAGCAAGAGCGCGAAGGCCCAACGCCTCCTCAAGCAGGTGGCCTCCGCCCCCACCTCACGTCGCGCGCAGTACAGCCGCTCCACCCGCGAGGCCCTGCTCGAGGCCGCCGAGGACCTGTTCACCGCCGAGGGATACAGCGGCACCAGCCTGGACGCCGTCGTCGCGCAGGCCCGCGTGACCAAGGGAGCGCTCTACCACCACTACAGCGGCAAGCAGGGGCTGTTCGAGGCTGCCTTCGCGCGACAGGAGGAACGCGCCAGCGAGCTGGTGCAGCACGCGGTCGACGAGGTCGAGGACCCCTGGGACAAGGCCGGCGTCGGCCTGCGGGCGTTCCTGGAGGCCTGCCGTGATCCTGCCTACCGGCGGATCGTCGTGCAGGAGGGGCCGGCGGTGCTCGGCTACGAGCGCTTCCGCGACCGCGAACGGCTCTCGGCGTACGCGATCGTGCACGACATCGTCGACGCCGTCATGACCTCCGCGGAACTCGACATCGGGCCCGAGATGGTCGACACCTTCACGCGCGTCTTCCACGGCGCCGTGACCGCGGCCGCCGAGACCGTCGTCGACGACCCGGACCCCGTGGCCGCAGGCGCGCGCGTCGACGCGGCCATCGGCTTCATGCTGATGGGCATGAAGGAGGTCGCCGCCTCCGAGGAGGCCGCGCGGATGGCGACGCTCGCTCGTCAGCTCAGCGAGCCGACCAGCTGACCGCTCCGCCTCCCGAGGTCGGCACGAGCTCCACCCAGGTGCGCCCGGCCGGCACCGAGACCGCGCGACCCCGCCGGTCCTGCAGGCGCAACGGAGCACGCGGCGACGACTTCACCCAGGTCGCCCGCTGCAGTCGCCCGCCGTGGAAGACCACCGCGTCCCCCCGACCCACGAGCGGGGTCTCGGGCACCGGGTTGCCGGCGGGGTCGCGGTATCCCGCGTCGCCGAGTCGTACGCGGAGCGCCAGGATGGTGTCGGGCACGAACCGGTCTCCTGCCGCCTGGTAGCCGGACTGAGGCTGGTACTTGCCGCCGCGGTACTGCCACACGGTCGAGCGCGCGGCGGAGAAGGTCGCCACCACGCTGCGGGCCCGTGGGCCGGTGATCTCGGTGTTGCCCCACGGCAGGTAGGCCCGCGGCACGGCACGCTGTCGCTGCACCGAGCGCTGCAGGTCGGGCATGCGCACCATCAGGTTGTACGGCGAGACCCTGTCCCCGGCGCGGAAGAACCCCTGCGCGCTCTCGGTGCGGATCTTCACCCCTGCACGGTCGAAGCGGCGGATGGTCGGCGGGGCGCCCCCGGAGGCGACCACGACGGCGTCGCCGGCGGGGCGTACGAGAGGGAGGTCGGTCGCTCGCAGCGACCGCACGGGACCCACGACCTGCGGCAGCCTCTGGTAGTACAACGCGACCAGGCGGGTCTGCCCGCCCTCGACGATCTGCTCGATGACCATGTCCGCGGCACCGAGCCCGACCTGCGGCGCCGAGCTGGAGGTGTTGTCGACCTTCACCGCGAGCACGGGGCGCCGTGGCGCCATGCCCTTGGCCGGCCTGCCCGTCAGCGGCCAGCGCCCGAGCAGGTAGCGGCCGCCGACGGTCCGCAACGAGGCCTGGGCCTCCTGCGGCGTGGTCGACTCCGACGCGGGAGCCGTCTGCTCGGCGTCAGGCACCGACTCCTCGCCCCCGGTGGAGCAGGCGCTGAGCGCCAGCAGGAGGCCCGTTGCGGCAGCGAGGAGGCGGCGGGGCGGTCGGGCCGCGGACGAGGTCATGGCCACATGATGCGACAGGGCCGCTCCCCCGGTGGGGAGCGGCCCTGTCGTGTCCTGCCGGTGGGGTCTCAGCGCAGCGAGCCCGCGAACCAGGAATTGGTCCAGATCCGCTCGCGGCTGACACGCTTGGAGCCGTACGGAGCGTGCAGCACGTACTTGTTGCCCGCGCGACGGCCGGCGAAGATGCCGACGTGGTAGACGTCGCCGCCGCGGTGGAAGTACACGAAGTCGCCGCGGCGCACCTTGCGCTTGGGGATGCCGCGGAACTTGGCGGCCTGGGAGTCAGACGTACGCGGGACGTTGCGGAAGCCCGCCTTGCGGTAGCTGTAGTAGATGAGCCCGGAGCAGTCGAAGGCGTTCGGGCCCGCCGCGCCGTAGCGGTACGGGTCACCCTTCTGGGCCACCGCGATGCGCATGGCCTTGCGGATCTTCTCGATGCGCGGGCTGGCGGCCTCGGCAGCGGGGGCGGTGACGGTCAGGCCGGTGAACACCAGGGCCATGGCGACCAGGGGCAGCGCGACGACGCGGAGCGCACGACGGGCCGTGGAGTGAGCATGAGCGGACACGGGTCGGTTCCTCTCCCACGCCTGTGAGGTCAGCTGTCGGGTTGGAGCCGGAAAGGTGCTCCGCCGCGCCTGGGCGCGGCTTCACCCCGAGCACCGCACGCGGGATGACTCCCGCGAGCGGAGCGGTGACGATGTGGGTCCCCCACTCCTGCCCCAGCGATGGTTCGACGACAGGTACCAGCTCAGGGTCGGGGCAGGACTCGGCGTGACCAGGCTGGGATGGAGTTGTGGGTCAGGCCGCGCAAGCGCCGCCGACGCGACCTCGGGCCCACGATGTGGAACCGCTTGAGGTCACGGAGAGACAACGTAGAGGTGTCTGTCCCGACTCGCAAACCGAGTCGAACCTGAGATGTGGATAAAAGCGCGGCGCGCCTCGCGCGACACGCCGTGCCGAGTCGTGATCAGCGCGTGATCCAGGCGTGACAAAGCCGCGGCCGCCGCGTCTGCGACATGTCGCAGTTCACGCGGTCGACCGCGGCTCTGTGTGAGCGCGGAGCAGCTGCGTCAGAGCTTGCCGCCGCCGTCGACGTACAACGTCTGACCCGTGATGTAAGAGGCCTCGTCGGAGGCGAAGAACGTCACCGCAGCCGCGATGTCGGCCGGCTCCCCGACCCGCCGCACAGGATTGTGCTCGGCGTTCATCGAGCGGAACTCCTCCACATCGATCCCCAGCCGCCGCGCGGTGTCATCGGTCATGTCGGTCGCGATGAACCCCGGCGCGACCGCGTTGACGTTGATGCCCCGCGGACCCAGCTCGATCGCCAGGGTGCGCGTGAAGGCCTGGATCCCCATCTTCGCCGCGGAGTAGTTCGCCTGACCCCGGTTGCCCATCGCCGAGGTCGAGGACAGGTTCACGATCTTGCCGTACTTCTGCTCACCCATCACCGCCTGCGCCGCCTTGGACATCAAGAACGCACCCTTCAGGTGCACCCCCATCACCGAGTCCCAGTCCTCCTCGGTCATCTTGAACAACAGGTTGTCGCGGGTGATCCCGGCGTTGTTGACCAGCACGTCCCACCCCCCGAGCTCAGCCACGACGCGGTCCGCCGCGGCCGAGACCGAGGCGGAGTCCGCGACATCGCACCCGATGCCCACGGCCTGGCTCGCACCCAGCCCCTGGGCGGTCTCGGAGGCCTGGGCCTCGTCGAGATCGAGGATGGCGACCTTCGCGCCCTCCTCGGCGAAACGCTTGGCGGTGCCGGCACCGATACCGCGTGCGGCACCGGTGACGACGACGACGCGACCGTCGAAACGACCCATGACAACTCCCTGTCCGTGGCTGAACGTGACTGTGCGTGACTCACGCTAGCCGTCCGACAGGCGGACCTAGGCGGTCGGGTAGGCCCCGGACAGCCGCAGGAAGGACACCGGGTCGACGTTGTCCTCGTAGATCGAGCCGCCGAGCGGGTGCACCTCGAAGTGCAGGTGGCACCCGGTGGAGTTGCCCTCCGTGCCGACGGCGCCGATGCGCTGGCCGGCCTTGACCCGGTCGCCGTCCGCGACGAGCAGCTCCTGCATGTGGGCGTACCAGGTGGCCGCGACGCCGTCGTCACCCTGCACGACCACGAGCCAGCGGCCTGACCACGCCTGGTCCGTGCGGACCGTGACCGTGCCCCGGGTCGCCGCGAGCACAGGCGTGCCGCAGGGCGCGGAGAAGTCGTCACCGGTGTGACCGGCGGCCCACAGGCCCCCGTCGCCACCCCAGTTGTCGTTGTCGTACCAGGACGCGTTCTCCGGGAGCGGGAAGACCACACCCCCTGGGGACGCGGCCGCGAGGCGCGCCGCAGCACGCATGAGCTCGTCGCTGGCCGCGGGCGAGAGACCGGAGAACGCCTCGAGGAACGATCGGTCCTCGGCCAGCAACGCGTCCCGCTCGGCCAGGGCGGCGGCCTGGCGGCGCTTCACCTCGTCGCGCAGCACCGACTGGCGCACGAGGTCCTGGATGCCCTCGACCTCCTCGACGACGCTCGCACGGACACGCTCGGCGGCGCGCAGGGCGTCGGCGGCCGAGGCGTCCCGCTGCTCGGCCCGGTCCCGGGCCTGCTCCTCCGCGGCCTGCACGCGCGCGAGCTCTCGCGCCGAGCGGCGCACGGTGCGCAGCGCGTCGTCCTGGCTGCTGCTCATCTGCGACAGCAGGGTCAGACCGGAGAAGAGGCCCTCCCCGGCGTACCGCTCGTCGCGGTCGGCGCTCGACCCGCCGAGCATCAGCGACAGCGATCCCGCGGACCCGTTGCGGTAGGTCTCGGCCATGAGCGCCATCAGCGCGTCGCGGTCCTTCTGGACCTGCAGCCGGGCGGCGCTGGTGGCCAGCACCGCCACGGCCACGTCGCTGCGGGCGGCCTCGAGCCGGCGGGCAGCGCGGTCGGACCGACGCAGCGCCTTCTCGTGCTCGGTGAAGGCCTGACGCAGGCTGGTGACGGAGTCGGCCAGCTCGGCACGCAGCGCGGCGGTCGCCTCGGAATCGCCCTCGTGGGGCGCCAGCAGGCTCATGTCGGGCTTCCAGGTGGCGGCCATCGCGAGGGCGCGGTCCTCGGCCGCCCGTCGGGCAGCGGCGTCGTCGCCCTCGTGCTCGTGCAGCGAGACGTCCTCGCCGCGCTGCCCGGGCTCTGTGGCCGCACCCTGCTGCGCCTCCCGCACGGACCCGCCCGGGGTCAGCTCGATCGCGGCGGCCGGGGTGCCACCGAGGTCGCCCACGCCGCCGAAGCCGATCAGACCCAGCGCCACCACCGCGGCAGCGGCGGTGCCGCGGCGTCGACGCGGACGCCGGGCGGCACGGTCGGGACGGGTCATGGTTCCTCTGGTCGCGGGCGGCCGCGGGCATCATTCACGGCCCGGCGACGGGTGGTGTCACGGGCTGGCCCGTGCGGACACCACGATACGTGCCCGTCGCCGACCTGTCCGCACAACCGGTTGCGGCGTCCTTCTCCTACGGCGTGGCGGCCAGCGCGTCGCGCCACCGGCCCGCGTACGCCTCGGCCTCATCCGCCTCGTAGCGGTGCCGCGGCCAGAAGAATCCGCGCAACCCGTCGCCCGTACGGCGGGGCACCACGTGCAGGTGCAGGTGCGGCACCGACTGGCTGACGGTGTTGTTCATCGCCACGAAGCTGCCCTCGAACCCGAGCTCGTGCACGGCCGCCGCCGCGAGCCGCTGGCCGGCCGCGAGGAACGGGTCGCGCAGTCGAGCGGGTAGGTCCGGCAGCGTCGGCACGTGCTCACGGGGCACCAGCAGCACGTGCCCCTTCTGCACCGGTCGCACGTCGAGGAACCCGACGAGGTCCGGCGTACGCAGCACCTCGTACGCCGGCTCCTCCGATGCCACGATGCGGCAGAAGAGACAGCTGCCCACCGACGTCCGCGCCATCCGTCCGCCCGTCCCTCAGTCCAGCGCGATGCCGCCGGGGCCGTAGCCCGTGGCGTCCCGGTGGGCCCGGACGTGCTCGTGCCCCCCTGCCTGCGCGACGCGCGCCGACCGCGCGTACCCGCCGGCGGGCGCGGAGAAGTGGTGGGTGTCCCCCAGCCCGTACGGCCAGCTCCAGCCGTGGCTGGACAGCAGTCGGATCATGCGGTGCGAGGTCGAGCGCCACGCGACCAGCGGGTGTGAGCGGGACTGCCAGTAGGTGTTCGGCACCACGCCCGTGCGGGACCGGTAGGTGTTCTCCCAGGTGTTGATGTCGATCGCGAACCCGTACGCGTGGGGTGACAGTGCGGTGTAGTTGACCACCCGACGACAGTTGAACCCGGAGGTGTTGCCGGCGGCCATCGAGGCGAAGTCGTCGCCGCCGTCGAGACGGCTGCTGTAGCCGAAGCGGTCCACCCGGTACATCGAGCGGATCGGCAGCTTCGCGCGGTAGATGTGGGCGAAGGTGGCGGCGACGTTCTGCGCGGCTGCGGCGTTCACGACGATCTCCCCCCGACGCGCGTAGCCGGTGTAGTCCCAGTAGTTGACACGGACGAGCCGCAGGTCGCGGCGGCCCACCGGGCAGCCGGGCTGCCAGGACACGCCCGTCATCTCCTGCCACACGGCACCCGGGATGCGGGTGACCCTGGGGCGCGGCCCCGCCTTGAGGGCCCGCGGCTGCACAGGCACCCGCACCCGGGGCGACGGCGCGTCCGCAGGCAGCTGCACGACCGGCCCCGCGGGCAGGTTGTCGACGGCCGTGACGTCGGTCGCGACTCCGTCGAACCAGGTGCCGGGGCGTACGCGGGCCACCCAGCGCGAGTCGTAGCGGGGACGGTCGCGCACCACGACCTGCCCGCGCTCGTCGGTGGTGCGGGTGACTCGTTCGACCTGGCCGGCCATGCGCGAGCGCACGACGACCTGGGCACCGGGCACGATGTCGCCGCGCCGCGTGGTCACCGTCCACGTCTGTCGCAGGCGTCGTCCGTCGACGACGCTCGTCCGTCCCTCACGGCGAACCCGGGTCGCCCACGGCACCAGGGCCAACGACTGCGTCGGGCTCACGACGGTCTCGCCGGGAGGCTCCTCGCCGGGGGCGTCCACAGCCGGCGCCAGCACGCTCCGCCACCGCTGCTCGGCCGGGGCACGGGGAACGACGATCTCGCCGGTGGCGGTGCCGTCCGAGCCCGTGACCAGCGTGGCCGCGGTGGTCCATGTCTCGCCGGTCCGCACCTGCACCAGCACCCCCCGCCCCGGGAGGGGTGTGCCCTCGGCAGCGGTGGCGGTCGCGGTGACGGCTCGAGCCAGGTCGGACCGGCTCCGGTCCGGAAGAGTGAGCGTGACGGCCGGGGAGGCCGCCTCCTCCGGCCCGGCACCGGCACCGCCGTCGGCGTCGGTCTGGGCGGCGGCGACGGTGGGCGCGAGGGCCAGCGCCGCGCACAGCAGCCCGGCGGACAGGTGTCGGATCACCGCCCCAGTGTGCGCCGCGGCGGCCCCCGCTGCCATGCGTCGGCGTGACGGGAGGAGTCACGAAAGGGTCACGAGACCCCGGGGTACGCGCGCGCGATCGTGAGCCAGGCCACCGGGTCGACGTTGTCCTCGTAGATCGATCCGCCGAGCGGATGCACCTCGAAGTGCAGGTGGCAGCCGGTGGAGTTGCCCAGCGACCCGACGTAGCCGATGACATCACCGGCCTCGACCTCGGCGCCGTTCTGCGTGGCCAGACCCATCATGTGGGCGTACCACGTCGCCAGTCCGCCCTCGCCCGTCTGCACCGTGACGAGCCACTTGCCGGACCAGCCCTGGTCCGTGCGGATCGACACCGTGCCCTGGTGGGCGGCGTACACGGGGGTGCCGCAGGCCACCGAGAAGTCGTCGCCGGTGTGACCGCGACGCCAGTGGCCGCCGGCGTTGCCCCAGTTGTCGTTGTCGCGCCAGCCGGAGTCCAGGGGCAGGGGGAAGACCACGCCGCCCTCGAGCTCGGCCGCGGCACGGGCGCTCGCCTCGGTGAGCTCGTCGGTGTCGACCGCGGCGGCGATCTCGTCCACGAGGATCGACTGCTGGATCAGGGCCTGGGCACGCCGGACGTCCTCGACGACCTGGGTGCGGGTGCGGGCGCTGCGGCTCAGCGCCGCGGCGTTGCGTACGGCCGTCCGCTCGGCCCGGGCCTCGGCCCGTTCCTGCTCGGCGACGGCGTCGGCGAGCGCGCGTGCCGAGGCTGCCGCGCGAGCGGTGGCGTCGCCCTGGGAGCTGTTGACCTGTGTCAGCAGCGTGAGACCGGAGAAGAAGGCCTCGTCGTCCTCCGCCGAACCGGCGCCCAGCACCAGGCCGAGATCGCCGACGGACCCGTTGCGGTAGGTGTCCGTGGCGATCGCCACCAGCGCGGCACGGTCCTCGACCCACCGCTGCCTCGCGATCCCGGACCGCTCCGCGGCGGCCGCCGACGCAGCCCGTGCGCGTCGCGCCTCGACCCGGCTGCGGTCCGCGGCGTACAACGCCTCCTCGTAGTCGCTGCTCGCGCGGCTCAACCTCTCGACCAGGGCCGCGAGCCGCGAGCGCACCTCGGCGGTCTGCGGGGAGTCGGATTCGCGCGGCGCCAGGAGGGTCGGGTCGGGCTCCCACATCGCTGTGAGCGCCACCTGCCGGTCGGCCTCGAGCCGCTCGGCGGCGCGGCGTACGTCGGCCGCGCGGCGACGTCGCTCCGCGCGAGCCTGCGCGCGTCGTTCGTCGATCGCGACCGTGGACTCCGCGGCGGCGCCGAGCGTGGTCGAGGAGCCGGGGGCGTCCGCGGTGTCGCTGGTGTCGGTGGTGTCGGTGAGCCCACCCACCGCAGTGGGGATGTCCGGCAGCGCGGGTCCGGCCGTGCTCACCGGAGCCCCGGCGGCGGCACCGAGCGGGAGCGTGAGGACGCCACCGGCGAGCACGAGAGCGGGCATCGCACGGGCCAGTGTCCCTGCCTGTCCCCGCACGAGTCCGCGCCGTCGACGACGCGGCGTCGCGCGCGCATCGTCCATGGGGTCTCCGAAGGGGACAGGGCTCGGGTGAGCGTTCGGGGCGACGGTCCAGCGAGTCGACCTGTCGCCTCCGATCGTAGGTTCCGCCGTCCCGACTGCGCCCGTCGTTGAGGCAGATCGGACCCCGGCACGACGAGTCTTTGCCAAGATGAGCCGCCACGGCACCGGCCGACCGTCCCGTGCCGCCCGTCCGGCATCACCACGATCCTCGACTCCCAGGAGACCCCCCGTGCTCAGCCACCTTCGCGACGCCGCCCTCGACGACCCCGCCAGGACCCTGGGAGCGCTGCGACTGGTGGTCGGCATCAGCGCCGCGGCCAGCCCACGCACGACGTGGGCGCTCGCAGGCATGGGGACACCGGAGGACGCGTCCGCGGGAGTGATGACGCGCATGTTCGCCGCCCGCGAGCTCGCCCTCGCCGCCGGTGCGTTCTCTCCGGACCCGGCGGTGCGTCGTGCGACCACGACGGTCGGCATCGGGGTCGACACCGTCGACGCGTTGGCGTACGCGATCGGGTTGAAGCAGGGCGCTCCGAAGACGTCGGTCTCCAGCGCCCTGCTCGCCCTGACGGCGGTCGGTCTCGGTCTCGCCGCGCTGGACCGCGACTGACCTCACCCGGTGGGCGCCGGCGTCGTGGTCTCGGCCGCGCGGTTCCGTTGCCTCAGCAGGAGCACGACGGCGACGACGGCCATCACCCCGACGAGGACGCTGAAGGCGATGCCCGCGGGACGCAGTCCCACGGCCGAGGCCAGGGCGCCCTCGCCGATCACCGGGAAGGAGATGCCGACGTAGAGCGCGACGAAGAAGGTCGAGGTCACCGCGCCGCGCTGCTCCTCGGGCGTCGCGGCGGTGACGCCCGCCAGGCCTGCCCGGAAGCTGAGGCCCTGGCCGACCCCGGCGACGACCGCGCCCCCGCACAGCCAACCGAGCGAGGCCGTGGCCAGCGCCCACGCGACCGCGGCCATGCCCAGCACGAGCAGCACGCAGCCGAGGGGCAGGGAACGGTCAGTCCCCATCCCCGTCGAGACCGCCTGCCCCACCACGGAGGACCCGAACAGCAGCAGCACCACCAGGCCGACCAGCACAGGGCTGTCGCGTCCCAGCACGTCGGCCAGGAACGCCGGGGAGACCGCGGTGAAGAGCCCCAGCACCGCGAAGCCCGCGAAGCCGGCGATCGCCGACCGCAGGAACACCGCTCGTGCGCCGACCGGGACGTGCAGCCGTCGGGGCCGCAGTGACGGCTCGCGGGATCGTGTCACGGTCTCCGCGACACCGAGCAGGAGTGCGGCGGCGACCACTGTCAGCACGAGGTGCACCGCGTAGGTGAGACGGGTGTCGGAGGGCCCGCTCACCATGAGCACCCCGGTGAGGAGCGGCCCGACGCCGAGGCCGCCCATGTTGACGCCGGCCGCGAGCAGACTCGCGCGCCCGCTGCTGCTCGCCGGTGCCAGGTCCACGACGTACGCCGTCGCCGTACCGGTGAGGATGCCCGCCGAGACACCGGAGAGCACCCGCCCGGCGTACAACCAGGGCAGCGCCAGCGGCAGCAGGAAGCAGACCGCCGAGAGCAGCGAGAACCCCAGACCGGCGAGCACGACGGGGCGCCGGCCCAGCTGGTCCGACCAGTGGCCGAGCAGGAGCAGGCCCCCCGTGACCCCGACGGCGTAGGCGCTGAAGACAAGCGTCACGGTCAGCTCACCGAACCCCAGCCGGTCGGCGTAGACGGGGTAGAGAGGCGTGGGCAGTGTCGCCCCGGCCATCCCGACCGCGAAGGCGAGCCCGACGAGGAGTGCGCCGGTCCACCCGGACGCACGACCGACGGGGAGACGGGGCGACGTGATCACCCCGCCCCTCTACCCCGCCTCACACGAAGGCGCTCTCCCCTGTGATCGCGCGACCGACGATGAGGCTGTTGATCTCACGCGTGCCCTCGTAGGAGTAGATCGCCTCGGCGTCCGCGACGAAGCGGCCCACGTGGTGCTCGAGCAGGATGCCGTTGCCGCCGAGGACCTCGCGGGCCCACCCGACCGTCTCGCGCATGCGCACCGTCGCGTGCGCCTTGCACAGCGAGGCGTGCTCGTCGGCGAGCAGGCCCGCGTCCTGCAGCTGCGACGCGCGGACGTTCATCGCGGTGGCCGCGGTCACGTTCGAGAGCATCTTCACGAGCAGGTCCTGCACCAGCTGGAAGCTCGCGATGGGCTTGCCGAACTGCTCGCGCTGCTTGGTGTAGGCGAGGGCGTGCTCGTAGGCGCCGCGGGCACACCCCACCGCCATCCAGGCGACGCTCATGCGTGTCAGCCGCAGCACCTCGGAGGTGGTGGCGAAGGAGTCGGCGCGCTGCAGCCGGTTGGCCTCGGGCACGCGCGCGCCGCGCAGGTGGACCTCGGCGTTCTCCACCGCGCGCAACGCGATCTTGTCCTCGATGATCTCGAACTCGACACCCTCGGTGCCCTTCTCGACCACGAAGCCCTTGACCTGGTCGTCGTCGACGTCGCGCGCCCAGATGACCAGCACGTCGGCGAACGCGGCGTTGCCGATCCACTTCTTGTCGCCGTCGAGGATCCACTCGTCCCCGTCGCGCTTCGCAGTGGTCAGCATTCCCTGGGAGATCGCGGAGCCGATCTCGGGCTCGGTCAGCCCGAAGGCGCCGATCTTCTCCATGCGCGCCATCGCCGGCAGCCAGCGGTCGTGCTGCTCCTCGTCGCCGCCTACCCGGATGGAGAGCATCGCGAGACCACCGTGGACGCCCATGAAGGTCGCGATGCTCGGGTCGGTGCGAGCGAGCTCCATCGAGATCATCCCGTCCACCAGCGCCCCGCGATTCGGGCACGACTCGTGGTCGACGACGAGGCCGGCGATGCCGAGCTCCGCCATGCCCGGCACGATCTCGTGGGGGAAGCTCGCCCGGGTCCAGTGGTCGTTGATGAGGGGCTCGACCTCCTGGGTCATGAAGGCGCGCGTCCGCCGCAGCAGGTCGCGGTCGTCGTCGTCGAGCAGCAGCTCGAAGGAGAGGAAGTCGGAGAACGGGCTCTCGTCACGGTCTGGCACGGGGTCCTCGGTTTCAGTCGGCGTGGGTGTCGGAGTCGTTCGTGTCCTGCTCGTCCAAGAACGTCTCCACGACGGGGGCCAGCTGCTCGGCCTCGGTCATCAGCGAGATGTGGCCGCCGTCGTAGAGGTGCAACCGGGCCCGTGGGATCAGTCGGGCCTGCATCCGCGGGTTGACCGCGGGGATGATCGGGTCGTCGTCCCCGCCCATGACCAGGGTCGGCTGCCGGATGAGCTTGAGGAACGGCAGGCTGCTCCACCCGGTCATCGCGAGCAGCTGGTAGTAGTAGCCGCGTTTGGGGCCGGCCCTGGTCATCGAGTGCAGCAGGGCTGCGCCCTGCTCGGGGTGGGTGCGCATCGTGCCCCCGTAGATGGTGCCGGCGACCTCGGCCGCGTACCCGGGATCGCGGTGCCGCCGCGGTGTGGCCATGATCCCGAGCACCTTCGGGTTGGCGGGCACCATCAGCGCGCCGGTGCCGGTGGCGACGAGCACGACCCGGCGTACGCGACGTCGGGACTGCACCGCGAGCTGCTGGGCGAGCCCGCCGCCCCAGCTGATGCCGAGCACGTCGAACTCGCGGTACCCGAGCTTGGCCATCAGGGCGGTGACCCAGGAGGAGAGGGCGGCGATCGTGTACGGGAACGGCGGTGGTGCGCTGCCGCCGACACCCGGCACGTCGAAGCGCACGACGCCGCGGCGTGGGTCCAGGGCCTCGACGAAGGGGCCGAAGGCCTCGAAGCTGATCCCGATGCCGTTGCACAGCAGCAGGGGCGGCGCGTCGGTGTACGGGCCGGTGCCGGGGCGGACCGAGACCCGCGCGCTGATGCCACGCACAGTGACCTGACGCACCCGCTCCGGCGCACCGGGCGGCTCCTCGATGGTGGGGTCCTCGTGCTCCATGACGTCTGTGCGGCTCATGCTCACCGATCGTGCACGAACGTGCCCGGCGCGTCACACACCGGCGGGTACTCGCTCGAGCCGGCCTTGACCGGCTTGCCGCGCCACTCGCCGCTGCGGTCGCCGACCCAGCCCGCGTAGTCGTCCCACCACGTGCCCTTCTTCTTCGAGGCCTGCTCGAGCCACTCCTGGGTCGTGGGCGGGTTCTCCTCGCTGGTGCGGAAGCTGGCCTTGGGATTGCCGGGCGGGTTGACCATCGCCGCGATGTGCCCGGACGTGGACAGCACGAAGGTCGAGGGGCCGCCCAGCATCTGGGTGGACTGGTAGCAGGACTCCCAGCTGCACAGGTGGTCGGCGATGCCCGCGACGACGTAGTTCTCGGTCGTGACCTGCGACAGGTCGACCAGGCTGCCGAGCATGTGCCCCTTGCCCGGCTCGACGAGGGCGTTGCGCAGCGCGAGGTCGAGGAAGTCGTGGTGCATCCCGGCGGTCATCCGCACCGGGTCGGCGTTCCAGTAGAGGATGTCGAAGGCCTTCGGCGGTCGGCCCATGAGGTAGTTGTTGATCCAGTAGCGCCAGATCAGGTCCGTGGGCCGCAGCCAGGCGAAGATCTCCGCGAGCGTCCGACCGTCGAGGTAGCCCTTCTCCTCGGACCGGGCGACGGCTGCCGCCGCGACCTTGTGCGAGAGCAGCGCCGAGGTGGTCCCGGCACGGCCCTGGTCGAGCACGGTGACCATCAGGCTGTACGCGCTGACCTTGTCGAGCTGGTCGGTGGCAGCCAGGTGACCCATCAGCATCGAGGTGATGATGCCGCCGGAGCAGATGCCGAGCAGCGACACCGACGTGGTGCGGGTGATCTGGTTCGCTGCGTCCATCGCCTCCAGGATCGCCGCACCGTAGGCGTCGAGGTTCCAGTCCGCGTGGCGCGAGTCGGGGTTGCGCCAGCTCATGACGTAGACCTGCAGGCCGCTGCGCACGAGGTGCTCGACCATCGACCGTTCGGGAGCGAGGTCGATGATGTAGTACTTGTTGATCGTCGGCGGCACGATCAGCAGCGGGATCGTCCGCACCTTGTCGGTCTGCGGGGCGTACTCGATCAGCTCGAACAACTCGGTGCGCAGCACGACCTTGCCGGGCGTCATCGCGAGGTCCTCGCCCACGGAGAAGGCGTCGGACTCGACCATCGACGGGACCCTGGGTGCGGTCGCGTAGTCGCGGAGGAAGCGCCGCCCCCCGTTGAGGAAGTTGCCGCCGCCGGTGTCGATGGTGCGCTTGAGGACCGTCGGGTTGAGCACGGGGGCGTTCGTCGGCGCGAGAGCCTCGACGATGTTGTCGACGATGAAGCCCATGCGCTGTCCGTCGGCCCAGTCGAGGTCCGCGTCGTCGACGAGCTCTCGCATCGCCTCTCCCCAGGCGAGGTAGCCCTGCATCGTGCGCTTGAAGAACGGGTTCTTCTCCCAGGCCTCGTCACCCCAGCGCTTGTCGCTCCTCGCCGGGGCCACCTCGGACCGTCCGACGCCCACCCTGACGAGCTCCGCGGCGAGACCGGCCGTACGCCGCGCGACGGTGCGCGGCTTGGTGGCGAGCGAGGCCACGGCCCGCACGCCGGACATGCCGGGCACCATGCGTCGCAGCGGACTCTGGCCTGCGTCGGCGAGGATCATGTCCATCGGCGTCTCGAGCGCGTGGTCGTCGGGATCGACGTCGGTCGCGTCCAGACGACCGTGGTCGCGGCTGCGCTCCTGCTCGATGCGCTGGATGGTGCTCACTGTCGATCACCGGGCTCTCGGGGTCGCGGACGGGACCCCTCAGTCCTGCCCGCTGCGGCGCGAAGTATGTGAAGCCGACCACACCGCCGCAGAGAACAGCCCTCAGCGCGGAGCGGCGTCCTCAGCGATGTCGGCGGCGACACGGTGACCGCGGACGGCAGCCCACCCGACGGTCGCGGCGAGCGTGCCGGCCGACGCGAGGGTCAGCACGACCGAGGCGGTCGACTCCTCGGCCAGGGCGGTGAAGAGTCCCCCGGCCCCGAGGGCGATGCCGAGCAGGGTGCCCGCGCCCACGATCACGATCCCGGCGCGGTGGGCCGCTCGCCAGGCGGCGGGGTCGCTGCGGGTCGCGTCGGTGCGGATGCCGACGTACGCGTTGGGTCCGAGCACGCCGAAGGCCGCGGCGATCGTCGCCTGCTGCACGACGATGTTGGCGAGCACCATCAACGACCCGGCGATGAGCCCGCCGGTCGCGACGTCGGTCACGGTGCCTCCTGTGGGGGTGGGTCAGCCTCCGGTGCTGGAGAAGTGCTGCCAGTCTCTCAGCGAGGTGTAGTCCCCACCCCACACCCACCCGATCCGCGCGAACGCCTCGACCACGGGGCCACCCTCGCGGATGATCCCGGGGGCCCGCCGGTCGCGGTCGAGGTAGGCCGAGGCGAGCTCGGGCACGACGAGGTCGTCGCGCACGTACGGGTTCTGGAACGGGTTCACGTCGATCGCGCGACCGTAGGCGTGCTCGGAGAAGGACGTGCCGCCGGTGACGGGCCGGCAGACGAAGGCACCGGTGTTGTTGCCGTCGCCGGTCGGTGGCACGTCGAGCTCCTCGGCGCGGGTGATGCGCATCTGCTCGATCGGGAACCGGGCTGCGTACAGCTCGGCGAAGACGTCCACGACGTCCTCGGCCCAGGTGCTCGCGACGAGCAGCTCACCGGTGTGCCGGGCGTCGTCGAAGCCGTGGAAGGCGACCCGGACCCAGGCGAGCTCCCCGGCCCCCACCGGGCACCTCGGCTCCCAGGTGGAGCGCGCGATCACCCGTGCCGGGGCGGGTGCCACGACGCGGCCGGCGAAACCGTCGCCCGGCAGCTCGGCCGCCGGGGCGACGCTGCCCGGCAGCGTGAAGGCACGCCGCCGCAGCGGCCGCGGTGTCGGTCGCACCTCGCCGAAGCCGTCGGCCCGCTCCGGCAGCACGCGGGTGCCGAGCCACGGCGGAGGCACGGTACCTGGCCTCGGCCGCAGCGTCCCCCCTCCGCGAGGGGTCACCTCTCGCGAGGGGTCACTTCGCGCGGACGCCGACGGGGCCACCGTCGGCGCCTCCGGCTGCGCAGGATCGGATCCCGGGGCACTGCAGGCGGCGGCAGCGAGCAGACCGGCCGCCAGCGCGAGGCGTACGGCGCGTGGTCCGCCGTCGCGAGCGCGCCTCATGCGCACGACCCTACGTGCGCGTCCCCTCAGCGCCGGGCGGTCAGCAGCCTCGCCATGATCTCCGGGACCTCGACGGACTCGTCCGCGAGCAGCGCCGGGTCCGGGCTCGTCCCGGCCGCCAGCAGCTTCCTGGTCATCATGAACTCGCGCGGGCGGGCCACGCAGTCCGCACCGACGAGCCGCCCGTCGTCCAGGTGGAACGCCGCGAAGCTGCGACCGCTGCCCGGGTCTCCGCGCAGGACGATCTCGCCGTGCCCGGTGACGTCACCGGCGGTCTGCAGGGTGAGGTCGTACTGATCGGACCAGAACCAGGGCACGGCCACGGGTGGCCGCGGCAGTCCGAGCAGCGTCGCGGCCGCCGCCCGGGCCTGCTCCCGGGCGTTGGGCACCGACTCCAGGCAGACGGCCGGCCCGCCGTCGTCGGGGCGTACGCGGGCGCAGTCGCCCAGCGCGACCACGGCCGGGTCGGAGGTGCGGCAGCCCGCGTCGACGACGACGCCGCGGTCGACCTCGAGGCCGGCGTCCTCGGCCAGGCCCGCGCAGGCGCGTACGCCGATCCCGACGATGACGAGGTCGGCCTGGTGGGACCCTCCGTCGGCGGTGCGCACCCGTGCCGCTCGTCCACCCCCGTCGGACTCGAGACCCACGACCTCGACCCCGGTCTCGACGCGTACGCCCTCCTCGTGGTGCAGCCGCGTGAAGAACGCCGAGACCGGCGGCGAGGTCACCCGGGCCAGCACCCGGTCGGCCGCCTCCAGCACGGTCACGTCGTGTCCGAGTCCGCGCAGCGATGCCGCCGCCTCGAGGCCGACGTACCCGCCGCCCACCATCACCACCGGGGCTCCATCGCCCGTGAGCGCGAGGTCGGCGCGGATGGCCTCGACGTCGGCCAGGCTGCGCAGCAGGTGCACTCCGGCGAGATCGGCGCCAGGCACGGCGAGCGGCACCGGCCGGGCCCCGGTGGCCAGGGCGAGCCTGTCGTACGCCACCTCCTCGCCGTCCTCGAGCTCGACGACGCAGGCGTCGCGATCGAGTCGTGCCGCGCGCGCCGCGATCAGCTCGATGTCGTGCGTGGCGAAGAAGGACGCCGGCCGCAACGGGAAGGCATCGGGGGCCTTCTCGCCCGCGAGGAACGACTTCGACAGCGGCGGCCGTTCGTACGGCAGTCCGCCCTCCTCGCCGATGAGACGGATCGGGCCGGTCCACCCGCCCTGTCGCAGCGCGGCCGCCAGGGCGACGGCAGCGTGACCGGCGCCGACGACGACGCAGGTGCGATCGTGCGCGCTCATCGCGTCAGCCGACCGGCGTGAGGCGGACCATCATGCGGGAGTAGCCGCGCACGAAGTTCGACTGCACCCGCTCGGGCTCCTCGACGACCTCGACAGAGTCGAAGCGCGTCAGCAGCTCCTCCCACAGGATCTTCAGCTGCAGCTCGGCGAGCCGGTTGCCCATGCACCGGTGGATGCCGTAGCCGAACGCCACGTGGTTGCGGGCGTTCTTGCGGTCGACGACCACCCGATCGCCGTCAGGAAACTTCTCCTCGTCGCGGTTGCCCGAGGCGTACCACATGACGACCTTGTCGCCCTTGCGGATGGTGACGCCGCCGACCTCGACGTCCTGCGTCGCCACGCGTCGCATGTACGCCAGCGGCGTCTGCCAGCGGATGATCTCGCTGACCGCGTTGGGGATGAGGGACCGGTCCGCCTTCAGCATCTCGAGCTGGTCGGGCCACCGGCTCATCGCCAGGATGCCGCCGCTCATCGAGTTGCGGGTGGTGTCGTTGCCGCCGACGATGAGCAGTGCGAGGTTGCCGAGGAACTCCATCGGCCGGTGGATGAGGTCCTTGGTGTCCTCGTCGGTGATCATCAGGCTCATCAGGTCGAAACCCGGCTCCTCGCCCGCCCTGATACGGGCCTCCTTGTCCCGCCACAAAGCGGAGAAGGCCTTGGCGACCTCGGCGACGGCGGGGAAGAAGTCGTCGCGCACGGCGAGCCCGCCGGTCGTCTCGGGGCTCGCGGCAGCGAGGTCCGACCACACGACGAGCTCGTGACGACGCTCGTACGGGAAGTCGAGCAGGGTCACCAGCATCCGGGCCGTGAGCTCGATCGAGACGCGCTCGACCCAGTCGAAGGGCTCACCCACCGGCAGCCCGTCGAGCACCTCGGTGGTGCGTTCACGGATGAGCGCCTCCATCTCCTGGAGGTTCCTCGGCGCCACGACGCCCTGCACGGCCCGACGGTGGGCGTCGTGCTCGGGTGGGTCCATCGCGATGAAGGTGCGGACGGGCAGACCCTTGGGCTGGTCGCCGAGGGTGATGATCGGTTCGGCGGAGAACAGGTCGTGGTGCTTGTCGACGTACATGATGTCGGCGTGCCTGGTCACCGACCAGAAGGCGCCGAAGGGGCTGTCCGCGACGTGGTGGACGGGCTGTTCCGCACGCAGCCGAGCGGCGTACCCCTCGAACTTCTGCTGCCGCCACAGGAACGGGTTCGACAGGTCGATGTCCGCGAGCGACACGTGGGCGGCGTCGGGGAGCGGGGTCTCGGTGAAGGTCGGGACCCGGGCTCCCAGCCCCGCGAGGTCGAGGCTCTTCTGCACCAGGTGGGCCGCCCTGACCTGCCAGTGCATCGGCACCACCGAGGCGGTGGCGCTCATGAACTGTCCGCTGATCGTCATCGGCGCAGGCCCCTCACATCTGGAACTCGGGCAGGGTCACCTGGAGGCCGTCGAGCTCCTCGGTCACCTCGATCTGGCACGCCAGTCGTGAGGTGTCGGCGCGTTCGGGTGTCATGTCGAGCATGAGCTGCTCGTCGTCGCCGATCGAGCCGGTCCGGTCGTACCACCCCTGGTCGACGATGACGTGACAGGTGCCGCAGGACGCATCGCCCCCGCAGTCCGCGTCGATGCCGGGCACGAGGTTGTCCACGGCGTGGCGCATCAGGGATGCGCCCTCCTCGATACCGACCTCATGGTCGGTGCCGTCGTGCTCGACGAAGGTGACCTGTCCCATCGGCTCTCCTCACCAGTGGCGTACGCCGCGGAGGTCGCGACGCCCTCATCGTGGCGCCGGTCACCGGGCGCAGGAAGGTCATCTCTTGACGCCAGGGGGTCTTTTTCCGACACTGGCGCGCATGGTCGATCCGCCCGCGAGTCGGTCGGCGCCGGGGTCGACCCCGGGGTCGTACACCCTGCTCGTCGCCCAGGAGCTGGGTCTGCCGGCCGGCGGGCTCGCCCCGCTGCTCGACGGCACCGACCTGGACGAGGGTCGGCTGCGCCGCGACGACGCTGCCCTGTCGCCCCGGCAGCAGATCTGCGTGCTCGACAACGCACTGCGGCTGGCAGAGGATCCGTGCTTCGGGTTCCGGATGGGACGTCGGCTCACGATCGCTGCGCACGGGCCCCTCGGCTTCCTCGTGTCCAGCTGCAGCGACCTGCGCAGCGCGCTGGAGGCGGCACAGGACTTCGCGTCCACGCGGGTCGGGTTCCTGCGCCTCGCGTTGGTGGAGCAGGACGATGCGCTGGCGATCGACTGCGTCTTCGACGTCGCGGCGCCGCCCGAGGTGGAGCGTTGCATGGCCGAGGCGCTGAGCGTGGTCGTCTGCGACCTGGCCGGCTTCATCCTCGGCCGACCGGCGGCGGAGATCGAGACCTGGTTCCCGCACCATGATCCCGGGACCTCGGCGCACGACTGGCTCCCGGGACCGGTGCACTTCGACGGGGGCGGGCTGTGCGTACGCGTCCCTCATCGGATCGCCTCCACACCCAACGCCTCGGCGAGCCACGCGATGCACGACCTGGCGCGGACCCAGTGCGAGGCCCTGTCGAGCGAGCTGGGCCGACCCGCGTACGAGGAGGACTCCACGCGCCGCCGCCTCGAGCGGCTGCTCCTCTCCAGCCCGACCCGGGTGCCCTCCGAGGACGAGGCGGCCGCCGAGCTCTTCGTCAGCGCGCGCACGCTGGCGCGCAGGCTCGCGAACGAGGGCACCGGATTCCGAGAGGTGCGCGACGACCTCCTGGCGCGTCGTGCCACCGGCCACCTGGCCGACGGGCTCCCGGTCGCGACGGTGGCGCACCTGCTGGGCTACCACGACGCCTCCGGGTTCCGGCGCGCGTTCAAGCGGTGGTGCGGCGTCACGCCCGAGGCGTGGCGACGGTCCTCGACACCGTGAGCACCCACCGATGGCGGTGGTCGGCGCTCCTCACCGTCCGACGCACGAGAGCCGCCCCGACGCGGTGTCGGAGCGGCTCTCGTCAGAGGGCTGTGTCGCTGGTGGAGCTGGCGGGAATCGAACCCGCGTCCTCGAGCGCCGTACCAGGTCTTCTACGGGTGTAGTCCGTGGGTGGTCGTGTTCTCTGTCCCAGCGCTCACACGAACATGTCGCTGACGGACGCAGTCACGGAAAAAGTCCCCACCGGTCACCGTGACAGAACCGGTGGGCAAGTCCCCTTGATGAGATCAGGACCCGGGACGGAGACGGATGCCCGGACTGACCCTTCGATCACTGCTCAGGCAGCGAGAGCGAAGTTAGTGCGCTTAGAGTCGGCACTTGTTGGTTCCAGCGATCGTTTACGAGATGACGCTGGCTTCTCGACCCGCTTCCCCTGGGACCAACGTCCCAAGTCGAAACCGATCAGCCCCTCTGGAGTTGTCAATCAGACTCTGCAGTCTACGGGGCACAGCGCAACGAGGCCACCGGGTATTCCCGCCCGGCTCACGCGTCCTCGGGGGCTTCGGAAACCTCGGGCACCTCGGGCACCTCGAAGAGACGACGGGGGTTGTCCCAGCACACCGCGCGCAGCCAGTCGCTGCCGAAGCCCAGCCGCTCGAGCGACTCGAGCTGGTGGGCGTACGGGTACGGGATCGTCGGGAAGTCCGAGCCGAGCAACACCTTGCCCGCACGGCCCAGTGCCTCGTACCGCGGCAGCAGCTCGTCGGGGAAGGCGCCACCCAGCGTGTCGAAGAAGTCGGTGAACACCATCGTGGTGTCCACCAGGACGTGCTCGAAGCCCTCGGCCATCGCGAGGAACGCCTCGAACTCCGGCGCACCTGAGTGCGCCATGACGAGAGCAAGGCCGGGATGCCGCTCGAGCACGGAGCGTACGGGGGTCGGTCCGGTGAACTCGTTGCCGACCGGGCCCGACCCGGCGTGCAGCACCACCGGCGTCCCGGCCTCGGCGAGCTGCGCCCACACCGGATCGAGATCCGGGTGGCGTACGTCGAACTCCCCCACCTGCACGTGCACCTTGAACACGTCAGCGCCGTCCGCGAGGCGCTCGGCCACGTACGTCGTCGCCTCAGGCTCGGGATAGAACGTCGCCGAGCGCATCGCGGCAGGCGTCGCGTCCGCGAATTGCCACGCCCAGTCGTTCAGGAACTCCGCGATCCCGGGCTTGTGCGCGTACGGCAGCGTCCCGAACCTGCGTACGCCCAGCGCCTGAAGCTGCTGGACGCGCTCTTCGACCGATCCCCGGTAGGTGATCGGCCAGGGACGGCCGATCTTCGGGCCGGCCTGGTCGAACTGCGCCCAGACGGCCGCCTGGATCCTCGGTGGCAGGAAGTGCACGTGCACGTCGACGATCCCCGGGATCTCGTGACGTTTCAACCAGGACGGGACGTCTCGGTCGGTCAGACTCACTCGTAGCCCTTCAGCTGACGACCGAGGGCCTGCTGCTTCTCCCGGTTGGCCTGACGCTCCGCGATCGCATGGCGCTTGTCGTAGGACTTCTTGCCCCGCGCGAGACCGATCTCGACCTTCGCCTTGCCGTCCTTGAAGTACAGCGACAGCGGGATGAGCGTGAACCCGCGCTCGCGTACGCGGGAGTCGATGCGGTCGATCTCGTGCTGGTGCAGCAGCATCTTGCGTACGCGCCTGGGCTCGTGGTTGGTCCACGTGCCCTCGGTGTACTCGGGGATGTGCACCCCGTGCAGGTACGCCTCACCCCGGTCGATCTCGCCGAAGCCGTCGACGAGGGACGCGCGTCCGGCGCGCAGCGACTTCACCTCGGTGCCCACGAGCACCAGCCCGGCTTCCCAGGTGTCCTCGATCGCGTAGTCGTACCGCGCCTTACGGTTCTGCGCCACGACCTTGACGCCAGCTTCACGTGCCATGGTCCTCATCCTCCTCCAACACCAAAAGGGGAGTCACGTTGATTTCTCAACGTGACTCCCCTTTCGAAAAGAAGTCCGGCGACGTCCTACTCTCCCACAACCTCGCGATTGCAGTACCATCGGCGCTGTGAGGCTTAACTTCCGGGTTCGGAATGGGACCGGGTGTTTCCCTCACGCTATGGCCGCCGTAACACTATGGAATTCGAACACGCCCCCGACCACACCCGAAAAACCGGGGTGACCATGGGGTCGTTCGTGGTTCCAGAACCACACAGTGGACGCGCAACACTTCCTTGAGCACACGATTTGATGACCCTAGAGGTGTGATGTGTGACAAGCCCTCGGCCTATTAGTACCGGTCGGCTAGGCATCACTGCTGTACACCTCCGGCCTATCAACCCAGTCGTCTACTGGGGGCCTTACCCCACAAGGGGTGGGAAACCTCATCTTGAAACGTGCTTCCCGCTTAGATGCTTTCAGCGGTTATCACTTCCGAACGTAGCCAACCAGCCGTGCTCTTGGCAGAACAACTGGCACACCAGAGGTTCGTCCATCCCGGTCCTCTCGTACTAGGGACAGCCTTTCTCAAGTTTCCTACGCGCGCGGCGGATAGGGACCGAACTGTCTCACGACGTTCTAAACCCAGCTCGCGTGCCGCTTTAATGGGCGAACAGCCCAACCCTTGGGACCTACTCCAGCCCCAGGATGCGACGAGCCGACATCGAGGTGCCAAACCATCCCGTCGATATGGACTCTTGGGGAAGATCAGCCTGTTATCCCCGGGGTACCTTTTATCCGTTGAGCGACGCCGCTTCCACATGCCAGCGCCGGATCACTAGTTCCGACTTTCGTCCCTGCTCGAGGTGTCACTCTCACAGTCAAGCTCCCTTGTGCACTTACACTCGAAACCTGATTGCCAACCAGGCTGAGGGAACCTTTGAGCGCCTCCGTTACCATTTAGGAGGCAACCGCCCCAGTTAAACTACCCATCAGGCACTGTCCCTGATCCAGATAATGGACCTAGGTTAGACATCTAGTACGACCAGAGTGGTATTTCAACGATGACTCCACACACACTGGCGTGTGCGCTTCACAGTCTCCCACCTATCCTACACAAGCCGAACCAAACACCAATACCAAACTATAGTAAAGGTCCCGGGGTCTTTCCGTCCTGCCGCGCGTAACGAGCATCTTTACTCGTAGTGCAATTTCGCCGAGTCCATGGTTGAGACAGCGCCCAAGTCGTTACTCCATTCGTGCAGGTCGGAACTTACCCGACAAGGAATTTCGCTACCTTAGGATGGTTATAGTTACCACCGCCGTTTACTGGGGCTTAAGTTCTGCGCTTCGCAACCAAAAGCTGCTAACACGTCCCCTTAACCTTCCAGCACCGGGCAGGAGTCAGTCCGTATACATCGTCTTTCAACTTCGCACGGACCTGTGTTTTTAGTAAACAGTCGCTTGGGCCTGGTCTCTGCGGCCATCAACGCTTACCACCGCGAGGGTGTTCACGCATCCGGCCCCCCTTCTCCCGAAGTTACGGGGGCATTTTGCCGAGTTCCTTAACCATGGTTCACTCGATCGCCTTGGTATTCTCTACCTGATCACCTGAGTCGGTTTGGGGTACGGGCGGCGCACAGCTCGCTAGAGGTTTTTCTCGACAGCATAGGATCACCAGCTTCACCCATACGGGCTCCCCATCAGGTCTCAGGCACAAGAGCAGCGGATTTACCTACTGCTCGCCCTACACCCTTAGCCGTGGACAACCATCGCCACGGACTGGCTACCTTCCTGCGTCACCCCATCGCTTGACTACTACCGGATCGGGTCGTGCGCATCCCTCCAACTGTCCCGAAGGATCTGTGGAGTTCAGGGCACTTAGCATCACCGGCCTCGTCATGGGCGCTGCTTTGCCGGTACGGGAATATCAACCCGTTGTCCATCGACTACGCCTGTCGGCCTCGCCTTAGGTCCCGACTTACCCAGGGCAGATTAGCTTGACCCTGGAACCCTTGATCATTCGGCGCCAATGTTTCTCACATTGGATTCGCTACTCATGCCTGCATTCTCACTCGTGTGGCGTCCACGGCTCGATCACTCGACCGCTTCACCCCCCACACGACGCTCCCCTACCCATCCACACCACTGGACCCAGGAAAACCCGGGCCGATGATCCCAACAAAGGGAGTGTGAATGCCATAGCTTCGGCGGATGACTTGAGCCCCGCTACATTGTCGGCGCAGAATCACTTGACCAGTGAGCTATTACGCACTCTTTCAAGGATGGCTGCTTCTAAGCCAACCTCCTGGTTGTCTCTGCGACTCCACATCCTTTTCCACTTAGTCACCGCTTAGGGGCCTTAGCTGATGGTCTGGGCTGTTTCCCTCTCGACTACGGAGCTTATCCCCCGCAGTCTCACTGCCGCGCTCTCACTTGTCGGCATTCGGAGTTTGGTTGATTTCGGTAAGCTTGTGGGCCCCCTAGACCATCCAGTGCTCTACCTCCGGCAAGAAACACACGACGCTGCACCTAAATGCATTTCGGGGAGAACCAGCTATCACGGAGTTTGATTGGCCTTTCACCCCTATCCACAGGTCATCCCCCAGGTTTTCAACCCTGGTGGGTTCGGTCCTCCACGCGGTCTTACCCGCGCTTCAACCTGCCCATGGATAGATCACTCCGCTTCGGGTCTAGATCGTGCTACTCAAACGCCCTGTTCGGACTCGCTTTCGCTACGGCTTCCCACCACTGGTTAACCTCGCAACACAACGCTAACTCGCAGGCTCATTCTTCAAAAGGCACGCCGTCACACACACGAATGCGCGCTCCGACGGATTGTAGGCACATGGTTTCAGGTACTATTTCACTCCCCGCCAGGGGTACTTTTCACCTTTCCCTCACGGTACTTGTCCGCTATCGGTCACCAAGGAGTATTTAGGCTTAACGGGTGGTCCCGCCAGATTCACACGGAATTTCAGGGGTTCCGTGTTACTTGGGGTCACGATCCGGAGTCCAGAACTTACGTCTACGGGGCTCTCACCCTCTACGGCCGGGCTTCCCAACCCGGTTCGACCTCATCCTGGATTTCTTACTCCGCGCCTGTACGGCAGCACAGACAAATCGGCCCCACAACCCTCACACCGCAACGCCTGCCGGCTATCACACGATGCAAGTTTGGCCTCATCCGATTTCGCTCGCCACTACTTTCGGAATCACTCTTGTTTTCTCTTCCTGTGGGTACTGAGATGTTTCACTTCCCCACGTTCCCTCCAACTGCTCTATGTGTTCAAGCAGAGGTAACTGGACATGACTCCAGCTGGGTTTCCCCATTCGGACATCCCCGGATCACAGCTCGGTTGCCAACTCCCCAGGGCTTATCGCAGGCTCCTACGTCCTTCATCGGCTCTTGGTGCCAAGGCATCCACCATGTGCCCTTAGTAGCTTGTCAAACAACACACCACTAAAGACATCAAACAAATATTGCTACAAGATGCTCGCGTCCACTGTGAAGTTCTCAAACAACAAACGACACCCCCACACACCACATCAGCGACATGCGTAAGGCCCGCACTGAAACACCAGACAAACGCCTGATCCTTCAGGACCCAACAGTGTGCCCACACCCACCCCACCGGACGAACGACCCCGAGGTTCCACACCCACACGGACGAACCGCACGAGTAGTACTGACAAGACCGCGCCACACGAGGCACGACGTGAATAGTCGACGATTCCACTACTGAGCCCCCCGCACCGACAGACACTCGCTGCCGCAATGCGGGAAACCTGGACACCACACGCCCCCACACGGGAACGCCGATGCCAGATGTGCTCCTTAGAAAGGAGGTGATCCAGCCGCACCTTCCGGTACGGCTACCTTGTTACGACTTCGTCCCAATCGCTCGCCCCACCTTCGACGGCTCCCCCCTCAAAGAGGTTGGGCCACCGGCTTCGGGTGTTGCCAACTTTCGTGACGTGACGGGCGGTGTGTACAAGGCCCGGGAACGTATTCACCGCAGCGTTGCTGATCTGCGATTACTAGCGACTCCGACTTCATGGGGTCGAGTTGCAGACCCCAATCCGAACTGAGACCGGCTTTTTGGGATTCGCTCCACCTTACGGTATCGCAGCCCTTTGTACCGGCCATTGTAGCATGCGTGAAGCCCTGGGCATAAGGGGCATGATGATTTGACGTCATCCCCACCTTCCTCCGAGTTGACCCCGGCAGTCTCTTATGAGTCCCCACCATGACGTGCTGGCAACATAAGACGAGGGTTGCGCTCGTTGCGGGACTTAACCCAACATCTCACGACACGAGCTGACGACAACCATGCACCACCTGTATACGAGTGTCCAAAGAGCCTGCTGTCTCCAACAGGTTCTCGCATATGTCAAACCCAGGTAAGGTTCTTCGCGTTGCATCGAATTAATCCGCATGCTCCGCCGCTTGTGCGGGCCCCCGTCAATTCCTTTGAGTTTTAGCCTTGCGGCCGTACTCCCCAGGCGGGGCGCTTAATGCGTTAGCTGCGGCACGGAACTCGTGGAATGAGTCCCACACCTAGCGCCCAACGTTTACGGTGTGGACTACCAGGGTATCTAATCCTGTTCGCTCCCCACACTTTCGCTCCTCAGCGTCAGGTAATGCCCAGAGAACCGCCTTCGCCACCGGTGTTCCTCCTGATATCTGCGCATTTCACCGCTACACCAGGAATTCCATTCTCCCCTGCATACCTCTAGTCAGCCCGTATCGGAAGCAGGCACGGAGTTAAGCCTCGTGTTTTCACTCCCGACGCGACTGACCGCCTACGAGCCCTTTACGCCCAATAATTCCGGACAACGCTCGCACCCTACGTATTACCGCGGCTGCTGGCACGTAGTTGGCCGGTGCTTCTTCTTCCACTACCGTCACTTGCGCTTCGTCATGGATGAAAGAGGTTTACAACCCGAAGGCCGTCATCCCTCACGCGGCGTTGCTGGATCAGGCTTTCGCCCATTGTCCAATATTCCCCACTGCTGCCTCCCGTAGGAGTCTGGGCCGTGTCTCAGTCCCAGTGTGGCCGGTCACCCTCTCAGGCCGGCTACCCGTCGTCGCCTTGGTAGGCCATTACCCCACCAACAAGCTGATAGGCCGCGAGCTCATCCTCCACCGCCAGAACTTTCCACCACCACCCGATGCCGGGAGTGGTCATATCCGGTATTAGCCACCGTTTCCGATGGTTATCCCAGAGTGAAGGGCAGATTGCTCACGTGTTACTCACCCGTTCGCCGCTCGTGTACCCCCGAAGGGGCCTTACCGCTCGACTTGCATGTGTTAAGCACGCCGCCAGCGTTCGTCCTGAGCCAGGATCAAACTCTCCGTTGAAAAAACCATAACCACAAACGCGGCATATGATCGCATACAACAGTCGCCGATCAACACTCCAAAGAGCGAGAACCGACGAGGCAAATACAAACTAATTCGTCGACTTTTAGCACACTGTTGAGTTCTCAAGAATCAGACACCCCGCCAGACCCCACCACAAGTGGACCCCATCCGAAGCAACCCGACCAAACTTACCTGCCGTGCGGGTCCCGGTCAAACCGAGGATCCTGGCCGTTCGTGGTGCCGGGAGTCGAGCCACTCAGCGAGTCGTGCTTGCTGGGTGATGCTCGAGCTGGTGCTGCCCGGGCCGATCACCCGACCTTCAGGTCGTGCTCTCCGCCGCTCCGTGGCAACGAGATGAAACTTTAGCGGCACCTGCCCGACACATGCAAACCGGGGGGTCCGGATGCGGGTCGCTGGTCCGTACGAGTGAGGGCAGAGCCCCGGCGTACGGCCTCAGAGGTAGCCCAACGGGTCCACGGCCGTGCCGTTGCGGAGCACCGTGAAGTGCAGGTGGCAGCCGGTGGACCATCCGGTGTCGCCGACGTACCCGATCACCTGGCCCCGCGAGACGTTCTGCCCCGCGCTCACGGTGTAGCGCGACGCGTGGTTGTAGATCGTCGCGATGCCGGCGCCGCCGATCAGTCCGTGGTCCACGATCAGCCGGTTGCCGTACGCGGTCTGGAAGTAGCGGGAGACCACCTGCCCGGACGCGGCCGCCCGGATCGGGACCCCGCAGCGCCCCGCGCCGTAGTCCACGCCGTCGTGGAAGGAGCGGTAGCCGTAGATCGGGTGGGTGCGGTAGCCGAAGCTCGAGGTGAGGTATCCGTCGACCGGTGGCGCGAGCAGCCCGCCGCTGGAACCACCGGACCCGCCGGAGCCACCCGAGCCACCCGAGCCACCTGAGCCACCGCCGTTGCTCCGCGACCGGTTCGCGCTGCGTGCCTCGGCGGCTGCCCTGCGTTTCGCGGCTGCCTCGGCCGCGGCCTCCTCGGCCGCGGCCTCCTCGGCTGCCCGCCGGCGTGCCTCGGCCGCCCGACGGCGCAGCAGGTCCCCGATGCGGTCGCGCTCCTGCTCGAGCTCGCTCAGCATGGCCAGGTCACGCTGCTTGGCCTGCTCCGCCTTCGCCTGCGCCGCCTCCCGGGCCTCCACGAAGGTGGCGACCTCCTCGGCGTACGCGACCGCCTGGGCCTCGAGGGTCTCGATGCGCCGGAGGTTCGCCGCCGCGGCTGCCCGCCGGGCCGCGACCTGCTGCTTGAACTCCGCCACCTGCTCCTCGGTGACGGTCAGCAGCACCTCGGTGGCGCGCAGCCGGTCGAGACCGGTGAGCTCCTTGTCGAGGAGGTTGCGGGCGGTGTTCAGCTGCACCGTCACGGTGGAGACGTCGCGAGCGTTGAACAGCGCGGTCAGTCGCATCAGCTGGGTGTCGGCCGCCTGGTAGGACGAGGCGGCCAACGATCCGAGCCTGCCGCGGCGCCGATCGAGCTTGCGGCGTTCCTCGCGCAGCTCGGCACGTGCCTGCTGCAACGCCGCTACCGCCTCGTCCAGCTCGCGCTGCATCTGCTGGTCGATCACCTCCGCGGCGGTGAGCTCGGCCCGGGCGCTGCTGAGGCGACGTTCGGCGTCGTCGAGACGCCCCTCGGCCTCCATCAGCGCGGCGGTTGCCCGCTGCAGGCCGGAGCTGGTCTCCTCCAGCTCGTCCTGCGCGGCGGCGATGTCCTCGTCGTTGGACCGCTTGCGGTCGTCGAGGTCACCGGCCGTGGCCGCGCCCGGGCCGTCCGCGACAGGGACGAGCGCCGGGCCGGCGACGACGAGCAGGGGCGCCAGGGTCACCACGACGTACGCGCTCACGCCACGCCGTCTGCGCGCAGGCGTGCCTGGGGAAGGGGAAGTGCTCACGGGTGTCCTGACTCGGGGGGAAGAGGAACCGCTCCTCGCCACGGTAGGGCGCCCGCGTCACACCTTGAGGTATTTGCGCGTCATCACGAGTGTCGGGACCAGCGCGAGGACGGCGCCGACGGCGCCGACGTACGCGATCGCGGAGAAGGCGTCCTCCCACCCGATCCAGGCGATCAGGTCCGAGCCGGGGACAAGGACGCCGTAGACGACGTAGTGCATGAAGGCCACGAGGGCGCCCGCTGCGAGGGCCACCCCGAGGAGTGCGGCGAGGAAGGACTCCAGCACGAACGGCAGCTGGATGTAGGCCCGCGACGCCCCCACCAGACGCATGATGCCGATCTCGCGACGGCGTGAGTAGACGGCCATGCGGATCGTGTTGCCCACCTGCAGCATGGCCGCGACGAGCAGGCAGCCGGCGATGCCGATGGCCCCCCACTTGAAGGCGTCCATCCAGAAGTAGAGCGGTTTCAGCACGTCGCGCAGGTCCCGCACCGTGTCGACGCCGGGCAGCGAGAGCAAGGCCGACTCGATGCCGGCGAAACGCTGCGGGTCCTTCAGCTGCACCCAGTAGGAGACCTGGAGGTCACGGGGCTTCACGGTCTGGAAGATGCGCTGGCGCGACTCCGCCTTGCCGGAGTAGATCTCCTGGAACTTGCGGTACGCCTCGGCCTTGGACTCGACGTACCAGTCGGCGACCTGGGGGTTGGACTCCAGCTCCGCCTCCACGGCCTCGCGTTGCGCGGCCGTGGCCTCACCGTCCAGGCAGGTCGCGCCGACGGAGTTGTCGTTGCACAGGAAGGCGGTGATCTGCAGCCGGGACCCGAGGTACTCCTCGGCCTTGTCGGCCTGGCTGTTGAGCAGCAGCCCCATGCCGACCAGCGTCAGGGACACGAAGATCGTGACGACGAGCGAGATCGTCATCGTCAGGTTGCGCCGCAGCACGGTGCCTAGCTCGGAGAACACGTAGGAGAACTGCAACGGACCTCCTCAGCCCTGGCCGTCGGTGCCGTAGACACCGCGGGAGTGGTCACGCACCAAGCGGCCGTGGGACAGCTCGATGACGCGCTTGCGCATCTGGTCGACCACGCCGGAGTCGTGCGTGGCCATCACCACCGTCGTGCCGGTGCGGTTGATGCGGTCGAGCAGCTTCATGATGCCGACCGACGTCGTCGGGTCCAGGTTGCCGGTCGGCTCGTCGGCGATCAGGATGCGCGGCCGGTTCACGAAGGCCCTGGCGATCGCGACCCGCTGCTGCTCGCCGCCGGAGAGCTGGTCGGGCAGCGACTTCGCCTTGCCCTCCAGCCCCACCATCTCGAGTGTCTCAGGCACCAGGCGCTTGACCTCCTTGCGCGGCGTGCCGATGACCTGCAGGGCGAAGGCGACGTTGTCGCGGACGTTCTTCGTCGGCAGCAGACGGAAGTCCTGGAAGACCGTGCCGACCTCCCGGCGCAGCTTCGGCACCCGCCAGGAGGACATGCGCGCCACGTCGCGCCCGTCGACCCAGACCTTGCCGCTCGTGGGCCGGTCCTCGCGCAGGATCAGCTTCAACAGCGTCGACTTGCCCGACCCCGAGGCGCCCACGACGAAGACGAACTCACCCTCGGCGACCTCGACGTCGATGTCCTCGAGGGCAGGGCGGCTCTGGCCCTTGTAGGCCTTGGTGACCTGCTCGAATCGGATCACGGGTGTCGGTGGCTCCACCTGCTCGGGGCGTCTCGAGGCGCTCTGGACGGCCATCGATGACGGGGTGTCGACGGGCAGCCGACGGGTCGGGATCGAGGATCCGGCGGCGCTCGGAGTCTAGGCGAGCACGCCTAGGGTGTCGGGGTGCCTCGCCGTCGTACGCTCCGCCGCGGCGCCGCCGTCGCCACCGCGACCGTCGCGCTCGCCGGCTGCAGCGTGCTCGGTGGCGAGCAGGACTCATCGACGGACGCACCGCGTCCGCGCACCGAGGCGCCGACGTCGACGAGCGGCGGGGCGGACCAGGACCCGGCGGCACGTCTGACCGAGCTCGCGAGGGCCGCGGATCTCGCCCGGGTCGACTTCTGCGAGCTGCTCGAGGTGGACGAGGTGCGGCGTACGCTCGGCCTCCGCCGAGGGACGCCGCTGCCGGCGTTGCAGCGCACCGTGCCCGGCGACCCGGTCGCGATCGAGACCTCGGCCGGGACGACGTCGCAACCGGTGGCGGAGTACGGCTGCCGGTGGGAGCTGCGCGACGGCGTCGTCCCCGGCCGGGCGCCGGGCGCCCGGGCCGCAGCCGTCACCGTGTTCGCCCCCGTCGTCAGCCCCCGCCGCGGCGTGGTGCTCACGCGCGCCGTCCGTGCCCGCGAGGACTGCGAGGAGCTGGCGGACCTGCCGAGGGTCGGCGTGCAGGCCGTCACCACCACCTGCGGCGACGGGCAGCTGCGCTCCGAGGGCCGCGTCGGCGACACCTGGATCGCGTGCGAGGTCGAGCGCCAGGACCTCACCGCCGAGGAGGGACCGCAGGCGCTGGAATCCCAGCTCGTGGCGTGGTGCCTGCACGCCCTCGAGCAGCTCGACACCCGCGCCGGCTGAACGGGCACGATCAGGCGTCGGCACCTCGACGCCAGCGGATGCCCGCCTCAAGGAAGGCGTCGATCTCACCGTCGAGCACGCCCTGGGTGTTGCCCGACTCCTGCTCGGTGCGCAGGTCCTTGACCATCTGGTACGGGTGCATGACGTACGAGCGCATCTGGTCGCCCCACGAGCCCTGCACGTCGCCGCGCAGGGCGTCGATCTCGGCGCGCTCCTCGGCCCGCTTCAGCGCCAGCAGCTTGGCCTTGAGGATGACCATCGCCGAGGCCTTGTTCTGCAGCTGGGACTTCTCGTTCTGGCACGAGACCACCGTGCCGGTGGGGATGTGCGTGAGGCGTACGGCCGAGTCGGTCGTGTTGACCGACTGACCGCCCGGGCCCGAGGAGCGATAGACGTCGACGCGGATCTCCTCGTCGGGGACGTCGATCTCGTCGGTCTGCTCCAGCACCGGCACGACCTCGACCGCCGCGAAGGAGGTCTGACGGCGGCCCTGGTTGTCGAAGGGGCTGATCCGCACCAGCCGGTGGGTGCCCATCTCGACGCTGAGGGTGCCGTACGCGTACGGGGAGTGCACCGCGAAGGTCGCGGACTTCAGCCCGGCCTCCTCGGCGTAGGAGGTGTCGAAGACCTCGACCGGGTAGTCATTGCGCTCGGCCCAGCGCACGTACATGCGCATCAGCATCTCGGCGAAGTCGGCCGCGTCGACACCGCCGGCCCCGGAACGGATCGTCACGAGCGCCTCGCGCTCGTCGTACTCGCCGTTGAGCAGGGTGCGGACCTCCATCGACTCGACCAGCTTGTGCAGCCGTCGCACCTCGGCCTCGGCCTCGGCGAGGGAGTCGGCGTCACCCTCCTCGCGGGCGAGCTCGACCAGCACGTCGACGTCGTCGAGGCGGCCCTCCAGGGAGGTGAAGCGCTCGAGCTGTCCCTGCAGGGTCGACAGGCGGCCGGTGACCCGCTGCGCGTTGGCCTGGTCGTCCCACAGATCGGGCGCGGCCACCTGCTCGCCGAGCTCTGCGATCTCCTGCCGCATCTCGTCGGGGTCGAGCACCTGCTCGATCGTGCGGAGGGTCGCGCGCAGCTGCTTGATCTGGGTCTCGAGGTCGGGTGCTGCCACGAGACGGAGCGTACGCGGTGCCCGGGGTCGTCCCGGTCGGTCCCTCTGGGCGCCCGTGTGCGCCGGCATGCGCTGCCCGGCGTACGCGTGGACGCCCGGGTCGGGGGAAGAGATGCTGGGTGAGGACGTGCGCCCGGGGTACGGCCCCCGACCCCGCATCGACTGGAAGGATGGGGACGTGACCACAGCACCCGACGCCACCCTGTTCGCCGACATGGCGAGGATCCTGGAGTCCTCACCCGACGTCGCGAGCACCGCGAGCCGCATCTGCGAGATCGCCCGCGACGCGATCCGCTGCGAGCACGCGGGCATCACGCTGCTCCACGGCCGGCGCCGTCTGGAGACGATCGCGGTGACCGACGAGCTCGTCCGCACCGCCGACGCCCTGCAGCAGGAGATGAACGAGGGCCCGTGCCTGCAGGCGATCTGGGGTCACGACACCCTGGTGGCCGAGGACCTATCCACCGAGGAGCGGTGGCCTGTGTGGGGGCCCAAGGTCGCCGAGCTGGGGATCTCGGCGATCCTCAGCGTCCGTCTCTTCACCCACTCCGAGACCCACGGGGCACTGAACCTGTACGCCTCCGGCACCCGACCTTCAGCGCCGACGACGTCGAGATGGCCAAGATCTACGGGGCGCACGCCTCGGTCGCGCTCGCCGCGGCCCGGGAGGGCGAGCAGCTGCGTGCAGCGGTCGACTCCCGCCACCTGATCGGGCTGGCCCAGGGAATCCTGATGGAGCGGTTCGACATCTCCGTCGACCGCGCCTTCGAGGTGCTGCGCCGCTATTCCCAGACCCGCAACGTCAAGCTGAGGCAGATCGCTGCCGAGGTCGTCGAGCGGCGCGGACTGCAGCTCGACCACACCTGAGTCGACCGGCCCGGACCGGGTCGACCCAGGTGCACCGATCAGGTCGGTTCGGGCACCTGCAGCTCGCCGCGCAGGTCCTTGAGGATGCGCGTCAGCAGCCGTGAGACCTGCATCTGCGTGACGCCGATGTCCTGCGCGATGCGCTCCTGGGTCCACCCCAGGCCGAAGCGCAGGGTGAGGATGCGCCGATCGCGGTCACTGAGCGCCTGCATCGCACTGCCCAGCAGCAGCCTGTTCTCGGCGTGCGCCAGGTCCTGGTCGTCGCTGCGGATGTGGTCTCCGACCGTCGACTCGTCCTCACCGACCGGGAGGTCGAGGGACGCCAGCCGGAAACAGCCGTACGCGCCGAGCGCCTCGATGACCTCGTCGAGGTCGATCTCGAGCTCGGCGGCGATCTCGGTGGGCCGCGCGGCGCGACCGAGACGCTGGGACAGGTCGTTGTTGGCACGGGAGACCCGTGCCTGCAGCTCCTGGATGCGACGGGGCGGGCGTACGACCCAGCCGGAGTCACGGAAGTAGCGCTTGACCTCACCGGTGACGGTGGGGACGGCGTACTGGAGGAAGTCGCTGCCGTAGGTGGGGTCGAAGCCGGCGACGGCCTTGACCATGCCCATGTAGGCGACCTGGCGGAGGTCGTCGACGTCGACGCCCCGGTTGGAGTAGCGCGACGCGATCGCCTCGGCGACCGGCATGTTGGTCTCGACGATCTCGTGGCGCAGGCGGGAACGCTCGTGGTCCGCCTCGCTGGCCACGAGAGCGTCGAAGAGCTCGACGGTGGCCTTGGCGCGGGCGGCGTGCTGGGTGGGACTGGACATCTCGACACTCCTGGTGCGGGCTGTGCAGGCGAAGCGGAGGGCTGGACCTCGCCACTAGCCGACTGCCCTCGGTTGAACACCGCAACCCCACCGAGGGGGCCAGACTTCCGATCCGGTCGAAATGTGTCAGGTCCGTCGCACGTCAGCGGTCCTCAGGGGTGGTGGCGCGTCGTCACGGGGTCTGGACGGGGTCGCCGTCGACGTACACCCAGCGGTGGGCGCGTCGCTCGAACCGGCTGCGCTCGTGCAGGGCGCCCGCTCCCCCGTCGACGTCGTGCCACGTCGCCCGGAACTCGACGACCCCGTGGGTGTCGTCGGGTCCGCCGTCGACCACGTCGAGCACCGTCAGGCCCGTCCAGGTCGTGCCCGGGGTGGCGGTCACCCGGTCCGGACGAGTGCGGGGGTGCCAGGTGCGGAAGAGGTGGTCCTCGCGGCCCGTGGCGTACGCGGCGTAGCGCGAGCGCATCAGCTCCTCGGCCGTCGTCGCCTCCCGAGCGCGGTCGTGCAGCGGGCCGCAGCAGGCGGCGTACGCGGCGGGGCGACCGCAGGGGCACGCGCCGGCGGCGGCACCGAGAGGGGTCGAGGTCGTCATGCGGCCTTCCTACCCGCCTCCGAGGGCTCAGCCGAGAGATGCCTGCGCCGCACCGGTCGCGGTGACGCGCACGGAGTCGGCCACGCCCGGCACCCCGAGCGGCAGGTCGAGCATGCCGCTGACCTGCACGGTCACCTCGTCACCGGTCGCGGAGACGGTCCAGTCGAGCCCCTCGACGTCGGTGGCGGCGCGGGCGAGGTAGGCGCCGACCTGCTGCTGCGCCGCGGCGTCGCTGAGCGGCAGGGACTCCCCCACACCCTGGGCGTACAGGGTGTCGAGGTCGACGGCGTCGGCCGCGGCGAGCGCGGCGCCGTCAGCGAGGTTCGCGAGTCGCTGGCGCTGCAGATAGGCCGCGGAGGCGTCGACGACCACGGCGACCAGGGTGGCGACGACGAGGAAGAAGCCCACCACCAGCACCGTGACCTGGCCGCGCTCGTCAGCGGCACGACCGCGGGCGGCCGCTGGGGCGCTCATCGGCTCTCCTGGAAGTCGCCGAGCGGGGTCAGCTGGGTGCTGCTCACCGAGACGCTCGGCTGCTCACCGAACATCGCCGGCAGCAGCGGGAGCGGGACCGCGGTCGTCACCGTGACCTCGACGACCGAGCCGGGCACCAGGCACGACGGACTGCAGGAGGTCGACACCGCAGCACGATCGGAGTCGACCCCCTGATCGGCCAAGGTCAGCTCGACCGTCGCCCGCGCCCGGCTGTCCGCGGTGGCGGTGTCGGGAGCGAGCGCGAACGCACGGCCGGCGGCCTGGGAGGCGGAGGTGACGGCGTACGCGGCGCGCTGGGTCTCGAAGACGGTCAGCACCACGTACAGCAGGGGCACCAGGAGCAGGACCACGAGCCAGGTGAGCTCCACCAGACCCGAGCCCCGCTCGTCACCGGCCCGGGTCACGGCAGCACCTCCTCGATCGCGCGGGCGTTGCCCGAGACCGGGATGCCGACCGAGCCGATGCCCAGCGGCGGGACCGTGGCCGAGACCTCGACCGACCAGGCCTGTGCCCCGGCCACCGTGGTCGGGGACACCGAGATGCTCGTGCCGAGGTCTCCGCCGAGGACGCCGGAGAGGCGGCTGCGTACGCGGGCCTCGGCGTCGACGGGGCCCCGGTCGTACGCGGCGGCCACCCGGGCTCCTTCGGAGGCGGCCGAGGTGAGGGTGTTGCGTACGTGGAGCACGAGGCCCAGCTGGATCAGTCCGAGGACGAGCGGGACGAGCACCGCCGCCACGAGCACGAAGTCGACGACGGCGACCCCGCTCTCCTCGCGTCGGGGCGTCCTGCGCACCGGTCAGCCGTTGACCGAGGAGAGCGCCGCCTGCAGCATCGCGTTGAGCTGCGGACCTGCGATGGCGGTGAGACCTGCCACCAGACCGGCGGTCATCACGGTGACGAGGACCCAGCCGGGCACGTCACCGCGCTCGTCACGCCGCCGGGCAGCGGCACCGAGGGTGGCGGCGAGGACCAGACGCGCGTACGCGGTCACCACGAGTGTCGTGAAGGAGGAGTTGCGCACCGAGGTGCTCCTTTCTGCAGTGGCGGCGTCGGCCGCCGGGAGGGGTCAGGGGGTCAGCTCCAGGCCGATGAAGCCCGGCCAGAAGGCGAAGACGACGGTCACCGGCAGCACGAGGAACACGACGGGGACCATCATCAGGACCTCGCGGCGCGCGGCCGACTCGATGAGCTGTCGGCGAGCGGCCTCGCGTACGTCGTGGGCCTGGGAGTGGAGCACGTCGGCCAGCGGGGTGCCGCGCTCGACGGACACGGCGAGGGTCTGTGCGAAGCGGGAGACCGGCGGCAGGCCGGAGCGTGCGGCCATCGTCTCGAGAGCGAGCGCGAGGGGGGTGCCCGTGCGGACCTCGCGGAGCACCCAGCCGAGGTCGTCGGAGAAAGCGCCGTCGGAGCGCTCGACGACCCGCGCGAGCGCCGTGACCGGCCCCTCCCCGGCGGCGACGGCGAGAGCCATCAGCTCGGCGAGGACCGGCAGCTCGAGCAGCACCTCGCGTTCGCGACGCTTCACCTGCGAGGACAGGGCGTTCTCCCGGAGCAGCACCCCCAGCACGAAGGCGACGCCGCAGAGCACCAGCAGGGACGGCGTACGCGACGGCGCACGCAAGGCGACCAGGAGAGTGACCTGGCCGGCGACGGCGAGTCCCACCAGCCCCCACACGGCCTGGG
Source organism: Nocardioidaceae bacterium (assembly GCA_018672315.1). Classification (NCBI taxonomy): domain Bacteria; kingdom Bacillati; phylum Actinomycetota; class Actinomycetes; order Propionibacteriales; family Nocardioidaceae; species Nocardioidaceae bacterium. The sequence continues at coordinate 2,050,397 of CP076053.1, read as the reverse complement.
AGACCCGGAAGTCGAGCAGGGTCATCTCGGAACCGAGCTGGTCGAGCCGACGCCGCACGGAGTGGCTGCCGCCCATGGTGCGGTCTAGCTGGACGCCGAGACGGTGCACGACGGCGCGCCACCGGGCGGTCCACGAGATCGAGGGCGGGCGGTAGTCGGGGACGACGTCGCGCACGTACGGCAGCACCCGGTCGGCCAGGCTGGGACGACGCGCGGTCAGGACGGTGGCGGCGACCAGCAGCATGCCGGCACCGGCGACGAGGCCGAGGAAGGCTCCAGTGAGGCTCATGCCAGCACCCTCCGCTCGACGGGCAGCCGCCCGATGCGGACCATCAGCCGGTACGCGGCGACGCACAGCGCGGCACCGAACGCCAGCACCGCGACACCACCCGGCGAGGCGTACCGGGCGATGACGTCGGGCTGCGCGCTCAGGAGCAGCAGGACCAGCCACGGGGCTGCGACGGCCAGGCGGGCACCGTTCACGGTCCAGGCCTGGCGGCTCTGCAGCTCGGCGCGCGTACGCACGTCCTCGCGCAGGAACGCGGACAGGTTGCGCAGGAGCCGGCCCAGGTCGCCCCCGCCGACCTCCCGGGCCAGGCGCAGCGTCTCCACCACCCGGTCGCCGACCGGGTCGGCCAGGCGGTCCTTGAGCCGCTCGAGACTCTCGTGGAACCGGCCGCTGGACTGGTGGTCCGCGGCGAAGGCCGCGAACGCGGGCCGCAGGGGCTCGGGGCCGCGCGTCGCGAGGCTCGCGACGGCCTCGGCCAAGGACATGCCGGCGCGCACCCCCGAGGCGAGGTGGTCGACCGCCTCCGGCCACACCTCCGCGAGCTCCCGGGTGCGGCTCGCCGCACGTCCGGCGAGCCACGCGTACGGGAGGTAGCCGGCAGCCGCCGCGAAGACGAGGGCGACGGGCAGGGTGCGGGAGACGAGCAGCACGACGACGAACGAGCCGGTCACGAGCAGGACCGTCAGGGCACGGAACGACGCCGGACCCAACGAGGTGACACCCGCGCGGTCCAGACGCGCGGCGAGGCGACGGGGCGACGCCGCCACGGGGTGCTCCCGAGCGGCGGCGGGGCTCGACCACGCGTGCCAGAGCACGAGGAGTCCCGTGCCGAGCATGAGTCCGACGAGCACACCCATCAGGCGCCCTCCCCCAGCAGCGCCTGGACGTCGATGCCGCGACGCGCGAACCGCTCGGGGTGCGGGGCGGTGCCGCGGCCGCGCACCAACCCGTCCGCGGAGCGGTGGAAGAGCGTCTCGGTCTCGATGGTGCCCGCCTCCACGCGGCCGGGGACGGCGACGACCTCGTTGACGCGGCGTACGCCCTGCTCGTCGACGCCGAGGTGCACGACCACGTCGACGGAGGAGGCCACGGTGGGCACGACGAAGGCGGCCGAGATGTTCTCACCGGCCAGGAGCGGCAGCGTGCACAGCTTGACCAGGGCTTCGCGCGCGGAGTTGGCGTGGAGCGTCGCCATGCCGGGGAGTCCGGAGTTCAGCGCGAGGAGCAGGTCGAGTGACTCGGCGCTGCGCACCTCTCCGACCACGACTCGGCTGGGCCTCATCCGCAACGTCTCGCGCACGAGGTCGCGCAGGGTGACCTCACCGGTGCCCTCGAGGCCGGCCTGCCGTGTCTGCAGTGCGACCCAGTCGCTGTGCCGGAAGCGGAGCTCGAAGACCTCCTCCACGCTGATGACGCGGTCACCGCCCGGGACGGCGCCCGCGAGGCAATTCAGGAAGGTGGTCTTGCCGGCCTGCGTGGCCCCGGCGACGACGATGTTGAGGCCGGCGAGCACGGCCGCGTCGAGGAACGCAGCAGCCGGCTCGGTGAGGCTGCCCATGCTCACGAGCTCGCGCAGCGAGGAGGCGCGTACGACGAACTTGCGGATGTTGACCGCGACGAAACCGCGGGCGATGCCCTCCAGGACGACGTGCAACCGGTGGCCCCCGGGAAGCAGGGCGTCGACGAACGGCTGGCTGATGTCGAGACGACGACCGCTGGTCAGCAGCATGCGCTCGACCAGCTCGAGGACCTGCTCGCGATCGAGCACGACGTCGGTCAGCTCGTGGCGACCACGGCGCGCGATGAACACGCGCGTCGGTTCGTTGATCCAGATCTCCTCGACCTCGGGGTCCTCGAGGAACCGCTGCAGCGGCCCGAGCCCGGCCACGCGGTCGATGAGCTCGGAGACGGTGCCCGCCGGGTCCGCCAACGGCCTGGCCGCACCGGTGACCGCGCGCTCGTCGTGCGCCGCGACGACCGACTCGGCAAGCCGTCGCATGCCGGCGGCGTCGCGGAGCGGGTCGACCCCGTCGCGGCGTACGGCGTGCCGGAGCTGCTCGTCGAGCTGCTCCACGACACCGGTGTCGAGGCCTGCGCTGGTCGTCACTGTTGCTCCCCCGTCTCTCTGACGGGGCAGCACTTTGCCCGGTTTAGACCGATTTGCAAAGTCGGTGTGACGCGTCTGTGGACAACGACGTCGCACCAGTATCACCGCGTCACACGAGTCTCAGACGCCTCATCCACAGGCTCCGCGCGACGGCGCGACTCAGCTGCGCCGCCGCAGGGCCCCGCTGGCGCCGAGCGCGAGGAACACCACGCCGAGTGCCACGTACGTGGTCTCGCCCGCGACCCCGAGGACCAGGAAGACGACGCCGATGATCGTGAAGGCGATCCCGGTGCGGTCTCGGCTGTCGGGTCCCATGTGGTCACCGTACGAAGGGCTCTCGCACCACTGCAAGGACCGAGCAGCTGACCTGACACGATCACCCGGTTCCACCTCTCGCCCCATCGGAGACCCTCCATGCGCACCTGGCTGCTGCTGGTCGGCGCGATCCTCAGCGAGGTGACCGCCACCCTGTCGTTGAAGGCCGCCGTCGACCGACCCGCGTTGTACGCGCTCTCAGCGCTCGGCTTCACCTCCGCCTTCGCCTTCCTCACCCTCGTGCTGCGGCGCGGCACGGGTCTCGGCGTCGCGTACGGGGTCTGGGCCGCCAGCGGCGTCGCCCTCACGGCCGTCCTCTCCGCCGTGCTCCTCGACGAACGCCTCAGCGCCCTCACCGGCGCCGGGATCGCCGTGATCATCGTCGGGGTGCTCGCCGTCGAGATCGGCTCCCAGCAGGCACACACGCGTACGGCCGCCGCCGTCGCCGCCGACACCTGGGGAGAGCCAGGATGACCGTGTGGCTGCTGCTGGGCGGTGCCATTTTCTGCGAGGTCGCCGGCACGCTCTCGCTCCGGGTCGCCGCGATGGGTCGGGCCCGCTGGTACGCGCCTGTGGTCCTCGGCTACCTCGCAGCCTTCACGTTGCTCGCCCTGACCCTCGACGCGGGCATGCCGCTGGGGGTCGCGTACGGCATCTGGGCGGCCACCGGGGTCGCGCTCACCGCGACGGCGTCACGACTGCTGTTCGATGAGCCGCTGACCCCGCTCATGGTCGGCGGGATCGGGCTCATCGTGACCGGCGTGCTGCTCGTCGAGCTCGGCGCCAGCCTCTGAGGGCCGCCACAACGACAGGCCGGATCCCGGTCGGGCAGCACTTGGAACGTTCAGATCCGCGAAGCGCCTGTCGAGATGGCGGGGTGTCGCGCCGTCTGCCTCGGAGCCGGTGACAGGAGTCGAACCCGCGACATCCTCATTACAAGTGAGGCGCTCTACCAACTGAGCTACACCGGCACACCCGTCTCGCAGCCGCACGGGCCCCGACCGGGAGGCCACATCGTACGAGGCGCACTACGCTCGGTGTCGTGCGCATCGTGGCCCGCGGCTCCGACCCGGGGCTCGTCGCGCTGCCGTGGCACCTGCCGCTGGAGGAGTGGGGCGACCCGTACGTCGTGCCCGTCGCCCGGGGCCTGAGCCGCCACGTCGTCCGCATCGTCCGCGTCGGCGGGGTCGTGTGCGCGGTGAAGGAGACCCAGGAGCGGCCGGCCTGGCGCGAGTACGACCTGCTCGGTCGTCTCGGGCGCCTCGACCTGCCGACCGTCGTCCCGCTCGCGGTCGTCACCGACCGCACGAGCGCCGACGGGGAGGACCTCGGTGCCTGCCTCGTCACCCAGTTCCTGCCGCACTCGCTGCCCTACCGCGTGATGTTCAGCCGCGGGCTGCGCAGCGAGAGCATGCCGGCGCTGGTCGACGCCATGGTGGTGCTCCTCGTGCGCCTGCACCTCGACGGGTTCTTCTGGGGCGACGTGTCGCTGTCGAACGTGCTGTTCCGTCGCAGCGCCGGCGAGTTCGCCGCCTATCTCGTCGACGCCGAGACCGGCGACCTGCAGCCGACGCTCTCCACCGGGCAGCGCGAGCACGACCTGGTCGTGGCGAGCGAGAACGTCTTCGGCGAGATGCTGGACCTGCAAGGCGCCGGCCTGATCGACGCCGACCTCGACCTGCTGCCGGTGGTCGAGAGGCTGCGCGAGCAGTACGACGCCCTGTGGGGCGAGCTGACCGCCACCGAGGAGTTCTCCACGGCCGAGATGTGGCGCATCGAGCGGCGCGCAGCCCGCCTCAACGAGCTCGGCTTCGACATCGAGGAGCTCGACATCACCACCGCCGACGCCGGTTCGACGGTGCGCGTACGCCCCCGGGTCGTCGAGGCCGGCCACCACCGCCATGAATTGCGGGGACTGACCGGCCTGGACGTCGAGGAGGCCCAGGCCCGGCGTTTGCTCAACGACCTCGCCTCGTTCACCGCCGCCACCGGCAGCAACGACGAGGACCGCCACGTGGTGGCCTCGGTCTGGCTCAGCGAGGTCTACGAGCCTGTGGTCGGCATGGTGCCGCGCGAGCTCCGCGGACGCCTCGAGCCGGCCGAGGTCTTCCACGAGATCCTCGAGCACCGCTGGTACCTCTCGGAGCGCCACGGCCGCCAGATCGACATCTTCGACACCGCTGCGGACTACGTACGCACCGTGCTCCCCTACCGCAGCACGATGGCGCCGGAGTCCGACGAGATCGACGACGGCGTCGTCCGCGAGCTGCTCTTCGGCGTCTGAGGTCCGACCCGAAGAGCAGCCCGCGTGACGTCACCGGGCCGAGCGACCACCCGGGTCGAACGGTGTCGAGCGCGGATCGGCCGGGTTCGCGCCCAGCCGGATCTCACGGCGGTCGTTGCCCGCGGTGCCGTCGGTGTCACGGTCCATCGGGTCGGTCGGCATCCGCTTGTACGCGGTGTTGCGCTTGCCGAAGATCTCGGCGGCGTCGCGGATGCCGTCGCCGTCGGAGTCCTTGCGGCGCGGGTCGGAGACGAACGTGACCTTGTAGCGCTTGTTGCGGGTGCCCCGCCACTCCCGCCCGTCCTTCAGACCGTCACGGTCGGTGTCGGCGCGCAACGGGTTCGTGCGTACGCCGCGCCGGTCCTTGACCCGGTAGCCCCGCAGCTCGACGTTGTCGCGGATGCCGTCGCGGTCGGTGTCGACCCGCAACGGGTCGGTGCGGAAGTCGAGCACCTCGGTGCCGTCGAGCAGTCGGTCGCCGTCGGTGTCCGGGTTCAGCGGGTCGCTGCCCACGCGCACCTCGCGGCCGTCGAAGAGCCCGTCGTCGTCGGTGTCGGCGTCGAGCGGGTCCGTACGCCGCTCCTGCTCGTCGCCGTCGGTCAGACCGTCGCCGTCGGTGTCGGGGTTCTTGGGGTTGGTGTCGTCGACGACGACCTCCTGACCGTCCTCGATCCCGTCGTCGTCGGTGTCCTTGTCAAACGGGTCGGTGCCGATGACCCTCTCGGTGGTGTCGGGCAGGCCGTCACCGTCGCTGTCCCTGGTGCACATGCTGGCGTCGTCGAGGGGGTCCGAGCCGCAGGCGACCTCATAGCCGTCCAGCTCACCGTCACCGTCGGTGTCGGGGTTGGTCGGGTCGGTGTCGTTCTGCTCCTCCTCGTCGAGGTCCAGGCCGTCGCGGTCGTCGTCGACGTCGGGGTCTGTCGGCGGGTTCGGGTCGGGGTCCGGCGTCGGGTCCGGGTCCGGTGTCGGGCCCGGGTCGAAGCCACCCGCCGGGGCGGTGACCGCAGCGGTCATCGGCGCGACGTCGACGGCGGCCACGGTGACCCCGCCGAGGGTCAGGTCGACCGTCAGCATGGTCGCGTCGGCCTCGGCCGAGGTGCCGTCGGCGGCGACGTCCTGCTCGAACACGCCGGGGGCTCGCAGCGTCAGGCCGAGCAGCGGGTTGTCGGGGGCGGTGAAGGTCATGGACTCCCCGGTCGGCAGACCGGTCGGCTCACCGTCGGGTCCGACGATCTCGAGCACCGCGGGCTCGTACACCACAGCGGCGCCACCGGGGAGCCCCGAGGCGTAGGTGGTGAGCGAGGGCTCCTCGAGCACCTCGACGGAGACCATGTCGGCGAAGAGCGACAGGTCGGCGAGGCCGACGGTCGAGGTCGCCTCGACCACGACGGTCTCGTCGACGGTGTTGAGCAGGTCGCCGATCTCGAGGGCCCGCGTACGGTGCGCCGCCGACGCCGTGCCCGGGAGCCCGACGAGCGAGATCTCAGGACCGCCGGCGTCACTGCCGTCACCGTCGTCACCGCCTGCGCCGGGGATCATGTCGAGCACGTTCAGCACGCCGGCGTCGGCCGTGCGGACGCTGGCGCCGGTGAGCAGACGGGGCGCGTCGGCGAAGTCCTCGTCGCCCGGCCAGCGGGCCGAGCTCATCGTGCGGGAGACGTCGAGCGTGAGCAGCGGGGCCGCCTCGCCCGGGACGCCCTGGTCGCCGTCGCGGTCGACCACCTCGCCGTCGGCCCGCTCGTCGGCCTGGCTCGAGGAGGCGGACAGGATGTCGGTCAGGCTCTGCCCCAGCAGGCCCTCGCCGGCGAGGTTGCGGGCCGAGGACTCCGCCCGCGGCGCCCCGACGGTGCTGAACCCGCCGCGCGCGTCGCCGACGACGATGTCGGCGACCGACGTCGGCAGACCCCCGGGCAGCGGGAGCACGCCGTTGTTGCGGAGTGCCGAGACCCGCAGCAGCTGCGAGGTGGAGCTGGCAGATGCCGGCAGCAGGGTCGTGGCGGCACTCGCCACTCCCGGCTGAGCAGCGGCGACGGGCGCGCCGTCGGCGTACGCGTTCGCAGCTCCCAGCGGGCCCGCGATGAGCCCCGTCACGGCGATGGCCGCCAGACCACGACGGCCGTGGCCGGTCTTCGTTCGAATCATGTCTTCTCCCCCAGTAGGCACTTGCTGACACAACGCAAGCGGGGGATGTTCGGTACGGGAAGGCGGTCCAAGATGACCCGAGCCGGCTAGATAACCAGGCCCGCATGGTGGGGGCGGACTACGCCCGAGCCGGCCCGTCCGTACGCAGGAACTGGTCAGGCCCGGTTCTCGGGAGAGAGCCGGGCCTGACCAGCGGCGTTGCCTCAGCGGCGACGACCGTCGGGGTTGCGCGGCGTGGACCGCGGGTCCGCCGGGTTCGAACCCAGCCGGATCTCGCGCTTGTCGTTGCCGGCCGACTTGTCGGTGTCCCGACGCATCGGGTCCGTGGGCTGCCGGCCGTACGCCTTGTTGCGCTTGCCGAAGATCTCCACGATGTCGCGGAGCCCGTCGCCGTCGGAGTCCTTGCGGCGCGGGTCGGAGACGAACGTGACCTTGTAGCGCTTGTTGCGGGTGCCGCGCCACTCCCGCCCGTCCTTCAGACCGTCACGGTCGGTGTCGGCGCGCAACGGGTTCGTGCGTACGCCCCGGCGGTTCTTGACCCGGAACCCCTTCACCTCGCGGAAGTCGGAGATCCGGTCGTCGTCGGTGTCGACGTCGAGAGGGTTCGTGCCGATCTCGATGACCTCGGTGCCGTCCTGGAGCCGGTCGTCGTCGCTGTCCGGGTCGAGCGGGTCGGTGCGGGTGATCTGCACCTCCTGGCCGTCGGTGAGGGCGTCGTTGTCGGTGTCGTCGCTGAGCGGGTTGGTGCCGAGCTCGGCCTCCTGCTTGTCGTCGAGACCGTCGTCGTCGGTGTCTGCCTTGGACGGGTCGGTGCCCGCGCCGAGGACCTCCTCGCCGTCGGAGATGCCGTCGCCGTCGGTGTCGGGGTTGTTCGGGTCGGTGCCCAGGCGGTCCTCGTTGCCGTCGGTGAGGCCGTCACCGTCGGAGTCGGGGTTCGGCTGGCTCTCGGCGCTCATCGGGTCGGTGCCGTTGGTGACCTCGGCACCGTCGGTGAAGCCGTCGCCGTCGGAGTCGGGGTCGAGCGGGTCGGTTCCGGCCAGCTTCTCCTCGCCGTCGGTGAGGCCGTCGTCGTCGGTGTCGACGTCGTCCGGGTCGGTGCCGTCGGTGGCCTCCTGCTCGTCGGTGACGCCGTCGCCATCGGCGTCGGTGTTGCCGCCCCCGTTGTCGCCGCCCCCGTTGTTGTCGCCGCCCCCGTTGTTGCCGCCCCCGTTGTTGTTGCCGTTGTCGGGGTCATTCGGGTCGAGCGGGTCGCTGCCGTTGGCCAGCTCGGTGCCGTCCGAGAGACCGTCACCGTCGGTGTCGGTCTTGCGGGGGTTGGTGCCGGCGGCCTTCTCGGCGCCGTCGGAGAGACCGTCGCCGTCGGTGTCGGCCTTCGTCGGGTCGGTGCCGTCGAAGCCCTCCCGCTGGTCGTCGACGCCGTCACCGTCCGTGTCGGCCTTCAGCGGGTCGGTGCCGTCGGCCAGCTCCGCGGCGTCGGAGAGACCGTCACCGTCGGTGTCGGCCTTCAACGGGTCCGTGCCCGCCGTCGCCTCGGCGCCATCCGAGAGACCGTCACCGTCGGTGTCGGCCCTCAGCGGGTCGGTGCCGTCGGTCGCCTCCTGGCCGTCCGTACGCCCGTCGCCGTCGGTATCGGCCTCCAGCGGGTCGGTGCCGTCGGCCTTCTCCTGCCCGTCCGTACGCCCGTCACCGTCGGTGTCGGCCTTCAGCGGGTCGGTGCCGTCAGCCTTCTCCTGGCCGTCGCGCACGCCGTCACCGTCGGTGTCCGCCTTGGTCGGGTCGGTGCCGTCCAGGACCTCGGTGGCGTCGTCGACGCCGTCGCCGTCGGTGTCCACCGCGGGTGCGGCCGGGTCGTCGGGGTCGAGCGGGTCGGTGCCGTTGGTCTTCTCCTCGCCGTCGCTGAAGCCGTCGCCGTCGGTGTCGGCCTTCAGCGGGTCGGTGCCGTCGGTCTTCTCCTGACCGTCGCGTACGCCGTCACCATCGGTGTCGGCCTTCAACGGGTCGGTGCCGTCGGTCTTCTCCTGACCGTCGCGTACGCCGTCACCATCGGTGTCCGCCGTCAACGGGTCGGTGCCGTCGGTGACCTCGTCGCCGTCGGAGATGCCGTCCTCGTCGGTGTCTGCCTTCAGCGGGTCGGTACCGCGAGCGACCTCGTCTCCGTCGGAGAGGCCGTCACCGTCCGTGTCCGGCTTCAGCGGGTCGGTGCCGGTCTCGTCGACCTCGCGGCCGTCGGAGAGGCCGTCCCCGTCGGTGTCGGTCTTGAGCGGGTCGGTGCCTGCGTCCTTCTCCTCGCCGTCGGTGAGCCCGTCGTCGTCGGTGTCGGGGTCCAGCGGGTCGGTGCCGTCGGTGACCTCGACACCGTCGCGTACGCCGTCGTCGTCGGTGTCGGCCTTCGCCGGGTCGGTCCCGAGGTCACGCTCGGTCGCGTCGTCGAGGCCGTCACCGTCGGTGTCGACCGGCGCGACGCCGGCTGCCGGTGCGGAGGCCGAGGCGGCCATCGGCACGGCCTGCACGTCGGCGATCGTGATGCCACCCAGGCGGAGCTCGACCCGCAGCATGACCGCGGTGGCGCTGACGGTGCCGTCCTCGGCGACCTGTGTGTCCACCTCGGTCGTGCCCGGAGAGCTGATCCGCAGCGTCAGCAGCGGGTTGTCGGGGATCCCGAAGCTCATCGAGCCACCCGCCGGCAGCGGCACCGCGCCGCCCTGGGGGCCGGTGACGGCCAGCACCGCCGGGGTGTAGGAGACCGTCGAGCCCGCCTGGGTGCCATCGGTGGCGACGAGCAGCTCGGGCTGGGAGACGACCTCGACGCCGACGAAGTCGCCGAACAGCTGCAGGTCAGCGACCTGCGCGAGGGTCTGCGCCACGACCTGGGAGGTCTTTCCCGCCCGCGGGACGACGCGCGTGGTCTGGGTGACGCTCGCCGTGCCGGGCAGGGCCACGAGCGAGTCCGTGGGCCCCGGCAGCAGCGGGTTCGTGTCGATGGTCAGCAGCGCTGCGTCGATGGAGGAGGCCGTGCTCGAGGACAGCGCCGTCTGGCTGTCACCCAGCGCCGAATCGCCCGGGAACCGAGCGCTCGCCCGGGTCGAGCCGCCTCGCAACGACAGCAGTGGCCGCAGCTCCGCGGGCAGCTCGAGACGACTGCTCTGCTGCTCGAGCGGACCGTCGCTCGTCGCGGTCGAGGTCGTCAGCAGTCCGCTGAGGTCCTGACCGAGGAGGCCCTCGCCGCCCAGGTTCCTCGCCGTGGCGTACGACCCGGGGTCGCGCTCGACACCGAACTCGCCGTCGACGTCGCCGATCGCGATGTCCGCGACACCGGTCGGGAGGCCGTCGGGCAGCGGCAGGATGCCGGCCTGGTCCGCGAGCGCGGTGACGCGCAGCAGCTGGGCGGACGCCTCGGCCGCCGGGGTGCCGAGCCCGGTGTCGCCGACCGCGGCGGACGCGGGCGCGCCGACCGAGTGGACCAGGCCGGACGCAGCCAGGGCGAGCACCGCGGACGCGGCGAGTCCGCGCTTGCGGGAGAGTGGACGGGACATCGGAGGAACTCCTGTGGCAGACGACTCAGGTCGCCACGAGTAAAGGATTCCATCCGCGTTCGCGGAGGGGTTTGAGCTGCGAGTCACCCGTTCGCACGCTCGATATCCCCCGGACGGACTACGCCACCCACCGGGCTCTCACGGCGGTCAGGGCGGCGGTCAGGGCGGCGGTCAGGCGCGGCGCTGCGAGACCGCGTACAGCGCGACCGACGCCGCGACGCCCGCGTTCAGCGACTCCAGGCCGCTGGTCATCGGGATCGACACCAGCGCGTCGCAGGTCTCTCCCACCAGCCGGCCGAGGCCCTTGCCCTCGCTGCCGACGACGACGACGAGCGGACCGTCGGCCAGGTCGAGGTCGGGCAGGGAGATCTCGCCCTCCGCGTCGAGGCCCACCACCATGCAGCCCTCGTCCTTCAGATCGCCCAGGGCACGGACGAGGTTCGTCGCCTGCGCGACGGGGATGCGCGCCGCGGCACCCGCGGAGGTCTTCCACGCCGAGGCCGTCATGCCCGCTGCCCGCCGCTCGGGGATGAGTACGCCGTGGGCGCCGAACCCGGCCGCCGAGCGGACGATCGCACCGAGGTTGCGCGGGTCGGTGACCGAGTCCAGGGCCACGATCAGCGGCGGCTCGCCCGCCGCCTTCGCGGCGGCAACGAGGTCGCGGGGGTGGGCGTACTCGTACGCCGGCACCTTCGCCGCCAGCCCCTGGTGCACCGCACCGCGGGTGAGCCGGTCGAGCTCGTTGCGGGTGACCTCCATCAGGGCGATGCCGCGGTCGGCGGCCTGGCCGAACGCCTCGCGCAGTCGACCGTCGCGCTCGGCGCCCTCGGCGACGTACAGGGTCTGCACCGGCACACCCTCACGCAGCGCCTCGACCACGGAGTTGCGACCGGCGATCCACTCGGCGTCGGAGCCCGAGCGTCGCTTGGGCTGCGGTCGACCACGGCCGGAGCCGCCCGAGCCACCGGAGCTGCCGGATGCGCCCGAGCCGCCCTCGAAGCGGTCGCCCTGGAAGTTCTTGTGAGCGGGACGGTCCTTCGCCTTCGGCGTCGGACCCTTGCCCTCGAGCCCGCGACGACGGCGGCCGCCGGAGCCGGCGGTGGGGTTGCCCTTGCCGCTCTTCTTCACCGCGCCGCGTCGTGCGGAGTTGCCGGCCATGAGGTGTCCCGTCTCGAGTCTGGATCGTGCAGGAAAGTCAGTCGCCCAGCGACCAGGTCGCCCCGTCGCGGCCGTCGGCGACCTCGATGCCCGCTGCCTTCAGGCTGTCACGGACGGCGTCGGCCGCCGCGAAGTCCTTGGCGGCCCGGGCCTCGGCGCGCTGGGTGAGCAGGGAGCCGACCAGGGAGTCCAGCGCCACGGTGAGCCGCGCGTCGTCGGCGCTCCCGCCCCACGCTGCGTCGTGCGGGTCGCACCCGAGCACGCCCAGCATCGAGCGTACGGCCGCGACGGTGTCGGCGACAGCGGCCGGGTCCTCGGTGAGCTGCCGGTTGCCCTCGCGCACCGCCGCCTGCAGCGCAGCGACGGCCGCCGACGTGCCGAGGTCGTCGTCCATCGCGTCGACGAACGCGGCCGGCAGGGCGTCGTACGCCACCCCGACGTCGGCCCGGTGACCGGCGGCCGCAGCGCGCTCGAGGAAGCCCTCGACGCGTCGGAAGCCGGCCGCGGACTCCTCGAGCGCCTCGAAGGAGAACTCCACGTGGGAGCGGTAGTGCGCGGCGACCACGTAGAAGCGCAGCTCCACACCGCGGACGCGCTGCAGCACCGCCGGCACCGTCAGGGAGTTGCCGAGCGACTTGCTCATCTTCTCGCCGGCGGTGGTGATCCAGGCGTTGTGCAGCCAGTACGACGCGAAGTCGCGGCCCGCGGCCCGGGACTGGGCGAGCTCGTTCTCGTGGTGCGGGAACCGCAGGTCGAGACCGCCGCCGTGGATGTCGAAGGCGTCGCCGAGGTACTTGCCTGCCATGGCCGAGCACTCGATGTGCCACCCCGGGCGGCCGCGACCCCATGGGGAGGACCAGGACGCGGTCTCCGGCTCGCCAGGCTTGGCGCCCTTCCACAGCGCGAAGTCGCGGGGGTCGCGCTTGCTGCCGCTGTCGGGCGACTCGGTGGGCGACTCGGTGGACTCCACGGGCGTCTCGGCGGCGCGGCCGCCGCCCTGGGCGGTGAGGGCGCCGTACGCCTCGAAGCCGGCCACGTCGAACCAGACGTCGCCGGAGCCGTCCGCGGCGGCGTACGCGTGGCCGCGCTCGACCAGCTCGGCGATGAGGTCGGTCATCTCGGTGATGTGGCCGGTGGCCAGCGGCTCGTAGGTGGGAGGCAGGACGTTGAGCGAGGCGTACGCCGCGTCGAGCTGCCGCCGCACCGCGTACGCGTGGGCCCACCACGGCACCCCGGCCGCCTCGGCCTTGGCGATGATCTTGTCGTCGATGTCGGTGACGTTGCGGACGAAGGTGACCTCGTCCCCGCGGGCGAGCAGCCAGCGGCGCAGCACGTCGAAGTTCACCGCCGACCGCACGTGCCCGACGTGCGGCTCGGACTGCACCGTCAGACCGCACACGTACACCCCGACATGGCCGGGACGCAGGGGCGTGAAGTCACGCACCTGGCGGGAGGCGGAGTCGTGGAGCCGGAGGGTCACCGGCCAAGCCTAACGAGGCCGGGCTGTGGACGGACCGGCCGCCGGGGGCGGGACCGTCGGGGGCGACCTGCATGCTTGGCGACGTGACAGGCACTCCCCCGACCGGGCGCTCCGGCGCGACGCTGGGCGAGCGCGCCGCCATCGCGCTCGTGTTCGGCACCTCCGCCGCGGTGCTCGTCGTCGAGCTCGTGGCGCTGCGGCTGCTCGCTCCGTACCTCGGGCTCACCCTGGAGACCTCGACGCTGGTCATCGGCATCGCGCTCGCCGCGATCGCGGCCGGGTCGTGGCTCGGCGGGCGGGCTGCGGACCGGTTCGCCCCGCGGCTGCTGCTGGCCCCGGCCATCGGCGTCTCCGGGGCCGCGGTCGCCCTGACACCGTTCGTCGTACGCCTCGTGGGGGTCGCTGCCCCTGGACTGCTGGTGCTGGTCTCGGCGCTGTCGATCCTGGTGCCCGGCGCGCTGCTGGCGGCGGTGACGCCGATCGTCACCAAGCTGCGCCTGACCACGTTGGAGGAGACCGGCACGGTCGTCGGGAGGCTCTCCGGCATCTCCACCGCCGGGGCGATCGTCGGCACGGTGGTGACGGGCTTCGTGCTCATCTCCGCGGTGCCGGTCAGCGTCATCCTGGTCGGGCTCGGCGTGGTGCTGCTCGCGACGGCCGTCGTGCTGGCCGGATGGCTCGGCGGCTGGGCCCGTGGCGGCCAGGCCCTGGCCGCGGGGGCCGTGGTCATCGGTGGACTCGGCTCGCTCGCGGTCGGGTCGGGCTGCGACGTGGAGACGACCTACCACTGCGCGATCGTGGTCGAGGACCCCGACCTCGCGTCGGGCCGCACGCTGGTGCTCGACGGGCTGCGGCACTCCTACGTCGACCTCGCCGACCCCACCCACCTGGAGTTCTCCTACGTCAAGGCGGTCGCCTCGGCGATCGACGCACGGCTGCCCGGCGCCGACCCGCGCACGACGCACCACCTCGGCGCCGGAGGGGTCACGATCCCCCGCTGGCTGGCGCAGACCCGGCCGGGCACCAGCTCGACCGTCTCGGAGATCGACCAGGGCGTCGTCGACCTCGACCGCCGCGCGCTCGGGCTCGAGACCGGCGGCGACACCGGCATCGAGGTGCGGGTGGAGGACGGCCGGCTCGGGCTCCGCGAGCTCGCTGACGACAGCCAGGACCTCGTGGTCGGGGACGCCTTCGGGGGTGTGTCCGTGCCCTGGCACCTGACGACGGTCGAGGCGCTGGCGCAGATCGAGCGGGTGCTCGCGGGGGACGGCACGTACGTCGTCAACATCATCGACAACCCGCCGATGGCCTTCGCCCGGGCCGAGCTCGCCACGATGCAGCGGGTCTTCGCCGACGTCGCGCTACTGGCGCCGCCGGCGACGTTGAGCCTCCTCGACGGCGGCAACGTCGTGGCCGTGGCCTCGGCCGACGGCCCGCTCGACATCCCGGCGCTGCAGGCCTCCCTGGACGAGCGTGAGGTCGGGTGGACCGCCGTGGGCGGCACCGAGCTGGAGTCCTTCATCGGGGACTCCCCGGTGCTCACCGACGACTACGCGCCGGTGGACCAGCTGCTGACGCCGTACGGCCGCTGAGGGCGGCCCCGCCTGTCGTTCCCTCGGCTCACTCGCAGGCGATGCCGTCGCCATCGCCGTCCAGTGCCGGGGCGTACGCGTCCTCGCCGCGCTGGACCGGGGTGAGTCCGCGGGCGGCGAGGTCGGCGCAGCTGGAGTCGTCGGCGTCGCCGGCGAGGAAGGGGACGCTCGTGGGGGCGCCTGAGTCGACGGGCAAGGCCCGGCCGGGGCAACCGTCGAGGACCCGTGCGATGGCCATCCGCTCCGCAGCGGTGACCCACAGCGCGTACTTCGTCTTGACCGCCACCTGACGCGCGACGTACGCGCACCGGACCGACCGTCGCGGCGGCAGCCACGTGGCCGCGTCCCCGTCCCCCTTGGAACGGTTGGCGCCCGCGTCGACCGCGAGCAGGTTGAGCGGGTCGTTGGCCAGGGCGGCGAGCTCGGACGCGTCCCGTCCCGCGGCGCCGGTGACCCACGCGTTGCCCAGCGCGACCACGTGGTCGACGTCGATGCCGGACCCGTCGCCGTCGGCGTCGTCGAAGGCGATCGGCGCGCCGGTGTAGGGGTCCTCGAGCAGACCGGTGAGCACCTTGCAGTCGCGGGTGCCGGGCTTGAAGGTCGGGTCGTCCAGCTGCTCGCCGAGGATGTCGTTGCGGGTGTCGCAGCCGTTGCGGTCGGCGTCGAGCCACGGCTGGCCGAAGGCGTCACGGTCGTAGTCGGTCGGGGACGCGTGACGCTGCACCGGCAGGTCGCCCAGCGCCGCGGCCGCCGCGCCGTCGGTGCGGCTCGGCGCCTCGGCCGGGCCCGTCGGGGGGACGCAGCCGCTGAGCGCCAGGACGACCGTGGCGGCGAGGAGGCCGGGGGTCGTACGCCGCGTCATGGCTGCACCCTCACACGCCACACCGACACGAGCGGGGCTCGCGAAGGCTCGAGAGCTCGTGCTGATCACGTCGTAGCGAGTCGATTCCGTCGAGTCCCCGACTCCTGGGACGCGTGTGACGGATGTTGTCTACCGTGACGCCGTGAACCGACACCCCGCCGGCAGCACCCTGACCGTCGCGACCATGGTCGCCGCTCTCGCCGCGACCGCAGTGATCTCCACGGCCAACGCGGCACCCGCCGAGGCCGCGGGACGGCGCATCCTGGACACCTCGTGGGACACCGCCGCCGACTTCGCCCGCGGCACCGGACAAGGCATCGAGGCGCGCGGCGACACCGTGCGGGTCGGGCAGGGCGCGCGCCGTACGCGCTTCACCGACGTCGACGGCGTGCGGCGCCAGGCGTCCGTGGCCCGCTGGACCTCACCGTGGGTCGCGACGGAATTCGGCGCCACGGAGATGATCCCGTCGTGGCGGGCCCGGACCCCGCGCGGCACCCTGGTCGTGGTGCAGGCACGGGGTCGGGACGCCACGGGCAGCCAGGGCAGCTGGGACACCGTGGCGCGCTGGGCCGCGGGCGACCACACCGTGCTGCGCCGTTCCGGCGGGTCCCAGGTCGACGACCTGACCTCGCTGGCGACCGACACCCTGCGCGCCACGTCGGCTGCGGACGGCCGCATCGCCGGGTGGCAGGTGAGGATCTCGCTGGTCAAGGCCGACGACGCCCGGCGCGGGCCCGTGCTGCAGGCCGCCTCGTTGGTCGCGACACGCGTGCCGAGCGGTCCGAACGCGCGCGCCTCGCGACCCGCGGCCCGCGGTCTCGGCGTCGACCTGGACGTACCGGCGTACTCGCAGATGATCCACCGCGGTGAGTACCCGCAGTGGGGCGGCGGCGGCGAGGTCTGGTGCTCCCCCACCACCATGTCGATGCTGATGGCGTTCTGGGACCGGCTGCCCGCAGCCAAGCGGTGGCGCTGGGTCGACGACGCGTACGCGGACCCGTGGGTCGACCACGGCGCCCGCTCCACCTACGACTACACCTACCGCGGTGCCGGCAACTGGGCCTTCACGACCGCGTACGCCGGATCACGGCTGCCGGTGGCACGCGTGACGAGGCTGCGCAACCTGCGGGCGGCGCAGCAGTACGTCGCGGCCGGCGTGCCGCTGGGCATCTCCATCGCCTTCGACCGCGGCCAGCTCGACGGATCGCCGTTGACCAGCACCGGCGGCCACCTGCTGGTCATCCGTGGGTTCACCGAGTCCGGCGACGTGATCGTCAACGACCCGGCGGCCGAGTCGAACGCCGGCGTACGCCGCGTCTACGACCGCGCCCAGCTCGAGGCGGCGTGGCAGCGACGCTCCGGCGGCCTGACGTACGTCGTCGCGCCGAAGAGCGTCACCCTCCCCTGACCGCCGAGGGGGCAGAGAATCACGTCGAGAGGGCACAAAATCACGGGACGACGCGTGATTGTGTGCCCTCTCGCGGAAGCTTTGTGCCCTCTCGCGGGGATTGTGTGCCCTCTCGTCAGGTGGCGGTGAAGGAGAGGCCGTCCCAGCCGGTGGCACCGTCGGGGAAGTTGTCCTTCATCACCCGCGTCTGGGTGTAGCCCGAGCTGTCGGTGGCGCGGACGCGTACGTCGTGCTCCCCCGGCTCGACGCTCTCCCGCGCCGACCACTGCACCCAGGTGTCCACGCCGGGCACCGCACCGAGCTCGGCCTCGCGCCAGGGGCCACCGTCGAGCTGGTACTCCACCCGCTCGATGCCCGTGCCCTGCGCCCACGCGACCCCGCCGAGACCGACCTCCCCGGCCGACACCTCCGCCCCCGACCGGGGCACGTCGATGCGCGACATGGTCTTGATCGGCCCGCGCTCGTCCCAGCCGCGCTCGGTCCAGAACGCCTCCACCGCGTCGAAGCGGGTCACCTCGATGTCGGTGATCCATTTCGTCGCCGAGACGTAGCCGTAGAGGCCCGGCACGATCATCCGCACCGGGAAGCCGTGCTCGACCGGCAACGGCTCGCCGTTCATCGCGTACGCCAGCAGCGCCGACCGGTCGTCGGTGAGCGCCTCGAGCGGGGTGGCGCAGTTCCAGCCGTCAACGGAGGTCTGCAGCACCGCGTCGGCGTCGGCGGAGACGCCGAGCTCGGCGAGGATCGGCGCGATGCGTACGCCGGACCACCAGGCGTTCCCGATCAGCTCGCCGCCGACCGGGTTGGACACGCAGGCGATGGTGACCCAGTCCTCGAACGCGTCGCCGAAGCGGCCGCTGGTGAGGTCGTCGAAGCTGAGGGTGACCTCCCGGTCGACCATGCCGTGGATGCGCAGCGACCAGTCCTCGATGCGCACCTCGGGCAGCACGATGGCGGTGTCGATGCGGTAGAAGTCCTGGTTGGGCACGCGCCACGGGCCCAGGCCCTCCAACGGCAGCTCGGCACCTGCGGGCACGGTGCCGCGGGTGACGTCGGCGGTGGCGCGGAGCGTACGCGTCAGGCTGCGCCGCACCCGGTCGACCTGGCGCCTGTCCTGCGCCGCGCTGGTCGATCCGATGCCGAGGCCGGTGGCGGCCAGCACCGCGAGGCCGGCCCGTGCCAGGAACGAGCGGCGACCGCCGTCGTGGGCGACCAGACGGCGCCGACCGCCACCGGCACCTCCGGCACCTCCGGCGCCGCCGCGACGGGCCGCCTCGGCCCGTGCCAGCGGGTTGGTGAGCACGGTCAGCGCGAAGAGCCAGGTCATCAGGCCGAGCGCCACCGGCGCCAACGCCGTCAGCGACGCCCCGTCGCGGGCGACGACCGCGATGCCGGCCAGCACGCCGAGTGCGGCCAGCAGACCGGAGGAGAGCCCGCCGGACCGGCGTCGGAGCAACCCTGCGTACGCGCACGCCCCCACCGCGACCAGCACGATCCCGCCGATCAGGAGGGGCTTGTCCAGCGACCCCGTGGCCTCCACGGCGGCAACCGCTGCCTGGCCAGGGGTCAGCTCGATGGCGAGCTCGGCCATCGCCTCGACCGGCGAGGCCCGTGCGGTCAACGCGGACGTCGCCCAGGTCGCGACGAACAGCCCGAGCACCCCGGCGAGCGCACCGGCGACCAGCCAGGGCCAGGCCGGCGCGTCAGGCTGCGCGGATCCTGGCGGCGGTGCGGGCGTCTGCTCGACGGGGGTGGAGGCTGACATGACTCGATCATGACTCCCGGGCGGTGGCACGTCGGTCATACCGGTGGTTCGTCGTACGCCCCGTCGCGGCTTGGCCGTCCCGGGCGCCCGGGGCTCCATGATGGCTCCATGACCACCGAGCGGACCACCGAGCGACCCGCCCCGCCCGCGCTCCCCCGGACGGGCATCGGCACCGACGTGCACCGCCTCGAGCCAGGGGTACCCATGCATCTCGGGTGCCTGGCCTGGCCCGAGGAGGACGCCGGCCTCGCCGGCCACTCCGACGGCGACGTCGCCGCCCACGCCGCCTGCGACGCGCTGCTCTCCGCGGCGGGCCTCGGCGACCTCGGCACCCACTTCGGCACGGCCGAGCCGCAGTGGGCCGGCGCCTCGGGGGCGAGTCTGCTGGCCGAGACGGTTCGCCGCGTCCGCGAGGCCGGCTTCGAGGTCGGCAACGTCGCCGTGCAGGTCGTGGGCAACCGGCCACGGCTGGGCGTACGCCGCGCGGAGGCGCAGGACGCGATGAGCGCGGCGGTCGGGGCGCCGGTCTCGCTCTCGGCCACCACCACCGACGGGCTCGGCCTCACCGGTCGCGGCGAGGGGGTCGCCGCCGTGGCGACGGCGCTCGTGCAGTCGGTCACGCCGGGCTGACCCTTGTGCACGCAGACACCGGCCCGGGACGGCCGTAGCCGCCCCGGGCCGGCTGAAGCGCTACGCGCGGATCGATCAGCCTGATCTGCGCGGCCGCTCAGCGCCCCCTCACCGGTCGAACGAGAATCCGTCCTCGGTGTCGAAAGCACCGGAGGGGTGACCGTCGAAGCCCTCGAAGCCGAGGTCGCGGGTGTTGTCGGACTCCTCGGCGTCGCTCGACGAGCTGGACTCGGTGCCGTCCTGGTCGGTCTCGGTGACCGTCTCCTCGCCGGAGGACTGGCTCACGTCGCGCTCGACGAGTCGGAACCCGTCGTAGACGAACGGGCCCTCGGCACCCAGGCGAGTACGGTCCTCGCCGTCGCTGTCCTCGCCGTCGTCGTCGGTCGAGAAGCCGGACTCGTTCAGCAGGAAGCCGCCGGGGGTGCCGGCCGCGTCGCCGGACTCGCCCTGCACGCCGAAGCCGGTCGCATCCTGGTCCGAGCGCTCGACGGTGGTCGAGCCGTCCTCGTCGGAGTCGGTCTCGCTGCTCTCGGTGGCCTGGCTGCGCTCCTGCACGAAGTCGAACGAGCCGCCCTCGTAGGCGAACGGGATGCCCGCAGAACCCTCGCGCTGGGAGTCGACCGAGCCCTCGCCGTCCTCGTCGGCGCTCGAGGAGTAGAAGTCCTCGAACTGGGCGAACGGCCTCAGGTCGAGCGACCCGGAGTCGAAGCCGCCGCGGGTGGAGCTGTCATCGGCGCGACGCTCGGTGCTGGAGGACGTGCCGTCCTCGTCGGTCTCCGACGAGCGGTCCTCGCTGGCCGAGGAGCGGTCGTCGGTGAACGAGCCGGACAGGCCGTCGACCTGGACCGGCGAGCGGGCGTCGCCGCTGCGGCTGCTCGAGCCGTCGACCTCGTCCTCGTCACCCTCGGTCTCGTTCTGCTGCGACAACGCGGCGCCCGGGTCGACGTCGACACCGCCGGTGCCGAGGTCGTAGGTCGACTCGCTGCTCGAGCTCTGCGAGCTGCTGTCGGACTCGGTGCCGTCCTCGTCGGTCGAGGTCGAGGAGTCGCTGGACTGCGAGCTCGAGCTCGAGCTGCCGGAGACCGAGAGGCCGCCGATGCTGGTGGGGGCCTCGGCGTCGCCGGACTGCGTGCTGGTGCCGAAGAAGTCGTCGGCCTGCGCGGATCCGGCGCCACCGAGCACGATGGTGCCGGCGACCGCGGCTGCGGCCAGGGAGCGGTACGTCGTACGAGCGTTCATCTCACACCTCCAGGTGTGTCGATCGTCGTCCTTCGTGGACCTTGTCTGCCGCCCTCTCGGGGGCTGTCGCCACCCGGTCGGGCGACGGCACCCACCACAGTTCCGAAAGGTCACGGAACGGACACGTCCAGACCGCGTGGGCCACCCCACAGGACCTGCACCAATCCGCGGCCGCCCTCGGCGACACGCCGCCTGACCTGCAGCGACGCCCTGACCGTCGAGAGGACCCGGATAGATGGCGCGGCAGTCGAAGGCGCCCGTCCGTCCACGTCGCGAGATGTTCCTGAGACGTCCTCAGCCGCTCGCTCGGCCATGCTCAGGCGCTGCGCAGCACGGGCACCTGTAGCGTCATCGACCGCGACACGACGTCACAGGCGAAAGAGGCAGACCCGTGCACGTTCACACCACGACCCACGACGGCCTCCGGCTCCACGTGGACGTCGACGGCCCGCCCGACGCCGACGTCACCCTGGTGCTGGCCCACTGCTGGGTCTTGACGCGCGAGGCGTGGAACTACCAGCTGCGCGATCTGCGCCGTCATTTCGGCGAGCGCGTCCGCGTCATCGCCTACGACCACCGTGGCCACGGCAGGAGCGAGCGGACGCGCTACCGCGACGCCACGCTGATCAACCTGGCCCGCGACCTGCACGCGGTCATCTCCGACCACGCCCCCACCGGTGAGCTCGTGCTCGCCGGGCACTCGATCGGCGGCATGACGGTGATGACGTTCGCGCGGGAGTTCCCGCACGTCGTGCGCGACCGGGTCAAGGCCGTGGCGCTGGTCAACACCTCCGCCGGCGACCTCGACACCGTCACCCTGGGGCTGCCCGAGGCCGGCAAGCTCGTGCGCGCGCAGATCCCGCTCGTGCTGGCGTTGCGGTCGAAGATGTACACCGTCTCGGCGCGGATGCGTACGCCCACCATCGAGTCCTTCGTCGTGCGCCGCTTCGTCTTCGGCACCCCGATGCGGCTGCGCGACCACGCGCAGACCGTCGAGGGCGTCATCAACTCACCGCCCGCGACGATGCGCGGCTTCTACGACTCGATGATGGACCACGACGTGTACGACGCCCTCCCGGTGCTCTCGGGCCGACCGGTCAAGGTGCTCGTCGGCGAACGGGACCTGCTCACCCCGCTGAGCCACGCCCGTCGCATCGCGGACGGCATCGACGGGGCGGTCCTCACCGTCGCGAACGGCGCCGGGCACATGCTCCCCTTCGAGCGCGAGGAGCTCGTCACCGGCGCCCTGTGCGACCTGGTCGAAGGGGTCCTCGCCCGGCAGCCGGCGCCGTGACCGAGCCGGAGCCCGCAGCAGCCGTCGTGCTCGCCGGCGGATCGGGATCGCGGGTGGGGGCGGAGCGCAACAAGGTGCTCCTGGACCTCGCCGGGACGCCCGTGCTGGCGCACTCGCTGCGTACGGTCGCCTCGCTGCCCTCGGTGGTCCGCGTCGTCGTCGTGGCGCGGGAGGCCGACGTCGCCGAGGTGCGCGAGCTCGCCGACGCGTACGCCCCCGGCGCCACCGTCGTCGTCGGCGGCGCCGACCGGCCGAGCTCCGAGCGAGCCGCCTTCGCGGTGCTGGCCGAGGACGTCGAGGCCGGTCGCGTACGCCTCGTCGCCGTGCACGACGGAGCCCGACCGCTCGCCTCGACCGCGCTGTGGACGGCCGTGCTGGACGCCGCCGCCGCCCACGGCGGCGCGCTGCCCGCCCGCTCGCTCGGGGCGACCCTCGCAGATGCCCCGGGGTCGGACGGCTCTGCCGACTCGGACGGGCCCGTGCTGCACGAGGACCTGGTCGGGGTCTCCACCCCTCAGGCGTTCCGTGCCGACGCCCTGCTCGAGGCGTACGCCAGCGCGGCCACCGCGGGGTTCGCCGGCACCGACACCGCGTCGTACCTGGAGCGCCACCCGGGCGGGTGCCGCGTCGCGACCGTGCCCGACGAAGCGACCAACCTGAAGATCACCTGGCCCGGAGACATCGAGCGGGCAGTGCGACTCAGCGGGTCCGCGACGCCCGACGAGGGCTCCGGCTGAGCGACGCCGGCTCGGGCGCTCAGGAGTCGGGCAGCTCGACCAGCACCGGCGTGCTCGAGAGGGCCTCGCGCAGACAGGTGTCGAAGTCCCCCGCCGCTGGTGTCCCGGCGGGGAGGGCCACCGCGACCGGCGTACGCAACCCCTCGCGGTCGACCGTGCCGCGGACGAACCCGTCGGCGTCGACCTGCTTGACGGTGTCGGTCACGGGACGTACGCCCACCACGGGCCCCGCCGCGTCGGCCAGGGCGACCCGCAGTCGCTCGGCGACCGCGTCGGTCAGGTGCATCCCTGGACGCGCCACCAGCGCACCGCAGTCATCGCACTCGGACCCGGGCCCCGGACGCGACGAAGCCCCCGGCCGAGGGCCGGGGGCTTCGTCACATGGAGGCGTGCTCAGGAGGCGAGAACCTCGTCGAGCAGCGTCTCGGCCTTGTCCTCGTTCGTCGACTCAGCCAGGGCCAGCTCGGAGACGAGGATCTGGCGCGCCTTGGCCAGCATCCGCTTCTCACCCGCCGACAGGCCCCGGTCGCGATCCCGGCGCCACAGGTCGCGCACGACCTCCGACACCTTCATCACGTCGCCGGAGTGCAGCTTCTCGAGGTTCGCCTTGTAGCGACGCGACCAGTTGGTCGGCTCCTCGGTGTGCTCGGCACGGAGGATGTCGAAGACGCGCTCGAGACCCTCCTTGTCGACCACGTCGCGCACTCCCACGAGGTCGAGGTTGCACGCCGGCACCCTGACCACGAGATCCTGCTGAGCGATGATGCGAAGAACCAGGTACTGCCGGTCCTCCCCCTTGATCTGCCGCATCTCGATGTCCTCGATGACAGCGGCGCCGTGATTCGGGTAAACGACAGTCTCACCCACGGTAAATGTCATGCATGATCCCCTTTCGCGTGACTAGTCTAACACGCCGGTCGGCGTCATGCATCCCCATCCGTGCAGGTCAGAGGGCTGATCCGGGCTTGACAGCGGGGTCTCGCACGTGCTCCGCGCGGGTCGGTGTCAGGGGCTCGGACCAGGCCGTACGACCCGTCAGGACCATGCGCGGATGACCCGTCCGGGTCATCCGCACCGTGCTGTCTCCATTGTCGCTCACAACCACAACGAGTGCACGAGGCGCAGGTCACGTCCGGTCGGCGTGATCGTCTGCACGAGGGGCACAATCGCGCCATGAGCACTACCGCGACGGGTTCGCACGCCGCCGAGCACACCGGCGAGAAGTCCCCCGAGGACCACAGCCAGCTGCTCGGCCTGCTCTGGGTGGCCAGGCCGGTGCCCGCGGCCGCCTTCGCCGCCGCGATCGCGCTGGTCGCCGCCATTAGCGGTCGGACGGCACTCGGGGTGCTCCTCGCCGCAGCAGCCGCCTTCACCGGTCAGCTGCTGCTCGCGGTGCTCAACGACGTCGCGGACCGGCGTACGGACCGCGAGGTGGGCCGCCCCGGCAAGCCCGTCGCCGACGGGCGGCTCATCAAGGGCAACGCGACGTTCATGATCGCCCTGCTGGTGCTGCTCGTGGTGCCGCTGTCGCTGACCAACGGCACGCTGGCCGGCCTCTTCCACCTGGGCTTCCTCGCCGTCGCGGCGGTGGGCACGTTCGCGCTGCGGGCCTCGGTGCTCTCGCCGCTGCCGTGGGCGGCGTCGTACGCGCTGCTGCCGTTCTTCCTCTCCTACGGCGGCGTGGGCGGCGGCACCCACGGGTCCGTCCCCACGACCGCCGCGGTGGTGCTGGCCGCGCTGCTGGGCGTGGGCGTCCACTTCCTGCGCGCCCTGCCCGACCTGGTCGCGGACCACCGCGGCGACGTCACCCACCTCCCCCTGCGCCTGGGGCTGAGGATCGGCGCCACCCGCCTTCTCGCAGCGACCGTCGTGTACGTCGCCCTCGTGACCGCCGGGCTCGCGTACGTGCTGCTGGGTCCTGGGCTGGGCCGATGAGGTCCGGGCCGGGACGCTAGGCTGCTGCCGCTCGTGACGACTGCGCGGACCGCGCGCCGAAAGGACCTGACCGTGGCCCAGCCCTCCCGTCGAGCCGTGCGCGGCATCGCCGCCGCCGCCCTTCTCGCGATCAGCCCGTCACTGGTCGGCTGCGGGTTCGACCCGCAGACCAACCAGGTGTACCAGCCCGCCGTCGGCACCAACTTCCGCTCCTCGACCGTCGACGTGCTCAACGCCGTCGTGGTCGTCGGGGAGGACTCCGGCGAGGGCCGTCTGGTGGTGACCTTCGTGAACAACACCCAGACCCAGCCCGACGCCGTCACCGACATCTCCGGTGCGGGCGACGACAGCAACCTCGAGGTGGGCTTCGAGAACCAGATCGACCTGGCGCCCGGCTCACTGGTCAACCTCGCCTCGGTGGACCCGATCCTGGTCAGCGGCCGCGAGCTGGTCGCCGGGGCGCTGGTGAACCTGCGCTACACCTTCTCCGAGGCGGAGGCGGTCTCCTTCGCCGCGGTGGTCGTCTCCACCGAGGACGCGACGTACGCCAACCTCGGCCCCGACTCCGGGGACTCCGCGGTGGAGATCGAGATCCCGCCCGGTGAGGGCGAGGTCTTCGAGCTCGGCGCCGGCGGTGACGGCGGCACGCCGCCTCTGGAGACCGAGGAGAGCGCCGGCCAGGGTGGTCAGAACGGGCAGGGCGGGGAAGGCTGAGCGTCATGAGCGCTCCGTACACGCTGGTCCTGCTCCGTCACGGCGAGAGCGAGTGGAACGCAGCCAACCTGTTCACCGGCTGGGTCGACGTGCCGCTGACCGACACGGGGCGCCAGGAGGCGGCCCGCGGCGGCGAGCTGCTCGCCGAGGAGGGCCTGCTGCCCGACGTGCTGCACACCTCGGTGCTGCGGCGCGCCATCGTCACCGCCCAGCTCGCGCTCGACGCGTGCGACCGGCACTGGATCCCCGTACGCCGCCACTGGCGCCTCAACGAGCGCCACTACGGCGCGCTGCAGGGCAACGACAAGGCGCGGATCCGCGAGAAGTACGGCGAGGAGCAGTTCATGACCTGGCGCCGGTCGTACTCCACGCCCCCGCCGGAGATCGAGCGTGACGACGAGTACGCGCAGTACGGCGACCCGCGCTACGCCGACCTGCCGCCGGAGCTGATGCCCGCCACGGAGTGCCTGGCCGACGTCGTGGACCGGATGCTGCCGTACTGGTACGACGCGGTCGTGCCCGACCTGCGCGCCGGCAAGGTCGTCTGCGTCGCCGCGCACGGCAACTCGCTGCGGGCGCTGGTGAAGCACCTGGACGACATGGCCGAGGACGACGTCGTGGGCCTCAACATCCCCACGGGCATCCCGCTGGTCTACGAGCTCGACGAGCAGATGAAGCCCGTGGAGAAGGGCGGCCGCTACCTCGACCCCGAGGCCGCGAAGGACGCGATCGAGCAGGTCAAGAACCAGGGCAAGTAGACCCCGGTCCGGCTTGCTCGACGGCCCGGGCGCCGCTCAGCCGCTGAGGCCCTCGGGCACCAGCTCGCCGCGGGGGGTCTGCTCCCCGGTGACCAGGAAGATGACCCGGCGCGCGATCGAGGTGGCGTGGTCGGCGATGCGCTCGTAGTAACGGCCCAGCAGCGCGATGTCGATGGCCGGCTCGACGCCGTGGTCCCACGAGGAGTCCAGCACCTCGCGGAAGGTACGACGGCGCAGCTTGTCCATCTCCTCGTCGATCTCGATGAGGTCGCGCGCCGCCTCGACGTCGCGCCGCTCGATGACGATCCCGACGCGCGCGACCATCAGCTCCGCGATGGTGCCCATGCGCTCGACGACGGGCACGAGGTCCTCGGGCACCGCCGACTCCGGCACCCGCAGCCGGGCGATCTTCGCCAGGTGCACGGCGAGATCTCCCATGCGCTCCAGCTCGGCGACCATGCGGAGCGCGGCGACGAGCGTACGCAGGTCGGTGGCGACGGGCTGCTGCAGGCTCATCAGCTCGAAGCACGTCTGCTCGATCTGCTCGCGCCACTGGTCGACGGCCGCGTCGCCGGAGATGACCTCCTCGGCGATCGTGGCGTCGCCGTCGAGGAGGGCTCGGGTGCCCTGGTCGACCGCCTTGCGGACGAGTTCGGCCATCGTCACCAGGCCGTCGGTGACGGAATCGAGCTGATCGTGGAAGATGTCGCGCATGGTGCCGAGCATACGGTGAGGGCGCACCGGCACCTGTCGCCTGCGTGAACGCGTGGTGAACACGCCTCGGTGCCCCGGCCTCGGCGCGCAGGGGGTCGTCGGATCTGCGTACGCTGCGGTCACGTGACCACGTCCCTCGCCCTGCTCCTCGCCGGTCTCGTCGCCGGCGCACTGCTGGGCGCCCTCGTCACGGTGCTCGTGACGGGCGGACGCCGCCCGGACCCCGACGCGGAGGACCGGACGCGCCAGGCGACCGACCACGCCCGCGAGGAGGGCGTCGGGTCCGTGCTCGAGGTGCTTCGATCCGCGCCGGTCGTCCTCGACGCCGAGGGCGTGGTCGTCAGCGCGCCGGCCTCGGCGTACGGCACGGGGATCGTCAGCGGGCGACGGCTCGCACTGCCCCAGCTGGCGTCGCTGGTGCAGGACGTCCGCCGCGACGGGCGCGTCCGCGAGACCGAGGTCTCGATCACCGCGAACGGTGGGCCGGACCGTGTCGTCGGGGCCCGCGTGGGGCGCCTCGGTCGGCGGCGGGTGCTGGTGCTGCTCGACGACCGTACGCAGCAGCGCCGCGTCGAGGCGGTGCGCCGTGACTTCGTCGCGAACGTCTCCCACGAGCTGAAGACGCCCGTCGGGGCGATCCGGCTGCTGTCGGAGGCCGTGCAGGACGCCGCCGAGGACCCCGAGGCCGTGCAGCGGTTCGCGCAGCGGATGCACCGGGAGTCCGACCGGCTGACCGCGCTCGTGCAGCGCATCATCGACCTCTCCCGGCTGCAGTCCGACGACCCGCTGTCCGAGCCGACGCTGGTCGAGCTCGACGCCGTCGTCGCGAGCGTCATCGACGCCCACTCCACGGACGCCTCCGCCCGCGGCATCGACCTGGTGCACGGGGGCACCCCGGGGCTCGCGGTGTACGGCGACGCCGAGCAGCTCGGCCTCGCGGTGGGCAACCTCGTCTCGAACGCGATCGCGTACTCCCCCGACCGCTCCCGCGTCGCCATCGCGGCCCGCGAACGCGGCGACCGGATCCAGGTCACGGTGACCGACCAGGGCATCGGGATCGGTCCGGAGGACCAGGACCGCATCTTCGAGCGCTTCTACCGCTGCGACCCCGCGCGGCAGCGTACGACCGGCGGGTCGGGGCTCGGCCTGTCGATCGTCAAGCACGTGGTGGCGAGCCACGGGGGCGACGTACGCGTCTGGTCCGAGGTCGACGCCGGGTCCACCTTCACCCTGTCCTTCCCGCGCCACCACGCGGGCGAGCCCGACGGTGACGCCGAGGTCACCGACGACGGCGCCTCCGACGGCGCCTCCCCGGTCGCTGTGACCCCCGAGGTCCTGCCGACCCTCACCTCCCAGGAGAAGTCATGACGCGTGTGCTCGTCGTCGAGGACGAGGAGTCCTACTCCGACGCCCTGTCCTACATGCTCGGCAAGGAGGGCTTCGACGTCGCCGTCGCCGAGACCGGCACCGACGCGATCGCCCAGTTCGACCGCGACGGCGCCGACATCGTGCTGCTGGACCTGATGCTGCCCGGCCTGCCCGGCACCGAGGTGTGCCGCCACATCCGGGCGACGTCCAGCACGCCGGTGATCATGGTGAGCGCGAAGGACGACGAGGTCGACAAGATCGTCGGGCTCGAGCTGGGCGCGGACGACTACGTCACCAAGCCGTACTCCCCCCGCGAGCTCGCCGCCCGCATCCGCGCGGTGCTGCGTCGCGGTGGGGAGCCGGACCTGGTGCCGGACCTGCTCGAGGTCGGCCCGGTGCGCATGGACGTGGAGCGGCACACCGTGCACGTCCGCGGGGAGGAGACGCGTCTGCCGCTGAAGGAGTTCGAGCTGCTGGAGTTCTTCCTGCGCAATCAGGGCCGCGTGCTCACCCGTGGGCAGCTCATCGACCGCATCTGGGGCAGCGACTACGTCGGCGACACCAAGACCCTCGACGTGCACGTGAAGCGGCTGCGCTCGAAGATCGAGTCCGGTGACGGCGCGCCGGTGCACCTGATCACCGTGCGGGGGCTGGGCTACAAATACGAGGGGTGAGGTCGGCCTCCCCGCGCACACCCCTCCGGCTGGCGGGCGCACTGACCCGTGCGTGCGTCAGGTTCGTCGGGGCGTACGCCTGACTGGTGCACGGGTCAACGGCCAGCTGTCCACAGAGCGCGCCCGACCAGGAGCGTCGATGGCACGGGCAGCCCCACGACGGGCGGATGGATCAGCCGTTCACGCCACGTCTCGATCAGCTCG
Source organism: Nocardioidaceae bacterium (assembly GCA_018672315.1). Taxonomy (NCBI): domain Bacteria; kingdom Bacillati; phylum Actinomycetota; class Actinomycetes; order Propionibacteriales; family Nocardioidaceae; species Nocardioidaceae bacterium. Next base: position 2,021,195 of record CP076053.1, on the reverse strand, counting down.
ACGTGCGCCTGCCGTGCGGCATCGGCGACGTCGACGGCCCGACTCGGGGCGCTGCGTACGGGCCACGCTGGACTCCCACCGGCGGAGGACTGTTCGTGCCGACGGACCGGCCGGACACGCCCGAGCAGAGGGTGGTCGAGCGTGCGCCCGCCATGCCCCCGCACGGAGCGGTCACCGGTTGGGGCGCCTTGCGACTCAGAGGCGCGACGTACTTCACCGGCTCCGGGCGACCGGTCGACGTCACGGTTCCGGCCCACGCGAACCCGCGGTCGCGGCCAGGTGTCAGATGGCTGCGACGGGACCTCGACGGCGAGCTGCATCAGGTAGCAGGTCTGGCTGTCGTCGACGCGTCGATGACCCTGCTCGACCACGTCTCGAGCGAGCTTCGTGCCGGCCGTCGCCGTGAGGCCGTGGTGGCCGTCGACATGGCGATGGCCGCACAGCTCTGCTCCCTGGCAGGGGTCATCGCCCACGTCCGTTCGAGACGCCGGCTGCCGCGGCGGGAGCAGGTCGAGCGCGTCATGACGCTGGCCGCTGCCGGCAGCGCTTCCCCGCCGGAGTCGCGGCTGCGGCTGCTCTGGGTGCTCGACACGGCGCTGCCACCTCCGCTGGTGAACGTGTGGATCCTCGATGCGGACGGACGACACGTCGCGGTGCCCGATCTGCTGGAGCCCGTGTCCGGCCTGGTCGCCGAGTACGACGGCCTCGTGCACGCAGGCGCCCGTCGCCGGTCCCGGGACGCGGAGAAGGACGACCTCTATCGGGAGCTCGGTCTGGAGCCCGTCCGCGTGACGGCACCCGACATGACGAGACCGCTCGATGTCGCGGACAGGCTGTCTCGCGCGTACGCCCGAGCGCACGAGGCGTCGCGACCGCGGCGGTGGCAGCTCGGCCGGCCCTTCACCCGTGCGCCAGTCATGGGGCGAGAGTCCTGGGCCTGACAGGCGTACGGATCAGTGCGCGTCGTCCCGGGGCGCCTGGTCGTCCTTCTCGAGCCAGCCCCGGAAGGCCTCGAGGTTCTTCGTGGACTCGCCGCGCAGGTTGCGCCACTCCCACTCCTTGCGGATCGAGCTGGCGAACCCCAGCTCGAGGAGGGTGTTGAAGGAGCCGTCGGAGTACTCCAGCACCGACCCGAGCACCCGGTCGAGCTCGTCCGCGGTCACGCTCGAGAGGGGCACGCGACCGTCGAGGTAGATGTCGCCGGTGTGGTCGAGGGCGAAGGAGACCGCGTACGTGCGCAGGTTCTTCTCCAGCATCCAGCGGTAGACGCCCTCGTGGTTCTCGTCGGGCTGGCGGCACACGAAGGCGTGCACGGCCAGGGCGTGCGCGCCGACGTCGAGGCGTACGGGGGTCGTCAGCTTGCGCGTGCCCGGCAGGTCGACGGTGAAGACGCCGAGCGCGATCTCCTGCCACTCCACCTCGGCGTCCTCGAGGTAGGTGCGCAACGTGGCGGCGGCCTCCTCGGCCTGCGGCGGCAGCTCGTCACGGGGGGTCTCGCGGGTCATCTCCGACTCGGTCACGGGCTGGGTCGCTCCTCGGATCCGGTGGGGTGCGGTGGCGGTGCGGGCTCAGCAGCCGGCGACGGAACTCGCCAGCGGGTGGCGGGCGTCGTCGCGCCAGAGGTGCTCCTGGGCCCGGCGGTACGCATCGAGCGTCTCGCCGGCGGTGCGTTCCCAGGCGAACTCTGCCGCGTACGCCGTTCCTTCCCTGCCGAGCTGGGCCCGCAACGCGGGAGCGTCGACGAGTCGCTCGAAGGCGGCCGCGTACGCCTCGGGCTCGTGGCCCTCGACGAGGATGCCGGTGCGCCCGTCGCGGACGGCGGTGGTCAGGCCGCCGACCGCGGAGGCGACGACCGGCGTGCCGGTGGCCTGGGCCTCGACCGCGACGAGCCCGAAGGACTCGTTGTAGGACGGCACGCAGACCAGGGTGGCGGCGGCGTACCAGTCGACGAGCTCGAGGCGTCCGGCCGGCGGCTCGAAGCAGACCAGGTCGGAGATGCCGAGGCTCACCGCGAGCTCACGCAGCCGCCGCGGGTGCTCCAGCGAGGTGCCCGAGGCGCCGCCGACGACCGGGATGACGAGTCGGTCGCGCAGCTCGGGGCGACGCTCGAGGAGCCGGGCGGCGGCGCGCAGCAGCACGTCGGGGCCCTTCAGCGGCTGGATGCGTCCGACGAAGAGCAGCACGATCGCGTCCTGCGCCAGGCCGAGGCGCGCGCGGGCCTGCTCGGCCGGCCGCGGTCGGAAGCGCAGCAGGTCCACGCCCGGGTGCACGGTCTCGACGCGGCCGGGATCGGCGTCGTAGAGGTCGATCAGCTGCTTGGCCTCGGCGTCGGTGTTGGCGACGAGCACGTCGGCGGCGCGTACGACCTGCTCCTCCCCGATCACCCGCGACCACGGCTCGGGGGTGTCGCCCTCGGCGAGCGCCTCGTTCTTCACCTTCGCCATCGTGTGCATCGCGTGCACCAGCGGCACGCCCCACCGGTCGCGGGCCAGGGTGCCGACCTGGCCGGAGAGCCAGTAGTGGGAGTGGACGACGTCGTACCAGCCCGGCGGGCGGACGGCCTCGGCGCGCAGCAGCTCGCGCGAGAACGCACAAAGCTGCGCGGGCAGCTCGGACTTGGTCAACCCCTCGTACGGGCCCGCCACGAGGTGCCGCACGGTCACCCCGGGCGCAGCGCGCTCGGCGGCGGGCAGGTCCGAGGACGTGGCCCGCGTGAAGATGTCGACCTCGACGTCGGCCTGCGCGAGGCGCTTGGCCAGCTCCAGCACGTAGACGTTCATGCCGCCGGCGTCACCGGTGCCCGGCTGCTCCAGCGGGCTGGTGTGCAGGCTGACCATCGCGACGCGGCGCACATCGCGGCTCATCCCGCCCACGATCGGGTGCGGGTCGTTGCTGGTGTCCACGTGTGCCGCTGTGCCCATGTCGGTCGCCTCGCGCACGTACCCACCTGATGTTCCTCGACTGCCCTGTGCTCCGGCCGACCCAACACAGCGGGCGAACGGGATGTTCCCGAGTCTGCCCGGTCGCCCTCAGAGGTTCGGCGTCAGGCCCTGCACGCCGCGACGCTGGCTGAGGCCGAGGACGCCGAACACCAGGCCGAGGGCACCGGGGATGGCGTACGCGATGAAGATCTGCGACGGGGTGGAGTTGGTGCTGCCGCCGCCCTGGGTGACGTTCGTCGTCTGGATGGCGTAGAACGCCCAGAGGAACGAGAACAGGATCGCGAGGCCCGCGCCGAGGCCCCAGCTGGGCCAGTAGTCGAGATCGGTCTTGAGGTCCTTGCCGAAGATCGCCAGCGCCAGCGCCAGGCCGAGCGCTCCGAGCACCTTCAGCGGGATCAGCAGCACGGAGTTGTCCTGAAAGATCAGGTTCAGCAGCGCCAGCCCCACCCAGGCGCTGCCGCCACCCACGGCGAGCCAGGCTCCGATGCGGCCCAAGTGGATCGAGAACGTCATGGCCCCATCCTGTCCCCCGCGAGGCCGGTCCATACACCGAACACTCCGATTGGACCCGGCGGCCCCGCGGGCGCGTCGGACGGGTCAGCGACGGCGCGGGCGGACCGGGTTGCCCTCGATACCGAGGCGGGTGCGTACGCCACGGTTCGTCGCGACCTCGACCCAGGCGCCGGCGTCGGTGTAGGAGCGCGTACGCCGCAGCTGAGACTCGGTGGCGGCGGCGAGCTGCTCGGGATCACGCTGGAACGCCCCCGGCATCGGGGTGTTGCAGCCCTCGCCCCAGCAGTCGCGGTAGTCGACCGCGAGGCCGCGGAGACGGTCCTTCACGCCCGCGAACTCCGGGACGTCGGCGAGGTTGCGCAGCTGGTCGGGGTCGTTGTCGAGGTCGTAGAACGCCTCGGAGCCGTCGCGGAACCAGGCGTAGCTCCACCGCGGCGTACGCACCCCGATGCCGTCGCGCTCGGTGTCGAAGACGGTGTCGAGGCCGGCGGCGGTGGCGTCCATGTCGGGGATGTGGCCGGAGTAGAGCACCGGACGCGTCCACCCCTGGTCGCCCTGCTCGATCAGCGGTCGCAGCGACCGGCCGTCGATCGGGTAGGTGAAGTTGCCCGTGGCGTCGGCGTAGTCCGCCAGGGTGGCGGTGAGGTCGGCGGTGGTCACCGGGTCGAAGCGCAGCTGGCCGCGCGGGATGCCGGGACCGGCGATGAGCAGCGGCACCCGCAGCGAGGGCTCCTGCGGCTTGATCTTGCCGGGCATCTCACGGTGCTCGCCCATGAAGTAGCCGTTGTCGGAGGTGAACGCGACGATCGTGTTCTCGAGCTCGCCCGCGTCGCGCAGCTGGTCGACGGTGCGCTTGAGCTCGCGGTCGAGGATCAGCAGCGCCTCGCCGCGCTGCCGGCTGAGCTCGGTGTAGGCCTCGAGCTGCTCGTCGGTGCGTACGGGCTCCTGCAGCCACTCGGGCTGGTCGGAGATGTCGGGCTCGGGGTCGGACCCGTCGGCGGGGATGCCGGGAGCCTTCGGCGTGAGGTCGTCGACCTGGCCGCGGATGAAGCCGGGGCGGGCGGGGGTGAGGAAGATCTGCTTCTGCCCGTCGGCGTTGAGGATGCCGCAGGGGTCGTCCTTCTCGCAGTACGGCAGACCCCAGTGCGGCGCCGAGGGCGCGAGCACCGTGAACCACGGCTGCGCCTCGCGGGAGTAGCGCTCGAGGATCCCGCGGGTCTCGGTGCCGAGGAGGTTGGTCTGGTACTCCCGCGGGTGCGGCCGCAGCTCGCCGTCGACGTTGAGGGTGGTGTCGAAGTACTGGAACGGCCCACCCGCCAGCGGGTCCGCCCCCGCGAGGTTCAGGCCCGGCATCGCCCGCCACTGGTCCCAGCCCGCGGGCACGTAGCGCGCGGAGTTTCCGCCGGTGACGAACGAGGGCTGCTTGCCGTAGCCGTTGAGGTAGCGCCCGACGAACGCGTTGTTGTAGCCCGCCTCGCGCAGCGCGGTGGCGATGGTGCGGGAGTCGTCGAAGACGCCGAAGCCGAAGTCGCCGTTCGAGGTCAGCACACCGTGGTTCTGGGCGAGCTGGCCGGAGATGAACGACGCCCGCGCCGGGCAGCACCACGGGAAGGGGCTGAAGGAGTTGACGAAGGTGATGCCCGCGCGGTCGAAGAACCGCTGCGTGAACGGCATGTAGCGCAGGTCGTCGTAGCGCATGTCGTCGGTCATCACCACGAGCATGTTCGGGGCGTCCGCGTCGGCCTGGCCGAGCGCGACCTGCGGCACCTCGCGCTTGGGCTGCGGCTGGTTGATGCCGGTGCGGTCGAACCCGCTGCGGGTCTCCGCCCCGTCGTCGGGTCGGATGCCGAAGCCGTCGGCGAACCAGACCACGAGCGCCAGCGCCGCGATGGCGGCCAGGACCGTCAGGGGGCCGCGCGCGCGGCCCCTGCGTGTCGCCATCAGCCGGCGCTCGGGGAGGCCGCGCGTGCCGCGTCGGCAGGAGAGGTCGGAGAGGGCACAGCGACACGGGCCAGCTCGTCGGCGAGCCCGGTCAGGGCGGTGTCGAGGAGGGCGGCCACCTCGGCGTACACCTCGTCGGAGCGGCCGATCGGGTCGGGCACGTCGGCCTCCTCGCCGAGGGTCACAGCGGTGCGGTGGGCGGCGGCGAGGCGTACGAGGTCAGCCGGGCTCTGCGCGGCGGCGAGCTGCTCGGGCGCCTGGTCGGCCAGGTGCGCGAGCACGGCGGCGATCTCGCGGATCGTGAAGGTGCGCTTCATCAGCCCGGGGAAGGACTCCAGCACCTTGCTGCGCAGCTCGCGCGTCGCCACCAGCACCAGGTCGCTGCCCTTGTGCTCCCTCCCGAGCTGGGTGGCGGTGAAGTCGTCGGCGCTGCCGCCGCGGGCCTCCAGCTCGACCGCGGACTGGGGCGACATCGCCCTGCCCTCGAGCGCGCGGACGCCCGCGGAGCGCACGGCGTACGCGTCCGCGACGTCGCGCTCGGCCAGACGGTGCGTCAGCAGGCGCTCGCCGAGCGGGGAGCGGCACACGTTCGCCAGGCAGACCACCAGGACGGAGAAGGGCACCGAGACAGGGTACGGGCCCGCACCCACGTAGACTCCCCAGGTCGCGGCGGCCCGACGAGCGTCGGCGCCCGCCTCTGGACCGGCCGGTCCGCTGACTCATCCTCTTCTCGATTGGTTCTGTCGTGTCCGAGACCACCACCCGCACCGACCTGCGCAACGTCGCGATCGTCGCCCACGTCGACCACGGCAAGACGACTCTCGTCGACGCGATGCTCCACCAGGCGGGCGCCTTCACCGAGCACCAGGCCGAGGGGGTCGCCGAGCGGGTCATGGACTCCGGCGACCTCGAGCGCGAGAAGGGCATCACGATCCTCGCGAAGAACACCGCCGTGCGCTACGCCGGTCCGGCCGCCGGCGGTGAGCCGATGACGATCAACATCATCGACACCCCCGGCCACGCCGACTTCGGCGGCGAGGTCGAGCGCGGCCTCTCGATGGTGGACGGCATCGTGCTGCTCGTCGACGCTTCCGAGGGCCCCCTGCCGCAGACGCGCTTCGTGCTGCGCAAGGCGCTGAACGCGAAGATGCCCGTGGTGCTCGTCGTCAACAAGGTCGACCGCTCCGACGCGCGCATCAGCGAGGTCGTCGACGAGACGTACGAGCTGTTCATGGACCTGCTCGACGACAGCCACGACCAGGACGCGCTGGACTTCCCGGTGGTGTACGCCTCCGCCAAGGCCGGGCGCGCCTCGACCGAGCAGCCTGAGGACGGTGGCCTGCCGGACTCCCCCGACCTCGAGCCGCTGTTCTCGACGATCCTCGGGACGATCCCCGCGCCGGTCCACCACGAGGGTGCGCCGCTGCAGGCCCACGTGACGAACCTGGACGCCTCCCCCTTCCTCGGCCGGCTCGCGCTGGTGCGGGTGAAGGAGGGCACCCTGAAGAAGGGGCAGCAGGTCGCGTGGATGAAGCGCGACGGCTCCTCGCAGAACGTCCGCGTCACCGAGCTCCTGGTGACCGAGGCACTGGAGCGCAAGCCCGGCACGTCGGCCGGTCCCGGCGACATCGTCGCGATCGCGGGCATCCCCGACATCATGATCGGCGAGACGCTGGCCGACCCGGAGAACCCGGTGGCGCTCCCGCTCATCACCGTCGACGAGCCGGCCATCTCGATGACGATCGGCACCAACAACTCGCCGCTGGCGGGACGCGGACCGACGAAGAACACCAAGGTCACCGCGCGGCTGGTCAAGGACCGGCTCGACGCCGAGCTCGTCGGCAACGTGTCGTTGAAGATCCTGCCGACCGAGCGGCCCGACGCGTGGGAGGTGCAGGGCCGCGGCGAGCTGGCGCTGGCCATCCTCGTCGAGCAGATGCGGCGCGAGGGCTACGAGCTCACCGTCGGCAAGCCGCAGGTGGTCATCCGGGAGATCGACGGCAAGCGCCACGAGCCCGTGGAGCGGCTGACGATCGACGCCCCCGAGGAGTATCTCGGTGCGATCACCCAGCTGCTGGCGGTGCGCAAGGGCCGCATGGAGCAGATGACGAACCACGGCACCGGGTGGGTGCGCATGGAGTTCCTGGTGCCTGCTCGCGGACTGATCGGGTTCCGCACCGAGTTCCTCACCGAGACCCGCGGCACCGGCATCGCCAACCACGTCTTCGAGTCCTACGAGCCGTGGGCCGGCGAGATCCGCTCCCGCCACAACGGCTCGCTGGTGGCCGACAGGGCGGGTGCCGCCACGGCGTACGCGATGACCAACCTGCAGGAGCGGGGCATCATGTTCGTCGAGCCGACCACCGAGGTCTACGAGGGCATGATCGTCGGCGAGAACTCCCGTGAGGACGACATGGACGTCAACATCACCAAGGAGAAGAAGCAGACCAACGTGCGCTCCTCCACCTCCGACAACTTCGAGAAGCTGATCCCGCCGAAGAAGCTGTCGCTGGAGCAGTGCCTGGAGTTCTGCCGCGAGGACGAGTGCGTCGAGGTCACCCCCGACGCGGTGCGCATCCGCAAGGTGCACCTGGACGCCAACGAGCGCGGGCGCGCGGCGGCGCGGGCCAAGCGCGCCTGACCTCCTCATCGGGAGCACGAACCACAAGGACAGGTGCGATCGGCCGGATGCCGCGTCAGGCGGCCTCTCGGCGTGATCGCACCTGTTCTTGTGGTTCCGGATGCAGTGCCCCGGCCAGAGTCGCCTGGATGTAGGCGGGTTGGTGCGCATGCTCGTAGCCGAATCGCACGAGAGTGAGCGCCAGGCCGGCGGCCCGGTTGTAGCGCTCGATGTCGTTGAGCAGCGAGCCGCGGGAGCTGTGGAATCCGAAGCTGTCGCACTCGACGATCAGAGCCGTATCGACGTCGGCGAGATCTGCTCGACCGTATCCGGGGATGAACACCTGCGGCACCAGGTGCAGCCCTGGTACTTCCATCGCGTGGGCTCGCACCACCGACTCGAAGGGATTGTCCGCGAGCGGACTGGCTGCTCTCACAACCTCGAGCGCACGGCGCCGCCATGACTTGCCGAGACCGGAGGCAGCCTCGATGAGTTCGTGCTCTCCCACGGCGCCCGCACGAAGCGCTGAGTCGGCGATGGCCAGCGCCTCGTGGAGAGGTAGGCGGGACGCGCAGTCGAGCACGGTCTGGAGCGGTGTCGTGGCAAGTCCGTGCGCCTCGACGTCCTGCCAGATCACGTTCACCCCTTGCCGCCGGCGCGGGTCGACGTTGCGCTTGGAGGGAACGGTCACTGTCGGCCTCCGTGAGGGCTCTCAGGTCGGCCAACCGAGAGCCGTGGCCGCGGACGCCGCGGACGCCACCCCGTGCAGTCGGGCCGCGTGGGCGAACACGTCGTCACGACCGGGGAGTGCGTAGATGCCGCGACCCAGGCGGTCGATACGTCCGGCTTCGGCGGCTGCCCGCACGTGACCACGTGAGGTCGCCGCGATCAGCGCACGGTGACTGGCCACCCCACCGAGGCGGTAGAGCGCATCGACGACGTCCACGCGACCAGTGTCGGGCCCGGCACCGGTCAGCGGCCGGCCTCATCCACAGGGCTGAGATCCGCACCGGGGTGGGGCCGGGGCTAGCGTGCAGCCATGGAGCGCGCGGAGATCGATGGACGGACAGCAGTGGTCACCGGAGCCTCGTCCGGCATCGGTGAGGCCTCGGCCCGGGCGCTGGCGTCCGCGGGGTTCCGCGTGATCTGCGTGGCCCGCCGCACCGAGCGCATCGAGGCGCTCGCCGCCGACATCGGCGGCGTTGCCCTCGCGTGCGACATCACCTCGGACGACGACGTCGTGGCACTGGCAGCCGAGGTCGGTGACGAGCTCTCCGTGCTGGTCAACAACGCCGGTGGGGCACGCGGCCTGGACCCGGTGGCGCAGGCCGACCTCGACGACTGGCAGTGGATGTACGAGGTGAACGTGCTCGGCCTCGTGCGTGTCACCCGCGCCCTGCTGTCCGCCCTGGTCGCCTCGGGGGACGGGCTGATCGTCAACGTCGGCTCCACCGCAGGGCGGGTCGCGTACGAGGGCGGCGCCGGCTACACCGCCGCCAAGCACGCCGTGAAGGTCGTCACCGAGACGCTGCGCCTCGAGCTGTGCGGTCAGCCGGTGCGGGTCAGCGAGGTCGCCCCCGGGATGGTCGAGACCGAAGAGTTCAGCCTCAACCGCTTCGACGGTGACGCCGACAAGGCGGCCGGGGTGTACGCCGGCGTACCCGATCCGCTGGTCGCTCCCGACGTCGCCGACGCGGTCGCGTGGATCGCCACCCGTCCCGCGCACGTGAACATCGACGAGCTGGTCATCAAGCCACGCGCGCAGGCGGCCCAGCACAAGGTGCACCGGGTGGGGCAGTAGACGGGTCCGCGAGAAGTGACCCCTCGCGAGAAGTGACCCCTCGCGGGAAGTGACCCCTCGCGAGAAGTGACCCCTCACGGGAAGTGACCCCTCGGCGTCAGTAGGCGCCGCGGCCCGCAGCGACCGCACGCACGGTGCGGAGCATGATCATCAGGTCACCGGCGAGGGACCAGTTGTCGACGTAGTAGAGGTCCAGGCGCACCGACTCGTCCCACGACAGGTCCGAGCGTCCGGAGACCTGCCACAGGCCGGTCATGCCGGGGCGTACGAGCAGGCGCCGGTGGTGGTCGTCGGCGTACTGCGCGACCTCGCTGCCCAGCGGCGGCCGCGGGCCCACCAGCGACATGTCGCCCATGACCACATTCAGCAGCTGCGGCAGCTCGTCGAGGCTGAACTTGCGCAGCACCGACCCGACCCGGGTGATGCGGTGGTCCTGCTTGGACTTGAAGAGCACCCCGCCCTCGACCTCGTTGCCGGCGCTGACCTCGCCCAGCCGGTCCTCGGCGTCGGGCACCATCGAGCGGAACTTGATCATGCCGAAGTCCTCGCCGTCGCGACCCGCGCGCTGCTGGCGGAAGAAGACCGGGCCGCGGTCCTCGAGCTTGATGAGGAGGGCGACCAGCGCGAAGACGGGCGCGCCGAGCACGAGCAGGGTCGAGGCGACGGTGACGTCGAAGGCCCGCTTGCGCAGACCGGACGCGGCGCCCGCCTGCGGCTCCTCCACGTGCACCAGGGGCAGGCCGGCGACCATCCGCATGTGGATGCGCGTACCGGCCACCTCCGTCAGCGACGGCGTGACGACGAGGTCGACGTCGAGCCCCTCCAGCGCCCAGCCGACCCGGCGGAGCGAGGCGGCGGAGTCGAGCCCGCCGGTCACCAGCACGGTGTCGATGCGGTGCTCGGAGACGAGCTCGCGTACGTCCCGGGCGCGGCCCAGCACGGGCACCGACAGGCCGTCGACCGTCTGCGGGACGCAGGCACCGACGAGCTCGTACGCCGAGGCCTGGTTGCGGCGGACGACGCCCACGATCTCCTCGACGGCCGCGGGGGCGCCGAGCACGAGGGTGCGGTGGCGCAGGCGGCCGGCGGCGCGGACGCGGTTGAGCAGGCGGCGTACGAGCCAGCGACCCAGCAGCAGCGCGGGGAAGCCGACGGCGAAGGAGATCAGGTACAGCCCGCGCGAGAGCGTCGCCTGGAACAGGAACAGGATGACCCCGATGCCGGCGGCGGCCATCCACGAGGCGCGGGTGACGGCGGCGTACTCGGCCATGCCGGACCCGACCTGGCGCACGTCGTACGCCCCGCGGAAGAACAGCGCGACCAGCCACACCACCGCGAACGAGATTGCGGAGCCGACGATGAGGGCGTCGGAGAACTCCACGCCGTAGAAGAAGTCGAAGACCTCGCGCAGCCGGGCGGCCACGAGCACCGACAGGGCGATCATGATCGCGTCGACCACGACCATCAGCGCCACGAACGGCTGCAGCTTGCGCTGCAGCGCGCGTCGCGCTCCGCGGGCCGTGCGGCGGGTCGGTCGTCGCTCGGGCATCGACGGAGTCTGGCTCACGTCGAGATCGCCCCAATGGGTGAACGGGTGGCTGAGTGGCGCACCGGGAGGTGGAAGAAGCTGCGGTGCAGGCTGCTGCGTCTGCTTCTGGCCGACCTGTCCCGAGAAGGTCGTCGACATTCCGCCAGTATCGACCGATTCGGTCGCCTAGTCCAGATGAGCCGGGTCATACGTAGTCAGAACGGGCCATTGGTCCCCCGTCGATTCCCCGGTCGACTCAGCGCCGCAGCCGGGCGAGGGCGGGGCGCACGTCGAGCAGGTAGACGAACGCGGCGACCGTGCCGACCACGTTCAGCAGGCCGACGGGCTGCATGTCGATGAGGTGGGCGACCAGGGCGAGACCGAGGATCAGCAGCCACGCGGGCTTGGTGAGCTTGCCCGCGGCCTCGTACGCCTCGCTGGGGCGGGTCACGGCGTCGATGAGGGCCCACAGCTTCACAGCGAGCAGCGCGTACGCCGCGAGCAGGGTGATGCCGGTGATCAGCTCCATGGCTCGATCCTAGGCGAGAGGGCCCGCGAGGCGGGGGTGAGCGGACAGAACAGAGCCCCCGGGTCCGAGGGAGGGATGGACCCGAGGGCTCTGCGTGGTGCCGACCTGCCCGAGGAACGTCCTGGGAGAGGGACCGGGCGGTCAGGCACGACCGGCGCGAGGCGTCAGCGCCGGGGGAACTGGATCAGGAGCCGGCCTTGTCAGCGGCCGAGGAGGCAGCCTTCGAGGTCTTCGACGCGGTCTTCTTCGCCGAGGTGGTGGTGCGCTTGGCTCCGGACTTGGCGGTCGAGGTCGTCTTCGACGCGGTGGTCTTGGCGGTCTTGGCGGTCTTCTCCGCCTTCTCGGCCACCGTGCCCTCGGACTTCGCAGCCGCCTGGGTCTTCTTGACCGCGGTCTTGGCCTGGTTCTTCGTGGCGGTCGCCGCACCCTTGGCCTGCGCCTTGGTCTGCTTCGCGCCCTCGACGGCCTGCTCGGTGGCCTTGTCGCCGCGGATCTTCTCGACCAGCTTCTCGCCGCGGGTGGCGAGGTCGCCGTACACGGTCACGGTCTCGTTGAACCGCTTCTCGACCTCGCTGCGCGCGGTGGTCGGGAACGCCTCGGCCTGCTTCTGCAGGTCGGTGACGCGCTTCTCGATGTCCTTACGGCGGGTCTCGGCGGTGTCGCGGACCTCCTCGACGCGGGTCTTGACCAGGCCGCGGGCCTGCTCGACCAGCTTGTCGGCGTCGAACTCGACGTCGTTGATGCGGGTCTGCACGTCGGTGGAGACGGTGCGTACGCGCTCGACGACGACGTCGAAGGCGCCGACGGCGGCGAAGGGGAGCTTCGCGGCCTCGTCCTTGAGGTTGAAGTTCTTGGTGGCGTTCTTGGTGGCCATGTGAGTTCCTTCCGTGCCGCGGCTGCGGCTCGTGGCTGTCTGGGTGGTCCGGGTGGTCTGGGTGGTCTGGGTGGTCTGGGTGCCGGCGGCCGCTCAGGCGGTCAGCGGCTCGTCTACCGGCTGCGTGTCCGGCTCTGTGTCCGGCTGCGTGTCCGGCTCGTCCTGCTGGGCGGCCTCGCGCTCGGCTCGGGCCGGGGCGGTGAAGGCGGCGTACACCTCGAGCAGCGCGTGACGCTGCGCGGCGGTGAGGTCGGGGTCGGCGAGCACGGCGTCCTCGACGGTGACCGACGGGGTGCCGCGTACGTCGGCGCCGAGCTCGCCCAACTGGTCCGCGGAGATGCGCAGCACCTTCGCGAGCTGCTGCACGACATCTGCCGAGGGCCGCCGCAGACCGCGCTCGATCTGGCTGAGGTACGGATTGGAGATGCCCGTCTGCTCAGCCAGCTGACGCAGGGAGAGCTGAGCAGCCTGACGCTGCTCGCGCAGGTGGTCGCCGAGCGACTGCACCGCGTTGCTCACCTTCGTCTTCGCCATGACCACCACTATGCTTGCAACTGCTAGCAGATGCAAACCTGATACACGTGACTGCCATTACATATAACGCTCAAACCCCGCTTGCACAGTTAGCACCCACCGATGTGGGTGGCGTCTGTCACGGCAGCGGGGTGGCAGCGCGGCGGCACGGGGCGGGGTCGACCCGCTCACGCGGCTGGGGCCACAGCGCCGCGGTCTGGATCAGCGGCTCCTGCTGGTGCGAGGGGCGGGTGGTGGCGGTGGTGCGTACGACCACCTCCTCGCCGGCCGCGACGCTCACCTGGACGCGGATGAGCCGCCGTCCGGCCAGCACCGTCGTCTCCGCGTCGACGGCGACGCCGTCGACCTCGGGGCGTGAGGACAGGTCCCCGCCGGCCGACCCCAGCAGCAGGAGCGCACCGTCGGCGACCTCCGCCGTGCCGAGGGTGCCGCCGAGACCGACCTCGGACGCCGGCCCGGCCACCACCGCGGAGACGACCAGCTCGCGGCCCTCGGGAGCGCACGAGAGGGTGCGTACGCGGATGCTGCGGAGCCCGAGACGCGTCGCGGGCCCACCCTCGGGGGCGCCCAGATAGGCGCCGATCAGGGGTGCGCCGTCGCGGTCGCCCGTCGGCACGCCGGCGAGGCTCGACCGGGGAAGGCTGCGCTCGACCTGCGGATCGGCGGTCCACAGGTGCAGGCGGTCGACGACGCCCTCGGCGGCGAACGTGTCGAGGAGCGCGCCGGAGTCACCCGTTCCGGCGAGGACCTGCTCGAGAGTGCTGCGCAGGCTCGCGGCGAGGGTGGCGCGCTGCTCGGGCGAGTCCGCGGTCAGCAGGGGCTCGAGGGGTGGCTCGTCGGCGGTGTCGTCGAGCACGGCTGCCACGTCGGACAGGGCGACGCGGTCCAGGGCGACGACCCCGTCGACCTCGCCGGGTGCGGCCTGCTGCCACAGGGTGCGTACGAGCTGCGCGGTGCGGCGGAAGTCCGGCGTACGGAAGGCGTCGCCGAGCGTGTCGACACGGCGTACGCCCGCCACGGCCACCTCGGACGCCTCCAACCGGACGCCGGCCCCGCCTGCGAGCGTCGACGCCTCGACCGGTCCGCTGTCGGCGATCGTGAGCCGGCCCTCGTCGGCCTCGAGGAGGGCGTACGCGACCGGCTCCCCGCCGCCGGGGCGGGCGACCGTGGGGTCGAGGAGCAGCACGAGGTAGCGGCGGACGTCGGCGGCCCCGAGCGCCGGACCCATCGCCTGCGCGGCGTCCCGGACCTGAGAGACCAGGCCGCCGACCTCGGTGAGGGTGAACTGGAGCAGCCGCACCGAGTCCTGGATCTGGGGCACCACCTCGGCCAGCTCGACCTGCTCGAGCTCGATCGTGAGGCGCTGCAGGTCGGCCCCGGCCTCGGCGAGGGCCTCCCCCTGCTCGGCCAGCAGCTGCAGGTCGACGGCGCCGTCGACGGGTCGGAGCCGGTCGGGGGTCAGCTCGCGGGCGACCTCGAGCAGCGGGGGCCCGAGCGTGCCCGCCGCACGCGCGGCGAGGGCGGAGCTGCGGCGGACGGCCGCGATGTCGTCGCCGATGCCGGGCAGCCGCTCGGTCAGGCGCCACGTGGGGCCCTCGAGCCGCTCGGCCGCTGCGCTGCTGAACGCCTCCACCGCGGCGAGCTGCTGCCCGGCGGCGTCGACGTCACCGGCCTGGAGGGCCGCGCGCAGGGCGACGGCCGCGGTGCCGGCGGCGCGGATGTCGCGGACGGCCTGGGTCGCCTGCCAGCCGTTGCGCCCGATGAGCACGACGCCGACGACGATCGCGATGACCAGGGGAGGCAGCAGCAGTGCTCGCAGCACCCGCACGTGCAGCACCCCCCAGGGCTCGTGGAGCGCGACGCTCCCGAGGCGTCGTCGCGAAACGGTTCTACCTCATCGGTCCGACAGAACGCATCGCTCGATCCGCGGACCGGCCGCAGACCGCCTGGGACGCGACCTCAGACCAGGGGGCGCAGGCGACCGATGGGGCGTCCCCCGCCGAGCACCGGCGCGTCACCGAGCTGCAGCACGCGCTCGCGCACGGTGGGGTCGTCGAGGGCCACAGCCAGGTCGTCGAGAGCCCCCGAGGCGCGCAGCGTGGCGACGGCGGCAGGCGTACGCGCCCGATCGCCCCCGTCGTCGATCTTCAGCGCCAGCGCACCGCCGCCCGGCAGCGCCATGGCGTAGCAGGCGTCGGCGCCGGACTTCGCGATCAGCCGCGGCACCGCCTGCATCAGCGCGAGCTCGTCGCGGGTGGTGCCGCAGGTCATCAGCGGGTGCGTACGGAAGGCATGTGCCACCGACGCCGCCGCCGCGTCGGTCTCGGGTGTCGCGGAGCCGAGGGTGGCGTACGCCCGGGCGAGCCCGGTCAGTGAGCACCCCGGCAGCGGGGCGCCGCAGCCGTCGACGGAGGAGGCTTCGACGGGTTCGCCGACGTACGCCTCGAAGGTCCCCCGCACCGCGACCTGCAACGGGTGGGCCGGGTCGAGGTAGGTGCCGGTGTCCCACCCGGCCACGACGCACGTGGCGAGGAAGGCGGCGTGCTTGCCCGAGCAGTCCATGAACGCAGGCGCCTCGGGTCGCCCGTCGCGGACGGCCGCGTCGGCGGCGGCGGTGTCCATCGGCCGCACGGCGGGGGTCTGCAGGGCGTCGAGGTCGAGGCCGACGGTGGCGAGGATGCGGCGTACGCCCTCGACGTGGACGGGCTCCGCGGAGTGCGACGCGGTGGCCAGCGCGAGGAGCTCCGCGGGCAGGTCGAGGCGCTCGAGACCGTGACGCAGGCACGCGATGACCTGCATCGGCTTGTTGCACGAGCGCGGGAGCACCGGGCGGGTGACGTCCCCGACCGACCACCGCACCTGCCCCGCGGCGTCCAGCACGACCGCTGCCCCCCGGTGGGTTCCCTCGACGACGTCGCCCCGGACGACCTGCACGAGCGGCACCACCGCGTCGTCGCCGTAGGTGAGGAGGGCTTGCTCGGTGGGGGTCGGCACGCCCCGAACCTAGCGGCGGGTGAGTACCTCGCGGACCTTCCCAACGCGGGTGCCACGAGACCGGTACGACGGTAAAGTGCGTCACATGGGACGTACGCCGGCGCATCGGGCGCCGCGGCCTCGCCGGCTCACGCCCACCGCGGCCGGCGCTGCTGCCGCGGGCGCCGTCGCGTTCGTCGTGCTCGCCCAGACCGTGCTGCTGCCCGCCGGGGACTCCTCGGTGGCCACCGCCGCGACCGCGGCGACACCGGAGGGCGCCACTGACCGTTCCGCGGGCAGCGCGGGCAGCGAGGGCAGCGAGGGCGACACCGAGATGGCCTCCGTACGCGCCTCGGGGCTCGCCGGCCTGACGGGTCCGGTGCGCATGGCGCTGGTGGGCGACTCCTACCTCAACGGCAAGGGCGCCCCCGACGGCAAGGGCATGGGCGACGGTCTCGCCAAGCGCCTGGACGCCGAGCTGGTGAACTTCGCCGAGGGCGGCACCGGGTGGGCCGACGACGGCCCCGAGCCGACCGAGACCAGCAGCTACGACGAGCACGCCCCCGCCGTGGTGGCTGCCGACCCCGACCTCGTGGTGGTCGCGGGCGGCTACAACGACCACGCCGCGATCAACGCAGGCCTGGAGACCTACGACGAGGTCGCGGTCAACGCCCGCAGGCTGCTCGCGGACCTGGCGGACGCTGACGTACGCACCGTGGTGTTCGGCCCGTTCTGGGTCAACGGCGACCCGCCGGACTCGCTGCTGCAGCTGCGCGACGTGCTGCGCCGCGAGGCCGACCGGGCCGAGGTCGCGTGGGTCGACCCGATCGCCGAGGGGTGGATCGACGGCGACCGCCGCGACATGACGGGCAACGCGGCACGGTTCATCCGGGTGGACCGCATCCACCCCACGGGCTCGGGCCACCGCTACTTCGCCAAGCGCATGGCCGCGTCGATCCGCGCGCTCGGATAGCAGCGGGACGGCCGCGACCGGGCGCAACCCGGGCGATCCGACCGGATCCTCCCCGTCTGCGTGGCCGGGGCGCCTACGATGCCTGACGTGAATCTCGCGAAGGGCGCGCAGCTCGCCGGCCTCACCGCACTGTCGGTGCTGACGGTCGTGCTCGTGGTGCTCGCGATGACGCGGTCTGTCGCGACGACGGCCGAGGCGAGTGCGCCCCTGACCCCCGTCGCCGAGGAGGACACGGCGACCGTGGTCAGCGTGCTCGGCGACGGGCACGTGCTCGCCGAGGGGTCGTGGTTCTACCGGGCGATCCCGGCCGAGGACGGCGGTCCCGTCGAGCGCGGCGTCGTGCTCGCCGAGGAGGACGCCCGCGCCAGGTCGCTCGAGTCCCGCCTCGACCAGGTCGTCGCCGGCGACATCGTGATGATCGCGGCCGGGGCGGTCGACGTGAGCCTCGGGGAGCCCGCGCCGGAGATCGTCGCCGACATCAAGGTGCTGGTGCGTGGCGTACGCGAGCGGGACGCGACCCCCGTGCTGGTGCTGGTGCCGCCATCGAACGAGCGCGGCTTCCTCACCAAGCTGGTCAACCGCAAGCTCTCGGCGTACGGGGAGCGGCGCGACATCGCCGTGCTCGACATCTTCTCCCCCGTCGCGACGACGCCCGGCCGGTGGCTGAAGCGCTACACCGACGACGGTGAGTACGCGAACCCGGAGGGCGCCGCCCGGCAGGCGCAGGTCGTCATCGACCGGCTGGACTGGCTGATGCTCGCCCAGCAGCAGGCCGCCTGAGCCTCACGGCGCCGTGGTCGGGCGCTCGACCTGCTCGGGGGCCTCGCAGTCGCCGCACCACCCGAAGACGGTGAGGTGCCCGGTGTCGACGCGGAACCCGCGCTCCTCACGCAGCCGGGTCGCGAGGTCCTCGATCTCCTCGGCGTCGACGGAGATCACGTCCCCGCAGCCGCGGCAGACCAGGTGGAAGTGCTCGTGGCGGCCGCTCAGATCGATGGCGTGGTAGGTCGGGGCACGGTCGGTGAGGTGGGCGTGGCGTACGAGCCCGAGCGACTCCAGCAGCTCGAGCGTGCGGTAGACGGTCGAGATGTTCAGCGAGGCCGAGTCGCGGCGCACGTGGGCGAGGACCTCGTCGGGGGTGGCGTGACGCAGCTCGTCGACCGCGCGCAGCACCAGCTCGCGCTGGGGGGTGAGACGGCGGCCGGTGGCGCGCAGGCGCGTACGCCAGTCGTCCTCGCGGCCCGGGTCGGTCATGGCGTACGCGCCCTGCTCACTGTCCGGTGACGCGCTGCAGGCGCGCCCACAGGTGGGGCTGGAGCTCCTGGCCGACGGCGGCCATGTCGTAGGCGTACATCAGCTCGCCCTCGACGTTGCCGTAGAGCCGGTGTCCGCCGGTGACCTCCTTGGCGGACTCGGTGAAGCTCACGCCGGCGGTGCGGAGCTCGACCTTGCCGTCGGCCGCGGCGCCGTACCAGACCTCGCTGATCCCCGTGGAGTGGCTGAGCAGCAGCTCGAGCTTGCCCTGGGGCCGGGCCCGCAGGACTCCGGTCTCCAGCGCGCCCGGGCGCAGCCGGTTGCCCTCGGCGTCGGTGACCCACGACCGCGCCAGGTAGTGGAAGAAGGGGCGCCCGTCGTGGGTGAAGTGCAGGTGCTGCTCGAAGCCGAACGCGTCGATCGTGGGGTAGTCGCCGTGGCCGTTGCCGTGCCACTCCCCCAGCATCCACGCGATGGGACCGCAGTCGGGGTGCAGGTTGTCGGGGAGCTCGAAGGTGCCCATGGGACCGATCCTGCCAGGGCGCACGCCCCTACCGCTTCGACGGGCGCAGATCGTCGACCTTGCTCTTGAGCCGGCTCGGGTTGAGCAGCCCGAGCACGATCGCGACCATCAGGGCGATGCCGCCGACGAAGGCGAAGGCCCCCAGCAGGACGACGATCACGAGCTCCATGAGCTGACAGTACGCCGCCACAAGAACAGGAGGGATCAGCTTCGGATCGTGCCGATCGGGCGATTTTCGAGATCCCACCTGTTCTTGTGGTTCGGGAGGCCGCTTGCGAGCGTCACCCGGTGGTTGAGGAGCGAGCTTGCGAGCGTCTCGAAACCCCGCCAGGCTCATGCGATGCGTCCCCTCGTCGTCAAGGTCACCTGCGGGCTCGACTCCCCCGAGCGCGCCAACCAGGCGTTCACCGTCGCGGCCACCGCGATCGCCGCCGGGGCGGAGGTGAGCCTGTGGCTGACGGGGGAGGCCGTGTGGCTCGCGGTGCCGAACCGGGCGGAAGACCTGCAGCTCGACCACGCCACCCCACTGCCCGACCTGCTCGAGACGCTGCTGCAGGCGGGACGCGTGACGATGTGTACGCAGTGCGCCGCCCGCCGGTCGCTCGACGAGTCCAACCTGCTGCCGGGCGTGCGGATCGCGGGCGCGGCGGTGTTCGTGGAGGAGTCGCTCGCCGACGGGGTGCAGGCGCTCGTCTACTGAGCGAGGTCTACTGAGTGACGTGGGTGCGGGGGTCTCGCGGCTCGGGTAGCCCCTCGCTCCTCGACCACCGACGCGGCTGGGGTGGTTGCGAGACGCCCTCGCCTAGCGGCTCGAGCTCCTCAACCACCGGGGGACCTTCGGTCAGCTTCGCGGCCACGAGGGCGCCGATGACGGTGAGCAGCACCGCCCAGATGATGAGCTCTGGTTCGGTGCGCAGGGCGAGGAAGAAGCCGTGGTCGGTCCAGCGACTCTCCTCGCGCACAAGCCACGCCTTCTGCACCGCCCCCACCGAGATCTGCGCGACCTGCCACCCCACGAGGGCCCCCAGCAGCACCTGCCAGCGACGCGCGAGCATCGGCACCACCAGCAGGCACGCGGGCAGGAAGCAGGCCATGGGCTCGAGCATCAGCCGGTAGCCGTAGAAGCCCGACCCACCCGTGAAGCCGTTGATCTGGCCCTGCACGATCCCGTACGCGACGCCGCCCAGCGCGAGCCACAGCGTCCAGTCCGGCAGACGACGACGACAGGCGACGACGGCGGGCAGCAGCACGAGCAGGGCGGGTGACCAGGGCAGCAGTCCGACGATGGGTGAGACCCACAGGCCGACCTGGTCGAGCAGCTGGTCGACCGTGAACGCCCCCGACCCCAGGGTCTGCGACGTGACCTCGCGTCCGGAGTAGCCACCCTCGGCCGACCAGACGCCGTAGAGCCACCGGTTCCACACCAGCAGCACCACGAGCCACGCGCCGGACGCGAGCCCCATCTTCACCGCGATCATCGGCTCACGACGACGCACGGCGAGCCCGACGCCGAGGATCGCGACGACGAACGCGACGTGGGGGCGGCCGAGCAGTCCGATACCGCCGGCGAACCCGGTGGCCCACCAGCGGCCGCGGGAGGTGGCGTACGCCATGGCCAGGATGCCGAGCACCGTGAACCCGTGGGTCCAGAGCATGTCGGCGACCACGGACCAGATCGGGGTGGAGACGCCGACGACGGCGGTGACGAGGGCGGCGCGGGCGTCGCCCCACCACTGCCGGGTCAGCAGGTAGAGGAACCACAGGGCGAGCAGGGCGATGACGGAGCCGGTCCAGGAGCCGGGCGCGGTCTCGAAGTCGGCGGGGTCGGTGGAGCGGTTCAGGAGCGCGTACGCCGGGACGGCCGGCAGCACGGCGCCCATGGTGCGGGCGACGACGATGCGTCCGTCTTCACGGGTCTGCACAGAGAAGTCGGGGAACCGCACCTGGTCCGAGGGCAGCGCGTCGAGGTCGACCCCGTCGAGCCACGGCTCACCGGTGGAGGCGATCCGCCACGCGGCGATGCTCGCGGCGGAGGCGTCGGTGTTGGGGACGCTGCGCTCGGCGGTGAGCAGGAACAGCGGTGCGAGCGCGACGAGCACGAGGAGCCCGAGGCGGTACGGGCGCAGGCGTGCGAGCAGGGCGTCCACCGCTCGATGGTCACACGGGGAAGGGCCGCGTCGTGGCGGAATGTCCGAACCCGTGAACGTCTAGAGTGTGGCGACCCCGCACCCCCACCTGGGAGCTTTCCTCATGGAGCTGCGCGACTATCTGCGCATCGTCCGCCGCCGCTGGCTGATGATCGTCACGACCTTCTTGATCGTGGTCTCGGCTGCGGCGCTGGTGACGTACCAGCAGACGCCGCAGTACCAGTCCCAGACGAACCTGTTCGTCTCCACGCAGGCCAGCGACGTCTCCGAGGCGAGCGCGGGTGGCACGTTCTCCACGCAGCGGGTGGCGTCGTACGCCGACGTGGCGACCTACCCCGCGACCGCGGCGCTGGTGCTCGACCAGCTCGCGCTCGACGGTGTGAGCGCCGACGAGCTCGCCGGTCAGATCGAGGCGACGGTGCTGCCGCAGACCGTGAGCCTGCAGCTGACCGTCACCGACGAGGACCCGGTGGTCGCCCAGCGCATCGCCGCGACCCTCGCGACCGTGATGGTCGACCTGGTGGCCGAGCTGGAGACCCCGCCGAACCAGCGCCAGCCGCTGCTGAAGGCGACGATCACGCAGCCGGCGACGCTCGAGGTCGGCCCGGTCTCGCCGGTGCCGCTGCGCAACATCGGCCTCGGCATCGTGCTGGGCGCCCTGCTGGGTCTGGGCCTGGC
The DNA here is from genome assembly GCA_018672315.1 of Nocardioidaceae bacterium. Taxonomy (NCBI): domain Bacteria; kingdom Bacillati; phylum Actinomycetota; class Actinomycetes; order Propionibacteriales; family Nocardioidaceae; species Nocardioidaceae bacterium. Next base: position 1,999,365 of record CP076053.1, on the reverse strand, counting down.
GGTGCTGCGCGAGACGCTGGACACGAGCGTGAAGTCGGGTGAGGTCGCCTCCGAGGCCGCGGACGCGCCGCTGGTGGGCGGCATCGCGTTCGACGCGAACACCGCCGAGAAGCCGCTGGTCACCTCGTTGGACTCCCATGCGCCGCGGCTCGAGGCGTTCCGGGTGCTGCGCACGAACATGCAGTTCATCGACGTGGACTCCGCCCACAAGGTCTTCGCGGTCTCCTCCTCCTTGCCCGGCGAGGGCAAGTCGACGACCTCGACGAACCTCGCGATCACCCTCGCCCAGGCCGACCAGAAGGTGCTGCTCGTCGACGGCGACCTGCGCCGCCCGCAGGTGGCGCGCATGCTCGACCTGGAGCCCGCGGTCGGCATGACCACGGTGCTCACCGGCCAGGTCGACCTCGAGGACGCGGTGCAGCAGTGGAAGGTGCCGGGCCTGGACGTGCTCACCTCCGGTGCGCTGCCGCCGAACCCGGCCGAGCTGCTGCAGTCGACCTCGATGCGTGAGCTGATCACGCAGGTGCGGGAGGCGTACGACGTGGTCGTCATCGACTCCCCGCCGCTGCTGCCGGTCACCGACGCGGCACTGCTCGCGACGCACGCGGACGGGGCGATCCTCGTCGTACGCCACGGCAAGACCACGCGCGACCAGGTCGCCGGCTCCCGGGCCCGCCTGGACAACGTCGGCGGCCGCATCCTCGGCGTCGTGCTGAACATGACGCCGTCGGGCAAGCGGGGCGGCAAGTACGGCTACGGGTACGGCTATGGCTACGGGTACGGCTACGCCCCCACCGAGGCGGCGACCGACCACAAGGCGGCCAGGGCCGAGCGCAAGGCCCAGCGGGCGGCCGGCAAGCGCGCCTCGCGCGAGGAGAAGAAGAGCGAGCTCGGCAAGAAGCTCGACGACCAGTAGCTAGGGCGTCTCAAGCACCAACGTCACCGGCCCGTCGTTGACGAGCGACACGGCCATGTCGGCCCCGAAGACCCCGCGCGCCACGTGCAGCCCGACGCCCTCCAGGCCGTCACACACAGCCTCGTAGAGAGGCTCCGAGACCGCCCCGGGCGCCGCCTTCGACCACGAGGGCTTGCGCCCCTTCTTCACGTCGGCGTAGAGCGTGAACTGGCTGACCACCAGCACCGGTGCGGACGCCTCGAGCAGGCTCTGCTCCTCGCGGAGCAGCTTGAGCTCGGAGATCTTGCGGACCATCCAGGCGACCTGGTCCGCACCGTCGTCGTGGGTGACGCCGAGGAGCACGACGAGGCCGGGCTCGGCGATCTCACCGACGACGTCCCCGTCGACCGTCACGGACGCCTCGCTCACCCTCTGCACCACTGCTCTCACCCCGGAAGGCTGCCACAGCACGCGCTTTCCGATCCATCGAGTACGGAGACGCACGCGCTCGCGGAAAACGCTTGCAGCTGTGACTGCGCGCGACCTACCGTCGAGGAGAAGGCAGGCGACCACCCCCCCTCGGCGCCCCTTCACCTCCGAGCGTCACCCCTCCCCCCAACCTCTTCACAGGGTGGCCCTCGATGAGGCTCCCGTCCCGCACGCCTACCCCCCTTGTGCGGGACGGGAGCCGCCCATCGCCGCGCCTGAGAACGAGCGAAGAACTCCCCCAATCTGACTGCACCGGCCTTCGCACCCCGGGGTCCGCGACGCACCATGGAAGCCAGGGTCGACCTCCCAGCGACCCGCGAGCGCGGACCGTTCCGGCCCCGCGCTCGTGCCGCCACCCCCCTCAGGCGGCGCAGGGCTCGCGGTCCCGGTGTACTTCCTCGTCATCGGGACCGCGGGTCCGCTTGTCTGCCGCATTGGTCTGCGACCCCGCACGTGGGCACGATGGGGGCATGAGCGCCACCGACGACCGCACCGAGTCCGCGTACGCCTCGCCCCTGCTGTCCCTGCCCGACGCCGTCGCCGCGATGGGTGTCGACGCCGGCGTGCCGGCGCACTTCGGGTCGTTCACGACCGAGCAGCGGCGTCTGGTGGCCGGGGAGGGCTTCGTCGATCTCTCGCACCGCGGGGTGCTGCGGGTGACCGGTCCGGACCGTCTGAGCTGGCTGCACTCCCTGACCAGCCAGCACCTCGAGCAGCTCGGCCCCGAGACCTGGACAGGCGCCCTGATCCTCAGCCCGCAGGGCCACACCGAGCACGCGTTCTACGGCTACGACGACGGTGAGTCCTTCACCGCGCACACCGAGCCCGGCCGCGTGGGCGACCTGGTCGCGTGGCTGGACCGGATGCGTTTCATGACCCGCGTCGAGGTCACCGACGTCACCGACGAGCTCGCCACGGTGTGGCGGCCGGCGAAGGTCGTCGAGGGCGTCCCGTTCTCCGGGTTCGTCTTCGTGCCGCGCGCCGACCTCGGCACGTTCGGCGAGGCCGCAGGACCGGCGGCGGGGCTGTGGGCGTACGAGGCCCTGCGCATCGAGCGCGGCGAGGCCCGCCTGGGACTCGACACCGACGAGCGGACGATCCCCAACGAGGCCGGCTGGATCGACGCCGCCGTGCACCTCGACAAGGGCTGCTACCGCGGCCAGGAGACCGTCGCACGCGTGCACACCTTGGGCCGGCCCCCGCGCCGCCTGACGCTGCTGCACCTCGACGGCACGGAGAACAGGCTGCCCCCGGTCGGCTCCGATGTGCTCGTCGGCGACAAGCGCGTCGGCCGCATGGGCACCTCCGCGCGCCACCACGAGCTCGGACCCATCGGGCTGGCCCTGCTCAAGCGCAACACCGCCGTCGACGCCGAGGTCGTCGTCGACGGGGTGCCGGCGCAGCAGGAGGTCGTCGTGGACCCCGAGGTGGGCCTGCACGTACGCCCGCGGCTGCGCTGACGCGATCGCCACCGGTCTGGACGGGTTCGCCGCATCCCGCCCGAAGTGGTGCGTACGGTCGTGCCGGGGTAGTCGGCTAGGGACCGAACCCGACAGGAACCGAGGAGCAGACATGCAGGACGACCCGCGCCGCCAGGCCCGCCGGATGCTGCTGGCGACGATGCTCCGCAAGGTGCGCGACGACCGCTACCCCTCCTCGACGCAGATGGACATGATCGAGGACCTGCTCGAGCCCGACGACGTCCCCCTCTACGCCGAGATCCTGCTCGAGCACGTCGCCGACGAGCGCTTCCCGAGCGTCCCGATGATGCAGCGGCTGCAGCGGGTCACCGCCTGAGGCGTACGCGCCACTGACGCTGCCCGCCGGACGCTGTCCGCCGGACGCTGCCCCGTCACCTAGTCCGGCGGCGGCAGCAGCGTGCCCAGGGGTCCCAGGTCGAGGTTGAGGTCCTCGGCCTCCAGACCGAACTGGTCCTTGAGCTGCTCCATCGCGTCCTCGAGGTGCATCAGCCCCGTGCCCAGCTCCTCGATCTGCTCCTCGGTGAGGTCATCGCTGTCGACGCGGCGCAGCGCCTGCTTCTCCATGAGCTGGCGTACGAGCTCGATGATGGTGAGCACGAGCTTCATCAGGTCGCGCTGCACGGACTCGGCGTCGGTCTCGAGCCGCCGCTTGAACTCGCTCACGGTCGCTCCCCTCTCTCCCCTGGCTTCTCGACGTCCGGCGAGACCTGCCACAGCGGCCCGTCGGTGGACCCGCGGGAGAGCTCCGAGCGCACCGAGGTGATGAGGGCGTGCAGCCGCACCTCCACCAGGTCGACACCGGCCAGGGAGATGACCAGGTCGCCGGACAGCACCACGCCGGCTCCGAGGAGCCGGTCCAGCAGGTCGACCAGGGCGATCTGCCGCCCGCCGTCGGACGGTGTCGCCATCCCGTTGGCGGCGGTCACGTGCCGTCCAGCGTGACGAAGGAGTACGGCGGCCACGGCCCCGCCACGCTCACCTCGTCGGCGCCGGACTCCCCCGCGCGGTCCTGCACGGCCTTCAGCGCCTCGGCGAACCCGTTGCTGCTCTCCCGGCGTACGAGGTAGGCCGCATTGAGGGTCATCACCCCGTCGAGCGCGGACAGGCGCGGGTCCTGCGGCGCCAGCCTGCGCGAGGCGGCGGCCTCGGCCGCGAGAGCGTCGTGGACGGCGACGGCGAAGTCCGCGGCCGCCTGCTCGGCTCTGACCCGGTGGGCGGCGGCCTCGCGCTTGCGGCGCAGGTAGTCCGCCCCCGACGCCGGCCGGCTCTCCGCGCTGCTCGCCGCGGTCCCGGTCGACGAGGCGCGACGCAGCACCTTCACGCTGAACTCGTCGCAGCCCTCGACGGCGTCCAGCGCCGCCCCGAGCCGTGCACCGTCGGCGAGGAGCCGGTCGCGTACGCCGTCGTCGTCGTGGAAGATCGTCGCCAGGCTCAGCGGGGCCACGACCGCGGCGCCGTGGGCGGCGCGTACGACGTCGTCGTGGGCGCGCGCGACCTGCTCGACCCAGCGCAGGTCCTCCAGGTGGCGGCGCAGCGGCTCCTCGTCGAACTCCTCCAGCGGCACGTCGCTGACCAGCGCCTGCAGCTCACCGCGGGTGACGACCTCGACGGGGGCGCCGTGGATGCCGGTCGTGCCGGCGAGCGCTCCCTCGGCGGCACCTCGGGTGACGGCGTACGCGTAGCGGGCGGTGGCGGCCTCAGTCATCCTCACCCTCGCCCTCGCCCTTGCCCTCACCCTCACCCTCATCCGAGGACGGCCCGAGGCGCCGCTCCAACGCGGCGAGGCGCTCGCGCAGCTGCCGGTTCTCCTCCGCGACGTCCTCCGCGCCGGCCGAGAGCATCGGGTCACGACGCCACCAGTCGATGCCCATCTCCGCGGCCTTGTCGACCGAGGCGACGAGCAGCCGGATCTTGATGGTCAGCAGCTCGATGTCGAGCAGGTTCACGCGGATGTCGCCAGCGATGACGACGCCCTTGTCGAGCACGCGCTCGAGCACGTCGGCGAGGTTCGCCGGTCCTCCGCCTCCGCTGCGGTCGAGCTCGCTGCTGCGGCGTGGGGACATCTCACTCATCGCGACTCCCCGGAGACCTGGCCGCGGCCGAAGCGACGCGTACGCCGGTAGCCCATCAGCTCACCGTCGCCATCGACCTCGACCTCGTAGGTGGCGAGCACGTCGGTGGAGGTGGGCGTACGCCGCAGCTCGACGACGTCGATCTCGACGACCCAGCCGTCCTCGCTGCGCTCGACACCCACCACGCCCTCGATCTCGCGGCCGGTGAGCCCGGCGAGCTCGTCGACGGCCGTGCGGGCCACGGCACCGGCGCCGAGGCGGCGTCCGGACTCGGAGCCCTTGTCGGAAGTCTTGTCTGAGGTCTTGTCAGAGGTCTTGCCTGATGCCATCGTCATCTCCGCCTTCGGCGTCGGTCGTGGGCAGTGGTGAGCCGCTCGACGAGCTCGTCCTCGAGGTCGTCGGCCTCGTCGTCGGTGAGGGTGCCGGCCTGCCGGGCGGCGTCGACGGCCTCGAGCTCGCGGCGGATGCGGGCGGGGTCGTACAGCTCGTCCTCCGCGACCCTCATCACCTGCTCGGCGACGAGGACCGTGCCGCGCAGGGGCGCGGCGGGCAGCAGCAGCAGCTCCTTCATCAGGCCCACGTGTCACCACCGACGAACTCGTACGGCGCCATGGGTCCGGTCAGCTGCAGGCGGATGCGCGGGTGCAGGGCGGCGGCGAGCTCCTCGAGCCCGCCCTCGAAGTCCCCGCGCGCGGTGTTCTCGACGAGCACGAACACGTCGAGCACGTGGTCGATCTCGCCGCGCTCGTGCTCGGCACGGTCGACGACGAGAGGCTCGATCGCGTCGAGCACGCGAGCCCGGTCCTCGGCCCGGTGACGGCCGAGCGCGACCGAGACGAGCTCGCCGAGGCGTACGCGGTCGCCGTGGCCCACCTCCGGCGGCAGGTCCTGGGTGGCCTCGCGGAGCGCCGCGATGCGGGGGTCCTCGGTGACGATCTCGCGGAGCACGCGCTCCTCGTCGTAGAGAGCGCGGACGCGGAACTGGCGGCGTCCCTGCACCCGGTCGAGCTCGGCGGCCCACCGGTCGCGCTCCTCGCGCAGCACGGCGCGTACGTCCTGCTCACCCTCCAGCACCGTGCCGAAGCGGGCGGGCACCACGGCGCCGGCCGCGGCGAGCGCGTCGAGCACGGACCGGTGGCGGCGCGCCTGCCGCGAGGGGCGGACGGGCTCGTCGCCGTGTGATGAGACCACGGCGGCGAGACCGTCCTCCTCCACGACCGTGACGTCGAGGTCGGCCAGGGACGAGTGGTCCTCGCCCGCGCGGACGACGCCGTAGAAGTGGACCGGGTGGTCCCCGGCCGCCTGGGCTGTCTCGGACCCGGTGGCGGTCACGACTTCCTGCGGCTGCGCGAGCTCGAGGACGTCTCCTTCTCCTCCTCGTCGTCCTCGTCCTCGTCGTCGCTGTCGGAGCTGGTCAGGGCGTTCTTCGCGCCCTCGACGGCGCCGCCGATCTTGCCGCGGGCACCCTTCTGCTGGAGGCTCTCGACGGCGTCGGTGAGGCTCTCGCCGCCCTGCTCGTTGAGGTTCAGCCGGCTGGTCGCCTCGGCGAAGCGCAGGTAGGTGTCGACGCTGGCGATGACGATGCGGGCGTCGATGGTGAGCAGCTCGATGCCGACCAGCGAGACGCGTACGTAGGCGTCGATGACGATGCCCTTGTCGAGGATGACCTCGACGACGTCGGCGAGGCCGCTCGGCGCGGGACGCTCCAGGTAGCCGCCTGACTGACGACTGGTGGTGACTGTCATGCCGTTCCTCCTGCTGTCGGTGCGTGCGGCGGTCCGGACGGATCTGCCGGTCGTGCTCGACCCGGTGGTCGACTAGGTGCCGAGCTCCTCGGCGAGGTGCGCGACGGGGTCGTCGGAGTCGTTCTCGCGCGACAGCTCGGCCGGTCCCGGGTCCTCGTCGGCGAACGCTGCGGCGACGGGGTCCTCGGCGGCATCGGACTCGCTCGCATCGCCCGAGGAGTCGCTCGCGTCACTGGACATCTGGACCGTCGGATCCGCCGCGCTCTCGCTGCCTCGGTCCTGGTCGGGAGCCGCCTCATCGGCGTCCCTCGGCAGGTCGGGATCGACGCGTCGCCCGACCTCGGCGGCCACCCGACGTACGGGACGCGCAACCGGGTTGTCCCAGACCAGAGAGGTCGCGCGTACGCCCCGGGTCGCCACCCCTCGGGCGGCGGATGCGACAGCAGCGCTCACGCGAGCGGCGGCTGCTGCGCCGGCGCGGTCTGGTCGGAAGGCGATGACGACTCCTCTGTCGCGATCGATGGTCCCGAACCGTCTAGCCGTCCAGCCGTCATCACAAACCGGCAACAGGTCGCGAGAGGAGGCGTAGGCGTGGAGAGGGCTAGCCCTCCCCGCCCTGAGGGTGGTCGGGCCTCACTGTTCGTGCCGCCCGTGGGGGTGGTGCGCAGGTCCCCGCAGTCGTGATCGCCGACCACACGGGCCGAGGCACGAGCTGGCCCGTTTCGCACCGTTCGCGGTCATTGCGACACCGTGTCGCATCACGGTCCGATGTCCTAGGTGTGTCGTGACTTCCGGCCCTGTGATCCGGACTAAGCCGGACGTACGATTGACCCAGCAGCCGCCGCTCGCGTCATCCGGGTGTTCCTAGTCAGTCGCACGAGGACGCGGGCGGCGGCTCTTTCTGTGCTCAGGCGTCCGCACCAGCGCGCGACGCCTCGCGCCGACGCGGCGACCCGCGGTGGTACGTCGCCGCGTGCGGGCACACCGATCCGTGGCGCAGACGGCAGCGGAGTCGTCGGTAGTAGAACTTGGCCTTCATGATCCCGACGGTATGTAGAAGCCGGTCTGGACGGCAGGGCCGAAAGTCACATCTGCGCCGATTGTCACGTGAGTCTCACCTGGTCGACACACAGCGGCGACCGCCCAGCCACCGACCAGCCGCCGCGCCGCCCATCAATGCCGATCGACTCACTGCACTATGGGAGCATCGGGCGCATGTCTGAGGCTCCACCCGTCCCCCAGCACTGCCCGTCCCCGCGCGAGCTGGACGACCTCGAGCTGATCCTCAACGGCGCCCTGGGCCTCGACGGCTTCGAGGGTCCCAGCGGGTCGGTCACGCTCACCGTCCCCGCGGACGTCGCCGGGCAGGTCAACGCCGTTGGCGCGATCGAGCTCGTCGACCCCGAGGGCCTCCCGTTGGCGCACGTCGACGTCACCGCCACGCACCTGACCGACGCCGGCCCGGCCGGCGGCGTGCTGGTCGAGGGCCCGGCCACCAAGCGGGCGAAGGCGGCGTACGGACCCTTCCGGCGCCTCTACCTGACCCCCGGCCAGACGACGGGCCAGTACGCCGGTCGCACCATCGTCCCCGTTGCCGGCGCCCTGACCGAGAGCGACCTCGCCACCATCTGCCGCGAACGCTCCGACAAGGGCGTGCTGCTGCTCGCCCTCGCCGGCCACGGCACCCCCGAGGGCCTCTCCCCCGTCGGCCTGATCCGCGCGACGCGCACCGCTGCTGACCTGCTGGCCCGCGACGGCGTCACCGTCGACGTCGTCGTCGCTCCCCTGGCTTCGCGCGGTCCCGGACACCCCGAGGCCGACCGCATGCTCGGCGAGCGGGTCGTCGACGCGTACGCCGAAGGGCCCGTGCTCGCGGTGCCCGGCCGCGGCGCGCTGCCCGACGCGATCGCCGACGTCGTGGACGCCGATGCCCCCGCCCCCGGCGAGCAGGGCCTTGTCGTGTTCTTCACGGGCCTCAGCGGCTCGGGAAAGTCCACGATCGCCCGGGCGCTGCTCGACCACGTGCTCGAGCGCGGCGAGCGCACCGTGACCTCGCTGGACGGCGACGTCGTGCGCCGCAACCTCTCGGCCGGACTGACGTTCTCCAAGGCCGACCGCGAGACCAACATCCGCCGCATCGGGTGGGTGGCCGCGGAGATCGCGCGCCACCACGGGCTCGCGATCGTCTCGCCGATCGCGCCCTTCGCGGAGACCCGCGAGGCCGTACGCCAGATGGTCACCGAGGCCGGCGGCGCGTTCGTGTTGATCCACGTGGCGACGCCGCTGGAGGAGTGCGAGCGGCGGGACCGCAAGGGCCTGTACGCCAAGGCGCGACGCGGGGAGATCCCTGAGTTCACGGGCATCTCCAGCCCGTACGAGGAGCCGGACGCCCCCACCCTGCGTCTGGACACCACCGACCGCACCATCGAGGACTGCCTCGACGAGGTGCTCACCGTGCTGCGCCGAGAAGGGCACCTGAGCTGATGGACATCTCCGAGCTGTTGACCCAGGCCTCCCTGGGCATCGTGATCGCCGGGTTCCTCGTCGGCATCGTCGTCGGGCTGACCGGCATGGGCGGCGGCGCGCTGATGACCCCGGCGCTGATCTTCCTCGGCGTCGGCGACGCCGCCACTGTTGTGACGGCCGACCTCACCGCCGCGGCGGTGAGCAAGTCCGGCGGCGCGATCGTGCACGCCCGCCAGGGCTCCCCGAACCTGCAGATCGCCAAGTGGCTGATGCTCGGGTCGATCCCGATGGCGCTGATCGGACCGTTCCTCGTGCGCGCCCTGACCGACGACACCGACGCGGTCAACACCGTGCTGCAGTACGCCATCGGCTTCGCGCTTTTCTTCGCCGCCGGCACCTACGCCCTGCGGCTCTACATCAACCTGCGCCGCGTACGCCGCGGCAACCCCGACACCGACGAGAACCCGCCCGTCCGCCCCATCCCCACCCTGCTCGTCGGGATGCTCGGCGGACTGCTCGTCGGCATCACCAGCGTCGGCTCCGGGTCAGTCATCATGATCGCGCTGCTCACGCTCTACCCCGGCCTCAACGCCGTGCGGCTCGTCGGCACCGACCTCGTGCAGGCCGTGCCGCTCGTGCTGGCCGCGGCGATCAGCAACATCTACCTCACCGGACTCGACTTCGGCGTGCTCATCCCGCTGCTCATCGGATCGATCCCCGGCACCCTGCTCGGCGCGAAGATCGCCCCCAAGGTGCCCCAGTCGATCATCCGCCGCGGCATCGTCGTCGTGCTGACCGCCTCCGGCGTCGCCCTGCTCGGCAAGGCAGGCTTCCCGCCCCTGGTCGACGAGGCCGGGGACTTCGACCCCTTCATCGCCGCGTACGTCGGCATCGCCATGGTCATCCTCGTGCCGCTCGTGTGGGGGTTCATCCGCAAGAGCGAGGGGCTGCCCATGATGGGCGCGCCGTATGTCTATGAGCTCGAGAACGACCAGTGGCACAAGAAACGAGCCCGGTCGCACCACTGAGGCACCGTGGCGTTGGAGCGGCGCTACTTCGCGGTGACGGCGTGCCCTTGGCCGTCCTCGGCCTGACGACCGTAGTCGTCCTCGAGCCGACAGATGTCGTCCTCGCCGGTGTACGCACCGTGCTGGACCTCGAGGATGACGAGCTCCTCGGCGTGGTTGTTCATGATGCGGTGAGCCTGGCCCGTGGCGACATCGATGGACTCACCGGGACCCGCGACGACTTCTTCGCCGTCGATCACCGCGGTGCAGATGCCGAAGATGATTACCCAGTGCTCTGACCGGTGCTTGTGCGTCTGGTAACTGAGCCGATGGCCGGAGTGCACATGGATGCGCTTGACCTTGTAGCCCTGTCCGTCGTCGATGACGTGCCAGGAGCCCCAGGGGCGGTCTTCCGAGTAGAGCGACATGAGGCGTTTTCCTTCGAGTTCGAGGGTCGGCAAGAACAGTGATCTACGGACGGCCGAGCGCGCGGTATGTCCAGCCCGCCCCGCGCCAACGATCGGCGTCGAGGCAGTTGCGTCCGTCCAGCACGGCAGGTCGAGCCACCAGCGTCTTAAGTGCATGCGGGTCGGCGTCGACGAACTGCGGCCATTCGGTCAGCACGAGCACGACCTCAGCGTCTTGGACGGCTTCCTCTGCGCTGTCGACGAACGTCAGGTCCGGCCACTTCGCCGCCGCATTGGCGTTCGCCTCCGGGTCGGTGACGACGACATCGGCGCCTTGAAGCTGAAGCTGGGCGGCGACACTGAGGGCGGGTGAGTCCCTGACATCGTCGCTGTGCGGCTTGAACGCGGCTCCGAGCACGGCGAGCCGACGCTTCGCGATGGAGCCCCCGCACATCTCTCGCGCCAGGTCGACCATGCGCACACGGCGCCGCATGTTGATGGCGTCTACCTCACGAAGGAACGTGAGCGTCTGGTCGGCGCCGAGCTCGCCTGCGCGCGCCATGAAAGCGCGGATGTCCTTGGGCAGGCATCCGCCGCCGAACCCGAGACCGGCGTTGAGAAACTTTCGTCCGATGCGGTCGTCGTGCCCGATGGCGTTAGCCAGCGCGACGACGTCTCCGCCGGAGACCTCACATAGCTCAGCCATGGCGTTGATAAAGGAGATCTTCGTGGCGAGGAACGAATTAGCGGCGACCTTCACCAGCTGGGCCGTCGCGTAGTCGGTCTCGATCTTGGGGGTCTCTCGCTCCAGCATCGTCGAGTAGACCTCGTCGAGTTTAGTCGCGGCGGTGGGACCGGCATCACCTTCGGGGAGGCCGTAGACCAGTCGATCGGGTCGCAGTGTGTCGTTCACGGCATGACCTTCTCGCAGGAACTCGGGGTTCCAGATCAAGGTGGCCTCTGGATTCGACACATGGATCTGCCCGAGCAGGCGCTCGGCGGTGCCGACGGGCACAGTCGACTTGCCGACGACCACGTCGCCGGCACGCAGCAGAGGGCCGATGGCCTCCACCGCAGCGTCGACGTACTGCATGTCTGCTGCGTTCTCGCCCTTACGCTGGGGAGTGCCGACGCAGACGAAGTGGATGTCGCAGCCCTTTGCCTCGGCGGCGTCGGTCGTGAACGCTAGGCGCCCTGTAGCCTGAGCCTCAAGCAAGAGTTCCGGTAGACCGGGCTCGAAGAACGGCGCCTCCCCTCTACTGAGGGCTTCCACATGAGCCGGCAGAACATCGACGCCGACGACCTCGTGGCCGAGGCTCGCCATGGACGCTGCATGCACGGCACCGAGGTAGCCGCAGCCGAACACCGAGATTCGCATGTGGCGAGAGTAAGCGAACCCAGGCCCGACGTGCTGAGACCGTGGGCCATCCCACGGCTCAGGCGACGCTAGAGTGGCGCGCGGCAACCACCGAGGAGAGGCCGATCAGTTCCATGACGGACACCCACGCCGACTACCGGCTATCCCAGCTCGACCAGCTGGAGGCGGAGTCGATCTTCATCTTCCGCGAGGTCGCGGCCGAGTTCGAGAAGCCGGTGCTGATGTTCTCCGGCGGCAAGGACTCGATCTGCATGCTCGAGCTCGCGCGTAAGGCCTTCTATCCCGCGAAGATCCCGTTCCCGGTCCTGCAGGTGGACACGGGATACGACTTCCCGGAGGTGCTGGCCTGCCGCGACCGCTGGGTCGACCGATTGGGCCTGAACCTGCACATCGCCTCCGTCGAGCAGGCGATCGCCGACGGCATCGTCGTCGACGACGGCAAGACGCCGCGCAACCGGCTCCAGATCGGCACCCTGCTCAACGCCATCGAGACCCAGGGCTACACCGCTGCCTTCGGCGGTGGCCGGCGCGACGAGGAGAAGGCCCGGGCCAAGGAGCGGGTCTACTCACACCGTGACGACTTCGGCCAGTGGGACCCGAAGAATCAACGACCCGAACTGTGGAACCTCTACAACGGCCGCCTGCACGAGGGTGAGCACATGCGTATCTTCCCGCTGAGCAACTGGACCGAGCTCGACATCTGGGACTACATCGCCCGCGAGGAGATCGACATCCCGGAGATCTACTTTGCCCACCAGCGCACCGTCTTCCAGCGCAGCGGCATGTGGCTCTCGGTCAGTGAGTACCTCCAGCCGAAGGAGGGCGAGGAGCCCGTCACCAAGACGATGCGCTTCCGCACCGTCGGCGACATGACCCTCACTGGTTGTGTCGAGTCCGACGCCGACACCTACGACAAGATCCGCGACGAGGTCGCGGTCGCCACGATCACCGAGCGCGGCGCGACCCGCGGTGACGACAAGTTCTCCGAGTCCGCCATGGAGGACCGGAAGAAGGAAGGCTACTTCTAATGGACCTCCTCCGCTTCGCCACCGCCGGCTCCGTCGACGACGGCAAGTCCACCCTCATCGGTCGGCTTCTCATCGACTCCAAGGCCGTCATGGCCGACCAGCTCGAGTCCGTGGAGACCTCATCGAAGGCCAAGGGCTTCGACTACACCGATCTCTCCCTACTGACCGACGGACTGCGCTCCGAGCGCGAGCAGGGCATCACGATCGACGTCGCATACCGCTACTTTGCGACCCCCAAGCGCAAGTTCATCATCGCGGACACCCCCGGCCACGTGCAGTACACGCGCAACATGGTCACCGGCGCCTCCACCGCCGACCTTGGCTTGGTGCTCGTCGACGCGCGTCAGGGCCTCACCGAGCAGTCGCGTCGCCACGCGGTGCTGCTGAGCCTGCTGCGCGTGCCGCACCTGGTGCTTGCCGTAAACAAGATGGATCTCGTCGGCTACTCCGAGGATTCCTACCGCAAGATCGCGGACGAGTTCACCCAGTTCGCCACCAAGCTGTCGATCCCAGACCTTGAGATCATCCCGATCTCGGCATTGAAGGGCGACAACGTCGTCAACCGCAGTGAGAACATGGACTGGTACCAGGGCACCTCGCTCCTGCACCACCTCGAGAACGTGCACGTCGCCTCAGACCGTGAGCTGATTGATTCGCGCTTTCCCGTGCAGTACGTCATCCGTCCGCACAGCGACGAGTATCACGACTATCGCGGCTACGCAGGCCAAGTGGCCGGCGGCGTGATGAAGCCCGGTGACGAAGTGCAGGTGCTGCCGAGCGGCATGACCAGCACGATCAGCAAGATAGAGCTCGACGGCAAAGAGATCAGCGAGGCGTTCCCGCCCATGTCGGTCACTGTCAGCCTCGCTGACGACGTCGACGTCTCTCGCGGCGACATGATCTGCCGAGAGAAGAATGCCCCGACGCCGACGCAAGACATTGACGCCATGGTCTGCTGGATGCACAAGGACGCTATGAAGGTGCGCGACAAGCTCGCGATCAAGCACACAACGCGCACGGGCCGCGCACTCATCAAGAACCTGCAGTACCGCCTAGACGTCAACAGCCTTCACCGCGACCAGGATGCAAACAATCTCGGCCTGAACGAGATCGGACGGGTGCAGCTTCGGACGACTGCGCCACTGCTCGCAGACGAGTACGCCAAGAATCGAACCACGGGCTCCTTCATCCTGATTAATGAAGCCACAGGAGTAACGGTCGGCGCCGGAATGATTTTGTAGCGAACGCCTTCTTCGTAATTGGAACGTAATCAGTAGCAAAGATCTGACACAAGGAGAGCCGCATGAAGGCAGTAGTAACAGGCGCGGCAGGCTTTATTGGTAGTGCGCTTTGCCATCGACTACTGCACCTCGGGTGGGACGTCCAAGGGATAGATAACTTCGCGGATTACTACAACCCCGAACTCAAGCGCAGCCGAATTCAGGAACTTTCGACGCTAGAACACTTTGACTTCAGTGATGTAGACGTCAGTCGACTTACCGAGAAAGACCTGACATCGGGGGTGACACACATCTTCCATCTGGCGGGCCAGCCGGGCGTCAGACTCTCCTGGGGAAAGTCATTCCTCCCGTACGTCAACGACAACATCAGGGCTACGCAGAATCTCCTCGAACTAGCCATGTCTCTGCCTCAACTTCAAAGATTCGTGAATTCATCTAGTTCCTCTGTCTACGGTGAGCGAGCCTCTTTCCCAGCGCTAGAGACAGATTACACAGCGCCCCACAGCCCCTATGGAGTGACAAAACTAGCCGCCGAACACTTAGCATCGCTTTATGGCTCGAACTTTCAGTTGCCTACCGTTTCTCTCCGATACTTTACGGTCTACGGACCTGGACAAAGGCCCGACATGGCATTTTCTAGGTTTGTACGCGCCGCACTTTATGGTGAAACCATAGATATTTACGGATCCGGGAAACAAGTTCGTGACTTCACTTATGTTGATGATGCGGTCGAGGCGAACATACTGGCTGCAACTCGAGAGAACGTCGAAGCTGGGTCAGTATTCAATATCTGCGGCGCGACTTCCATCTCAGTCAACGACACCCTCGACATCATCGCCGCCATCACGGGAGAAACACTTCGCGTTAACCGCGTCGATCCTGTCCCCGGTGATGTAAGCCGAACTGGGGGTAGTAACAGCAGAGCTCAGGACATGCTTCTCTGGTCTCCCCAGATAGGCATAGAGCTCGGTTTGCGCCAACAGATCGAAGCCGCGCGGCGCTCGTGTTGACGTCCTCGCGACAACCGGGCAGTCGTTCCGTCGAAACACTCTTCGTCTCGTCGTCGGAACAGATGTGGGGCGGAGAACATAGTCTCCTGGCTCTCGCCGAAGAAATTACGCCACATCAAATTGATCCGCTCTTGTTGACCTGCAATCAGCGACTTGCGGACATGTGGCGTAACCGCGTGGGTCGCGAAGCGCGCATCTATCGTCGCCCCACAGGTCACTTGCGCATGAATTTGATCTTATTGCTGCAACTGCTCACGCATCGGCGAGCCAATACAATAGTCGCGTTCGACTTGTTCGTGCTGCCGGCCCTCGTTCTAAACAAACTATTGAGGCCTACATCAAATCAGGTCCTCATTATCGATCTGCATGACGCACCCCACCCCTCTCAAAGACTTGGAAAGATTGTTCGCCTGAGTCGATTTTGCGACCTATCTATATGTGTCAGCGAGTTCGTCGCCATGAACATCTCTCATTCGAGGAGTCGAACCGTCGTCTATCGCCCGATACCCCTGCCTGCCGCAAGGCCACTTTTCCATTCTCACGAGTGCCTCACCATAGGCGTGCTCGGTCGAATCGACCCTGAGAAGCGCATTGAGGACGCGATCCGAGGGGTGGCCGCTGCGAGCGAAGCCCACACTCTGGTTGTTCGCGGCACGCCTTCATACGGTGACTCAGGGTATTACAGGCAGGTCCTTGAAATGGGCGAAAGTCTCTTAGGAGATAGGTTCAAAATTCAGTCTCGCGTTCCCAGCGATAGAGTTTTTGATGGGATAGACGCTGTTATCGTCTGCAATCCTCGTGAACCTTCAGGCAGGATTGTGGCCGAGGCTCAGGCCGCTGGCGTCCCGGTGATCGTGCCTGACGAAGGTGGCGCTGCGGAGTTTGTCACAAATGGGGAAGACGGTCTCAAATACATCTCAGGCGACGTTATTAGCTTAGCCGAGACTCTCAAATTTATGACGTCTGAGTCAACGCGGATTCAGCTATCCTCCAGAGGCCGAGAGAAGGCTAGATCGGATTACGACCCGGCAGCACAAGCAAAAAAGTACGCCGACCAGATCCTTGGCGCAGTCAGACGGTCAGAACAATGACGAATAGCGAGAGCGTCGTATTTCCTGCCGTCACTGTACCTTTTGGTGGCCTGAAGGTTAGCTTAACAAACCTTCAAGAGTGTCAAACCGCGTTCAACGACCTCAATCTGATTCGGCGGTCACCTCCCCAGTTGGTGGTCACACCCAATATTGCGCACTTCCATCAAGCGCGACGAAGCCCAGATCTTCGCGCCGCATATGCTCGTGCCGACCTCGCCACTCCAGACGGGTGGCCGGTTGTGCTCGCGATGCAGCTGTTGCATCGAGATAGATGCGCTCGCCGAGCAGTATCACGGACGACGGGTGCCGACATGATCTACCGGTTACCGCGCGGTGCTCGCGTTCTGGTAGTCGGCGGCAAGAAAGATGCAGCGCATCTTGCAGCACGACACCTCAGTATGGCCATCGGTGTAGAAGCTCTACCTTCTGAGCCGGCTCCCCGCGAGGAACTCGTGGATAGACAGCGAGTGGCTGCTCTGTGCGAACGGGTTGCAGACGCGAGGCCCGACTTCATAATCGTTGGACTGGGCGTGCCACAACAAGAGCGCTTCGCCTTGCGGTTATTGCCCGCAATCGAGCATGGTGTGGTTCTCCTCGTCGGGGCATCAGTCGAATTTGCAGCCGGCTACGATCGTCGTGCTCCCAAAATCTTTCGTCACCTCGGCTTAGAGTGGCTCTTCCGTCTTGTTCGCGCGCCGCGACGCCTAGTGGGCCGCTACGCCCGCTCGGCGCCTTACTTTCTTTTGCTAGTATTTCGAGGATTGATACGGGGGTCCGGGTGACAGTCTCTGTGCTTCTCGATTGTCGTTCCGTAACTCTGCAGAGAACTACGGGTTGGGAGCGCTACGCACGAAACCTCCGACTGGCGGTTGAACAGATGGACTCGGTCACTTGTTTCTCGGCTTCTGCGTCCTCCGTTGCGCAGCGCTTGAAGAGCGACTTGTGGTCACTCCCCCTCGCTGCGCGTGATTACGATGCCGTCCATTATCCGACCTATCCTCCGATCATCGATCGTCCACAACGACGGCGCTGCGTGACAATACATGATTTGACATGGTGGAAGTTTCCCGAAACTGCGTCAAGGCTAGGCCTCCGCTACTATAAGCCGCGCGTTGAGGCGGCCATTAGACGCGAAGACCGGTTGGTTACAGTATCTCGAACCATGCAAGCGGAAGTGGCCGACTTCTTTCACTGCGATGTAGAACTCGTTCGGAATAGCGTCTTAATCGACAGTGTCCAGCCTGAACCGGTTCAGACGGCCCGGCCGTTCTTTCTGACCGTGGGAACACTTGAGCCGCGTAAAAATCTTTCGTCGCTAGTGAAAGCCTATGACGAGTCGGGGCTTTCCAAAGAGATTGATCTTGTGGTCGTGGGCAGAAAAGCGTGGGATGGCCCTCCGCCCGTAGGAGTAGTCTGGATGCATGGTCTGTCTGATGGACAACTCCGGTGGATGTTCGAATCAGCTCTTGCTTTTTTTTCGGCGTCGCTCTACGAGGGATTCGGTCTCCCAGTTGCTGAAGCTGCCGCGCTGGGAGTGCCGGCTTTCGTGTCTAACATTCCCGCTTACCGCGAGGTCGGCGGAGAGATCGTGAAGGCGTTCTTTGAGCCGCAAGACACAGCGACCATGGTCGACTGTCTTCGCTCTGCGGCCAGCGAGGGGCCGCAGAGACTGCCAAAAGTCAACAATTACTCGATCTGGCACATGAGGCAGGACTTCCAAGCACTTCACACCACTGTCTCATGAAACTCATCAGCAATGCGCCTGGCGTCAATAATGAGAGCGCACCTGACGGAGCCTATGCGGGAGATAGGCCCCCTAAACTTCTCATTGTATCCGTCGCGCTGGTTCCTCTCGACGCCTTGGGCGTGGATGTGGCGGGTCAGCAGATTCGGCTATACATGCTGTTCGCCGCAGCGGGCATTTTTCTTCACTGGATGAAGATCTTCCGAGGCGGCCGCTCGAACGTGTCGCGCCAACCAGTGATCTGGCTAGGTCTCTTGACAATAATGAGTCTGGCCAGTGCCGGTTGGTCCGAGGCGCGCGACGTCACGCTAGTAGTTGCGTTCGGCCAAATTTTTCTATTCGTCTGGATGCTAGTCACAATCTCTTGCTTTGCAGACCTCAAACGCGCTCGGCTTCCGTACCTCGCTCTATTGACGGGTCTACAGATCTCCGTCTCGATCAGCTGCATGCAAGTTCTCCTCTCCCTAGGAGGTTACGACTTCGGTGTCTGGCGAAACGTAGGTATCCCGTGGGCAAGACCCACTGGACTCACTGCCGAGCCGGTTTGGGCCGCTTTGAATGCATCAATCTTATTTTTGATGATGTCTTTTAGTAGTCAACATCTCCGGCGCCGCAGAGTTTGGGTGCTGTTGAGCTTATTTGTTTTAGTCATGACGTTTTCACGAGCCGCTATCGTGGCGACCCTCGTCGCTTACTTTGCCGCGATGCTTTTCTCTTTTTTCACATCCAAAAATGAGGAGCAGTTTCGTAGGAACATTGCGCGCCTCCTGTTGGCAACCGTGACACTCTTCTCTGCCATAGTCGTTGCCTATCCCTTCGTGCCAGAGTCGATCAAATCTCGTTTCGCCTTGATCCTGCAATTGTCGAACCCATCTTCACTGGCGGATGGGGGGTCGTATGCCTCTCGTAACGGCATCCAACGCTACGTTTTTGACAATTGGTCGGACAGTGCTTGGGTCGGTCACGGCGTCGGTAGTCTTGAGCCGGTGTCGCAAGACCCGTCCGTTCGACAACTCTATGCTGGGGGCGGCGAACTTAACTCAGGCGCTGGCTCCACAAACTTTTTCTTCACGCATCTGTATGATTTGGGCCTGATCGGCCTAGCATTCAGCATTTTGTTCGCACTTTCGCTGTTCGTCGCCGCGGTTGCGCTTCGCGGTGCTGGAACAGTCCCTTTTGCCATCACAATGAGTCTGGTGGTCCAATTCTCCGCCAGCAATGGCTTCCGTCTGGGCGTTGCGTGGATAGCAGTTGCGGTGGCTTTTAACCTGGCTCGCCACGATTATGCGGCCGGCCCCGACTCTCCTAACGTACTGACGAAGCATTCTGTCCGCTAGGCCTGACTATGAGGGCCGTCCTTACGCGTGGTTTTAGAGTACTCGTTGTCGTTGTTTCCAGCTTGCCGGGCTTCGCGCTTGCGCCGGCTTTGCTGCTAGTAGATCGACCGTCGGTTTCAGACCAGTTTTTCCTTCTGCTGTCGGCCGCTCAGCTTGGTGCTGCAATAACCGCGCATCCGTACGAGGGGCTTACCCTCGCTAACCTTTCGTTCCACATCGGTAGGTTCGGGGACTTCTCCAGCGACTTCTACAAAAGGTCGTTGCGTATCTCGCTGGTGCTCGGCTCTGTTGTGGCCCTGCCCACGGCTGCAATCGCGGCAGTCGTGCATTTATCCCTATACGACGCCACCTTCACGGCGTCTCTTGCGTTCGGTTCGACGCTCCTTCTAACAGTACCGGTCGTAGCTTGCGTCGCTAGTAGCTACGGCGCTGTACTAATTGCGTCGGAAGCGTACAATGTAGTGCTGTTCTCGAATTTTTTTCGAGGGGTATTTTCCGTAGCCGTTGCATTGCTAGTCCCCTCATATGTCGCGCTGTGTGGCGCCTACTTAGCTGGCGAAGTTGTGCGACTCTTTTTTCTTCTCGGTGCGAGCAGGCGACTGCACGTTGGCAAGAGTTTAGATGCAGTGCCTATGTTCATCGAGCTTCACAGCCTGCCCTCCCAAGTAGCTAGCGGTCTTATCGGACAGAGCCCGTTCACCTTAATTCGATCTCTACTGGCCCTAGGTCCACCTGGCCTGGTGTCGATCGGCGAGTTTGCGCTCCGCATCTTCATAGCTGTAAACCAGGTTGTCAGTGCCGCCGTCACGATGCCTTCCGTGGGGCGATTCCCGAAGATGGTGGCTCAAACTTTTGGAGGCAGTATTTCGTCGTTGTTTCGGGAAGAGCGTCGGAAATTGTTTTGGGAGTCGGCTGCGTGGACCTGCCTCGCTATGACAGCACTCTGGGTAACTTTGCTTTTCTCACCAGACGGCCTTCCGGATAACCTGAGGCGGGGCTCTGTTCTCGGGCTCTTCGCCCTTCTTGCGGTGCCGGTCAATAGCCTAGTTTTCTGGCAATCGCGGATTACTCTTTTTGCCGGATGGACACGAGGGCTTATAGTCGTTCCCTCGGTCTTTCTCATTGGCACAGCTGCTGCAGGCTTCTTTCTTCTCGCCTACAACGATGCAGCAGTCGTCCTGTCTTTCGTGTTTGGTCAGATTCTTGCAGTCGTCGCCAGCAGCGTCGCCGTGTCGCGCTTTGCGTTGCTGCAGATTCGGGTTAAACATCCCGAGTTGTTGCCGTAGACGCCAATGGAGACCGCGGGCCTCTACTAGTGTCGCATTCCTGATTTCCGCAGTCGGCGATTGGGGCCTGCCGCTGCGAAAGCGGCGCTTTCCCGATCGTGCCAAGATATGCCGCGAAAGTGCCGACTGTTCGAAAGACTTGCGAGTTTTGCGTCTCTAGCTCCTTTGACGACGAAGCAAGAGACAGTGGTACTCGCACACGAGTCCAGAGCTTGCCATCTATTTGCTCCGCCCGACCTTCCGGTATGCGTCAAAGGAGTACTGACAGCAGATCTCGGGCGACCTGCGACGCATCGACGGCGCCCCCTCGCACGAGACCAGTTGGGCGGCGTTTGCGAGGAGAAGTGGGTAGGCAGGACCTACCTCGACATCAGCCAGTTGTGGCGCGACGCCTAGCTGCAGTCACGCCGTTCTTCGACTACGACCCCTGGATCCGCAAGGTGCTGTGCTCGACGAACGCGATCGAGTCGCTGAACTCGCTTCCGCCGAGCGGCGAACGCCCGCCGGCACTTCCCGACCGAGGCGGCCACTATGGAGTGCCTTTCACATGGCGACAAGGACTACGGACCCTAGGGGCGCCGGTGGGACACGATGGACCGTGCGCTGAGAGAATGCCTCAACGCGTTGGCGATCACCTTTGCCGACCGCATGCCAGCCAACGACTGACCACTGCACGACCATGATGGTGCCTGCTGCTCACACCGAAGATGGGACAGTCCAAGGTGCGGCTGGTGATCTCCGATCAACACGCCCGCCTCGTTGTTGCGCTGAGCCGGTCGTGTCAGGGTGCCCGGTGCCGCCGGAGCAGACTTTCGATGAGTTCGCGTCCGCTTTCCCACGCTCAAGTCGCTACTGGACGCTGCGAAGCCCGAGTTGCGGCCCTCCACCGCCGCCTAATGGGAGCACAGCCGCACGACCTGATCGACCAAGTTCATCGAGCGGGCCTAGAAGACGATAGAGCGTCACACACCCGTAATGAATATTCCCTTCTCTGGAACTAGGCGCTGCGCTGCGACTTGTCGGGGCGGGACTGCCGCCGCTGTCTTCCGAGAGGGCGCCCCGACCGAGGTCGCCGCCCTAGGCGATACTGCGGAGGTCGTCACCATCCACGGCGGCGGGAGGGCACCAACGATCATCCCAGGACCCACTACCCAGCGCGTCTTTTTCACGGCTGTCGCGTCATCAACGTCCTACGCGGACTTGAAACCGGTCCGCCCGCGTGACGGGAGAGTATGTCGCGGCGCGGCGGCTGTGCTCAGGCTACGGATGCCTCCTCTTTAGGCACGCGATCCTGCTAGCGCATCGCGAGTCTACGTGAAAGAATTCTCGGTATGAGAGCAAACGAGCGGCCAGAGGTTGGGCAGCCGATCGATTTAGGCGCTAGCGGCGTCTACAAACGACTCGCTGCCTTCGAGCGGCATTGGGATCTTTCCGGAGGCGCACTTCTCGACCTCGGCTGCGGCAATGGGGCCTACACCGTCGAGCTGGCCAAGCGATACAACCACGTGGATGCGGTCGATCCGACGGCCGAGCACCTCGAGTTGTTCCGACGATCCATGCCCGAAAAGTCGCGAGAGAAGATCACACTCCACGAGGGCGTCGGCGAGAGTCTTCCATTCCCGGACGATCACTTCGATGCGGTGACGTGCATCGAGGTCCTTGAACACGTTTCAGACGTCGGAGCGACCGTTCGCGAGGTTCTGCGTGTCCTTCGGCCGGGCGGAGTCTTTCTCGTTACCGTTCCCAATAGAGGCTTTCCCTTCGAGACTCACATGGTGCACGTCGCAGGTAAGAGGTTTCCCGGCCGCAGGCTCCCCGGTCTACCTTGGGTCCCACCGCTGCATAGGAAGTGGGCTCAAGCGCGAATTTACACGGCGCGGACGTTGAGGCGCGAGGTCTTGTCGGAGGGCTTCATCGAGATCGGAATAGATTTCGTTATGCCCCCGTTCGATCGCTGGAAGAATGGCCGTCGGTATATCAAGCCAGTAGTTGATCGTCTAGAGCAGACGCGAGTCCGGCGGCTCGGTGTTTCCGTAGCCGGAATCTTCCAGAAGCCCCGCCTGTCGCATTGAATTTCGTGTCGAAGCATGCCTGAGAAGGGACGCTTTATTTGCGCCGTTTCTCAGGCTGGCTCATGAGCTAGAATGTTTGGTTTGTATTCAACAGTAACTCGATGGCAGCATCATGAAGCTGCGGGCAAAGACTTTCGGAGAATTTGTCCTTTCTAGCGCCGCCCTACGCGGCCCTTCCTCGCGGGATTAACAGCGTTTGGTAGGTCAAGCCATGTCCCCCACTCTTTGTCAGTTTCTGGCGGGCAAAAAGGTACGAAACCCGCGAAATGGTAGAATGTCAACTCGCCGAAATAGACTCTACCGTCGATTTCGTACAAATCAACTCTTATGTGCGGATGGCCGGCGGACAACTTCTCAGATATCATCAGCATCTGGTCAAATGCCAGCGGCTTTGGCGGCGCAGTCTGCGATCTCGGATAGGCTTGCCTTATATCGAGCGAATTGAAGTCCCGGTCGAAGTAATCAAACTTTGTATCTCCAGACAATCGGTCTGACGCAACGAACATCGCTTTGACTTCTCCATCGAAACAAAAGAACTTGTAGTCGCGCAGTTGCCCCTGTCGGCTATCCTCCAGGAACGGTTCCGCGATTATACGAGGCTCGACGTCCATATATTCTGGCTCCCGTGCAACGCGGTAGAAATCCTGACGCAAAGCCGCGGCCATCCTGCGTCGAATCGCCTTCACATCCGCTTCATTCTTCTCTCGGACAGCAATCACTCCACCCGAGTCATGGGTGCACTTAAGAACAAACGAACTTGGTAGCATCTGAAAATCTATATCGGCCGCAGACGCGAACACGGCCAACGTCGGAATCACATGTTCTTGCCCTACGATACGTGCGACCTTCTCCTTGACGGCGTATTTGTCGACCCAAGTAGCTCTTCCCGGGGGTCGATAATTCAACTTCAGCCACTGAAGTTTCTCATTGTAAGTCTCTGGCTTCTCCAGATCAGGCATCTTTCCGAACCTTCTGAAATAGTGGAGCCGGATATAATTCTCATCCGAGAGATACTGGAGTACGCGATTCAGAGATCGGAAGCGCTTCTGAGAGGCCATGCATCGTCCTTTGCTCTTCGTGACCAACAAGATAGGTGGTGGCCGCAGCAGCACACTCTACGGAATCAGATCCGACATAGAAGGTTCCAAGCTCTCACGATGGAGGTCATCACGCCAGGTTGGCGTTCGGGCGAAGCTCAACCGTAGGGACTTCGACCACGAAGCTCGCCGATGACGAAACCTCGACGCTCGATCCTCGCAATGGGCCGCTCGCTGGACAACGAAGATCAGCTTTTTGGTGCCAACAAGGAGGGGGCAGGTGGCGGTGCAACTCGCCGATCCCGGTGCACAGGGGGAGGCCGCTGGAAGATCCGTACGAGGTCGACTCCTCATGACCTCCCCACCGACGGGTCGGGAAGACCGCGAGGCGTCGGGACTGATCGGTGCGGCCGTCTCTTAAGAGCAGCCGCGTGGTCTCCCCCGGTTAAGTCGCCGGACGGATCGCCAGCAGCGCAGCGTCGGTTGTGCCTCCCGTGCGGCCGGAGTCTACTCAGGCAACGGCCGCGCTGGGCCCCGGGAGGCGACGAGGTGCTCGTCCAGCACACGACCTCCACAAGCAGGGGACGCGGCAAGCACGACCGCTGGCGCGTTTCAGCCTTTCGGACGAGAGCACACCACCCGACGTACGGGAACTTGTCGTACGCAAGCATTCCCGTACGAGAGACAGATCCCATGAGTCCCAGCACGCTCGTCAGCGCCGCGGCACCACCGGAGACGCAGGCGCTCACGCCCGGTCAGTACGACCTCATCACCTACGCCGTCGTCGTCGCGGGCTTCGCGCTCGTCGCCGGCTTCCTCTACTCCGCCAGCAGCCGCGGGGAGGTCGCGACGAAGTACCGCCCCGCCGTCACCGCCAGCATGATCATCTGCGGCGTCGCCGCGCTGTCGTACCTCGTGCTGTTCACGAAGGTCGACAGGGGCTACACGCTCACCGACGGCCTCTACCGTCCCAACGCCGACGCCGCGTTCTCGATCTCGGCGCGCTACATGGACTGGACGGTCACCGTCCCGATCCTCGTCGCCGAGCTGCTCGCCGTGTCCACCCTGGTCGGACGCAAGCTCAGCGCCGTCCGCGCCACCTCCATCGGTGCCGCCATCGCCATGATCGTCACCGGCTACCTCGGCACCCAGGTCTTCGACCAGGGCGGCAGCACCGCCTACCTGTGGCTGTGGTGGGGCATCAGCATGGTCTTCTTCGTCTACCTCTACGTGGCGCTGCTGCCGGCCGTACGCACCTCGATGGCGTCGATGGGCGCCGAGGCCGGGCGTACGTACGGGCTCGCGACCGCGGTGCTGCTGGTGACGTTCCTCGTCTACCCGATCGTCTACCTGATCCCGGTGTTCTTCGCCTCCGGTGCGTGGACCACCACGATGCAGTTCGCCTTCTCCACCGCCGACGTCATCGCGAAGGTCGGCTTCGGGATGCTGATCCACAAGGTCGCCAAGCTGCGTACGGCTGACGACCTCGCTGCCGGCACGTCCTCCTTCGACGGACCGGTGTGGATTAACTTCGAGCTGGCCACGCCCGCGGAGCTGCTCGGTGCGGGTGCGCGTGGTGCGGCTGCGGAGGCCAACGGGCACGGGCGCGTCGGTCAGACCACCTCCGGTCGGCGCTGACGGATCGTGACTGTCACGACGTCAGGTCGGGGTCTCGCGGCTCGGCTAGCGCCTCGCACCTCGACCACCGGCTTGGCGTCCGTGACGTGGCTGTCACGGGCCGCGGTGGGCGCCACGGCGCTCGCCGCGGCCCTCAGCCACCTCTTTCTCGACGGCGGCACCGCCGGCTGGGCACCCCTCGAGCTCCCGCTCGTGCTGCTCGCCCTGCTGGTCACGCTGCCGCACGGCGCGGCCGACGCGGCGGCGCCGTACCTGCGTTCGCTGCGGCTGACCTGGGGCACGTACGCCGGGCTCGGCCTCGCGTATGCCACCCTCGCCGCCCTGATCTGGACCGTCTCCCGCAGCGTCCCCCTGCTCGGGCTCACCCTGCTGGTGGTGCTGTCGGTCGCGCACTTCGGGGCCGGGGAGGTCACCTTCCACCGGGAGACCGGCGCCCCGCTCCCCCGCGCCTGGGGCGCTAGCGCTGGACTGATCAGCGGACTCGTCGTCGTGGTGCTGCCGTTGGTCGCGCACCCGGGACAGTCCGCGTCGTGGATCCTCCAGGTCGTCCCCGCGTGGCGGGACTCCCCTCCCCTGGGCGCCGACGGTCGACTTCTGATGATCGCGGCGGGTGGGGCTGCCGTGCTGATCGCAGTCGCCGGCGCAGGGCTGGCCGCGTACGCCTGGCGTACGGGACGCCGAGGGCCGGCCACCGAGCTCGCGCTGCTCACTGCGTGCGCGCTGCTCGCGCCACCGGTCGTGACGATCGCGGTGTACCTGGCGGCGTGGCACTCGCCGCGCCACCTGGCGTTGCTGAGGCGCGACGCGGCGTACGCGAGACGCCCCCTGCTGCCGCTGTGCCTCGCGGCGGCCGCGGCCACCGCCGGGGCGGTCGTCGCGCTGGTCGTGCTGGTGCGGCTGGCCGGGGACGCCGGACTCGCCTCCGTGCTGCGCGAGCAGATCTGGCTCGTCACCGCGCTGACCGTGCCGCACGGGCTCGTGGTGGCGTGGCTGGACCGGACGAGAGTCTCGCGGCTCAGCTAGCGCTTCGCTCCTCGACCACCCGTGGTCAGCGACTCGTGGCCTGGCCGCCGGTCGCGACCTGCTTCGCGCCCTTCTTGATCGTGAACCGCTGGTGCTTCGGTGAGAAGCCGTGCTTGATGCCCCACAGCACGGCCTGCGTACGGCTGGTGAAGCCCATCTTCTGGTACGCCTGCCGCAGGTAGGTCTTCACCGTGCTCTCGCCGAGGTAGACGCAGTGCGCGATGTCGGCGTTGCTGAGTCCCTGCACCACCAGGGCGATGACCTCGGACTCGCGCTCGGTCAGCCCGAACTGGCGTCCGGGCCAGTCGCTCTCGGCGGCCGAGTCCTCCTGACCGGTCACGAAGACCTCGGCGCCGCGGGCCGCCTTCTCCAGCGCCTCGACGAGCTCCTCGGCCTCCAGGTGCTTGCCGACACACCCCCGGGCGCCCGCCTCGCGGCTCGCCGCGACCATCTCGTCGTCGACGTGCCAGCTGTAGACGAGCAGGTTCCGGCAGTCGGCGTGGTCGAGCAGGCTCGAGACGATGTCCCAGTCGAACGCCTGACCCCGCGGCTGGGCGAACGTGTCGTAGAGGATCACGTCGACCGCCGCGTCCACCTCGCGCAGCCCGGCGTCGAGCTCGACGACGCGTACGCGGTCACCGAACGGCTCCAGCAGCGAGGCCAGACCGCGGATGACGACCTCGTAGTCGTCGACCAGGGCGACGCGTACGGGACCCGACCCGGTGTCATCCCGCGCGTGGTCGGTGTCGGCGGTGGGTGCCATGTCGTCCTCCTGTGGCTGCTCACGGGATCCGGAAGTCATCTCCCCCGAATCGTGGCGAGGCAAGCGACGGGCGTGACCGGACGGTTGCCTAGTGGCCGGCGAGGGCCTGACACCCCCGCCGGGTGACCTCGTCGGCGGGGAACCACTGCTCGATGCGCAGCTCGTCGAGCGCGACCTCGAGCGGTGCGAGCAGCGCGCTGAGCACGATGCGGAACGACCAGACCTCCTCACCGACCCGCAGATGCAGGTCCAGCGTGGGGTCGGACGGGGCGGTGGGGTCGGGGCGGCGCCAGTCCTCGGGGATGCCCGGGGTCGCGAGCAGGTCCTCGGCCACCGTACGCAGCCGCTCGTCGTCGGGGTCGGTGAGCAGCTCGCGCTGGACGCGCCAGAGCAGGTCGCGCGCGACCGCGTCGTGGTTGAGCACGATCTGCCCGCCGAGGGCCGGGTCGAGGGTGAGGCGGGCGAGGTTGAGCCGCTGCTGGTCGGGGGCGTCGGCGTCCGCGGTCGTGGCGAGGCCACCGGGCAGCACGCTGGAGAGCACGCCCGACAGCAGCCGGGCGGCGGCGTCGTTGAGGTCCAGCACGTCGTAGGCGCGGTCGAGCACGATGAGCGGGTACGGCTCGTGGTGCTCCTTCATCGTCTGCAGCGTCGCCGCCACGGCCGGGGGCAGGGCGCCGGTGTCCTCGAAGCGTGCCGGGTGACCGGCGGCGCGGAGCAGCACGTTGGTCTGGCGCAGCGGCACCTCCAGCGCCGCGGCGAGGCGCAGCACCATCTCCGCGCTCGGCTGGGACCGGCCGGTCTCGACGAAGCTGACGTGGCGGCTCGAGACGTCCGCCGCGATCGCCAGGTCGAGCTGGCTCATGCCGCGACGGCCACGCCAGTGACGCAGGAGCGCGCCGACGTGGGTGTCGGGTCTCGTCATGTCGTGAGCGTAGGGACGCCGGCGCCGGACGGCACCTACCTCGTGACGTCATTGCGAGCGCCCGCGTACGCACGAAGGCTGGCGGCGAGCCACTCATCACCCCGACCCAGGAGGACCCCGTGACCACGTTGACCGCTGCCGAGGCGAGCGAGATGTTCCGTGAGACCCCCGACCAGTTCGTCGACGTGGGGAACGGTGAGGTCGCCGTACGCTCCGTCGGCACCGGACCCGACGTGCTCCTCGTGCACGGCTGGCCGGTCTCCGGCGCCACCTGGCGCACCCTGCTCCCCCACCTCGCGGCGCACGTGCGCTGCCACGTGGTCGACCTGGTGGGCGCCGGGCAGAGCCGCTTCGACCGCGGCGCGCGCTTCGGGATCCTCGAGCACGCCGAGGCCGTACGCCGCGTCCTCGACGCCCTCGGGCTGCTCGAGCCCGGGTCGGTCGCGGTGGTCGGGCACGACTCCGGCGGCCTGATCGCCCGGCACGCGCTCGCCGACGACCCGCGCGTACGCGGATGGGGGCTGCTCGACACCGAGCTGTCGACGGGGATGGGGTGGCGGTTCCGGTCCTTCGTGTCCGCCCGGCACGTGCCTGGGGTCGAGCACGTGTTGGCGCGGCTGCTGAACGCGCCGAGGCTTCGGCGTACGCCGCTGCTGCTCGGTGGCGCGTTCGCCGACGCCGACCTGCTGGACGGCGAGTTCGCCGAATTCTTCCTGCAGCCCCTGCGCGAGGACCCCGAGCGGCGGTGGGCGGCCGGGGAGCTGCTGCGCGCCTTCGACCTCGATCTCGTGCGCCGGCTCGGCGAGGTGCACGCGCGGATGAGCGCACCGGTGCAGCTGGTCTACGGAGCCGAGGACCCGTTCTTCCCCGCGGAGGAGGCGCGGGCGATGCTGCCGAGCTTCGCGGGGCCGGCGCAGCTGCACGTCGTACGCCGGGGAGGGCTGTTCGCCCACGAGGAGTTCGGGGCTGAGGTGGCGGAGGTGCTGGTGCCGACGTTGAAGGGATAGATCGATCCCTGGACCATCGCAAGTGTTCGATGAATTGCTAGTGTTCGATAAGACCGAACATCGAGTCCTCATCGAAAGGGATCCTCGCGTGAGCGTGACCCCGTGGCTGACCGTCCTGCATCAGCTCGGACTCTCGACCGCAGACGAAGCCGATGGTGGCGATCGGGTCGTCCGTCTCGCGCGCTCGGGCTCAGGACAGGCGTTCCGTCTGCTCCAAGCGACCTCGCCGCCGGCGGGTGCATCGGTCGCGGAACAGCGCCCGCCGATCCTGCTGCTCCTCCGCCGCGTCAACGCGAAGCAGGCGGAGCGTCTGCGCGAGCAGCAGGCACAGTTCGTTGACCTCTCCGGCAACGCCTACATCAGTTTCGGCAACGTCCTCATCGACGTCCGCGGGGCGTCCCGGCCTGACGGCGACGCATCACGGGGTCGTCCCGCGAACCTCTTCAGCGGACGTAGATCTCAGATCGTGGCGGCCCTTCTCACCTGGCCGTTTCTCGTGGACGCACCCCTGCGCGACCTCGCCGGAGTATCAGGCACGTCGCTGAGCCTCGTGCATCAGACCAAGAACGCTCTAGGTCAACTCAGCTACGACCCCGCCGGGTCGACCCGCCACCGACTGCTCGACGCCTGGGCCGCGAACTACCCCCTCAACCTGGGACCGCAGCTCGAGATGACTGCATTCATGGCCGAGCGGCAAGAACTCGTCGTGCCCGCGGAGGTGCCGCCGGCGTACGTGAGCGGCGAGGCAGCGGCGCCGGCCATCCGCTCGCCGCTCACGCTCTCGTTGTACTCGGTCGAATTTCCCACCGCGTGGATCAGGCTCAATCGCTGGCGTCGCGACAGGAAGGCCGATGTGTTCTTGAGACGGCAGTTCTGGACCCCGCCGTCGGGCGCGGAGCCGGCGTACGAGGTCACGGTCCGGGGAGGGCGTCTGCCGGCCGCGCCCTGGCCGCTCGTGTATGGAGACCTGATGTCCTCGACCGACCCGAGGCTGATGCAAGCGGCCGTCGAGTGGCGCGAGTGCCATGCTGGGTGACCCCGCTGCTTTCCGGCCGGTGGACCTGCAACTGGTCGACACGATCGTCGCCGAGATGCTCGCGAGGGGCAGCGGTCTCGACGCGGAAAGCATCCTCCTGGTGGGCGCTGCCTACCGCGACGCGGTGCACGCGTCCCTCGGTACGCCGGTAGCGCTTCGCGCCACGAGCGACGTCGACCTTCCCTCATCGTGTCCGACCTCGAAGAGTTCGAGTCCGCCACGCGAGGCTTCGTACGCTTGGGCCACTCTGGCGTCCGTTTCGACATCGCCGGCATCCCCACCGACATCGTCCCGTTCGGCGACGTCGAGCACCCACCCGGTGTCGTCGCGCCGCCTCGTCGACCGGAAGGCCTCAATGTCTGGGGATATCGCGAGGTCTTCGCCACTTCCACCGCCTGTCAACTGCCCGGCGGAGCCGTGATCCGGGCCACGTGTCAGCGGCTACGCGGCGCTCAAACTGTCTGCCTTCATCGATCGCGCGCCGCGTGGCGACGACAAGGATGCCCAGGACCTCGCAGCCGTCCTGCTGTGGCACGAGATCGATGAAGACACTTCGGAGCGGCTCTGGGACGGAGACCTCCATGAGCTGACCGAACACGGATGGGACGTCGGCCTCGCCACGGCCCACGTCGTGGGCGAGGACGCTGCGCGAACCGTCGGAGCGACGCGGCAGGCCGAGCTCCTCGACAGAATGAACGACCAGTCCGTGCTGACGATGGCGCGAGCGCTACAGATCCCCGCGCAGCAGGGCGTCGTGCCCGACTCGGTCGATCGACGGATGGCCGTTGCGGCGGCACTGTGGCGCGGATTCTCGGTTCGTCTGTCACCGCCGTGACCGGAGCGCGTCGTGAACGTGAGACCGAGACGCAGATGGAGGCCGCCCGTCCCACCTGCCACCTGCCGCCGCTGGAGAGAACGACCGGCGGGCGCCGGGGCCACTGGCCCCGGCGCCCGCTGTGCGTCAGGCCGTCTGTCGGCTGCCGCGCAGACCGACCATGAGGTCGATCGCGAGGAACACCAGCAGGCTCACCCCCAGCACCGGGAGGAACCAGCCCACAGCGAGGGCCACCACCACGACGGCGGCTGTGCCGACCGGAGGAAGTGACCGCCACGCACCGCGGCGTACGGGCCGCCCCATTCGCAACGCGTGTCCCCGCGTGGGACGCCGCAGCCACCACGCCCGGTAGCCCGTCACGATCATCGCGACCAGCGCCAGCGCCAGTCCGAACATCGCGATCGCGCTGACCCACCCGAACAGCACACCCATGTGCAGGTCGATGCCCCACGAGGCCGCCTTCGCCATCAGCGGGATGCTGTCGAAGCGCACCGTGTCGACCACCGACCCGGTCTCCGGGTCGATCGAGGTCACGTCACCACGGGTCGGCCAGGTGGAGTCGGTCTGGGAGACGACGTACGTGCCGTTCAGCGCCGTCGGACCCGTCACCTCCACCAGACCGTCGAGCCCCTCGGCACGGGCCGAGGCGAGCGCGGCGTCGTATCCCACTCCCAGGCTGTCGACCGGGATGAATCCGCCCGCGGTGTCGCCGCCGTGGCCGCCGTGGCCGGCGTGGCCGGCGCGGCCCGCCTCCTCGCTCGAGCCGGGGCCGGTCTCGCTGATGACCGGCGGAGCCGTCCAGGACAGCGCGGAGCGGAGCTCGGAGACGTTCGCGCCCGCGTACGTCGACCACGTCAACCCGGTGACCGAGAGCATGAGGAAGCCGAGAGTGGCCCAGAGGCCGACGGTGCTATGCAGGGCGAGGGTGCGACGGCGAGGGCTTGTGCGCCGGGTCGCGCCCTGGGTCTCGCGGCTCGGGTAGCCCCTCGCTCCTCGGCCACCGAAGCGCCCTCGACCACCGGGGCGGGTCAGCCACAGGCCGAGCCCGGCGGCGACGACGACACCGAGCCAGGACGCGGCGAGCTCGGAGTAGAGCCGCCCGGGCTCACCGAGGTGCAGGTGGCGGTGCAGCTCGCCGACCCAGGTGCGCAGGGGCAGGGCGCCGGAGGAGCCGTACGAGGTGGACTCGCCGGTCACCTCCGCGGTGACCGGGTCGACGAAGACCGCGAGGCGACGGAACTCCTCAGTGCGGCCGTCGTCGAAGAGCAGGCGGGTCGTCTGCCCGACCTCCTCCGCGGGACGGATCGCCAGCAGCGGCAGCGTCGGCTCGACCTCGCGGGCGGAGGCGACCTGGTCGGCCAACGGCAGCGCCGGACCGCGGGAGTCGGTGGTGAGCTCGTCGGCGTACACGACCTGCTCGATCTGCGGCGCGAGGGCGTACAGGCCGCCGCTGAGCGCGGCGACGAGCAGGAACGGCGCGGCGAGGATCGCCGCGTAGAAGTGCAGGCGGAGGAGCAGCGGGCGCATCGAGCGGGACCGGGGTCTCGCGGCTCGGCTATCGCCTCGCTCCTCGACCACCGGTCGGGCTTTCGCACCTCGATCAGCGGGGTGTGGAGGTTGGACAGGGGTGGTCGTCATGACGGCCTCTCGAGAGGGCGTGGCCGCGTCCGGGCGCGGCTGCACGCAGGGGCCCGACAGGCCCCGGTCGAGGTCCGTCAGGTGAGGGAGATGAGGTACGTCGTGCGGCGCGGTGGTCCGCGGGGCGCTGCCGGCGTACGCGAGGGGGCCGTGGTCGGGGTCAGCAGCGGCGTGCTCGCCGCGGGGAGCGTCGGGCGCGGCACGAGGGTGAGGAGCACCGGCAGGAGCGGCAGCAGCCACTCGGTGAGCGCGGAGAGCACCGCCCGGTCGGCGCCGCGGGCGACGAGCGCGGTGAGCGCGGCGATGGCGAGGTGGGCGAGCAGCATCGAGACGCCGCCCGCGAGCACCATGCCGACCGCGTGGTCGAGGGCGCCGAGCAGACCGCTGCCGTGTCCGCTCATGTCGTGGGGCATCAGCCCGGCCGCCATGGCGTCGGAGTGCGACATCACGTGGCCCTCGCAGCCGGGGTGGTCACCGAGGACGCGGACGGGCCCGGCCTCGGCCATCGCCTGCCGCGTGGCCGCCAACGCCATCTGCGCCGGTGAGAGCAGGGCCATCGCGAGGTGGGCGGCGAACTGCAGGAGCACCGCCGCCCCGGCCAGCACCCCGAGGTGGGCGGGGCCGGCGCGGCGTACGAGGAGTGGTCCCAGCGCCACGCTGCCCGCGAGCACGACCAGGGCGAGGGAGAGCGGCACCGCGCCACCCCCGGCCAGCTGGTGCGCGACCACCGCGCCGACACCGCAGACGGCGCCCACGAGGACGCCGCGCGTGGCGGTGGCGGGTGGATGCACGCGACCAGGGTAAGACGCCTGACTTGCTCCGAGGGAGTCCTGCTCGCGCGCGGACCTACTGGGGACCGAGGGCCGCGGCGACTCTCGTCCTCAGCACCTGGAACGGCTGCTCCCCGGCGGAGGAGGGATCCCGGCCCACGAGCACTCGTCGCTGGTTGACGAGGGACTCGCCGGGGGCGAACTGGTCTCGCGTCAGGTCCACCTCGCTCCCGTCGGGCATCAGGTTCCAGTAGTGCACGCCCTCCACCTGACCTTCGTACGCCACGTCGGCGACCATCAGGTCGCCACCGAGCAGGTCCTGGACGACCAGAGCGGTCGTCCCGCACTGACCGCGCGAGGGCTTCCCGGGCGCCCGGGCCATGTAGTCGGTCGTGGCGAACGACGTGTCAGGTCCCCACGACGCCCTCACCGCTGCGTCGATCTCGGCCAGGGTCCATGTCTCCACGACGACGATCATGCCCCGGGGTGAGGACACTCGCCGGTTCTCGGTCCCTTGCGGTCTCTGTCCGCATTGGGCCCAAGGTCCTGTGTGTCGGACAACCGGTGACAATGTCCGGATTGTCTAGATAGGATGCGCGTGGCGCGCGGGAGGTCCGCGCCCTTCTCGCGACAGGTCAGCCTCATGTCTTCTCGGTCCCGCCGGCACGCACGTCTCTCTGCCGTCCCCGCCCGCGCTCTCGTCTCGACCGTGTCCGCCGCAGTCCTGCTGGGCGGGCTCGGCACGATCAGCCCCGCGTACGCCGAGGGCACCGAGACCGCCGCGGTGCCGGTCGCCTCGGGCCAGGCGAGCGCCCCGTCGCGCGTGGAGAACCTCCGCGCCGTCCTCGACGACGGCACCCTGACCGTCACCTGGGACCCGGCGACGCCCAACGGCACGCCGATCACCGGCTACACCGTGGCCGTACGCCCCGGCACCCGCACCGTCGAGCTCGGCCCCGAGGCCCGCTCCGCGACCTTCACCGGCCTCGCCACCGAGACGCGCTACACGATCTACGTGGTCGCGACCTCCGCGGTCAACGACGCCTCGGAGATCCCGCCGGGCACCGAGGAGATCGCCCCCGTACGCGCCCCCGGCATCCCCTCGCTGCACCTGGTCACCCGGGGCGGCACGTCGGTGAAGATGACCTGGAGCCCCTTCGTCGAGCGCGGTGCACCCGTGACCGGGTACCGCGTCACCGGTCTCCCGTCGGGCCCGGTGAACCTCGGTCCCGAGGCCCGCGAGATCTCCAGCGACGGGCTGGAGTGGGGCGAGACGTACCGCCTCGCGCTCACCGCCCTCAGCGACGCCGGCGCGAGCGAGCCGATCACCTACGTGGTGAACATGCCCGTGCTGCGACCCACGCGTGTGCAGGGCCTCGACGCCCGCGTACGCGCCCGCCGCGTCGTCGTCACCTGGGACCCTGCCCGCGAGCGGGGCGCGGCGATCACCGGGTACGCCGTCGTGCTGCGCGGCACCACCGAGAACGGTCGCACCGTCACCCGCCGCAAGGTCGTCGGACCGGACGCCACCCGCGCCGCGTTCGGCAAGCTGCCCCGCAACTCGCAGTTCCGCTTCGCGGTGAGGGCGCTGAGCTCGCTGGGCTGAGTCGCCCTGCACGGCGGCGCGATGTGACCGCGCCCTCGCGTCACTTTAGTCGTGAACAATCGTTTGTCTGATGTGCAGTCCGACGACGACCCCGAGAGATCTCCGCGCCCGCCGATGACCAGTCAGATGGCCGCCGTGATCGCGTTCTGTCTGCTCACGGGGTGCATCATCGGAGTGTTCATCCTGCGGCTGAGTTGAGGGAGCCGGGCTCGCGTCCCGCCTACCGGCCGGCCCTCGCACGTCCGAGAGCTGCGGTTGAGTCGGTGAGACCCGGACCACCCAGAAAGACCACGGATGAGCCCGCACCCGGCATCGTCAGGGAGCCGCCGTCGGCTGCGGTGAGCGGTCGCCGAGTGAGTACGCCACCACGTCCGTCGAGCAGCATCACCTCGCCCGTGACCGGGTCGCCGCCCGAGCTCGTCACGGTCACCGCGACGCGATTCCCGACCCTCTCGGCGGTCGTGGTCGAGAGGAGGTTGTCGATGCGTACGGGCACGGTCGGCACGAGCGCGGTCTCCGACCGTCCGGCCTGCGAGGTGACCACGGCCGCGACCACCGCCGCGATCTCGTGGCCGACGTCGCCGGACTGCACCCGGTAGGTGCGTCCCGTGGCTCCCGGGATCCGGATGCCGTCGCGCTGCCACGCGACCGACGTACGCACCTGGCCCGAGCTCGCGCCGGCACGCGGCGCCCACTCCCCGACGTCGGCGGTGAGCCTCTCGCCGACGACGGGATCGCCGTCGAGCGTGGGCGGGGTGGTCGCCGTCGGCGGGGCGGCCTGGCGCACCAGCTGCGGGAGCGCGTACGCCTCGGCGCTCACGCCGGCCACCGTGGCGCGGGTGCGGACGGAGATGATCGACCCGAGGTCGGCCTGGGCGACCCGGTAGGTGGGGGCGACCGCGTTCGCGATCTCCTCACCGTCGAGGAGCCATTGGTAGGTGAGGCCGGGGTCGAGCCCTTGGTTTCGAGACGGCTCGCTGGCGCTCGCCTCCGCGGCCGGGGTCGTGTTCCAGGTGCCATCGGCGACCTCGAGCACCGCCCCGACGCGTACGTCTCCCTCGATCGTCGGCGCCGTGACCGTCTCGATGCGCTCGGTGATCCGGATCGGGCCGAGTGTCACCTTCGAGGCACCCTCGCCCGCCGTCACCCAGCGAGCCTGCACGGACTCGGTGACGTCCCCGAACCACGCGTGACCGACCGGCAGCACCGTGCCCTCGGTGTCGGACCCCCCTCGGATCCGCACCGTGTAGCGCTCGCCGCGCGCCGCCAGCGGGAACTCGAACGCCCCCAGCTCATCGGTCATCGCGAAGTCGACCGGCACCATCGTCGCGCCGGCCTTGCGTACGAGCTGCACCACGACGTTCGGCACCATCGCCGCGCTCTCGTCCCAGACCAGCCCGCGGATCGTCACGGGTCGTGACCGCTCCATCTGCTGCGACGCCATGGCGATCCCCTCGCCCGGGTCCACCATGAAGGGCTCGCCGGCGGCGACGTCACCGTTGTAGTCGGCACGCCACGCCTGACCGCCCGGGGCCGGGCGGTAGCGCACGACGTAGCGACCGGCCGGCACCTCCAGGGCGTACGCCCCACGACCCGCCGCCGTGTCGCCGCTCAGCACCGTGGCCGCGACAGGCGCGCGGGTGAGCTCGTCACCCAGGGGCGTCCGCGGGCTCTGCACGGCGACGGCCTCCACGACGACGTTGTCGAGGCGCGCGCCGGACGGCGTGCGGACGACGCCGGAGATGGTCGCGGGGGGTGGCGGCGTGACCTTGGTGTCGAGCCCTTCGAGACGCTCGGCCGGCGTCTCGCTCCTCAGGGACCGGCCTGCCGGCGCATCGCTGTCGGACGCTCGGTCCTGGCCGGCCTGCGCGAGCTCGAGAGCCGCCTGGTCGGGGTCGACCGGGGCCTGCGCGGCCACCGGTGAGGAGTCTGTCGCCCACGGCACCTGGGCGGCCTCGTCGCCGCCGCTGTCGAGCGCGGGCATGAACCGGTCTCCGAGCTGACTGCCCGCGACGGCGATGACGGCAGCGACGATCAGCGCGTTGCGCTTGCCCGGTCGCGCTGCCCGGTGACTCCCCATGCGTCGAACTCTTGTCGAGCCGGCCGGGGCGCGCGGAAAGTCCGCAATAGATGGTCCGGGTGGATCAGACCATTCGGGACCTTGGTCCCGGACGTCCCGCTCTGCAGAACCAGCATCCCAGGCCCGACATCTGTCGTATTCGGGACTTTCGGCACCGCGTACTCGGAGAATGGAAAATAGTTGCCGTCAGACCTCGTCTCGGGTTGGCGCAAACGCTCTCGTGCGCCATAGTCGTAGTCGACCGCGCTGGTGACCCGAGACGCCAGCGCGGTCTTTTCATGTCCTCATGACGGCGCTGCGAGGCCTGCGTCACATCGACGCCACATGGCCCGTCATGACTAGCCCCTCTGAGTGAGGGCACCTAGTCTTCTGACGACGACGAGTCGGGGTTCCCCGGCCCAGCAACGACCGCGTCGACCGTGGCTCGCGACCTCCCACTGCGAGCCCGGTGGCCCGGCGGGTCTCCAGGTCCCCTCCCCGGACGACCCGCCGGGCTCCTCGGTCACTCAGGGCCCCGGCCCGCGCCGCCTGTATCCACGGACCATAGGTACTAATCCCCTAGACCCGTACGTCTTTCCGTGATGTGCTACTCCTCGCCCACGCACCCAGGCTTCTCGGAGGACACCACATGACCACCACCAAGCGCGCCGTCGGCGCCACCATCGCCACCGCCGTGGCCGGCACGATGCTCATGGGAGTCCCCCAGACCGCGCAGGCCGCACCGGGTGACCGCTACGTCCCGCCCGCTCCGGCCCGGGTCGTCGTCAACGTCCCCCGGCCCGCACTCGGCAAGAGCAACGCGATCAACGTGCAGCTCGTCAGCGACGCCGGCCGTCCCAAGGGCCTCGTCGTCGTGCGCGTGCGACGCCAGAACGGCAAGATCATCGCGAAGCGCACCTGCCGCACCCGGAGCGACAGCCAGTGCACCATCCGGTTCAAGGCCCCCAAGCGCGGCCGCGCCGGCTTCGTGACGGTGCGCTACCTCGGCAACGCGAACTACGAGAACGACGTCCAGACGCGCCGCTTCCGTTACAAGCGCCGCTGATTCACTGCTGCTCCTGACGAGTCCGTACGGCGAGGCCGTGCGGACTCGTCGTGCGTCCTGGCCTCTCGGCCCACCTGATCGCTGATCCCGGAAGGAAGTCTGCGTGCGCGTCGTCCGCTGGTCGCTCCTCGCCATCGTGCTCGTCGTGCTGGGCGCTCTCGGATGGGCCGGGTGGACCGGCATCCAGGCCGCCGAGGAGCTCCGTACGGCCTCCGTCGCCACCGACCGCCTCACCTCCGCCGTGCGGGACGGGCGCATCGCCGACGCCCGCGAGGACCTCGCCGAGGTGCGCACGAACGCCCGCGACGCGGCCGACCACGTCAGCGGCCCCGTCTGGGCGACCGCGTCGGTGCTGCCGAGCATCGGTGACGACGTCACCGCCGTCCGCGAAGCCGCCGACCTCGTCGCCGATGCTGCCGAGGGCGTCGGCACGGACCTGCTCGCGGTCGTCACCGACCTCGAGCCCGGCAACCTGATCCCCACCGACGGACGCATCGACCTCGACCCGCTCGCCGCCGCCGCACCTCGGCTCGACCGCGCGTCGACCCAGCTCGTGGACCTCGGCGCCCGCGCCCGGGGCATCGACCTGGCCGGCGTACGCCCGATCATCGCCGACCCGCTCGCGACGTTGAAGGAAGAGATCACCAGGATCGAGGGCATCACCGGGGAGGCCGCCACCGCGGCCCGGCTGCTGCCGCCGATGCTGGGCAGCGAGGAGCGGCGGCGCTACCTGCTGCTCGTGCAGAACAACGCCGAGCTGCGCGCCACGGGCGGCATCCCCGGGGCGTACGCCGAGCTGCGCGCCGACGACGGCCGCCTCCGCCTGGGCGAGCAGGGCAGCGCTCAAGGTCTGGGGAACTACGACGAGCCGGTGGTGCCACTGACCGACGAGGAGCAGGCCATCTACGGGGACATCCTCGGCCAGTTCGCGCAGGACGTGAACCTGACGCCACGGTTCCCGCGGTCCGGTGAGCTGGCGGCGGCGATGTGGGCCGACACCCACGACACCGAGGTCGACGGGGTCGCCTCGGTCGACCCCGTGGCCCTGTCCTACCTGCTGCGGGCCACCGGCCCGGTCACCGTCGAGCTGCCCGACGGCGAGACCGTCGAGCTGACGGCGGACAACGTCGTGCCGTACCTGCTGAACCAGGTCTACCTCGACAACCCCGACGACCCCGCCCGTCAGGACGCCGTCTTCGCGACCGCGGCCGGCGCCGTCTTCGACGCCGTGACCGCCGGAGGCGCGGACCCCCGTGCACTGCTGGACGCCCTCACCCGCGCGGTGACCGAGCGTCGCCTGCTGCTCTGGTCGACGCGTCAGGCCGAGCAGGCGGAGATCGCCCGCGCCCCCATCGCCGGCGACCTGGACGGCAGCCAGGACGCGAATCCCTACGTCGGGGTCTTCTTCAACAACGCCTCCGGATCGAAGCTCGACTTCTACCTCGAATCGGAAGTCACCACCCGCTCGATCCGCTGCGAGGCTGACGGATCGGACCGGCCACGGCAGCGCGTCGAGGTCGCGGTGACCCTGACGTCGCGCGTGCCCGAGGACCCCTCCCCGCTCGGCGCCTACATCCTGGGACTCTCGCGGCCCCGGGGCTTCAACGTCACGAATCTTTACGTCTACTTCCCGACCGGGTCCACAGTGCTCGCAGACGAGGCGGTCACCGAGAAGACTTCCGCTCAGGGAAAGACGACGACGAACCCCAGCACCACCGATGAACACACGGACGGCGGGTTCCCGGTCCAGGTCTTCGGTCTCGGGCTCGATCCCGGCCAGACGGGAACGATCACGATTCCGTTCCTCGCCCCTCCTGGCCTCACCGGTCCGGTCGACCTGCAGGTCACGCCACAGGTGCGGCCCGTGCCTGTGGAGATCGGGCGCACCACCTGCTGACGACCGCCTGTAGACAGGTCTACAGCAATACCGCGCGTTTCGAGACCAGGATGTGAAGTGCGCGTGGTTGTCGTGCACAATCAGTATCGGCCGCGCCGGTGACCCGAGACACCGGCGCGGCCTTTGTCTGTCCGCGTGGAGAGCGTCGGCACCCACGCCGTACGCGCGTGACTTTGTGCCCTCTGGGCGGAACTTTGTGCCCTCTCGGCGTGACTTTGTGCCCTCTCGGCGGAACTTTGTGCCCTCTGGGCGGTCAGACCTCGACGACGACCTCTGCCACGGAACCCACGGCCGCTGTGACCGGGGTGTCGACCGCGTCCTTGCCGGGCGCGAGCGTACGCAGGGTCCAGTCGCCGTCGGAGGCGAAGAACCGGAAGTGACCGGTTGCCGAGGTCGGCACCTCGGCGGTGAACTCACCGCTGCGGTCCAGGAGCCGCACGTACGCCGGGCTCACCGGCTCGTCCGCGGCGAGGCTCCAGACTTGGCCCTGCACCACGGCCTCCTTGTTCACGTCGACACCGTCGAGCGGCAGTCCGCCGCGCTGCGCGCCGCACATCAGGCTGCACCCGCGGAGTCGCCGAGGGCGACGGGCACGCCGACGAGCGAGCCGTACTCGGTCCAGGACCCGTCGTAGTTCTTCACGTTCTCCTGACCGAGCAGCTCCTTGAGCACGAACCACGTGTGGCTCGAGCGCTCGCCGATGCGGCAGTAGGCGATGGTGTCCTTGCTGAAGTCCACGCCGGCCTCCTCGTAGATGCGGCGCAGCTCCTCGTCGGACTTGAAGGTGCCGTCGTCGTTGGCGGCCTTGCTCCACGGCACGCTCGCGGCGGTCGGGATGTGGCCGGCGCGCTGCGCCTGCTCCTGCGGCAGGTGGGCCGGGGCCAGCAGCCGGCCGGCGTACTCGTCGGGGCTGCGCACGTCGACCAGGTTCTGCGTGCCGATCGCGGCGACGACGTCGTCGCGCCAGGCGCGGTAGGTCGGGTCCTGCTCGCGCACCGGGTAGGTCGTGGCCAAACGCTCGACCGTCTCGTCGGTCAGCTCGCGGGCCTCGAGCTCCCACTTCTTGCGGCCACCGTCCATCAGCCGCACGTCGGCGTGGCCGTAGAGGGTGAAGTACCAGTACGCGTACGCCGCGAACCAGTTGTTGTTGCCGCCGTAGAGCACCACCGTGTCGTCCTCGGCGATGCCCTTCTCGCTCAGCAGGCTCGCGAACTGGTCGGCGTCGACGAAGTCGCGGCGCACCTGGTCCTGCAGGTCCGTCGTCCAGTCGAGCTTGATCGCCCCGGCGATGTGGCCGCGGTCGTACGCGGCGGTGTCCTCGTCGACCTCGACCAGCACGACCGTGTCGTCATCGAGGTGCTCGGCGACCCAGTCGGTGCTGACCAGGGAGTTCTCGCGGCTCATGGGTGTCCTTCGGTTGCGGTTGCGGTTGCGGTGGGAGTTGTTCGGGGGTCAGCGGGCGCGGAGGCGGGCGAGGAGCAGGTACATCTCGCAGCCGAGGCAGAACGCGAAGGCCGCGTTCAGGAACGCCGCAGCGAGGGCGAAGCCGACGAAGACCTGGCCCAGCACGACGGCGCCGGCGACGTAGGAGACCAGGCCGGCCACCGCGAAGCCCAGCCCGACGGCCTGGGCGAAGCGGGGAGGCCGCGGGTCCTCGAGCTCGCTCGGCGCGCCGAGGCGCGGGCGCACCAGGTTCTTGAAGAGCCACGCGTACGGCGTGCGCGCCACGCCGAGGCCCACGCCGAGACCGAAGAGCACCGTCTGGAACGCCAGCAGGCCGATCGCCACCGGGGTCGGCACGAGCAGCACGGCCGCCAGGATCACGGTGGTGAGGGCGGCGCCGAACTGCGGCCCGCGCGGGTCGATGCCGCCGGCCGCCTGCGGTGCCGGTGCAGCCGGGGCGGGGGTGGTGGAGTCGGAGAGGGTGGACATGACGTTGCTCCTGAAGCACGACGGGATCGACCGGCGCGGGACGCGCGGGCCGGCTGAAGCACCGACGCGACGGGATGCCGTCAGCGAGAAGCGGTGCCTGTCAGGGCATTCGACACAGTGAGGAGCGCACGAGGCAGTGGTCGACTGCCCGTCGCTTCGTCAGCGGT
The DNA here is from genome assembly GCA_018672315.1 of Nocardioidaceae bacterium. Lineage (NCBI taxonomy): Bacteria > Bacillati > Actinomycetota > Actinomycetes > Propionibacteriales > Nocardioidaceae > Nocardioidaceae bacterium. Next base: position 1,957,220 of record CP076053.1, on the reverse strand, counting down.
GTCGTGAACATGGGAGCGAGCGTAGGGGCATCCGCGCCGCAGCGCGCGTTGGCGTCCTGCATCGTGAGATGCGATCCCAATAGTTGAGACCTGCTCATCGGAGTTCCGCGAGCGAGGCGCTGACCTGCGCCTTCGTGGGCGCACCGCTTGCGCGTGCCACCTCGCGTCCGGCGGCGTCGAGCACGAGGGTGGTGGGCGTACGCATCACACCGGCCGCTCGCACGAGCTCGAGGTGGGACTCGGCGTCGATCTCGACGTGGCGTACGCCGGCCTCCTCCGTCGCCACCTCACCCAGCACGCGGCGGGCCACGCGGCACGGGGCGCAGAAGGCGGAGGAGAACTGCACCAGCGTCGCCCGCTCGCCGAGCGGACCGTCGAGGTCCGCCTCCCCGAGGGTCAGCACCGCGTCGTCGGACGCGGGCTCCTCACCCGTCTCGACGGCCTTCTCGCCGGTGGGCTGGGCGGAGTCCGCCGCCCTGTCGGCCCCGTCGGCCCCGTCGGCCCCGCGGACGGCGCGCGTGCCGGTGAACCGACCGTCCGTGCCTGTGCGGTAGAGCCCGAAGGCCGTGGCGGCGACGAGAGCGATCACGAGGACGATGAAGCCGGTCATGACGGGACAACCCCTGTGGTCCGCGTGGTGTTCCGCGGGTCGCTCAGCCGGTGAGGCGCTTCACGCGCTCGCGCGGGACGAGCCCCGCCGCATCATCGCCCCACCGCCGGCCACGAGGGCCACGGCGAGCGCGAGCACGGGGAGGTCGACGTCGGAGGGTCCCGTCGCCGGGAGCCGGCGCACCGCCGGGGCGGAGCCGCTCCCCGCAGGCTCGGTGCCCGCGTCGCCTGACGGGGCTTCAGTGGTGACGGTGGTGACGGTGGTCGTGGAGACCGTGGCGGTCGGCGGGCCGTCCGCGTTCGCCCCGGACGGCGGCTGACGGGAGGGACCGCGGTGCGGACCGGGCTCGGGCGTGGGCTCGGGCTCGGGGATCGGCTCCGCGGTGGGCTCGGGCTGCTCGGTGAGCTCGGGCTGCTCGGTGGGATCGGGTTCAGCCGGCGCCGGCACCTCCCCCTCACCCATCTGCGCCTCGAAGCAGACCTCGGTGGGCGGCTCCCCCGGTGCACCCTCGACGAGGTGGCAGGTGACGACGAGCACGGGATCGCGGTTGTCGTCCTCAGCGCCGTCGGCGATGGATCCGTACGCCGCTCCCGCCGAGGCCAGCGAGAGCGCGAGCGTGCCGAGCGCGACCCTGGCCGCGTACGCGACCCTCCTCGTGTCCCGCATGCGCCTCACCCCTCCCGAGCTCAGGGTGGCCCAGCCCCGCGGGCACGACCAGTGCCGAAGGTCTGCATCCCGACATGTCGGACATACGGACCTCGGGACCGAGGTGGCGACGGCCGCGGACCGAGAAGGGTGGCGGCCACCAGGGGGACTGGGGCCGCCACCCGGACGTCGGCCCACGAGGGGGTGGGGCCGGCGTCCGCCATGGCTGGATCGGGCCACGGCGTACGCGCGTCGGCGAAGGCCTGCAGACCCGGTCCGACCGCCGCTCGTACGCTGGCGAAATTAGTGACGGCGGACTGGACCGTCAAGGCACGAATGTCCGTTCCTGTCCGAATCGGTGTCGGAATCGGCGTCGTTCCTGTCAGTCCGAGCAGCGTCTCGCCGTCGCTCACGCGTGGACGTGTGACAGCAGCCGAAGCTGTGATCTGGCACACGCAAACGCGTGCTCAGCCGCCTGCGAAGGGTGGGAGCAGGTCGACGACCGAGCCGGGGCGGGCCAGCGCGACACGTACGTCCGGGCCGTGCACGGCCGTCTCGTCGAGCAGCACCGAGCAGATCGCGACGACCGCCGCGAGCCGTGGCGTACCCCGCTCGGTCACCCCTGCCAGCAGCTCGCTGATCGTGACCCCCTCGGCCGGCACCTCGACGCGCTCCTCCGCGACGCCGCGCGCCGCGCGGGCCGCCGCCCAGTAGCGCACCAGCACGACGCCCGCACCGGCGTCCGGGCCTGTGACGTCGCCCTCGCCGGGCCCCGTGCTGATCTTCGCCGAGCTCATCTGCCCTATTCTGCTGTACGCAGCTCAGCGACCGTCCACTCCTGAAGCGAAGGTGCCCGCGTGGCCACACTCCTTCTGCTGACCTCGAGCCTCCAGGCCAGCGCCGAGGTCCTGCCCGCGCTGAGCCTGCTCCCCCACCAGGTGCGGGTGATGCCGGCCGAGGGCGCGGCCCTGCTCGAGGCCCCCGCCGCGGACGCGCTGCTCGTCGACGGCCGCAACGATCTCGCCCACGCCCGCGACCTGTGCCGCCTGATCCGCACGACCGGCGCCGAGGCCCCGGTGCTGCTGATCCTCACCGAGGGCGGTCTCTCGGTCGTGCAGGCCAACTGGGCCACCGACGACGTGCTCCTCTCCACGTGCGGGCCCGTCGAGCTGGAGGCCCGCCTGCGCATCGCGATCGGCCGGGCCGCCGAGGCCGTCGAGGACGACGGCGAGGCCCACCTGATCCGATCCGGGGAGATCGTGGTCGACGAGGTCACCTACACCGCGCGGCTGGGCAAGCGGGTGCTGGACCTGACGTTCAAGGAGTTCGAGCTGCTGAAGTACCTCGCGCAGCACCCCGGCCGCGTCTTCACCCGCGCGCAGCTGCTGCAGGAGGTCTGGGGCTACGACTACTACGGCGGCACCCGCACCGTCGACGTGCACGTACGCCGGCTCCGCGCGAAGCTCGGCCCCGACCACGAGTCCCTCATCGGGACGGTCCGCAACGTCGGCTACCGGCTGGTGCTGCCGCCGCGCTCGGGCGAGCCGGCCGAGGCCGAGGTCAACGCGTGAGCTCGACCGGGTCGCACCTGGAGCACGTACGCCGCCTCGCCGAACGCGCGACCGCGCACGACGGCACCGCCCCCTTCGACGAGGCCGTGCTGCTGCAGCTCGAGCGCGACGGACTGCCCGAGCAGCTCTCCTCGGTCGACCAGCACGCCGCGGCCTGGGTCACCCACGACGAGCACGGCGGCGCCGACCTGCACTTGGTCGTCGACCCCGACGTACGCGGCGAGGGCGTCGGCAGCGCACGCACCGCGATCCTCCTCGACGAGGTGACCGCCACCGTGCGCGCCTGGTCCCACGGCGACCACCCCGCCGCGCGGGCGCTGGCCGAGCGGCACCACTTCGCGCGGGCGCGCGCCCTGTGGGTCATGCGGCGCGGCATCGAGCACCTGCCCTCGCTCGCGGACCTGCGTGAGAGCCCCGGCGTACGCCTGCGACACCTCGGGTCCGAGGAGTCCGCCGGTGGCCCGACCCGCGAGGACGACCGCGACGCGGTGCTGACGATCAACGCCGCCGCGTTCGCCGACCACCCCGAGCAGGGTGCGCTCGACGTGGACGGCTTCGAGCAGCGAGCGGACTCCGACTGGTTCGACCCGCGCGGGCTGCTGCTCGCCGTCGAGGAGGAGTCGGGCGAGGTGCTGGGCTTCCACTGGACCAAGCTCGATCCGGGGGCCGGGAACGACGGTGAGATCCCTGGTGAGATCTACGTGCTCGGCATCGCCCCCGCGGCCCAGGGCCGAGGGCTGGGCACGCTGCTGAGCCTCGCGGGGCTGCACCACATGGTCGACGCCGGCGCCTCGGAGCTGCTGCTCTACGTCGAGGGCGACAACGCCGCGGCGATCCGCACGTACGAGAAGCTCGGCTTCACCCACGCCGACCTCGACACCCACGTGCAGTACGTACGCGAGGCCCGCGGCTCCTGAGCCGCGCCGTCCGGCTGCGAGGTGTGGGCCACCTCGCACGCCGTCGACGTTCAGCCGGACATACCGGGGGAATGTACTCCCTATGCGCCGACGCGGCGGCACCCGCCGACCGTGACAGGCGCACCACGCACGCACCCGACACACGAGGAGCACCCATGTCCGTCATCCCGTCCGTCAGCCCCAAGAACGTCGCCGGCATCGCCGACAAGGTCATCGGCCTCGGCAAGGAGGTCGTCGGTGAGGTCATCGACAACGAGAACCTCGTGCAGGCTGGCGAGGCCCAGCAGACCAAGGGCACCGAGCGCCTGAAGGCTCTCCGTGCCGAGGCGAAGGCCGAGGCCCACAACGCCAAGGCCGAGACCCAGGAGAAGCGCGAGAAGGCGGCCAAGAACGCGAAGAAGTGACGCGTACGCGCCACCGCTGAGCACCACCCGGCACCGCACCGCACCAGATCTGAAGGAGGCCCCCATGGGCATCGGAGACGCAGTCGCAGGCAAGGCCAAGGAGGCCGCGGGCGCGGTCACCGGCAAGGACGAGCTCCAGGAGGAAGGTGCCGCGCAGTCCGAGAAGGGCGTGCAGGACCTGAAGTCCTCCAAGGAGGAGACCAAGGCCGACGCGCACGAGTCGAAGGCCGAGATGGCCGAGGCGAAGCAGGAGGCCGCAGAGGAGAACCTCTGAGGCACCGCGCGCAGCAGGGCCCCGCACCGGTCGGTGCGGGGCCCTGCTGCGTCGTGCTCACCCGCGGGAGGTCACAGCGCCGCGGTCAGCGGTGCGATCGCCGCGGCGGCGCAGCGACGCATCTCCGATCCCACGCCCACGGCGTTGAAGAAGCCGTGGATCATCCCCTCGAACCGGTCGCAGGTGACCTGCACCCCGGCTTGGCGCAGGGCCACGGCGTACGCCTCGCCCTCGTCGCGCAGCGGGTCGAACCCGGCGGTGACCACATGGGCGGGAGCGAGCCCCTCGGGGAACTCCTCGCGGGTGAGGATCGAGGCGTACGGCTGGCTGCGCATGCCCTCCTCGGGGAAGAACGAGGCGCCGCCACGGTCCATGTAGGCCGACTCCAGGAAGAACCCCTGGGCGAACATCTCGCGGCTGCGTGAGGTGCGGACGAAGTCGGTGACGGGATAGATCAGCAGCTGGAAGGCCATCTGCAGGCCCTGCTCGGCGGCCCGCAGCGCCGTCGTGGCCGCGAGGTGGCCACCGGCGGAGTCGCCCGCGACGGCGAGACGGTCGGGGTCGCAGCCCAGGCCGCGGGCGTTGTTGAGCGCCCAGACGTACGCCTCGAAGCAGTCCTCGACGGCCGCCGGGTACGGGTGCTCGGGCGCGAGCCGGTAGTCCACCGCGAGCACCCGGTGCCCCGACTCCTCGGCGAGGTGACGGCAGGCCGGGTCGTGGGAGTCGAGGCTGCCCCAGACGTGGCCGCCGCCGTGGAAGTAGACGACCAGGCCGCCGCCGTCGGAGTCGGCGGAGTCGCGCAGGGCGCGGGGGACGTACAGGCGTGCGTCGAGGTCACCCTCGGCGCCCGCGACCCGCAGCGCGCGGACGGCGCCGACGGGCTGGCGACCACCCGCGGCCAGGGCCTGCACCTCGGTCGCGCTGCGCCCCGCGGCGAGCTCCAGGGTCGGCACCTGCGGCTCACGGGTGAGTCTCATCAGGCGCAGCATCAGCTGCGGCTCGGGGTGCAGGCGCTGGCCGTCGAGGTCGACGGGTGCGCCCGCGAGGCGGCGTACGACCGGGGCCGGCAGCGACAGGGCGCCGTCGAGCGCCGCGTTCTTCAACCGCGCGACCGCAGGCGGGTCGCCGAGCAGACGGTGGCCGCGAGGAGGGACGGGGACGGGCAGCCGGGCGGCGAGCCGACCGGGCAGTCGTGACAGCGAGACCATGACCGCAGCCTTCCAGAGCGGCGTACGCGACTCACCTGTCGTTCACCTGCACGTGCCACGATCGGTCCATGAGTGCTGGCACCACCGACACCTCCGCTGCTGAGCCCGTGACCGACGAGACCGCGTCCTCGACGGAGCACGCCGACCAGCGAGGGGTGCCGGCGGCGGGCACGTCGGGCACCGAGGCCATCGGGCGGCCCGCGGACGCCGAGGCGGTCGCGAAGGGCGGCGCGGGCATCGAGATCCTGCCGGTCGAGGACGGTGCAGCGGACGTCGAGGAGCCCGTCGACCTCGACGAGCTCGGCTTCACCGACCGGTTCCTCGACCGGGAGCTGTCGTGGCTGCGCTTCAACAGCCGCGTGCTCGAGCTCGCCGAGGACACGACGCTGCCCCTGCTGAACCGGGTGCGGTTCCTGACGATCTTCACCTCGAACCTCGACGAGTTCTTCATGGTGCGGGTCGCCGGCCTGCGTCGCCGGATCGCGGCGGGGGTCGCCCAGCGCGGCGTCTCCGGCCTGCTGCCGCGGGACCTGCTCAACGAGATCCTCGACGAGGCCGAGGCGCTGATGAAACGTCACGCCGACCTGTTCGTCGACGACATCGCCCCGGCCCTGGCCGAGGAGGGCATCGAGGTCGTGCGGTGGGACGACCTCAGCCGCGACGAGCAGAAGTACTGCAAGAAGTTCTTCAAGGACCGGGTCTTCCCCGTGCTCACGCCGCTGGCGGTGGACCCGGCGCACCCGTTCCCGTACATCTCGGGGCTCTCGCTCAACCTCGCCGTGCTCGTACGGCACCCGAAGACGAAGAAGGAGCACTTCGCGCGGGTCAAGGTGCCGAGCAACGTCTCGCGCTTCGTGCAGGTCGGCGACCAGCGGTTCGTGCCGATGGAGGACATCATCCACGAGCACCTGCGCCGGCTCTTCCCGGGCATGGAGGTGCTCAGCGCCCACTTCTTCCGCGTCACCCGCAACGAGGACCTCGAGGTCGAGGAGGACGACGCGGAGAACCTGCTCAAGGCGCTGGAGAAGGAGCTGATCCGGCGGCGCTTCGGTCCGCCGGTGCGGCTCGAGGTCGCCGTGGACATCGACGAGCACGTGCTCGAGCTGCTCATGGCCGAGCTCGACGTCACCGAGTCGGAGGTCTATCGGCTCCGCGGACCGCTGGACCTCCGCGGCCTCGGCGACATCGCCGACCTCGACCGCGGCGACCTGAAGCTGCCGCCGTTCCTGCCCAAGACGCACCGTTCGCTGGCCGAGGTGGAGAGCTCCTCCCCCGTGGACATTTTCGGGGCGGTGAGCCGGCGCGACGTGCTGCTGCACCACCCGTACGACTCCTTCGCCACCTCGGTGCAACGCTTCATCGAGCAGGCCGCGGCCGACCCGAACGTGCTGGCGATCAAGCAGACGCTCTACCGCACCTCCGGTGACTCCCCCATCATCGACGCCCTCATCGACGCCGCCGAGGCCGGCAAGCAGGTCATGGCGCTGGTGGAGATCAAGGCGCGCTTCGACGAGTCCGCCAACATCCGGTGGGCGCGCAAGCTGGAGGAGGCCGGGTGCCACGTGGCGTACGGCCAGGTCGGGCTGAAGACGCACTGCAAGCTGGCGATGGTCGTACGCGACGAGCCCGAGGGCATCCGGCGCTACACCCACATCGGGACGGGCAACTACAACCCGAAGACCGCGCGGCTCTACGAGGACATCGGCCTGCTGACCACCGACCCCGACATCGGGGAGGACGTCGCGCACCTGTTCAACAACCTGTCCGGCTTCAGCCGCAACTACCGCTACTCCCAGCTGCTGGTCGCGCCGGACACCGTACGCACCGGGATCGTCTCCCGGATCCGCCGCGAGGTCGCCCACCACCTGGAGGGCCGGGCCGCACGCATCCGCATGAAGTGCAACGCGCTCGTCGACGAGGTGATCATCGACGAGCTGTACCGCGCGTCCATGGCCGGTGTGCCCGTGCAGCTGCTGGTGCGCGGCATCTGCTGCCTGCGCCCCGGCGTGGAGGGGCTGAGCGAGAACATCGAGGTGCACTCGGTGCTCGGACGCTTCCTGGAGCACTCCCGGGTCTTCGCCTTCGACAACGGCGGTGACCCGGACGTGCTGATCGGGTCCGCCGACATGATGCACCGCAACCTCGACCGTCGCGTGGAGGTGCTGACGCCGCTGCGTACGCCCGAGCTGAGCTCGCAGGCCACCGAGCTGCTCGACGTGGCCTTCGACGCCGACACCTCCACCTGGGAGCTCGACGCCGACGGCACCTGGACGCGCAGCGCCGGGCAGGTGGACCTGCAGGAGTGGGCCATGGAGCGCGCGCGGCGTCGACCCAAGCGGCGTACGCGCTAGGCCCCCGGCCCCGGGCCCCGGGCCCCGGGCCCGTCCCCCGGCCCGTCCCCGGCCCTCCTGAACGCCCGCGTATGCGGGCAATCCCGAAGATCTGCGGGTCTGTAACCCCGCGCAGGTTCAGAAGTGCCCGCGTACGCGGGTGTTCGAGAGGGCGAGAGCGCGCGACCGTTGTCCACAGGGCCGGATGCCAGGGGTCGGAGAATGCCGATTCGTCGCGCACCCTTCTCGGATGCACATCGATCTCGAGATCCAGGCCGCGGCGCGCGGTGGTGTCTTCACCCGCGGGGAGGTCCTGGCGACCGGCTACACCGACGACGACATCAAGCACCTCGTACGCTCCGGCGACTGGCGGCGCGTACGCCGGGGCCGCTTCGTCACCAGCGACGCCTGGAACGCAGCCGACGAGGTCCAGCGACTCGCGATGCGCTGCCACGCGTGCGTGGTCACCGGCCGACGCTGCGTGCTCAGTCACGAGACCGCCGCAACGCTGTCCCACCTCCCCGTCGTGCTGCCACATGCCGCCCCGGTCGACGATGACCTCATCCACCTCACCGTCCCGACACCGCGAGGCAGCAGACCGCGCGTACGCAGCCGAGCCCACGTCGCCGCCGTGCCGGAGCATCACCGCGCCCTCGCACACGGCCTGGTCGTCACCAGCCCGCTGCGCACCGCCCTGGACCTCGCGCGACGGTACGGCGAGCTCACCGGAGTCGTGGCAGCCGATGCCGCGCTGAACCGTGGCGCCCAGCTCGACGAGCTACGAGACATGGTCGAGGAGACCGCTCACTGGCCGGGCGCGTCGCACACGCGCCGACTCGCCGAGCTGACCGACGCCGGCAGCCAGAGCCCCGGCGAGACCGTGTCACGGCTGATCGTCGCCGCCCTCGGCCTGGGACCGGTGACGACCCAGGCCCGCATCGAGCACGGAAACCGTCACGCGGACGTCGACCTGCTGCTCGGACGGCTCGTCATCGAGTTCGACGGGCGCTCGAAGTACGGCGACCTCAGACGCTTCGGACGCGACCGTACGCCCGAGGAGCTGTTGTGGGACGAGAAGCAGCGCGAGGACTGGCTGCGGTCACTGGGCTACACCGTCGTACGCCTGACCTGGTCCGACCTGTGGCCCCCGCGTCGGGAGGCGACGATCAGGATGTTGCGCGAGAAGTTCTTCCTCGCCGAGCGCGCTCCCGTCTGATCCGTACGGGTGCCGCCTTTTGCCCGGGCTGCGCCCGCCCTGAACGCCCGCGTACGCGGCTGATCCTGGACCTGCGCGGGTTCACAGCAACGCGCAACTTCTGGAATGCCCGCATACGCGGGCGTTCAGGAGGCCGGAGGCCGGAGGCCGGGAGCCGGACTCACCCACAGGTGGCGAACCCGACCGGACCCTCGACGAACGCGGTCATCAGGTTCGTGCGCGGACGCACCTGGGCGTCCAGCACCACGAGCTCGTCCTCCGCGCGGGCGGCGGTGAGGTCGAAGCGGTCGGCGAGCCGCCCGCCCTGTCCGTACGCCGGTCCCGAGGCCAGCTCGGCCCGCACCTGCAGGTTGCCCTCGGCCTGGGAGGCGGAGTCGAAGGCCATCGCGATGGTGAGGTCGCGGCCGGTCCGCCCGAACCAGTAGCCCTCCATCGGCGTCGCTCCGTCGTCCACGGCGTCCAGCGCCACCTGGTCGTCGGGCGCCGCGGTGGTCATCGACAGGGCCTCGCACACGTAGTCCTGTGCCAGCAGCGCGCCCGCGGTCGGTGCGCCCGCCGCCGCGACCAGCTGCTCGACGTGCTCGACCGAGGCGAGCGACGGCGTCTCCCCGGCGATCACCTCCAGCGTCTGCTGCAGGTAGACGTCGGAGGTGGAGAACGCCACGAGCCTCTCCTCGGGCAGCACCGCCACGACTTGCACGATCGGGGTCAGTCCGTCCTCGAGACCCGCCACCAGGTCCGACCCCCCGATCCACAGGCCACCGGAGCCGGGGCCGCCGCTGGGCTCGCTGTACCCGAGCGCCGCGAGCCGTCGCTCGACCTCGGCGAGGTCGACCGAGTCGTCCACGGCGAGCAGGTCCACGTCGCCCTCGCGGGACTGGCCGAGCGCTTCCCACCTGGCGCTCAGCACCGAGACGCCGAAGGTGCGCTGGTAGAGGTCGATCTCGTCGCCCAGCGCGGTCAGGGGCGCGGCGTCGAGCTCGTCCACGCGGCGTACGAACCGGGCGATCTCGCGCTCGGAGGCGTCGATGCCGGGGTCGGCTGAGGCGGCGCGTACGGACTGCCAGTCGACGTAGGAGACCCGCAGCACGTCCTCGGGCAGGCGTTCGACGGCCTGCTCCAGCGACGACCCGGCTCCTCGCGGCACCAGCACCGACACCACCGCGCCGACGACAACGAGCACGATCAGCACGGGCAGGAGCACGCGTCCTCGCCTCATCGCAGCCCTCCCTCGTGATGGCCTCGGGTCGATCTCGCGTCCACGTCGGGTCGATTCCGTGGCGACCGTCACCGACCCTACGGACCGATCTCCCACCCTCGACTCACCATTGGGCGTACGTCACCTGCTCAATGCTCCAGTCAGGTGGTGGGACCGCCCCGACGGGTGTGAGACTAGCTGTCATGCCCGGTGCCGCAGCCTCGCGAGCAGATGTCCTCAGCGCCGGCGCCGTGGTGACGCGGCCGGGCAGGCGCGGCACGGAGGTGCTGCTCGTGCACCGCCCGCGCTACGACGACTGGTCCGTCCCGAAGGGCAAGGTCGACCGCGGCGAGCACCCGCTGGTTACCGCCGTCCGCGAGGTCGAGGAGGAGACGGGGCTGCGCGTACGCCTCGGCGCCCGTCTGCCCGACTCCACCTACGAGACCCAGGGCAGGAGCAAGCGGGTGCTGTGGTGGACCGGTCGGGTGCTCGGCGACCCCGAGGCCGCGGAGGTCAGGGGCTACACCCGCGGCACCGAGATCGACGAGGTGCGCTGGGTGCCGGCCGCCGAGGCGCGGGGCCTGATCGACTTCGAGCTCGACTCGCTGCTCGTCGACGAGGCGACGCAGCGGCCGCAGGACACGCACACGCTGCTGGTCGTACGCCACGCGAAGTCCCGCTCGCGCAAGCGCTGGAAGGGCGACGACACCGAGCGCACGCTGACCGCCACCGGCACCGACGACGCCCGCGCGCTGCCACCGCTCCTCGGCTCGTACGCCCCCACCCGCGTCGTCTCCAGCTCCAGCACGCGGTGCGTCGACACCGTCCGGCCGTACGCCAAGGTGAGCGGCCAGAAGCTGCACACGACCCGCTGGCTCGCCGAGGAGCACGCCACGAAGGGCAAGGTGCGCCGCGTGGTCGCGGACCTCCTGGCCCGCGACGCCTCCACGGTGCTGTGCAGCCACCGCCCGGTGCTGCCGCTGGTGTACGCCGCGCTGGGCATCGAGGCCGAGGCCCTGGAGACCGGCGACTTCACGGCAGTCACGCACGTACGCGGCCAGGTGCTGGCGGTCGAGACCCACTCCCTGCGCACGGCGTACCTGCTCGACGGCTCCGGCTCCCCCGTGCCGGGTGCAGCGGCGGCCCGCATCGACCGTCCCGCCTGAACCGGCGACCAGCGTCACACGATCCACCCGGCTGCGTTCACCTCCTGTTCACCGACGGACGGGCATCGCGACACCTGCGATCAGCAAGATCCCGTTCGTCCGACGACACTGCGACTGCGAGCCCGGACCGGGCCGTCGCCGATCACCAGGAGAACACCAGATGCGTTCCATGCGCACCCCGCTCCACCGCGCCGCCGTGGTCGGCGCCGCCCTCAGCCTCAGCTTCGTCACGGCGTGCTCGGCGGGCAACGCCGGCGGTGAGGGTGACACCGGCGGCCCGAACGCCGCCCCGCAGGTCGAGGGCCTCTCCGGCACCCTGAACGGCGCCGGCGCCTCCACCCAGGAGGCCGCGATGGGCGCCTGGTCCGCCGGCTTCCAGACCGCCAACCCCGACGTGCAGGTCAACTACGACCCGGTCGGCTCCGGAGGCGGCCGCGAGTCCTTCGTCTCCGGCGGCGTGGACTTCGCCGGCTCCGACGCGCCTCTCGAGGACGAGGAGCTGGCCACCGCCCAAGAGCGCTGCGGCGGATCGGTCATCGAGGTCCCCAGCTACGTCAGCCCGATCGCCCTGGTCTTCAACCTCGAGGGCGTCGACAGCCTCGACCTCTCCCCCGAGGCCATCGCCGGCATCTTCGCCGGCGAGATCACCCAGTGGGACGACCCGGCCATCGCCGAGACGAACCCGAACGTCGACCTGCCCTCGAACGCGATCACCCCCGTGCACCGCGCCGACGACTCGGGCACGACGGAGAACTTCACCGAGTACCTCGACGCCGTCGCCCCCGACACCTGGACCTTCGGTGTCGTCGAGACCTGGCCGCTGGGCGGCCAGCGCGGCGGGTCGGCCGCCCAGGGCACCTCGGGCATCATCGACGCCGTCTCCAGCGGTGCCAACACCATCGGGTACGCCGACGCCTCGCAGGCCGGCGACCTGTCGGTGGCCAACGTCGGTGTGGGCGGCGAGTTCGTCGAGCCGAGCGCCGAGGCCGCTGCCAACATCCTCGAGGCCTCCCCGCGGGTCGAGGGTCGCGACGCCAGCGACATCGTCTTCGAGCTGGACCGTCAGACCGAGGAGGCCGGCACCTACCCGATCGTGCTGACCTCCTATATTCTGGCCTGCCCCCAGTACGACGACCAGGAGACCGCCGACCTGGTCAAGGGCTACGTCGGCTACGTGCTCAGCGACGCGGGCCAGCAGACCGCCGCGGAGAACGCCGGCTCGGCTCCGCTGCCGCAGTCCCTCCAGGACGAGGCCGAGGGCATCGTCGAGAGCATCACCGCCGCCGGCTGATCCACGGACCGGACGGACCCGAGCACCGGGTCCACCCGGTTCGCCAATCGGCACGTCCCGGGGCCATGCTGGCTCCGGGACGTGCTGATCCGGCCCGCTCCACCCGCTGCCCCCCACCGCCACACTCGAGGAGCCCTCCGGTGAGCGACACCAGACCACGCGACACGGCGAGCGACGCCGACGTCGTCACGAGCCGCGAGAAGAAGCGCGCCGGTGACGTGATCTTCGCCGGCATCTCGCGCGGAGCGGGCTTCACCATCCTGGTCGCCCTCGCGGGCGTCGGCATCTTCCTCACGGTGCAGGGCATCCCCGCCTTCGGCGCGGAGGACTACAAGGGCGCGGGCAACCTCTTCAGCTACACCTGGCCGCTGGTGTACGGCACGGTGCTCGCCGCGGCCATCGCCCTGCTGCTCGCCACGCCGCTGAGCATCGCCGTGGCGCTGATCAGCTCGCACTACGCACCCCGCAGGCTCGCGGTGCCGATCGGGTACATCATCGACCTGCTCGCCGCCGTGCCCTCGGTCGTGTACGGCCTGTGGGGCATCGGCTTCCTCGGTCCCCAGCTGGTGCCGATCTACCAGTGGCTCAACGAGAACGCCGGGTTCCTCCCCTTCTTCGCGAATCCCGCGGACCCCGGCGGGCGCACCATCCTCACCGTCGGCATCGTGCTGGCGATCATGATCCTGCCGATCATCTCGGCGATCATGCGCGACATCTTCGCCCAGACGCCGACCCTGCACCAGGAGGCGGCCCTCGCGCTCGGCGCGACGCGCTGGGAGATGATCCGCATGACCGTCTTCCCGTACGCGAAGTCCGGCATGGTGAGCGCCACGATGCTCGGCCTCGGGCGCGCGCTCGGCGAGACCATGGCGGTCGCCATGATCCTCTCAGCGACCGGCACGGTGACGATCAACCTCATCGGGTCCGCCAACCCCGACACCATCGCGGCCAACATCGCCCTGGACTTCCCCGAGTCGAGCGGTGTCGCCGTGAACGTGCTCATCTTCTCCGGCCTGGTGCTCTTCGCCCTCACCTTCGTCGTCAACTTCGCCGCGCGAGCCATCGTCGAGCGGTCCGGGAGGAGCTCCTGATGACCACCACGAACCCGACGCCCGGGCCCGGTGAGGACGTGGTGACCGACTCGGTCACCGACCAGTTCGACGCGATCACCGCCGACATCGTCAGGCCGACACTGCCCGGCCGGGCCCCGCTCATCGCGCTGATCGGCTCGCTCGCCGTCGGCGCCGGCATCGCCTTCCTGCTGGGCGGCGGCATCGTCGCCACGGTCGTGCTCGGCATCGTCCTCTTCAACCTCGCGCTACCCCTGTGGTCACGCGCCGTGGAGGGCAGCCGCGCCGCGGTCGACCGTGCCGCGACATCCCTGATGTGGACCGCGTTCGTCATCGCGATCATCCCGCTGGGGTCGCTGGTCTTCACCGTCGTCTCCAAGGGCGTCGGCGTGCTGAGCCCGACGTTCTTCACCTACGACATGCGCAACGTGCTCGGCGAGGGCGGCGGCATCTACCACGCCCTGATCGGCACGCTGCTGATGACCGCGGGCGCCACCGTGATCTCGGTGCCGGTCGGCATCATGGCGGCGATCTACCTGGTGGAGTACGGCAAGGGCTCGCGCGCCGCCAGGATCACGACGTTCCTCGTCGACGTCATGACGGGCATCCCGTCCATCGTCGCCGGCCTCTTCGCCTTCGCGCTCTTCTCGATCTTCTTCGGTCCCGGCATCCGCTTCGGCTTCGGTGGCTCGGTGGCGCTGAGCCTGCTGATGATCCCGATCGTCGTACGCGCCACCGAGGAGATGCTCAAGCTGGTGCCGGACGAACTGCGCGAGGCGTCGTACGCCCTGGGCGTGCCGAAGTGGCGCACCATCGTCAAGGTCGTGCTCCCCACCGCGATCGGCGGCATCATCACCGGTGTCACGCTGGCCGTCGCCCGCGTCGCCGGTGAGACCGCCCCCTTGCTGATCATCGCCGGGTCGACCGACTTCCTGAACTGGAACCTGTTCCAGGACCGCATGATGGCGCTCCCGCTGTTCATCTACTACCAGTACACCCAGCCCGGCTTCCCGCCCGATCCGGCCCGCGACCGCGCGTGGGGTGCCGCCCTGGTGCTGATCGCGATCGTCATGGGGCTGAACCTGCTGGCACGATTCGCCGGACGCTACTTCGGCACCAAGTCGATCAAGAAGTGAGAGGCACGCAGATCTGATGGCCAAGTCGATCACCATCGAGGACCTCGACATCTACTACGGCGACTTCCGCGCCGTCGAAGGTGTCGACATGACGATCCCCGCGAAGTCGGTGACCGCCTTCATCGGTCCCTCCGGCTGCGGCAAGTCGACGTTGCTCCGTTCGCTGAACCGCATGCACGAGGTCATCGACGGCGCGTACGTCGACGGCAAGGTCACCGTCGACGGGCAGTCGATCTACGCGCCCGACGTCGACCCGGTCGACGTACGCCGCCAGATCGGCATGGTCTTCCAGCGGCCCAACCCGTTCCCCACCATGTCGATCTACGACAACGTGCTCGCCGGCAACCGGCTGAACTCCAAGCGGATGAGCAAGCAGGAGTCCGACGACATCGTCGAGCGGTCGCTGCGCGGGGCGAACCTGTGGGGCGAGGTGCACGACCGTCTCAACAAGCCCGGTGCCGGCCTCTCCGGCGGTCAGCAGCAGCGGCTGTGCATCGCCCGTGCGATCGCGGTGGAGCCGCAGGTGCTGCTGATGGACGAGCCGTGCTCGGCCCTGGACCCGATCTCGACCTCGGCGATCGAGGACCTGATCCACGAGCTGAAGAGCAACTACACGATCGTGATCGTCACCCACAACATGCAGCAGGCCGCACGCGTCAGCGACGACACGGCCTTCTTCAACCTCAAGGGCGCCGGGCAGCCCGGACAGCTCGTGGAGATGAACCCGACCAAGAAGATCTTCTCCAACCCCGACCAGCAGGGCACCGAGGACTACATCTCGGGTCGCTTCGGCTGATCCGCTCCACCAGCGGGCCGCAGACGACGACGGCGCCCTCCCCGAGCGGGGAGGGCGCCGTCTCTCGTTCAGAGGCCCAGGAGTCGATCGATCTCCTCCTGGGAGAGGCCCGAGTCGCTCTCGGTGGCCGCGATGATCAGGCTCGTGGTGAGCTCGACCTCCTCGAGCAGATCCGAGTCCTCCAGGGAGACGTCGAACTTGTCGCTCACAGGACGCGTCTCCTTCAGCTGCAGTCGGGTGCGGCGAGCCGGTCGGCGCGCCGATTGTCGGGGCACGAAGCGGCGTCGTACGCCGGGCCTCGTCGAGTCGACGGCTGGTCCTGTCATCGCTGGTGCCATGGTGACGATCCCCCGCGTCGCTCGATCCACTCTATGGTCAAAGCCTCCCCCGGCCCCGGCTTCTCCACAATGGGCCGAAAGTCACCTGTGTGCCCGGATCGCCCACGTCCGAGGCGACTCGGGGCATCTGCGTGCATGCCACACGGGGGCCCGGCGCACTCGCGCCGGACCCCCGTGTGGGTCGATCTGCTCGGGTCGGACCCGAGAACGCTCTCAGAGCGGGCGGACGTTCTCCGCCTGCGGGCCCTTGGGGCCCTGCGTGACGTCGAACTCGACCTGCTGGTTCTCGTCGAGGGACTTGTAGCCCTGGGTCTGGATGGCGGAGTAGTGGACGAAGACGTCGTCGCCGCCGTCCTGCTGAGCGATGAAGCCGAAGCCCTTCTCAGCGTTGAACCACTTCACGGTGCCCTGTGCCATGTTGCTTCTCTTTCCTTGCGGTGGGGGGACGTCGCCGTGTTGCGACGCCCGCACCAGATGACTCCTGGCGGTATCCCTGACGCGTTGGAAGGACGCGGAGGAACGCCGTGGACTGACAAACTCCAACGACGTTCGTGAACTGCTGGAACTTGCACCTGCTGCTGGCTCCCCACCTTAGCAAGCCGGACGCCGATCACCCACTCCTGACGCCGACCCTCCCGCGGCCGGGGTCTCCCGCGCCCCGCCGTGCTCGGCAAAATCCTCCGCGTTCCTCCGCGCGGCCCCGGCGGCCGTCCATACCGTCAGGACCTGAGACCTGAAACGGACATGTCACGGGGGATACACCGATGGTCACTGCACGCGTACGCCGCCGGCTCACACGCGCCGTTCCCCTCGTCCTGGTCGCCGGCCTCCTGGCGGTCGGCCAGGTGGAGGACTACGCCGGGTACGAGGGCCAGTCCGTGTGCGCCACGAAGGTGCAGCCGGGCACGCAGTACCTCGCCGACCACGTCTCCCGCACCTACGGCGGCTCGATCGTCAGCCTGCTGCGCGCCTGCACCGACGGCGCGAGCGAGCACAAGGACGGCCGCGCCGTCGACTGGTCGGCCAACGCCTCGAACCCTGCCGACGTGGCCCGGGTCGACCGGCTCCTCACCGACCTCTTCGCCACCGACAGGGCCGGCAACGACAACGCGCTGGCCCGCCGCATGGGCATCATGTACGTCATCTGGGACGACCAGATGTACAGCGCCTACCGCGGCTTCGCCCCCGAGAAGTACGTGTCCTCCTCCTGTCGCGGCAAACCCCTGAAGCAGTGCTCGCCGACCCTGCGGCACCGCGACCACGTGCACATCTCGCTGTCGCACGCGGGCGGCGCCGCGCAGACGAGCTTCTACCGCGACCGCGACGTGGCCTCGCTGCCGGTCTTCGTGCCCGGCACCCGGTTCGTGGACCCCGAGCGCACCCAGCTGGTCACCACCACGGTCGGAGCCGACGAGGGCCCCGTACGCCTGCCCTGGCGGATGCAGAAGGGCCGCACGTACCGGATGCTCGTCGTGGGTCGCATCCGCACCGGCGCGGGCGGTCCACCCACCGACGCCGCCTGCCGGCGCGAGACCGCCACCCGCAGCTGGGTGCCCGCGGCGGACGGCCTGACGATCGGCCGCAAGGGCAAGCCGTGGCGGCGTACGCCCTGCACCGGTGGCCGCGTCCAGGAGCTCAGCTGGACCGCCAAGCGCGACGGCAAGCTGCTGCTCACCGCCGGCGACGCGACCCCGGCCGACAACCGGGGCCGGTTCGTCGTGGCGATCGTGAGCCCGGACCTCGACGTGACCGGCGCCGACGTGGCGGCGGCCGCCCCGCGGGGCTGACCGTGTCCACCACGGCCGACGGGCGGACCCTCCCGGACTCCGTGACCGCCTCCCGCGACCGGGACGGCCGGCTCGTCTACGCGATCGACCGGGGCAGCCGGCACGGCTTCGTGCTCGTGCTCTCGTTCTTCGGCGTCGCCGTCGCCGCCGCGCTGGCCACGGTGCAGGCGATCCGCAGCCGCGCGGTGGACGACATCGGCATCGCCCTCAGCTTCACCTCGCTCGCGCTCGTGCTGTGGGCGGCGTTCCTCGGGGCCGACCGCACCCGCGTACGCGTCGTCGCCGGCGTCCTCCTGCTGCACCGCAGCGACACCGAGCAGCGCTTCGACCTCCGCGACCCCCAGGTGAGCCTCGAGGAGACCGGCGACCGACGCTCCAAGAAGTGGCGTACGCACCTGACCGGCCCCGGCGGCCGCACCGCGACGCTGACCCGCAGCCAGGTCGACCCGGACGGCCTGGCCGCCGTGGTCGCGCAGTACCGCCTAGGCTCGGCGCCCGAGGGCCTCTAGCTCAACCGGCAGAGCAACGGACTTTTAATCCGTGGGTTCAGGGTTCGATCCCCTGGGGGCCCACCTCACCGCACCTTGAAGGCGCCCGCGAGGCGTCCCCGGGGCAGCCCTGCCAGCACGGGGCCGATGGCGTCCGCGATCTCGTGGGGCATCGGCCGGTCGGCCGGGTCGTGGGCCAGCCCGGCGAGGAGCACGTCGGCGAGCTCCCGCGGGAACCCGGACGGCAGGCGCGGTGCGAGGTCGTCGACCGCGCTGCCCGTGACCTGCGGCAACGTCGCCGCACGACCCTCCTCGGTGGCTCGCTGTCCCGCGAAGACCCGGGTGCCGGTGATGGCGACGGCGAGGGTGGCGCAGATGCCCCACACGTCCGAGGCGTACGACGGCTCCCCCAGCTGCTGCGGGACGCACTGCTCGGGTGCCATGTAGGCGTCGGTTCCCACGGCGTAGGTCAGCGCTCGTGCCTCGAACTCCGGCCGCGCCACCGACAGGTCGATCAGCTTCGCCGGCGCACCCATGATGATGTTGCTCGGCTTGATGTCCAGGTGCACCCAGCCCAGGTGCCGCAGGTAGTGCGCGGCGGCGGCGAGCTCGACCCCCAGCGGCAGGTACTGCTCGGGCTGCAGCGGACCGTAGCGGCGGATCAGCGAGGACAGGCGCGGCCCGTCCAGGGCCTCCAGCACCAGGTGGGGCCGCTCGCTGTCCAGGTCGTGGCGCAGGGCGCGCACGACCGCGGGGTGGCGTACGAGCTCCAGCGCCTCGACCTCGCGGGCCAGTCCGCGCAGCGTGCTCGCGTCCTGGACCTGGTCGGGGCGGACGAGCTTGACGACCACCGGTCCGAGGGTGATCTCGTCGAAGGCGAGCACGGCCTCGTACGCCGCCCCGCCCCCGAGCCGACGGACGGTCGTCAGCTCGGGGGTGATGGCGTCACCCTCGGCGAGGCCCCAGGCGTCCTTCTCCATCTCGAGGGCGGACACGGCTCAGCGGCCCCCGCGGGTGTCGTTGCGCGACCGGTCGTTGGTGGCGTTCTTCGTCCAGTCGCGGGTGCGGTCCCCGCCGTCACGGGTGAAGTCCTTCGTCAGGTCCCCGCGCGAGACGTCCCGGTCGCGGCTGACGGCCGTGAACCGGCTGTTGGTGTTGTCGTTGCGCGAGCGGCTGTCGCCGGTGGCGTCGTTGGTGGCGTCGTTGGTGGCACCGCCGCGGGTGCGGGTGCCCCGGGTCCTGTTGGTGTCGTCGTCGTCGTCGTCGACGAGCACGATCTCCACGACGTCCTCGTCGCGCTTGACCGCGGGGTCGGCGTCGGCCGAGGCGACGGTCGGCGTCGAGAAGCCGATGAGTCCGACGACGGTCGCGGCGGCGACCCCGAGCAGGGTGGTCGGGATGATGCGGCGCAGCAGGCCGGTGCGGGTGTGGGTCTCGTTCATGGTGTCCTCCTGTGGTGGGTTGCTGACGAGATGACTCTGCGGCGTCACGATGAGGTCACCGTGAGGCCACGATGAGAACGCCCTCATCCAGCTCTGGCGCGGCGGTCGGACCCGGGCCTAGCGTGCGGCCATGGGGACCGAGCCGCGCGACATCGACCTGACCAGCCACGGCGTACGCCTGGGGGCGTGGCACCTGCGCGCCGACCACGACCGGTGGGCGACCGGGGCGGGCCGGCCGTGCGTGGTGATGGCGCACGGCTTCGGCTGCACGAAGGACTCGGGCCTGCTGCCCTTCGCCGAGCGCTTCGCCGCGGCGGGCGCGGACGTGGTGCTCTTCGACTACCGCGGCTTCGGCACGTCGGACTCCGACGACGGCACCGACGCGACCCGGCAGCGCGTCGACCACCGCCGCCACCGTGAGGACTACGTCGCGGTGCTCGACCAGGTGCGGGACCTCCCCGACGTCGACCCCGACCGCGTCGTGCTGTGGGGCAGCTCCTACTCCGGCGGCCACGTGGTCGCCGTCGCAGCCGCCGACCGGCGGGTGGCCGGTGTGATCAGCCAGGGCGCGGCGATGGACGGGGCGCGCGCGGTCGCGCAGATCCTGTCCTACGCCGGGCCCGCCCAGCTCGCGAAGCTCAGCGGCGTCGCGCTGCGGGCGGCCGCCATGCGCGCGGCGGGACGGCCCGAGCCCGAGATCCCGATCGTCGCGGAGCCCGGCACGCTGGCCGCGATCACCGCGTCCGACGCCCTACCCGGCTACTCCGCCATCGCAGGGCCGACCTTCGAGAACCGCATGAAGGCCTCAGGCATCCTGCCGATCTCGATGAACCGTCCGGTCAGCGCGGCGGCGAGCCTGACGATGCCGGTGATGCTCGTGATCGCCGAGCAGGACTCGATCGCCCCCGTGGCCGCGGTCGAGGCCGTCGCCGAGAAGGCCGCCGGACCCGTGACCGTCCACCGGGAGGCGGTCGGCCACTTCGACATCTACCTCGGTGAGCCGTTCGAGCGGTCGGTGGCCGCGCAGGTGGACTTCCTCCGCGGCGTCGTCGGCACCGAGGGGCGCTGAGACCGACAGGCATCACGGCGACCGACGCGGCACGCCGAGCGGGGCGCACCCCGGCGGACGACGGTGATGCCTGTTGCTCTCAGGTGGCTCCTCGCGTGCCCGCAGCGTGCCCGCAGGTGCGGAGGGGAGGATGGGTCCGTGTCCGCGCTGAGCTACGTCCCACTGGAGCTGCTGCTCCTCGCGGTCGTCGCCGGCTGCGCCGCGGCGTACGCGGTGGCGCGTCCCGCCTGGCTGCGCGGTGACCCGTACTCCGCCGTCGCCCGCGCCAGCCGGGTGCTGCTGCTCGGGGCCATCGCCGCCGTGCTCGTGGTGACCCTGACCGGCGGGGAGCCGGGCGGTGCGGCCAACGGCGTCAACCTGATGCCCGGTGACGGCATCCGCCGGGCCCTGCTCAACAGCAACCGCGACCTCGGCCTGCTGAACCTCGCCGGCAACGTCGTGATGTTCGTGCCCGTCGCCCTGCTGCTCCCGGTCGCGACCGGCCTCCGGTGGCGCCACTGCGTGTCCCTGTGCGTGCTGGGCTCGCTGGCCATCGAGACCGCCCAGCTCAGCCTCGGCCGGGCCTTCGACATCGACGACGTGCTGCTCAACGGTGTCGGCGCCCTGCTCGGGGCAGCCCTCGGCGTCGTGGTGGCCGGGGGCTTCCGCCGTGCGCGCCGGCGCGACGCGCACCGGCAACGCTCCTGACCCGACCGGACACGACGCGACACGCCGTACGCATTCCTGTCTTTACCGCCGAATCTGCGGTAAGGGAGACGCGCGCCGCGATGGCCCCTAGCGTCGAGTCCCATGGGTCACTCGACACACCACGCGTCCCACGCGTCCCTGTGCCGACACCAGGGCAGACCCCGGTGGCGAACTGTCGCGGCGCTGGCGGTCGCGACCCTTGCTCTCGCCCCTCTCACCGCCTCGCCGGCGCAGGCGCGCGTCGGTGTCGACGACTACCCGAGCCGCCTGAAGAACGTCGTGCAGGACGGCGTCGCGGACCCGTGGAACTTCTGGAACCGCGAGTGCACCTCCTTCGTCGCCTGGCGTCTGAACAACGACAAGGGCGTCGCGTTCCACAACTACTTCCTCGGACCGCGCTGGAGCGACGCCGGCTACTGGGCCGGGGTCGCCCGCGGGCTCGGCATCCAGGTCAACAACGCTCCCACCCGCGGGGCGGTCGCCTGGTGGCCCCAGAACTCCCCGGGCTCCACGCCGGGGCACGTGGCGTACGTGATGGCCGCCGGCGCCGGGTGGGTGAAGATCGAGGAGTACAACTACGCCACCCGCGGCGGGTACGGCCAGCGCACCCTGTTCCGCGGCACCTCCTCCTACCCGGAGGGCTTCATCCACTTCAAGCCCCTGCGCTTCAAGGCCCTGGAGAAGCCGTCGCTCGAGGGCGTCACCCAGGTCGGGGAGGCGCTCGTCGCCGACCGCGGCCGCTGGTGGCCGACGACCATCAGCCCCGAGCTCAGCTACGCCTGGTTCGCCGACGGTCGTCGCATCCCGGGCGTCGAGGGCAGACGCCTGCGCCTGTCCGGTGAGCTGGCCGGCGCGCGCATCACGGTGCGGACCGTCGCCCGTGGCGACGACGTCAAGACCGGTGTCGCGCAGAGCCCCCGCACTCCCAAGGTCAAGCGCGGGCTGCTCGAGCTCAAGCGCGAGCCCGTGGTGCGCGGCACCCCCGAGGTGGGCGTGCCCCTGACGGCCGCCACCGGGCGTACGCGACCCGCCGCCGCCCCCGCGCTGCAGTGGTTCGTCGGCGGCCGGCCCGTGCCGGGAGCGACCGGGGAGACGTACACGCCCCGACCCGAGGACCTCGACAAGCCCATCACCGTGCGCGCACGCCAGGACCTGCTCGGCTACAAGCCCCTCGCCGCGGCCTCCGCGCCCAGCGCCCGCGTCGCACCCGGGACGCTGACCCAGACCGCGCCGCCCACCCTGCCCGACGACCCGCGGGTCGGCGCCAGGCTGCGCGCCGAGCCCGGCGGCTGGCCCGCGGGCACCTCCTTCAGCTACCAGTGGCGCGCCGACGGCACCGCGATCCCCGAGGCGACCTCACGCGGCTTCACCCCCGCCGTGGAGCAGCTCGGCGCTCGTCTGAGCGTGACGGTCACGGCGACCAAGGACGGCTACCGCACCGCGTCGGCCACGACCCGGGCCAGCACCCCGGTGGACCTCGGGACCCTGGTCACGCAGAAGGCGCCCACGGTCACCGGGACGCCGAAGGTCGGTCGTGAGCTCGGCCTGGACCTCGGCCGCTGGTCGCGCACGCCCACCTTCGGCGTGCAGTGGATGGCCGACGGCACCGACATCCCCGGCGCGACGGGTCGCACCTTCACCCCGGCGGCGAGCCACGTGCACACCCGCATCTCGGCACGGATCACCGCCTCCCGTCCCGGCTACCGCGACGTCGTGGCGTACGCCTCCGCCCTCACCGGCACCGCCCGCGGCGACGTGCGACGCGTCACCCGGCCGGGCATCGAGGGCACGGCCTGGACGGGTCAGACCCTGACCTCGACCCTCGGGGAGTGGTCGGTGGAGCCCGACGAGGTGCGCTACCGCTGGCTCGCCGACGGCATGCCGATCACCGGGGAGACCGGCCGGACCCTGCGCCTGACCCGCGACCTGGTGGGTGCGGAGGTCGTCGTCGAGCAGCGGCTCACCGCGGCCGGCTACCGGCCGATCAGCTCGACGTCACGGCCGGTGGTGCCGACCTACGGACGTCTCGCCTGGACCACCGACCCCCGTGTGGAGGGCCGACCGGTCGTCGGTCGCACCCTGTCGCTGCGGCGCGGTGAGATCGACGCGCGGGGCGTACGCACGACACTGCGGTGGCTGCGCGACGGCGAGCCCGTCGCGGGGGCGGACGAGGCGACGTACACACTCACTCCCGCCGACGTCGGCCACCGCATCTCCCTGCGGGTGCGGGCCACGGCGACCGACTGGGACCGCGGCGAGATCGTCGTCCCGGTGCGCCGCGCGGTGCTCGCGAAGCCGTCGATCTCCGCGCGCGTGAGCACCGAACGCCGCAGGGCGACCCTGAGCATCGGCGTACGCACACCCGGGCTGCGGCCGACGGGCACCGTGACGGTGCTGCTCGACGGCACCGAGAAGGCGACGCGCGCGGTCACCGGCGAGCGGTCGACCGTCCGGCTCGGACGGCTGTCGGCCGGCTCCCACGTGGTGGTCGTGCGCTACAGCGGCGAGGGCGCGACGAAGGCCTCGGAGCGTCTGCGGTTCCGCGTCGGTCGGTGAGTCGCGGGGCGGTCCTCCACAACGTGATCTAATCTCTAGTAAGTCGATAGTCTTTATCGCTTACCAGAGGAGACAGCCGTGGTCCTTCCCCCCGCACGTCCCACCCCTCCCCCGCCGCTGCGCGTCGTGGTCGTCGGCGGTGGAGCCGCCGCCGTGATGGCCGCCCGGGCCGTGCTCGACCGCGCCGACGCCGCGACACCCGTCGCCGTGACCGTCGTCGAGCGCCACGGGCCGGTGGGCCCCGGACTGCCCTACCGCAGCGAGCACCCCTGGCACCTGCTGAACAACTACGCCGGGCGCCTCAGCGCCGTCGACGGCGACCCCGACCACCTCGTCCGCTGGGCGGCCCGACGCGGGCTCGGCGTCACCGGCACCTCCTTCGTCCCGCGAGCGCTCTACGGCCGCTACCTGCGCGACCTCGCCGACACCACCCCGGTCCCGCCGGGGTCCCTCTTCGCCCGCACCGTGGGCGAGGCCGTCGACCTGCGACGGCTGCGGGACTCCACGCGCGGCGGTCGCCGACGGCGTACGCACCTCGTGGTCGTGCGCACCGGCGGCCAGCGACGCGAGCTCGTCGCCGACCACGTCGTGCTTGCGCTCGGCACGCCTCCCCCGGCCCGGCTGCCTCACCTCGAACGCGCGGTCGGGGGGCTGCCGGGAGCCCGCTACGTGCCCGACCCGTGGGCGACCGACCTCACCGCCGCGGCGGCATCCGCCCGGGAGGTGCTGGTCATCGGGTCCGGTCTCACCATGGTCGACGTCGTCTGCGCCCTGCACCACGACCGACCCGACCTGCGCTTCACGGTCTGCTCCCGCACCGGCGCGCTCCCGACCGCGCACACCACGGCCACGCGCCGTCTCGACCACGTGCCGGCACCCGGCGGTGAGCGACTCGACGACGTCGTCGCAGCGCTCACGGCACAGCTGGCCGCGTGCCGGGAGACCGGCACGCCGTGGCGGCCGGTCGTCGACGCCGTGCGCGCCCGCGCGAACTCGCTGTGGGCGGGCTTCACCGCCGCCGAGCAGCACCGCTTCGTCGCCGAGCACGCCCGCACCTGGGAGACGCTGCGGCACCGCATGGCGCCCGACAGCGCCGACCTGATGCGTCGGCTGATGCGCGACCGGACCGTCGTGCTCGACCACCCCGACGCGGTCGACCCCTCGGCGGCGGGTCTGGTGGTCAACGCGACCGGCCCCCGCCCCGTCCCGACTGCCGGGTGGAACCCGCTGGTGGACAGGCTCCTCGAGACAGGCACCCTGCGTCCCCACCGGCTGGGGCTCGGCGTGGACGTCGACGTCGACGGTCACCCCCTGGACGCCTCCGGCCGCGCCGAGATCGGACTCACCGTGCTCGGGGCCGGACGACGCGGCGCCCACGAGTGGGAGGTGACGGCCGTCCCCGACCTCAGGACGCAGACCACCCGGCTCGCCCACGAGCTGCTCCCGTCGCGCCGCCACCCTCTGGCCCCCGCCTCCGCGGGCTGACGGGCCGGTCAGGAGTCCTGGGCGTCCTGGGCGTCCTGGGTGGGCGGCAGCGTACGCACGACGCGAGCCCGCTCGGCCTGGGCTGCGAGCTCGTCGTCGTCGGGGTAGCGGACCTCCTCGAGCGTGAGCCCGTGCGCGGGAGCGACGCGCACGGCGGGGTCGCGTACGCCGGCGGCGAGCACCTGCCCGGCCCACTCCGGCGGCCTGTTGCCCTCCCCGACGACGAGGAGACAACCGACCAGGGCGCGCACCATCGAGTGGCAGAAGGCGTCCGCGCGCACCGTCGCGGTGGCGACGCCCGCGGCGTCCCGCTCCCAGCGGAGCTCCAGCAGCCTACGGATCGTCGTGGCCCCTTCACGGCGCTTGCAGAAGGCCGCGAAGTCGTGCTCACCGACGAGCCGGCTCGCCGCCTCGTCGAGCAGGTCGAGGTCCAGCGGACGCGGCCAGGCGAGCACGTGCCCCCGCGTGAGGGGGTCGTGGCGTACGCCCGCGTCGGCGACGCGGTAGGCGTAGCGCCGCCACAGGGCACCGAAGCGCGCGTCGAACCCCGGCGGGGCCTCCTGCACGTCGTGGACGCGCACGTCCGCGGGCAGCACCCCGTGCAGGCGCCGGCGCAGCGACGTGGGCGCGTCGTCGGGGCCGCGGCCTCGGGCTCCCTCGAGCACCGGACGGTCGACGTCGACGTGCACGACCTGACCGCGGGCGTGCACCCCGGCGTCCGTACGCCCGGCGCACGTCACCGCCACCTCGGGGACACGCAGCACCGTGGCCAGGCCGGCCTCGAGCTCGCCCTGCACGGTGCGCAGGCCGGGTTGGGCGGCCCAGCCGTGGAAGTCGGTCCCGTCGTAGGCCAGGTCCATCCGGAGCCGCATCCCCCCATCCTCCCAAACGGCGCTCCTCGCCCCGGACACACCACAGGCCCGCCCCCGGTCGGGGACGGGCCTGCGAAGTGACGCCGTGACTGACGTCGTGGTGCGGGTGCTGCTCAGTCCTGCTTGTCGGCGTCCTCGGGGGTGGCCTCGATGCCCCCCTCGGGGGACTCGACCTCGTCGGCCTCGCCCTCGGAGTCGACCTGCACCGGGTTGTCCGGGGTGCCCGGGAGCGCGTCGTCGTCGGACGCGGTCTCGGCGGTCGGCTCCTCGGCAGGCGCCGTGGCCCGGCCGGACTGCACGTTGCCCGCACCGGTGCCTGCCTTCGGCTCGTACGCCTCGGTCACCAGCTCGATGACGGCCATGGGGGCGTTGTCGCCCTTGCGGGGGCCGATCTTGGTGATGCGGGTGTAGCCGCCGGGACGCTCGGCGAACATCGGGCCGATCTCGGTGAAGAGGGTGTGGACGACCGACTTGTCGCGGATGGTCTTGAGGACCTCGCGGCGGTTGTGCAGGTCGCCCTTCTTCGCCTTGGTGATCAGCTTCTCGGCGTGCGGGCGCAGCAGCCGGGCCTTGGCCTCGGTCGTACGCACGGCGCCGTGCTCGAAGAGCTGCGTCGCGAGGTTGGCGACGATGAGCCGCTGGTGGGCGGGGCTGCCGCCGAAGCGGGTGCCCTTCTTGGGGGTAGGCATTATGTCTCTCGTTCCTCCCGAGCCGTGTCAGGTACTCGGGCTAGAGGGGTGCTGCTGGTGTCAGTACTGCTCGTCCTCGACGAAGGACTCGTCCTCGTCGTAGGCCGCGAGCGCGGTGGCCGGGTCGAAGCCGGGGGCGGAGTCCTTGAGCGAGAGGCCCATCTCGTGCAGCTTCAGCTTGACCTCGTCGATGGACTTGGCGCCGAAGTTGCGGATGTCGAGCAGGTCCTGCTCGGAGCGGCCGATGAGCTCTCCGACGGTGTGGATGCCCTCGCGCTTGAGGCAGTTGTAGGACCGGACGGTGAGGTTGAGGTCCTCGACCGGCAGGGCCAGGTCGGCGGCGAGCTGCTCGTCGACCGGGCTCGGGCCGATGTCGATGCCCTCGGCCTCGACGTTGAGCTCGCGGGCGAGGCCGAAGAGCTCGACGAGGGTCTTGCCGGCGCTGGCGAGGGCGTCGCGCGGAGCGATCGAGGGCTTGGTCTCGACGTCCACGATCAGCTTGTCGAAGTCGGTGCGCTGCTCGACTCGGGTGGCCTCGACCTTGTAGGTCACCTTCAGCACGGGGCTGTAGATCGAATCGACCGGCATGCGGCCGATCTCGTTGTCGCCGATCTTGTTCTGCGCCGCGGAGACGTAGCCGCGGCCGCGCTCGACGACGAGCTCCATCTCCAGCGAGCCGGAGTCGTTGACGGTGGCGATGTGCAGGTCGGGGTTGTGCACCTCGACGCCTGCGGGCGGGGCGATGTCGGCGGCGGTGGCGGTGCCCGCACCGTCCTTGCGGAGGTACATCGTGACCGGCTCGTCGTGCTCGGAGGAGACGACGAGACCCTTGAGGTTCAGGATGAGCTCGGTGACGTCTTCCTTGACGCCCTCGATGGTCGAGAACTCGTGGAGCACCGAGTCGATCTTGATGCTGGTCACCGAGGCCCCCGGGATGGAGGACAGCAGGGTGCGACGCATCGAGTTGCCGAGGGTGTAGCCGAAGCCCGGCTCGAGCGGCTCGATGGTGAACCGGGAGCGGTACTCGTCGACGACCTCTTCGGACAGGGTGGGGCGCTGAGCAATGAGCACTGGTTGTTTCCTTTCCGAGCCCACCCGCTATATGACGGGCTCGAACCGCAGCGTGGGAGAAGGGTGTGGAGCGGGGCGAGGTCGGCCGCGCCGGGGCGCGACCGACCTTGCAGAGTCACTTCTTGGAGTAGAACTCCACGATGAGCTGCTCGGTGACGGGGATGTCGATCTGCTCCCGCGTCGGCAGCTGGTGGACGAGGATGCGCATCCGCTCGGGGAAGGCGTCCATCCAGCCGGGGACGACGCGCTCGCCGTGGGTCTCACGGGCCACGATGAACGGCGTCATCTGCAGCGACTTCTCGCGCACGTCGATGATGTCGTACTGCGTCACCTGGAAGGAGGGGATGTCCACCTTCTTGCCGTTGACCCGGAAGTGCCCGTGGTTCACGAGCTGGCGGGCCTGACGGCGGGTGCGGGCGAAGCCGGCGCGGTAGACGACGTTGTCGAGGCGGCACTCGAGCAGCTGCAACAGGTTGTCACCCGTCTTGCCCTCGCGGCGCGACGCCTCGTTGTAGTAGTTCGCGAACTGCTTCTCGAGCACGCCGTAGGTGAAGCGGGCCTTCTGCTTCTCCTGCAGCTGGTTGCGGTACTCGGACTCCTTGATGCGGGTGCGTCCGTGCATGCCGGGGGCGTACGGGCGCTTCTCGAACGCCTGGTCGCCGCCGATGAGGTCCACGCCCAGGCGGCGGGACTTGCGGGTGATCGGGCCGGTGTAGCGGGCCATGGGTCACGTCTCCTGTTCTGGGAAAAAGGTCGGGCGCGTCAGACGCGACGGCGCTTGGGCGGGCGGCAGCCGTTGTGCGGCGTGGGGGTGACGTCGGCGATGGTGCCGACCTCGAGCCCGATGGCGCCCAGCGAGCGGATCGCGGTCTCACGGCCGGAGCCGGGACCCTTGACGAAGACGTCGATCTTCTTCATGCCGTGCTCCTGGGCACGGCGGCCGGCGGCCTCGGCGGCCATCTGCGCGGCGAAGGGGGTCGACTTGCGCGAGCCCTTGAAGCCGACGGTGCCGGCGCTGGCCCACGAGATCACCGCACCGGTCGGGTCGGTGATCGTGACGATGGTGTTGTTGAACGTCGACTTGATGTGGGCTTCGCCCTGGACGACGTTCTTCTTCTCCTTGCGGCGCACCTTCTTGGCGCCGGAAGCCTGTCGGCTCTTGGGAGGCATGAACTGCTCCTTGGAAGTTCTGGTGGTTGCTCAGATCGGTGTCGACGCCTGACGGCGTCGGAGGTGGCAGCGCGTCAGCGGGTCTTCTTCTTGCCGGCCACGGTGCGCTTCGGACCCTTGCGGGTGCGGGCGTTGGTCTTGGTGCGCTGACCGCGGACCGGGAGGCCCTGGCGGTGACGGCGACCCTGGTAGCTGCCGATCTCGACCTTGCGACGGATGTCGGCCTGGACCTCACGACGGAGGTCACCCTCGATCTTGAAGTTCGCTTCGATCTCGTCGCGGAGCTTGACCAGCTCCTCGTCCCCCAGCTCGTGCACCCGGACGTTCGGGTCGACGCCGGTGGCGGCGAGGAGCTGCTGGGAGCGGGTACGGCCGATGCCGTAGATGTAGGTGAGTGCGATCTCGACGCGCTTGTCGCGCGGGAGGTCGACACCAACGAGGCGTGCCATGTCTGGCTGTCCCTTCGGTTCGCTGGAGGTGTCTGGTCGTGCAGCGTCCTCGGTGTCCCCCGGACGTCCGGGGGGAGGCCCCGGCCTCCAGACCGGGGGTGACGCCGGGAGCTCCTGAACAGGTCAGGAGCCCGGCGAGCTGACACGTCGTGGGATTCAGTTGTCGTGCTGGTGCTGCTGGTCGTGCGGGGTGGTGCGGTGCTGCCCTCTGCTCAGCCCTGGCGCTGCTTGTGGCGCGGGTTGTCGCAGATGACCATGACGCGGCCGTGGCGACGGATGACCTTGCACTTGTCGCAGATCGGCTTGACGCTGGGGTAGACCTTCATCGCAGGTCCTTTCGGTGTCGGCTCACTTGTACCGGTAGACGATGCGACCTCGGGTCAGGTCGTACGGGGAGAGCTCCACGACGACCCGGTCCTCAGGGAGGATGCGGATGTAGTTCTGGCGCATCTTGCCGCTGATGTGGCTCAGCACCTTGTGGCCGTTGGAGAGCTCCACGCGGAACATCGCGTTCGGCAACGCCTCGATGACGGTGCCTTCGATCTCGATGACGCCTTCCTTCTTCGGCATGTCCTCCGCAATCTGTTCGTCTGGTGTCTACCGTCGGTCCGCAGAACCTCCTCCGGATGGCCGGAGTGGACCTCGTGGACGCCGCTACGTGGTGCCGCTCCCTGCGCGCGACGGCACCTCGACCAAGGCGAGACACCGGCGTACGACGAGCAGCCGCGTGGCACCACGAAACACGGCCCACGTGGGACCGACATGTCAGTCTAGGGGTCGGGGTGTGGAAAACACCAATCCGCGGGGACGGGTGCGCGTGACGGACCGGTCACACCCCGGCCGGCACCCCGGCCCGTGCGGCGAGCAGCTCCAGGGTCTGCACCCGCCCCGGTGTGGTGGCCGGCTCCTCGTCGGCGAAGCCGCCGCTCACCGGGTGCAGCATCACCTCGTCGACGTCGTGCTCCGCGGCGAAGTCGCTCAGGCGGGCGCTGACCTCCTCGACGGGACCGACGAGCCAGCGGCGGCGCATCGCGTCCACGAGGTCGCGGTGCTGCTCGGGCAGCTCGGCGTACGCCGCCTCCGCCGCCTCGACCGTGTGCTGGGCGTGCAGCGGCTGACCCGTCATCAGGGTCAGCATCGACATCGCCTGCGGCAGCGCGCGCCGGTGGGCCTCCTCGGCGGTCGGCGCGGCGGCCGCGTTGACGGTGAGGAACGTACGCGGGGCGTGCTCGTGGCCCGCCTCGGCCCATCCCTGCCGGTACAGCGCGAGCGCCTCGGCGGTGCCCTTGCCCTGGAAGTGGTGGGCGAAGACGTACGGCAGGCCCAGGCGCGCGGCCAGGCGCGCGGAGTAGTCCGAGCTGCCCAGCAGCCACGGCTGGGCACTGCCGGTGGCCGCGGGCGTGGCGCGCAGGGCGTGCGTACGCCCCGACAGCTGCAGCCCGACCCCCTCGGGGCTCATCATCGCGACGATCTGCTCGACGTAGGTCGGGAACTGGTTCACCGCGTCGTCGGTGACACCGGCGGCACCGTGCCGCAGCGCCCACGAGGTGACCGGGTCGGTGCCGGGCGCGCGGCCGATCCCCAGGTCGATCCGGCCCGGGTACGCGGCCTCGAGCAGCGCCATCTGCTCAGCGACCACGAGCGGCGCGTGGTTGGGCAGCATCACACCGCCCGAGCCGACCCGGATCCGCTCGGTCGCGCCGGCGAGGATGCCCATCAGCACGGGCGGGTTCGTCGAGGCGATCGCCGGCATGTTGTGGTGCTCGGCCACCCAGTAGCGCTCGTACCCCAACCGGTCGGCGGTCTGCGCGAGCGACCGCGAGGCAGCCACCGCATCGGCGCTGGTGCCGTCGGCGCGGACGGGGACGAGGTCGAGCACGGACAGGCGGAGATCACTCATGGACACACAACCCTCCGATGCGACCCGCCATTCCACCCATCCCCATCTAAAACGTTTGTGGTGTCGCTCCGCTGGTCGCCGGCGCCGCGCGGAGCGACGACAACATGGGGTTACATGCCGCCGAAGGGGACGCCGAGGGCCTCGAGACGCTGCTTGCCGCCGTCGAGGGCGGTCAGCACCCAGGTGCCGGTCTCGGTCAGGGTGAAGGTGTGCTCGTAGTGCGCGCCCACCGACCGGTCCTCGGTCACCACCGTCCAGTCGTCCTCGAGCGTGACCGTCTCGGCGGATCCCAGGGTGATCATCGGCTCGACCGCCAGCGCGAGTCCCGGCACCAGCTTCGGTCCGCGACCGGGGCGTCCGTAGTTCGGCACGTTCGGGGGCAGGTGCATGGCGGTGCCGATGCCGTGACCGGTGTAGTCCTCGAGGATGCCGTAGTCACCGGCGGCGCGTACGTGCGTCTCGACCGCGTGCCCGATGTCGGTCACCCGCCCTCCGCGGCGCGCGGCCGCGATGCCGGCCCACAGGGAGTCCTCGGTGACCCGCATCAGCTCGGCGACCTCGTCGGGCACCTCCCCCACGGCGAGGGTCAGCGCCGCGTCACCGTGCCAGCCCTGCACGATCGCCCCGCAGTCGATGGAGACGACGTCGCCCTCGGCGATGACCCGCTCGCCGGGGATACCGTGCACGACCTCCTCGTTCACCGAGCAGCAGATCGACCCGGGGAACCCGTGGTACCCCTTGAACGACGGCGTCGCACCGGAGGAGCGGATGCTCTCCTCGGCGATCGCGTCGAGCTCGCCGGTGGTCATGCCGGGTGCCACCGCCGTGCGCAGCAGCTCCAGCGTGCGCCCGACGACCAGGCCGGCCTCGCGCATCAACGCGATCTGCTCGGGCGTCTTGATCTCGACGCCGCGGTCGCGGAACCCCACCGGGTGCGGCTCAGCTCTCCAGCGCTGCGCTGATGCGCTCGCGGACCTCGTCGACCGAGCCCATGCCGTCGACGCGGCAGAGCAGGCCACGCTGCTCGTAGATGTCCATCAGCGGTGCGGTCTCGGCCTTGTAGACGGCCATGCGCTCGCGGACGACCTCCTCGGAGTCGTCGCTGCGGCCCTCGTTCTCGGCACGCTGCATCAGGCGGGCCACCAGCTCGTCCTCGTCGACCTCGAGCACGACGGCGGCGTCCAGCGATGCGCCCTGCTCGGCGAGCATGCTGTCGAGCTCGGCAACCTGCGCCTCCGTACGCGGGTAGCCGTCGAGCAGGAACCCGGCCTTGGCGTCGGGCTCGGCGAGGCGGTCCGCGACCATCGAGTTCGTGATCTCGTCGGGGACGTACTTGCCGGCGTCCATGTACTCCTGGGCCTTCTTGCCGAGCTCCGTGGAGTCCTTCACGTTGGCGCGGAAGATGTCGCCGGTCGAGATCGCCGGGATGTCGTGGGTCGCGGCCACGGCCTTGGCCTGGGTGCCCTTGCCCGCCCCCGGGGGGCCCATCAGGATCAGTCGCTTGCTCACCGGAGGAACCCTTCGTAGTTGCGCTGCTGCAGCTGGCTCTCGATCTGCTTCACCGTATCGAGGGCCACGCCGACCATGATCAGGATCGAGGTGCCGCCGAAGGGGAAGTTCTGGTTCGCGCCGATGGCCACGAAGGCGACCAGCGGGATCAGCGAGACCAGGCCGAGGTAGATGGCGCCCGGGAAGGTGATGCGGGAGACGACGTAGGAGAGGTACTCCTCGGTCGGGCGTCCCGCACGGATGCCGGGGATGAAGCCGCCGTACTTCTTCATGTTGTCGGCGATCTCGTTCGGCGGGAACGTGATCGAGACGTAGAAGTAGGTGAAGAAGACGATCAGCAGGAAGAACGTCAGCATGTAGAGCGGGTGGCTGCCGTCGACGAAGTAGGTGCTGACGAAGCCCGCGAAGGCCGACTCCTGGTTGAACTGGCTGCCCAGCGCCGGCAGGTAGAGCAGGCTCGAGGCGAAGATGACCGGGATGATGCCCGCCTGGTTGACCTTCAGCGGGATGTAGGTCGAGGAGCCGCCGTACATCTTGCGGCCCACCATGCGGCGGGCGTACTGCACCGGGATGCGGCGCTGGGCCTGCTCGATGAAGATGACCGCGGCGACCACGACGAGACCGACGAGGATCACGGCACCGAGGAGGAAGAAACCGCCGCCGGCCGAGCTCTGGTTCGCCGTACGCACCGACCACAGGGCTGCGGGGAAGGTCGCGACGACCTGGGTGAAGATCAGGATCGACATGCCGTTGCCGACGCCGCGGTCGGTGATGAGCTCACCGAGCCACATGATGACCGCGGTGCCGCCGATCATCGTGATGACGACGGTCAGGAACGTCAGCAGACCGTCGTCGATCAGCAGGTCGTTGGGGCACTCGGGGAAGAGCTGGCCGGCGCGGGCCACGGCGACGATGCCCGTCGCCTGGAGCGCGGCCAGGCCGAGGGTCAGGTAGCGCGTGTACTGCGTGATCTTGGTCTGACCGGCCTGGCCCTCCTTCTTGAGGGCCTCCAGCCGGGGGATCACGACGACCAGCAGCTGCAGGATGATGCTCGCGGTGATGTAGGGCATGATCCCGAGCGCGAACACGGTCAGCTGCAGCAGCGCGCCGCCCGAGAAGAGGTTGATCAGGCCGAAGACGCCCTCGTTGCCGGCCTGGGTGAAGCACTGCTGGACGTTGCCGACGTCGACACCCGGGGCAGGGACCTGCGAGCCCAGCCGGAAGATCACGATGATCCCCAGCACGAACAGGATCTTCTTGCGCAGGTCCGGCGTGCGGAAAGCGTTGGCGAAGGCGCCTAGCACCGTGGTCCTCTCCTCGGTTCACAGGGCTCGGCGGACGCGCGCCGCGAGACCCGGGTGACTGTAACAAAGCGAGCGGATCGGCCGAGACGGCCGTGCCCGCCCGGGACCAGAAGAGGGCGGGGACGCGCGTTGCGTCCCCGCCCTCTCGTGGATGTTCAGACGGTGGTGGTCGACCCGCCGGCGGCCTCGATCTTGGAGACCGCGCTCGCCGAGAACGCGTCGGCGGTGACCTGCACGGCCACGTCGATGTCCCCGGTGCCGAGCACCTTGACCGGCTGGCCCTTGCGGACGGCACCGGCCGCGATGAGCTCCTTCACGCCGACCGTGCCGCCCTGCGGAAACAGGGCGCCGATGCGCTCGACGTTGACGACCTGGAACTCGACCTTGAACGGGTTCTTGAAGCCTCGCAGCTTCGGCAGCCGCATGTGGATGGGCATCTGCCCACCCTCGAAGGCAGCGGGCACCTGGTAGCGGGCCTTGGTGCCCTTGGTGCCGCGACCGGCCGTCTTGCCCTTGCTGGCCTCACCGCGACCGACACGGGTCTTCGCGGTCTTGGCGCCGGGAGCCGGCTTGAGGTGATGGATCTTCAGGGTCATGTCAGTCGACCTCCTCCACGGTCACCAGGTGGCGTACCGCGTGGACCATGCCCCGGAACTCGGGACGGTCCTCCTTGACGACGGTGTCACCGATGCGCTTCAGGCCGAGCGAGCGCAGGGTGTCGCGCTGCTCCTGCTTGCGGCCGATCGGGGACTTGATCTGGACGACCTTCAGCGTGGCCATCAGGGCGACACCTCCTCGCGCGCCTTCAGCAGCGCGGCGGGAGCGACGTCCTCGACGGGGAGGCCACGGCGCGAGGCGACGGCCTCCGGCGTCTCGAGCGAGCGGAGCGCCTCGACCGTGGCGTGCACGATGTTGATCTGGTTCGAGCTGCCGAGCGACTTGCTGAGCACGTCGTGGATGCCGGCGCACTCGAGCACCGCACGCACCGGGCCACCGGCGATCACACCGGTACCGGGTGCGGCGGGACGCAGCAGGACGACGCCTGCGGCCTTCTCTCCCTGCACCGGGTGGGGGATGGTGCCCTGGATGCGGGGCACGCGGAAGAACGCCTTCTTGGCCTCCTCCACGCCCTTCGCGATCGCGGCGGGCACCTCCTTGGCCTTGCCGTAGCCGACGCCGACCATGCCGTCGCCGTCGCCGACGATCACCAGGGCGGTGAAGCTGAAGCGACGACCACCCTTGACGACCTTCGCGACGCGGTTGATCGCCACGACGCGCTCGATGTACTGGTTCTTCTCCGCGCCCTGGCCGCCGCGTCGGTCGTCACGACCGCCACGACCGCCACCGCCGGCGCGTCCGCGCTGGGGTCCGCTCATGAGACTTTCCTCTTCTCTTTCTCGGTCTTCGCTGCCGTAGGCCTGGACTGACCCGGGGTCAGAACGTCAGCCCGCCCTCGCGGGCAGCGTCGGCGAGGGCCGCGATGCGGCCGTGGTACTTGTTGCCGCCGCGGTCGAAGACGACCGTGTCGACACCGGCTTCCTTGGCGCGTGCAGCGACGAGCTCGCCGACCTTGGTGGCCTGCGCGGTCTTGTCGCCCTCGGCGGCGCGTACGTCGGTCTCCATCGTGGAGGCGTACGCGAGGGTGTGGCCCCGGCCGTCGTCCACGACCTGCGCGCTGATGTGGCGCGAGGAGCGGGTGACCACCAGGCGCGGCCGCTCGGCCGTGCCGGTGATCTTCTTGCGGACGCGCACCTGACGGCGCAGCCGCGCACGCTGGCGGCTGGACGTGTGCTTGTTGTTCTTCAGCGAGATGGCCATCACTTGCCAGCCTTTCCGACCTTGCGGCGGACGTGCTCGCCCGCGTAGCGGACACCCTTGCCCTTGTACGGCTCGGGCTTGCGGAGCTTGCGGATGTTCGCGGCGGTCTCGCCGACGAGCTGCTTGTCGATGCCGACCACGCCGAGCTTCGTCGGCCCCTCGACGCTGAAGGTGATGCCCTCGGGCGCGTCGAAGATGATCGGGTGGGAGTAGCCGAGCTGGAACTCCAGCTTGGTCGGACCCTGCGACAGCACGCGGTAGCCGACGCCCTGGATCTCGAGCTTCTTCTCGAAGCCCTCGGTCACGCCGTGGACCATGTTGGCGATCAGGGTGCGGGTCAGGCCGTGCAGGGCCTTGGAGTTGCGGTGGTCGTCGGGACGCTCCACCACGACGGTGCCGTCGGCGACCTGTGCGGTGATGGGTGCGGCCACCGTGTGGCTGAGGGTGCCCTTCGGGCCCTTCACCGTGACGACAGCGTCGGAGACGGTGACGTCCACGCCGGACGGGACCGGGACGGGGTACTTGCCAATGCGCGACATGTGCGTGTTCCTTCCTCTGGTCTCGTCGTCACCAGACGTAGGCGAGGACTTCCCCACCCACGCCGTTCTTGTTCGCCTGGCGGTCGGTCTGCAGGCCCTGGCTGGTGGAGATGATCGCGATGCCCAGGCCGCCGAGGACCTTCGGCAGTCCGGTGGACTTCGCGTACACCCGCAGGCCGGGCTTGGAGATGCGGCGCACGCCGGCGAGGGCACGCTCGCGGTTCACGCCGTACTTCAGCGTGATCGTGAGCGTCTTGCCGACGGTGTCGGCCTCGTCGGTGGTCTCGAAGGAGGCGATGTAGCCCTCCCGCTTCAGGATCTCGGCGACGCCGACCTTCAGCTTGCTGTGCGGCATCGAGACCTCGTCGTGGAACGCCTGGTTGGCGTTGCGCAGACGCGTGAGCATGTCTGCGATGGGGTCTGTCATCGTCATGGCCTCATCGGCCCTTTCCCACCGTGGTTTCGCGTGCGGCTGCGCCGTCGCGACCTTCGGAGATCGTGTGTGGAGTAGGGGGGTGGGTCACCAGGAGGACTTGGTGACGCCGGGCAGCTCGCCGCGGTGGGCCATCTCGCGCAGGCAGATGCGGCACAGGCCGAACTTCCTGTACACCGAGCGGGGCCGGCCGCAGCGCTGGCAGCGCGTGTAGCCGCGGACCGCGAACTTCTGCTTGCGGGCCGCCTTGACCTTCAGGGACGTCTTCGCCATGGGGTTTCCTCGATCCTCAGCGGGTGGCGAACGGGAAGCCGAGCTGCCGGAGCAGGGCGCGGCCCTCGTCGTCGTTGGTGGCGGTCG
Organism: Nocardioidaceae bacterium; assembly: GCA_018672315.1. Classification (NCBI taxonomy): domain Bacteria; kingdom Bacillati; phylum Actinomycetota; class Actinomycetes; order Propionibacteriales; family Nocardioidaceae; species Nocardioidaceae bacterium. The sequence continues at coordinate 1,919,422 of CP076053.1, read as the reverse complement.
TGACGACCGTGATGTCCATGCCGCGGGAGCGGTCGATCCGGTCCTGGTCGATCTCGTGGAACATGACCTGCTCGGTCAGACCGAAGGTGTAGTTGCCGCGACCGTCGAACTGACGGTCCGACAGGCCCCGGAAGTCACGGATGCGGGGAAGCGCCAGGCTCAGCAGCCGGTCGGCGAACTCCCACATGCGGTCGCCGCGCAGCGTGACGTGCGCGCCGATCGGCATGCCCTCACGCAGCTTGAACTGCGCGATCGACTTGCGGGCCTTGGTGACCTGCGGCTTCTGACCGGTGATCGCGGTCAGGTCGCGGACGGCGCCCTCGATCAGCTTCGAGTCGCGGGCGGCCTCGCCGACACCCATGTTCACGACGATCTTCACCAGGCCGGGGACCTGCATGACGTTCTGGATGTCGAACTCGGACTGCAGCGCGGGGATGATCTCCTCGCGGTACCGCTTCTTCAGGCGCGGGTACGGACGCTCGGTGGCGGTCTCGGTCATCAGATCTCCTTGCCCGTCTTCCGCGAGACGCGGACGCTGCGCTGGGCGGTGTACGTCGAGCCGTCGGGACGGCGCTTGGTGACCTCGTCACGGCGAGCGCTGACGCGGGTCACGCCGTCGCCCTCGACGAGCATCACGTTCGACACGTGGATCGGCGCCTCGGTGGTGACGATGCCTCCGGTCGCACCGGGCGCGGTGGCCCGGGTGTGCTTCTGGATGCGGTTCACGCCCTCGACGATCACGCGGTCGGCCTCACGGAGCACCTGGATCACACGACCCTCGGCACCCTTGTCCTTGCCGGCGATCACCTTCACGGTGTCGCCCTTCTTGATCTTGGTCGCCATGACTCAGAGCACCTCCGGTGCGAGCGAGACGATGCGCATGAACCGCTTGTCACGCAGCTCGCGGCCCACGGGGCCGAAGATGCGGGTACCGCGGGGCTCACCGTCGTTCTTGAGGATCACCGCGGCGTTCTCGTCGAAGCGGATGTACGAGCCGTCGGGGCGCCGGCGCTCCTTCACGGTGCGCACGACGACAGCCTTCACGACGTCGCCCTTCTTGACGTTGCCGCCGGGGATCGCGTCCTTGACGGTGGCGACGATGGTGTCGCCGATACCGGCGTAGCGGCGACCCGAGCCGCCGAGCACGCGGATGCACAAGATCTCCTTGGCACCCGTGTTGTCGGCGACCTTGAGCCGCGACTCCTGCTGGATCATCGATTTCTCCTGGTTGTCGTGCCGGTTCTCACCGCCTGCGGCGGCGAGCCTGGCCGAACTTCGTTGGAACTGGGGCCGGTCGAGCGGACCGGCAGGAAGGTGTTACTTGGCCTTCTCGAGCACCTCGACGACGCGCCAGCGCTTGGTGGCCGACAGCGGACGCGTCTCCATGATGAGGACCCGGTCGCCGGTGCCGCACTCGTTGCCCTCGTCGTGGGCCTTGAGGTTCGTCGTGCGCCGCAGGACCTTGCCGTAGAGCGCGTGCTTGACGCGGTCCTCGACCGAGACCACGACGGTCTTGTCCATCTTGTCGCTCACGACAAGACCCTCGCGGACCTTGCGCGCGGAGCGCTCGGTGCTGTCAGTGGTGGTCTCGCTCATGCGGCACCGTCCTCGTTCTCTGCGCTGCCTGCGCCGTCCTGGCCCGGGGTGCTGCGGATGCCGAGCTCGCGCTCACGCACCACGGTGTAGATCCGGGCGATGTCCTTCTTGACCGTCCGCAGACGGCCGTGGCTCTCGAGCTGACCGGTCGCGGCCTGGAAGCGGAGGTTGAACAGCTCCTCCTTGGCCTCGCGAAGCCGGCTCTCGAGGTCGACGTCGTTGAGCTCGTCGAGCTCGTGCGCCTTGGTTGCCATCAGAAACCCTCACTCTCACGGGTCACGAACCGGCACTTCATGGGCAGCTTGTGGATGGCGCGGCGCATCGCCTCGCGGGCGACGTCCTCGGGCACACCCGACAGCTCGAACATGACGCGGCCCGGCTTGACGTTGGCGACCCACCACTCCGGCGAGCCCTTGCCCGAACCCATGCGGGTCTCGGCGGGCTTCTTGGTGAGCGGACGGTCCGGGTAGATGTTGATCCAGACCTTTCCGCCACGCTTGATGTGACGGGTCATGGCGATACGAGCGGACTCGATCTGCCGGTTGGTCACGTAGTGACCCTCCAGCGCCTGGATGCCGTAGTCACCGAAGGCGAGCTTGGTGCCGCCCTTGGCCTGGCCGGTCCGCTTCGGGTGGTGCTGCTTGCGGTACTTGACCCTGCGGGGGATCAACATGTGCTCAGCCCTCCCCGGACGTGGTGGTGGCCGCCTCGGCCACGGGGGCCTCGGCGGGGGTGTCGGTCTGCGGTGCCCGGTCGCTGCGGCTGGGACGGTCGCCCCGGCTCGGACGCGACGGACGGTCTCCGCGCGGCGGGCGGCCGCGGCCCGGGGCGCCGGCGCGCTGGGCGGCCTGCGCCTCACGCTCGGCGCGGGTGCCCGCGACCTCGCCCTTGTAGATCCAGACCTTCACGCCGATGCGGCCGAAGGTCGTCTTGGCCTCGTAGAAGCCGTAGTCGATGTCGGCCCGGAGCGTGTGCAGCGGGACGCGTCCCTCGCGGTAGAACTCCGAGCGGGACATCTCCGCGCCGCCGAGGCGGCCCGAGCACTGGATGCGGACGCCCTTGGCGCCCGAGCGCATCGTGGTCTGCAGCGCCTTGCGCATCGCGCGGCGGAAGGCCACACGACCGGCGAGCTGCTCGGCCACGCCCTGCGCGACCAGCTGCGCGTCGACCTCGGGCTGCTTGACCTCGAGGATGTTGAGCTGCACCTGCTTGCCGGTGAGCTTCTCGAGGTTGCCGCGGATCTTGTCGGCCTCCGCGCCGCGACGACCGATGACGATGCCCGGTCGGGCGGTGTGGATGTCGACGCGGACCCGGTCACGGGTGCGCTCGATCTCGACCTTGGAGATGCCGGCCCGCTCCATGCCCTTGGAGAGGCTGCGACGGATCGCGACGTCCTCGCCCACGTAGGCGGAGTAGAGCTTGTCGGCGTACCAACGGCTGCGGTGGTCGGTGCTGATACCCAGGCGGAAGCCGTTCGGGTTGATCTTCTGGCCCATCAGGCCTTCCGTCCCTTCTCGATCGCGGACGCGGGCTGCACGACCAGCGTGATGTGGCTGGTGCGCTTGTTGATGCGGGTGGCTCGGCCCTGGGCCCGCGGGCGCCAGCGCTTCATCGTCGGGCCCTCGTCGACCATGGCCTTGGAGACCACCAGGTCGCCGCGCTCGAGGCCCTCGCCGGTCTCGGCGTTGGCCACGGCGCTCTCCAGGACCTTGTAGACGGTCTCGCTGGCGGCCTGCGGCGCGAACTGCAGGAGGGCCAGTGCCTCGTCGACGCCCAGGCCGCGGACCAGGTCCACGACGCGGCGGGCCTTCATCGGCGCGATGCGGGTGAATCGGGCGCTCGCGAAGGCACCCGGGGCGTCGCCCAGGAGGCTCTCGCGGCGGGCGCTCGTGCGCCGGCGCTCAGTCACACTCATGTCTCAGTACCTATCCGTTGTCTTCGCAGCGAGGTCGCCGGGCTCAGCGCCGGCGGCCCTTGCGGTCGTCCTTGATGTGGCCCTTGAACGTGCGCGTGGGTGCGAACTCGCCCAGCTTGTGGCCGACCATCGAGTCGGTGATGAACACCGGCACGTGCTTGCGGCCGTCGTGGACGGCGATGGTGTGGCCGATCATGTCGGGCACGATCATCGAGCGCCGCGACCACGTCTTGATGACGTTGTGGCTGTTCTTCTCGTTCTCGGCGTCCACCTTCTTCTGCAGGTGGTCGTCGATGAAGGGGCCCTTCTTGAGGCTGCGTGGCATGGGTCAGTTCCCTTCTCAGCGCTTCTTGCCGGAGCGGCGGCGACGGACGATCATGGCGTCGGAGGCCTTGCGCTTGCGCGTACGGCCTTCCGGCTTGCCCCACGGGCTGACCGGGTGGCGACCACCGGAGGTCTTGCCCTCACCGCCACCGTGCGGGTGGTCGACGGGGTTCATCACGACACCGCGGACGGTCGGGCGCTTGCCCTTCCACCGCATGCGGCCGGCCTTGCCCCAGTTGATGTTGGACTGCTCGGCGTTGCCCACCTCGCCGACGGTGGCGCGGCAGCGCACGTCGACGTAGCGCATCTCGCCCGAGGGCATCCGCAGCTGCGCGCGGTTGCCCTCACGGGCGACGAGCTGGGCACGGATGCCGGCGGAGCGGGCGATCTTGGCACCGCCGCCGGGCCGCAGCTCCACGCAGTGCACCTGGGTGCCGACAGGGATGTTGCGCAGCGGCAGGTTGTTACCGGGCTTGATGTCGGCGTTCGGTCCGGACTCCAGCCGTGTGCCCTGCGCGACACCGACCGGCGCGATGATGTAGCGCTTCTCGCCGTCGGCGTAGTGCAGCAGCGCGATGCGCGCCGTGCGGTTGGGGTCGTACTCGATGTGCGCGACGCTGGCCGGCACGCCGTCCTTGTCGTAGCGCTTGAAGTCGATGACGCGGTAGGCGCGCTTGTGCCCCCCACCCTGGTGACGGGTGGTGATGCGGCCCTGGTTGTTGCGACCGCCCTTCTTCGGCAGCGGCTTGACCAGGGACTTCTCGGGGAAGTCGCGGGTGACCTCGACGAAGTCGGCCACCGAGGAGCCGCGACGGCCCGGGGTGGTCGGCTTGTACTTGCGAATTGCCATGTGTTCTCAGTCCTCGCTCTGCCCGGTCAGCCGACCGCGCCGAAGATGTCGATGCGCTCACCGTCGGCGAGCGACACGATCGCGCGCTTGGTGTCGGGACGCTTGCCCAGACCGTTGCGCGTACGACGGGTCTTGCCGGGACGATTCAGCGTGTTGACCGCCGTGACCTTGACGCCGAAGACCTTCTCGACGGCGATCTTGATCTCGGTCTTGTTGGCGTCCTTGCGCACGAGGAACGTGTACTTGTTCTCGTCGAGGAGGCCGTAGCTCTTCTCGCTCACCACGGGTGCGAGCAGCACGTCACGGTGGTCCTTGTGCAGGGTGCTCATCAGGCGTCTCCCTCGGTGGTCTTGCCGGCACCGGAGCGGGCGGCGACGAACGCGTCGAACGCGCCCTGGGTGAAGATGACGTCGTCGGCGACCAGCACGTCGTAGGTGTTGAGCTGGTCGACGGCCACGACGTGCACGCTCGGCACGTTGCGCAGCGACAGCCAGCTGAGCTGGTCGGTGCGCTCGAGCACGACGAGCTGCTTGGCACGGGTGCTGAGCGAGGTCAGCGCGGAGATCGCGGACTTCGTCGACGGCTTGTCGCCCTCGACGAACGCCTCCACGACGTGGATGCGGTTGTTGCGCGCCCGGTCGGTGAGGGCCCCGCGCAGGGCGGCGGCCTTCATCTTCTTGGGGGTGCGCTGGTCGTACGAGCGGGGCGTCGGGCCGTGGACGGTGCCACCGCCGACGAACTGCGGCGCGCGGATCGAACCCTGACGGGCGCGACCGGTGCCCTTCTGCTTGTACGGCTTGCGACCACCGCCGCGGACCTCGCCGCGGGTCTTGGTGTCGTGCGTGCCCTGGCGGGCGGCGGCCTGCTGGGCCACGACGACCTGGTGGATCAGCGGGATCGACACCTTCGCGTCGAAGATCTCCGCGGGGAGGTCGACCTGCACGGTCTTGGCGCTCACTTGGCGGCCTCCTTCTCGAGCTGCTTCGCGGCCGAGCGCACCAGCACGAGCGCGCCCTTGGGGCCCGGGACGGCACCACCGAGCAGCAGGAGCCCGCGCTCGGCGTCGACACCGACGACGGTGACGTTCTGCGTGGTGACCTTCTCGCCACCCATGCGACCGGCCATCCGCATGCCCTTGAACACGCGACCCGGCGTCGCGCAGGCACCGATGGAGCCCGGCTTGCGGTGGTTGCGGTGGGCACCGTGCGAGGCGCCGACGCCGGAGAAGCCGTGGCGCTTCATGACACCGGCGTAGCCCTTGCCCTTGCTGGTGGAGGTCACGTCGACCACGTCGCCGGTGGCGAAGGTGTCGACCGGGACCTCCTGGCCGATCTCGAAGGAGCCGGCGTCCGCCGTACGCACCTCGACGAGGTGACGACGGGGGGTGACCCCGGCCTTCTCGAAGTGACCGGCCTGGGGCTTGGCGACCTTGCGGCCCTCGATCTCGCCGAAGCCGAGCTGGACGGCGTTGTAGCCGTCGACCTCGGCCTTGCGGACCTGGGTGACCACATTGGTGCCGGCCTCGACGACCGTCACGGGGACGATGCGGTTGTCCGCGTCCCACATCTGGGTCATGCCGATCTTGCGACCGACGATGCCCTTCACGTTTCTCTCAACAGTGCTCATGGCTACCGACCTCAGAGCTTGATCTCGATGTCGACACCGGCAGGCAGGTCGAGACGCATCAACGAGTCGACCGTCTTGGGGGTCGGGTCGAGGATGTCGATCAGACGCTTGTGCGTCCGCATCTCGAAGTGCTCGCGGCTGTCCTTGTACTTGTGCGGCGAGCGGATCACGCAGTACACGTTCTTCTCGGTCGGCAGCGGCACCGGGCCGGCGACCTTCGCACCCGTACGGGTGACGGTGTCCACGATCTTCCGCGCCGAGGTGTCGATCACCTCGTGGTCATAGGCCTTGAGCCTGATGCGGATCTTCTGTCCCGCCATAGGTCTCGTCTGTCCTTTGCTCGTCGTGCCGCGTGCTCACGGTGTTGTCACGGGTCCTGCGCTACCTCGAACTGCTGAGGCACGCTCTGCTCCCGCCGACCCCCGAGGTCGGGCGTGTCGTGGCCTTCGAGCCAGCGACGTGCCGGATCCTGCGGGTGGTGGCTGCCCCGACATGACGTTCTCGTCGGGTCGAACGAGGCCTCCTGCGACGGCGCGGACACAGCACTGACCACCATCGAGCTGGAGAAGCCTGTTCAGTAGTCAAGTCGTGCCGCACCCCGGCGACCTCGCCGGAGCAACCGGACTATCTTGGCAGACATCGCTCACCTCGCCAAATCGAGGCCGCGGAGGGCAGGACCGCAGTCAGGGCGGGTGGCCGCACCGGCCGACAGCGAGCGTCGGCGCCTCCTGAGAGGATGCCGGTATGAGCAGCTTCCCGCCACCCGGTGACGCGGCCCCTCCCCCGGGGGACAGCGACCCGGGGCCCACCTCGCAGCAGTCGTGGGGCGCCCCCACGGGCGATGCGCCGACGTCTCCGCGACCGGCAGGTGCGGCGACAGGATGGACGGCGCCGCCCACGACCCGGGCGACGGTGCCGCTGCGGCCCCTGGGGCTCGGTGACATGTTCGACGGGGCCTTCCGCACCATCCGGCAGAACCCCGGCGCCACCCTCGGCGTCGCGTTCCTGGTGAACCTGGTCTTCCTCGCCATCCCGGCCGTGGGTCTGGCCCTGCTCTCGCTCTCCGGACAGCTGGGCCCGCTCGTCCCCGACGTCGCCTCGCTGGAGGCAGGCACCGCGGAACCCTTCGGCACCGCGCCCGTGGTGAGCGGTCTGCTCACCTTCCTGGCCTCGACCCTCGCCGGGGTCGTCGTCACGGGCCTGGTCGTGCAGGTCGTCGCCCGCGCCGCGATCGGTGAGAAGCTGCGTGCCGGGGAGGCGTGGCGGCGTACGCGACCGCGGTTGTGGCGCCTGCTCGGCCTCACGATCGTCTCGGGTCTCCTCCCCCTGGTGGCGACGGCTGTCGTGGTCGGCGTCGCCGTCGCCGTCACCGCGGCCGCCGGCACCGTGGTGGGGGCGCTGACCGGGGTCGTGCTCGGGGTCGGTGCGTTCGTCGCCGTCGTGTGGTTCTGGACGCGCTTCTTCCTGCTCGCCCCCTGCGTCCTGGTGCTGGAGGGCTCCGGCGTGGTCGCGTCGGCGCGCCGCAGCCGCACCCTGAGTCGTGGCAGCTTCTGGCGTCTGCTCGGCATCTACCTGCTGATCAGCGTGACGGCGTACCTCGTGGCCTCCATCGTCTCGATCCCGCTGAGCCTGATCGGTGTGGCCAGCCTGTTCCTCCTCGGCGACGACACGTGGGGCACCGTGCTCGTGCTGGTCTCCGACAACCTCTCCGCGGTGGTCTCCGGCGCGTTGGCCACGCCCTTCGTCGGTGCCGTGGTCGCCCTGCAGTACATCGACGTGCGGATCCGTCGCGAAGGACTCGACGTACGTCTGCGGCAGCAGGCCGCCCGGCGAGCCCAGGGCGGCCAGGGCGGCGAGGGCGGCCAGGGCGGCCAGGACAGCCCGCGCTGATGCTCGCCGCGACCGTGACGGCGCCGGGGGCGCTGCTGCCCGACCCCGGGCCGGCGCGGGACCTGTTGCGCCGGGAGCTCAGCGGCAGCGAGTACCGTCCCACGCTCCTGGAGCAGGCCCGTGACTTCGTCTTCGGCCTGATCGAGGACGCGCAGCAGGCGGTCGCCGAGGCCGGCGCGTTCAACCTCCTGACGCTCACGGTGGCGGCCGTCGCCCTGGCCGTCGTGCTGCTGTGGCTGCTCTCGCGACTGCGCCCGGAGACACGGGCCCGTGCCGTCCCCGCCGTCCTCGGCGACTCCACGGCGACGGCAGCCGAGCACCGTGACCGGGCGCGGGCGGCGTACGACCAGGGGCGCTTCGACGACGCCGTGCGCGAGGCGCTGCGGGGCCTGGCCCGCGACCTCGAGCAGCGACCCGGCTCGAGCGACGTGCGACCCGGGTCGACCGCCCGCGAGGTCGGGGCGCAGGCGACGCGCTGGTTCCCCGACCGCGCCGGCGACATCGACGCAGCCGTCCGGTCCTTCGAGGACGTCGTCTACGGCGACCGGCGTGCGACGCCCGAGGAGGCCGAGCGGGCCCTGCGCACCGGCGAGACGCTGGCCGAGCAGCAGCCGCGCCCGGGCGAGGGCGCGTCGGTGGCGGCGGTGCCGCAGTGAGCCCGGGGACCGCGGCGGCTTCGGCGACGGCGGGGGCCGCAGACCGCGCAGGACGTCCGCGCCCGGGCACCCGAGCCCGCCTGGTCGGGCTGGTCGCGGCCGTACTCGCGGTGCTGGTGATCGTCTCGCTCCTCACTGCCGACCGAGCCGACCGCGACGGCTACCTCGACCCCGACAACCCCGGGGACCAGGGCGCCCAGGCCCTCGCGCGCGTGCTGGCCGACGAGGGTGTCGTGGTGGAGGTCGTCCGTGATGCCGCGGCGCTCGAGGCGGCCGACCTGAGCGGCGCCCAGGTGGTCGTGACCGACCCCTCACGGCTGGGCAGGAGCACGCTCGCCGGTCTGCGCCGCAGCGTCGCCGACGCACCGGCCTCGCGGCTGCTCCTGATCGGTCTGAACCCGCAGCTGCCGCTGCTCTCCGGCGCCCCCGACACGGTCACCGGGAGGGTCTCCGCACAGTGCGAGGACCCGGCGTACGCGGGGCTCACCCTCGCCACCGCCACGACCGCCCCCGTGGTCGCGACCGCCGCCGTGCCGGCCGGTGCGGACGCGTGCTTCGAGACCTTCTCGGGGCCGCTGCTGGTGTCCGACGCCGCGTCGACCCGCTTCAGCGCGGGGTCGGCCCTCCGCAACGACGAGGTGCTGCGCGCCGACAACGCCGCCGTCGCGCTCCGTCTGCTCGGGGCGGAGGACCGGCTCGTGTGGTACGTGCCGGACCCGGCCGACACCCGGCCGACCGACGGGGTGTCCCTGCGTACGCTGCTGCCGCCCTGGACCGGCGGGATGGTGCTGCTCGGGGTCCTCGCCTTCCTGGCGTTCCTGCTGTGGCGGGGGCGGCGTCTGGGGCCGTTGGTCGAGGAGCCCGTGCCCGTGCGCGTGCGATCGGCCGAGAGCACGATGGCGCGGGGCCGCCTCTACGCCGCGGCACGCGACCGCGGTCACGCCGCGGAGGCGCTGCGGGCGGGGAGCCGTGCGCGGCTCGCGTCCCGCACCGGGCTCGGACCGCGGGCCGACCTGGACGCCCTGATCGGGCGGCTCGGTGAGCACGGGCAGGATGAGGGCCGGGCCCGGGCCCTGCTCGAGCACGCCCCCGTGAACGACGACCGTCAGCTGGTGCAGCTGGCGACAGACCTGACCCGACTCGAGGACGAGGTGGCACGCACGTGACCGAGAGCCAGCACGACGACCGGCCCCAGGACGCTCGACGGGACACCCCGCAGGACGCCCCGCTGGGTGGGGCGGTGAGCGAGACCGAGGCCCGGGAGGCGCTGCACGCCGTACGCCGCGAGGTGGGCAAGGCGGTCGTCGGTCAGGACGCCGCCGTCTCCGGCCTCCTCGTCGCCCTGCTGTGCCGGGGGCACGTGCTGCTCGAGGGGGTGCCCGGCGTCGCCAAGACGCTGCTGGTGCGCACCCTCGCCGCGGCGCTGGACGTCGGCACACGGCGCGTACAGTTCACCACCGACCTCATGCCGGGCGACATCACCGGTTCGCTCGTGCTCGAGGACGGTCACCTCGTCTTCCGCGAGGGCCCGGTCTTCACCCAGCTGCTGCTGGCCGACGAGATCAACCGCACCCCGCCGAAGACCCAGTCGGCGCTGCTGGAGGCGATGGAGGAGGGGCAGGTCTCCGTCGACGGGCAGACGCGGCCCCTGCCCAGCCCCTTCCTGGTGGCCGCCACGCAGAACCCGGTGGAGTACGAGGGCACGTACCCGCTGCCCGAGGCGCAGCTCGACCGCTTCCTGCTCAAGCTGCAGCTGGGCCTGCCCGCCCGCGACGACGAGGTGTCGATCCTGCAGCGTCACGCCCGCGGCTTCGACCCGCGTGACCTCGCCGGGGCCGGGGTGCGGTCGGTCGCGCGGCCCGAGCACATCGCCGCGGCCGTCGCGGGAGCGGCACGGGTGCGCGTCTCGGACGAGGTGGCCGGCTACGTCGTCGACCTCGCCCGCGCCACGCGGCAGTCGCCGTCGCTGCGTCTGGGGATCAGTCCGCGCGGCACCACGGCCCTGCTGCGGTCCGCGCGGGCGTGGGCCTGGCTCAGCGAGCGCGACTACGTCACACCCGACGACGTGAAGGTGCTCGCTCCCCCGACCTGGGCGCACCGCCTCGGCCTGCGTCCCGAGGCAGAGGCCGAGGGCGTCGAGGCACGGCAGGTGCTCGCCGGGGCCATCGACTCCGTGCCCGTCCCCCGGTGAACCCCGTCGGTCGCGCGGTGATCCGGAGGCCTGCATGGCACTGACCGGTCGCGTCGCGGTGCTGCTGCTGCTCGGAGCGGTGCCGGTGCTGCTGCGTCCGGAGCTCTCGACCGCGTGGCTCTGGGCGCTCGTCGTCGTGGCCGCGGTCGGCCTCGACCTCGCGCTCGCACCCTCCACTCGCCTCCTCGAGCTCGGGCGGTCCGCGCCCACCCGGGTCAGGCAGCACGAGGAGTCCCAGACGCAGCTGCACCTACGCCACACCGGTCGGCGCCGGGCACGCGTGCTGCTGCGGGACGCGTGGCAGCCGTCGGCCGGCACGATCGGCGAACGGCACCGCGTCGTGCTGGCCGCGCAGGAGTCCGCCACGCTCGTGACGCGCCTGGTGCCCACCCGGCGAGGGGTGCGGCGAGCCGACCGGGTGACGATCCGTACGCACGGCCCCCTCGGGCTCGCCGCGCGGCAGCGCGCCCGCGAGGTCGCCGGCTCGGTGCGTGTCGTGCCGCCGTTCTGGTCCCGCCGACTGCTGCCCAGCCGACTCGCGCGCCTCCGCGAGCTCGACGGACGCACCGCGGTGCAGGTGCGCGGAGCGGGCACGGAGTTCGACTCGCTGCGCGAGTACGTGCGCGGCGACGACACGCGCTCGATCGACTGGCGGGCCTCGGCGCGCAGCCGCACCACCGTCGTCCGCACCTGGCAGCCCGAGCGTGACCGCCGGGTCGTCCTCGTGCTCGACACCGCTCGCACGTCGGCGGGCCGTGTCGCCGGCGTCCCACGTCTCGACGCCGCCATGGAGGCCGCGCTGCTCCTCACCGCGCTGGCCTCACGCGCCGGTGACCGCGTCGACCTCGTCGCCGGCGACACCGAGGTGCGGCGCCGGGTGCGGGGCGCCACCGGGTCCCGCCGCACCGTCGTCCGCGAGGTGGAGGACGCGCTCGCCGACCTCGAGCCCCGCCTGGTCGAGGCCGACTGGGACCGGCTGGCCGCCGGTGTGAGCACGCTGGGACGCGACCGGGCGCTCGTGGTGCTCCTGACACCGCTGGAGCCCGAGGCCGTGCTCAGCGGCCTGCTCCCCCGCCTGCCGCAGCTGACCGCGCGCCACCAGGTGGTGCTCGCGTCGGTCCGCGACCCCGAGCTCGAGGAGGTCGCCCGGCGGCGCGAGGACGCCCAGGCGGTGTACGCCGCGGCCGCCGCCGAGCGTGATCTGGCGCGGCGCCGCGAGGTGGCGAGGTTGCTGGGGTCGCTCGGGGTGGAGGTGCTCGACGTCGATGCCGATGCGCTGCCCGCGGCCCTGGTGGACCACTACCTGGCGTTGAAGGCCGCCGGGCGGCTCTGACCGACGGCCCGCCGCTGCCCCCGGTCGCCCGACTCAGGCGGCGACGGCGACGGTGTCCTCGAGCCGGTCGGCCTCGATGTCGCCGCCGTGCCCCGCCCGGTGGGCGCGCCTGCCGATGACGAACACCCAGGCCAGGAACGCCACCTGGACACCGACCCCGATCGCGATGCGCGCCCAGGTGGGCAGGCCCGAGGGCGTCACGAAGCCCTCCACGAGGCCGCTGACGCCGAGCACGAGGACCAGGCCCAGGGCCACGCCAGCGGCCGTCCGGCCCTCGACGGCCACGGCCCGCCCACGGGGCAGGGGGCCCGGCGCGACCAGCGCCCAGAACACCCGCAGTCCCACGCCGGCGGCGACGAACACGGCCGTCAGCTCGAGCAGACCGTGCGGGAGGATGAGCCCGAAGAACACGTCACCGCGGTCGTTGCCGATCATCAGCGACGCGACGATCGCGAGGTTGCTCATGTTCTGCCAGAGCACGTAGACCACCGGCAGACCGAGGATGCCCGCCCCGAGGCACAGCGCTGCGACCCACACGTTGTTCGTCCACACCTGGGCGGCGAACTCGCTGGGAGCCGACTCGGAGTAGTAGTTCGCGAAGTCGCTGTTGACCAGCTGGTTCACCTGTGCGGGGTCGAAGAAGCTCGTCTCGACGACGGGGTTGGACAGCAGCCACCAGACCATGAGTGCGGTGAGGGCGTAGGACAGACCCATCGCCGTCAGCCACCACCACCGCAGCCGGTACAGGGCCGCGGGGAACCGCCGCCAGAAGAACGAGGCGACATCGGCCGTACGCACCGAGGACGTGCCGACCGCGCGGAGACGCGCGCGGGACAGGATGCCCGAGAGGTAGGAGACCAGCGTGGCGTCCGGCGTACGCGACCGAATGAGCGACAGGTCGGTGCCCACCCGGCGGGTGAGGTCGATCAGCTCGTCGGCCTCCGCGCCGCTCGGGCGACGGCGGGCGGTGAGCTGCTCGAGCCGCTGCCAGTCGGGCTGGCGTGCGGAGACGTACGCGTCGAGGTCCACGCCCCCAACCTACGGCGGGAGGTCAGACCGTGAGGCCGAGAGGGCACCCGATCAGGCGCAACTGTGTGCCCTCTCGTCAGTCGAGGAGGCCCTCGGACTGCAGGAAGTCCTCGGAGACGGCCTCGGGGGTCTCACGGTCGACGGAGACACGGTTGTTGAGCTCGGCGAGCTTGTCGGTCGTGAGCGCGGCCATGAGGGGGTTCAGGATCTCCTCGATGGCCGGGTTGGCCTCCAGGAACTCCGTGGACACGATCGGCACGAGGTTCTGCGCGGGCTGGATGCCCTGGTCGTCCTCGAGCAGCACGAAGCCCTGCGCGTCCAGCGAGCCGTCCGTGGTCGCGGTCTGCCCGAGCTCGGCCTCACCGGAGGACACGGCCTCGTAGGTCTGCTGGCTCGCGAAGCCCAGCGGCAGCACCTGGTCGATCTCGATGCCGTACGTGTCGGACAGGCCGCCCTCGCAGTCGGCGCGGCCCTCGCAGTCGGGCGCCGCGGCGAGCGTGATGGGCCCGTCGACGTCGGCCAGGTCGGACAGGGTCCGCAGGTCGTTCTGGTTCGCGTACTCCTCGGTCACGAAGTACGCGTTCGTGTCGGCGGCGTCGCTGGGGTCGAGCACGCTCAGGCCCGCCTGCTGGGCGAGCGGACCCAGCTCGGCGATCATCGCCTGGGTCTCGGAGTCGGTGATCGGCTCGGCGTCGTCGCCGTTCTCCCGGGCGTTCAGGAAGTTGGCGATGCCGCCCGAGTACTCCGGCACGACGTCGATGCGTCCCGGGAAGTCGGCCATGTAGACGTCACGGCTCTGCACGAGGTTCGCCTCGACGGTGAACCCGGCGTCCTCGAGCAGGTCGGTGTACATCGCCGCGACGAGCGCGGCCTCGTCGAAGGCCTGACCCGAGAGGTTCACGGTCACGCCCTCACCGGGCTGGGAGGAGTCCTCCGAGCCGCCGCCAGAACCGCCGGACCCGCCCGAGCCGGAGCCGAGGTCGTCAGCGGCGCACCCACCCAGGGTGAGGACGGCGGCCGCGGCGAGGGCGGCCAGGGACGAAGGGCGGAGCAGCGTGAGCGCCATGACAGGGATCCTCGCAGTCGTGCGTCGGGCAGTCCCCGACGTCAGGTCGTGGGGGTCCAGGTGCCCCACGGCGTCCAACCCAATCATCACCGGCGACCGATCTCGCGCAGGTGCGGCGTACGTCTCAGGCGCTGCGCATCCCGGACGGCGTCGCGAGGCGCTGCCCCCGGGCCGCCAGCAGCTCCAGCGCCAGGGCCACCAGCGCGACGACCAGCGCGCCCGCGAGCCCCTTGCCGTACTGGGTGTTGAAGAAGCCGTCGGTGATCACCCGGCCGAGACCGGGGCCGGCGACGAGCGCCGCGATCGTGGCCGTGGCCCAGACCTGCACCAGCGCCAGCCGGAGACCGGAGACGATCAGGGGCAGCGCCTGGGGCAGCTCGACCCGCCGGAAGATCTCCCTCTCGCCCATGCCCATGCCGCGGGCCGCGTCGCGCACCGGCTCGGGCACCTCGGAGACCGCGACGTACGCGTTGGTCACGATCGGCGGCAGCGCGAAGAGCGTGAGAGCCACGAGGGTGGCGAGCCCCGCCCGACCGTACGGACCGAAGGTCGCGTTGCCGATCGGCCCGAGCGCCAGCAGCACGAGCACGGCGAAGGTCGGGACGGCGCGGCCGATGTTGGAGATGTTGACCGCGAGGAACCCGAACTGTCGTCGATGACCGAGCCACAGGGCGATCGGCAGCGCCGTGACGCAGGCGATGCCCATCGCGGTGACGGTCAGCAGGAGCTGCTCGACGAGCAGCTGCAGCATGCCGCCCTGCCCGGTCCAGGAGGTGGGGTCGGTCAGGTAGGCCCACATGTCGGAGAAGACGAGCATCAGGCCACCACCGACCGGCTCCACGGCGCCGCGAGACGTCCGAGCACGAGGATCAGGGCGTCCAGCACGAAGGCGATGACCAGGCACAGCACGCTCGCGGCCAGCACCTGGGCCTTGAAGTCGGTCTGCACGCCGTTGTAGAGCAGGTTGCCCAGACCACCGTAGGAGACCAGCGCTCCCACCGTCGTCAGCGCGACGGTGGAGACCGTCGCCACCCGCAGCCCCGCGATCATCGTCGGCAGGGCCAGCGGCACCCGTACGCGCCACAGCCGCGCCACGGGCCCGAGGCCCATGCCCGTCGCCGCGTCCAGGGCGCCCTGGTCGACGCTCCCGAGCCCGTCGATCATCGCGCGCACCAGGATCGTGAGGCTGTAGAGCGCCAGCCCGACCACCACGGTCGTGGCGGTGAGACCGGTGAAGGGCACCAGCAGCGGGAACAGCGCCAGCGACGGCACCGTGTACAGCGCCGTCGAGAGACCGAGCACCCCGGACTGCGTACGCCGCGACCGCTGTGCCAGCAGCGCCATCGGGAAGGCGACCAGCAGACCCAGCACCACCGCCGACCCGGTGATCAGGAGGTGCTCGACCGTCGCGTCGACGAGCTCGCCGCTGCGGTCGGTGAGGTAGGCGGGGCAGATCCAGTCGTTGACGGTGCGGGCGTAGCAGGACGGATCGGCGGCAACCGGCGGCAGCACCGCTGTCGACGGGGACACACGGGCACCTTAGCCGCGTTCGCGCATCACCCGCGGAAACGGACACCGTCGCGGTTGCAGAATCCTGTGCTCTCGGCTCCGCCGCCGGGCTCGCACGCGCCGTCGACGAGCACGCGGTCGCCGATCGGAGCCTCGAGTCGTACGTCGGCCGGCACCAGGGCGTTGCCTTGGCAGGTCACCGGCAGGCGGGCGGACGGGGCGACCGCGAACGTCACCACCACCCGATCGTCGGTCTCGACCACCGTGGGCGCGAAGACCTCGCCCGTCACGCCACTGTTGCAGTCGAGCCGCGTGACCTCGGCGGTGAAGGCGTCCATGTCGGTATCGATCATCGTGCCGCGGGCGACCCGCCAGGTCGCGACGGCACCGGTAGCCGATGGCTCGCTGGGTGTGCTGCCCGGTGCGGTCGGCGTGGGGTCGATGCTCGCGGATCCGCCGCTCGGCCCTCCTCCCGTGTCCCCTTCTGAATCCGGCTCCGGCACGTCACCGGAACAGCCGAGCGGGATGAACAGCAGGGGTGCGGCCAGGGCGGCGAGCAGAATGCGCGCGTACGGCGGGGTCGAGGTCCTCATGCTGCTCGGACGTGTGACGGTCACCATCGGTTCCGTCCGTCCCGGTCTCTACAGTCGTGCCATGGCGATCAAGGTGGCGCTCGAGCACCGCACGACGTACACCTTCGACCGGCGCGTGCAGCTGCACCCGCACACCGTGCGACTACGACCGGCGCCCCACACGCGCACGGCGATCGAGGCGTACACGCTCGACGTCAGCCCGGGCGAGCACTTCCTGAACTGGCAGCAGGACCCGTACGGCAACCACCTCGCTCGTCTGGTGTTCCCGGAGAGGACCGACCACCTCGAGGTGACCGTCGGCCTGGTCGCGGACCTGCAGGTCGTGAACCCGTTCGACTTCTTCGTCGAGGAGTACGCCGAGCACCACCCGTTCACCTACCCGGGGCAGCTGGCCGGCGACCTGGAGCCGTACCTGCGACCGGTCGCCGAACCGGGCGCCGCGGCGTCCTCGTCGTCGGGACCGGGACCGCTGGCGACGGCCTTCACGGCCGGCATCGAGGGACTGGAGGGGCAGGCGATCGTCGACTTCCTGGTCCGGGTGAACCAGGCGGTGCACGAGGCGGTGGCGTACACGATCCGGCTCGAGCCGGGTGTGCAGAGCCCGGACGAGACGCTGGAGAAGGGCATCGGGTCCTGCCGCGACTCCGCATGGCTCCTGGTCTCGGTGCTGCGGCAGCTCGGCGTCGCCGCGCGCTTCGTCTCCGGCTACCTGGTGCAGCTGACCAGCGACCAGGCGAGCCTCGACGGTCCCGACGGGCCGGCGGCCGACTTCACCGACCTGCACGCCTGGACCGAGGCGTTCGTGCCCGGTGCCGGCTGGATCGGGTTGGACCCGACGAGCTCGCTGTTCGCCGGCGAGGGGCACATCCCGCTCTCGGCGACGCCGCACCCGTCCTCGGCGGCCCCGATCAGCGGAGCGCTCGAGCCGTGCGAGGTCAGCCTGGACTTCGCCAACGTCGTCACCCGGTTCCACGAGGACCCGCGGGTGACCCTGCCGTACACCGACGAGCAGTGGGCCAGGGTGCGCGAGGTCGGTGCGCACGTCGACGACCGGCTCGCCGCGGCCGACGTGCCGCTGACGATGGGGGGCGAGCCGACCTTCGTCTCCATCGACGACATGACCTCCGCGCAGTGGAACACCACGGCCGACGGGGAGGAGAAGCGCGAGCTGGCGGGCCGGCTGGCCGAGCGGCTCCGCGTGGCGTTCGGTCGCGGCGCGCTGGTGCAGCGCGGGCAGGGCAAGTG
This sequence comes from Nocardioidaceae bacterium, assembly GCA_018672315.1. Lineage (NCBI taxonomy): Bacteria > Bacillati > Actinomycetota > Actinomycetes > Propionibacteriales > Nocardioidaceae > Nocardioidaceae bacterium. Next base: position 1,901,599 of record CP076053.1, on the reverse strand, counting down.
GTATCCCGGGGAGCCGTTGCCGCGCTGGCAGATCGGCCTGCTGTGGCGTACGGACGGCATCGCGCTGTGGCGCGACCCGTCCCGGCTGGCCGACCCGTGGGGCGAGGAGCCCGACGAGGACGCACCCGCGGTGGCCGAGCGTCTGGCGCGTCGTCTCACCGAGGCGCTGGGGTTGCCGCCCGAGCAGCTGCACCCGGCGTACGAGGACCCCTTGGAGCGGGTGGCAGCCGCGCTGCGGCTGCCGGACGGTGAGGCGCCCGACGGCGAGCCGCGGGCCGACGACGTGGCGGCGATGGACGAGGGCGAGGACCCGGTGGCCTGGGTGCTCCCCCTGCACCCCCTCGAGGTCGCAGCTGAGGACGAGGGAGCGCCGGCGTCTGCAGGGCCGAGCACGGAGCCGGACGAGGCGCCAGCCGAGGCGGGCTCCGCGCGCAGGACCGAAGACGTCGGTCCGAGCGACCGAGCTCCGAAGCCATCAGCACAGCGGATTAATTGGGGGTCGCCCACCTGGCGCTTCCGCCGCGGCCGCCTCGTGCTGTTGCCCGGCACCTCCCCCGCGGGCCTCCGCCTACCCCTCTCGGCCGTCGCCTGGGAGCCCCCGGAGCCCACTCCGGAGCCGTCGTGGTTCCACACCCCCGCACCGTTGGAGGGCGCCCCGGTCGCGGCGGTGCCGGTCCCCGTCGAGGACGCACCCCTGTACGCCGTGGCCGTCGAGCCCCGGGAGGGGTTCGTCCACGTGTTCCTGCCGCCGACGGACCGGCTGGAGGACTTCACCGGACTGGTGGAGATGCTGGACCGACTCGTGACCGAGATCGACGCCCGCGTGGTGGTCGAGGGGTACGGACCGCCGCCGGACCCGCGGGTCACGAACCTCATGGTCACCCCCGACCCGGGCGTGATCGAGGTGAACCTGCAGCCGACGTCCTCGTGGGAGGAGCTGGTCGCGGTGACGGAGACGCTCTACGAGGAGGCGCGGCAGTGCCGCCTCGGCACGGAGAAGTTCGACCTCGACGGCCTGCACACCGGCACCGGGGGCGGCAACCACCTGACCCTCGGGGGCGCCACCCCGGAGGTGAGCCCGATGCTCACGCGTCCCGACCTGCTGGTCAGCCTGCTGACGTGGTGGCAGCACCACCCGTCGCTGTCGTACCTGTTCTCCGGACGGTTCGTGGGTCCGACCTCGCAGGCGCCCCGGGTCGACGAGGGTCGTCCCGAGCAGCTCTACGAGCTGGAGATCAGCTTCGCCGAGATCGAGGACCAGGTCCGCGAGGACGGCACCTGCCCGCCGTGGATCGTCGACCGGGCACTGCGCCACCTGCTGACCGACCTGACCGGCAACACGCACCGCGCCGAGTTCTGCATCGACAAGCTCTACTCCCCCGACTCCTCCCGGGGCCGCCTCGGGCTGCTGGAGCTGCGCGGCTTCGAGATGCCCCCGCACCCGCGGATGGGGCTGGCGCAGGCGCTGCTGGTCCGTGCCCTGGTGGCACGGTTCGCCGAGGAGCCGTACACCGCGCCGCTGGTGCGCTGGGGCACCGAGCTCCACGAACGGTTCCTGCTGCCGTGGGGGGCGGAGAGCGACCTCGCTGCGGTGCTGCGAGACCTGCGGGCTCACGGGTTCGAGCTCGACGACGCCTGGTACGCGCCGTTCCTGGAGTTCCGGTTCCCGCGCATCGGCACCACGCAGCTCGGCGGTCTCGGCGGACCGGTACTGGAGCTGCGTCAGGCCGTCGAGCCGTGGATGGTGCTCGGGGAGGAGTCCGCGGTCGGCGGCACGAGCCGCTTCGTGGACTCCAGCGTCGAGCGGATCCAGGTGACCGTCGACGGTGCGCTGGAGGGACGTCACGTCGTCACCTGCAACGGCGTGCCCGTGCCGCTGGTGCCCTCGGGACGTACGGGCCAGCTGGTCGCGGGGGTGCGCTACCGCGCCTGGCAGCCGCCCTCGGCGCTGCACCCCACGATCGAGGTGCAGGCCCCGCTGACCTTCGAGGTGGTCGACCTCGCGCAGCGGCGCAGCCTCGGCGGGTGCCGGTACCACGTGACACACCCCGGCGGACGCTCGTACGACACTCCGCCGGTCAACGCCGCCGAGGCCGAGTCGCGGCGCGCGGCGCGCTTCGAGCACCTCGGCCACACACCCGGCGAGATCGACGTCGCCGCCCTGACCGAGCTGGCCCGGACGACGCGTGCTCCGGAGTACCCCTTCACGCTGGACCTGCGACGGCGTACGCCTCGACGCTGGGGCGGCTGAGGTGCTCGAGGAGGCCTACCGTCACGCGCTGACCCGCGCCGAGGCGGCGGGGCGGGGTGACCGTGCGCTGGGGCAGGAGCAGGGGCAGGCGTACGACGAGCTCGACCGGGCCTCCGGCAACGCCGCCGAGACCTGGGCACGTGTGGGGATGGCGACGTGGTCCGGTGAGGACCTGCGCCGCTTCCGCGACACCGCCGCGCGCCTGCTGGAGGACGACGGCGTCTTCCACGCCCCGCTCTCCCCGCTGTCCCTGTCGAGCCCCCTCGGCTCCGGTGGAGTCATCCCGAACGCGCCGACCTCGGCGGTCCGGCTCACCCCCTGGCGGCTGGACCCCGTCCCCCTGGTCGTGGAGACCGACGAGTGGGCCTGGCTCGAGCGCGGCCTGCAGCAGCGGGCGAAGCTGCTCGAGCTCGTCCTCGACGACCTGTACGGCGCGCGTCGCACCCTGACCTCCGGCCTCGTCCCGCCCGAGCTGCTGTGGCGCTGGTCGGGGCGGCTGCGTCCGGTCTGGGGGGCCCAGCCGGCAGGTCGACCACGGCTGGTGCTCACCGGGCACGACGTCGGCCGCGGGGCCGAGGGCACCTGGCAGGTCATCGCCGACCGTACGCAGAGCCCACGGGGCCTGGGCTTCGCCGCCGAGAACCGCAGGGTCACCGCACGGGTGCTGCCCGAGGCGTTCCGCGGCACGGAGGTGCGTCGGCTCTCCGGCTTCTTCGACCGCATCCGCGCGGCGCTGTCCGACCTGGCACCGGCCGGCACCGAGGACCCCCGTGTCGTCGTGCTCACCCCCGGGGCCGCGGGCGACAACAGCTTCGACCAGGCGCACCTGGCCAACCTGCTCGGTCTCCCGCTGGTCACCGGCGACGACCTGAAGGTCGACCGCGGCCGCCTGTGGAGCCGCGACGTCGCCGGCGACACCGAGGTCGACGTCGTGGTGCGCCGCATCGAGGAGGAGTGGTGCGACCCGTTGGAGCTGCGGCCGGACTCCCGCCTCGGAGTGCCCGGTCTGCTGTCGGCCTGCCGGCGCGGCAGCGTGGTGATGGCCAACGCGCTGGGTTCGGGGCTGGCGGAGTCCCCTGCGGTCACCGCCCTGCTCGGCGACCTGGCCGAGGCGCTCCTCGACGAGCCCCTGCAGCTGACCTCCGCGCCGGCGTGGTGGTGCGGGGAGCCGCGCAACCTCTCGCACGTACGCGCCCACCTCTCCTCGATGGTGCTGCGCCCGGTCGACCCCTCCCACGGAGAGGTCGTCGTCGGGTCCTCCCTGACCCGGGGCGGGCGAGAGGAGTGGGACGCCCGGCTGGCCGACGAGCCCGGCGCCTGGGTCGGCCAGGAGCAGCTGCCGCTGTCCACGGCTCCGACCGCCGCGCGCCTCGCCCTGGAACCGCGTCGGGTCACGATGCGGCTCTTCGCCGTCGCGCGCGAGGGGTCGTACGCCGTCATGCCCGGCGGGCTCGGCCGGGTCGTGCCCGACGTCCTGGACCCCACGACGCGACGCCGCGACCGCGTCGCCGTCAGCAAGGACATCTGGGTGCCCGCCGCCGCCGGCACCCCCGCCCCCGTGGTGCCGCCCCGGCCGGAGCGCGCGCTGCTGCGAGCGGTCAACCTGCCGGTGGTGCCACGGGCGCTGGAGCACCTCTACTGGTTCGGCCGGTACGCCGAGCGCGCGGAGTCCCACGCCCGCCTGGTGCTGGCGATCTCGGCGCTGGTCGACGAGAACTCCTACGGCGGCTCCGCCAGCGGTCAGACCGCCATCGAGGACCTCCTGCTCGCCCTCGAGCAGCTCTTCGACGAGGTCCCCTGGACGGGGCCGGCCGCCGAGCCCGAGCACACCCGGCCGGTGCTGCCGTTCTCCCCGGGGCGTACGGACGCCCGCCTGCGCGACCTGATGGTCGACCACGGCCGGGACGGGTCGCTGACCGCGACGTTGGACGACCTGCTGCAGTGCGCCGGCGCGGTGCGCGACCAGCTCTCCGGCGACGTCTTCGCCGTGCTCGGCGACGTCGAGCGAGCCTGCACCGAGCTCGAGGAGATCGGCACGCCGCGCCTCGCCGAGCCCGCCGACCCGGGCGACCCGGGCGACCCGGGCGACCCGGGCGCCAGGGGCGGGCCGTCCGCGCGTGGGTCGCGTCGCGCCCTCGGCGTCCAGGTGCGCGAGACCGCCTCGGCGACCCTCGTCGGCACGCTGGCGCTGACCGGCATCACCGCGGAGAACATGATCCGCGACACCGGCTGGCAGTTGCTCGACGCGGGACGGGCGCTGGAACGGTCCATCACGACGCTGCGCCTGGTGCGGCGCGCGTTCGGCGAGCCCTCGGCGCCCGAGGTGGAGCCGGCCCTCGTGCGCGCAGTGCTGCTCACCTCCGAGTCCGTCGTGACGCACCGACGGCGCTACCCGGGCCGGGGCGACCTGGCCTCACTGGTCGAGCTGCTGCTGCTGGACGTCGGCAACCCCCGGTCCGTCGCCTTCCAGCTGCGTCGCCTGCGGGCCGCGATCGAGGCCCTGCCGCGCACCACCACGACCACGCGCATGATCAACGAGGTCACCGACGCCGTGGGGGTGCTGGGGGCCCGCGGACCCGAGACCCTCGCCGCGGTGACGGTCTCCGAGCCGGACGAGGACGGTGTCGTCTCGGCGCCCGCACGCGTCGACCTGCTGGCCGTCGGCGAGATCGTCGGCGACTGCCTCGAGCGGCTCGCCGCGGACCTCGCCGGGGCGTACTTCCGCCATGCCGGCCCGCCGCGCCGCCTGGGGTCGGGGCTGTCGCCGCAGGCACCGTGGGAGGCCGGGCGGCTGGGGCGTACGCCGTGAGCGGGACCAGGCCCGGCCCGGCCCGCTGGTACCGCATCAGCCACGACACCGTCTACGACTACGACGACGACGTCGTCGACTCCTACGGCATGGTCGCGGCCCGCCCCCGGGACATGACCGGGCAGCAGGTGCACGAGCACGAGCTCCTCCTCACCCCCGCCGCCAGCGACCGGCACGAGCACTCCGACTCCGAGGGCAACACCGGGTCCTACTTCCACGTGACCGCCCGGCACCGCCGGCTCGTGGTCGCCGCCCGCAGCCTCGTCGCGGTGACGGCGCAGCCCCTGCCCGACGACGCCACCTCGTGGGAGGAGGCCCGTCCTGCGACCCGCCTGGACCTGCCGGACGCCGCCCTCGCCGGGGAGCACGCCGTGCCTTCACCGCTCGTGGAGATCGCCGACGGCGCCACGGCGTACGCGGCGGAGTCGCTGGGCCCGGGTCGCCCCTTGCTCGACGCGGTCGTCGAGCTGACCAGCCGCGTGCACGCCGACTTCGAGTACCTGCCCGGCTCGACCGACGTCTCGACCCGCGTCCCCGACGTGCTCGCCCAGCGCAGCGGCGTGTGCCAGGACTTCGCGCACCTGATGATCGCCGGGCTGCGCGGGCACGGTCTCGCCGCGCGGTACGTCTCCGGGTACCTCTCCACCGACCCGCCCCCCGGTCGCGAACGGGTCGTCGGGGCCGACGCCACCCACGCCTGGCTCGCGGTCTGGCTCCCCGCGCGCGGGTGGATCGCCGTGGACCCCACCAACGACTGCGTCGTCGGCGACCGCCACGTCACCGTGGGCTGGGGACGCGACTACGCCGACGTGCCGCCCGTCAAGGGCGTCATCTTCACCGAGGCGACCACCTCGACGATCACCGTCACCGTCGACGTCGAGCCCGTCACCGCACCGGCACCCGAGCCGTCGGCCGGCTGACCCGCACCCCTCGGCCGAATCAGACGAATCACGCATAAGCCACGCCGACCCGACGTTTACCGCGCCCCCCGCAGACGCAGGAACAGCAGGTGCAGCCCTTCACCTGTCCCGTCTGCGACGCGACCCTCTACTTCGAGAACTCCGTCTGCGTCACCTGCCAGAGCCCCGTCGCGTACGCCCGCGCCGACCGCGCCTTCGTCGCCCTCACCGACGGGCTGACCCCGTGCGTCAACCTCGACCTCAACGGCTGCAACTGGCTGCCCGAGATCGCCGACACCCCCTGCTTCGCGTGCTCGCTGACCCGCACCCGACCCGCCGACTCCGACCTCGAGGGCCTCCCCCAGTACTACCGCGCGGAACAGGCCAAACGACGCCTCCTCCACGAGCTCGACGGCCTCGGGCTGCCCGTGCAGCGCAAGGACAGCGACGACGGCCCCGGCGTCATCTTCGACCTCCTCTCCAGCGTCGAGGAGAACGTCATCACCGGCCACGCCGACGGCGTCATCACTCTCGACCTCGCCGAGGGCGACACCCTGCACCGCGAGCAGGTGCGCCTCCAGCTCGGCGAGGCCTACCGGACCCTGCTCGGCCACTTCCGCCACGAGATCGGGCACTACTACTGGACCGTCCTCGTCGAAGGCCGCGACGAGGACGCCTTCCGCGCCATGTTCGGCGACGAACGCGCCGACTACCAGGCCGAGATCGACCGGCACTACAGCGAAGGACCGCCCGCGGACTGGGCCGAGAACTATGTCTCCGAGTACGCCACCATGCACCCCTGGGAGGACTGGGCCGAGACCTTCGCCCACGTGCTCCACATCCGCGACGCCCTCGACACCGCCCACCACTTCGGCCTCGCCGTCGACCCCAACGTCTCCGTACGACGCTTCGCCGACGTCGTCGTCGGCACCTGGCTGCCGATGAGCACTGCCTTCAACCAGATCAACCGGTCACTCGGACAGGGCGACCTGTACCCCTTCGTGCTGCCGCCCGCGGTGATCGACAAGCTCGACCGGGTCCACACGCTCATCGCCGAGGAGGGCGAACGGCGCCGGGCGGAGGAGATCGAGGCGGTCACGAGCGGGATGACGGCGGGCGCGTCCCAGGACATCGCAGGTGGGGCGGAGACGAACGACCCGCAGTACTGATGGGCTGTATTGATGGGCTGCGGCTGACGCGCTGAGACCGGCGTGCCCACGGGCTGCGGCGGGTTCGCTCAGACCGTCGTCTTCCCTCCTGCGCGCGGACGTCCGCTCGTTCCTCGCGGACGTCCGTGCTCGTCAGTCCAGACGACGGCGCTCACCCGTCCTCGCCGAGCCCAGTGAACGTGTGCCACGACTCGGTCTCGTAGCTCGTCTCCCAGCCCAGGCCCCGGTAGAGGCGGTCCGCTCCCGTCGGTGAGTCCGCGTCCACCTCCAGGCCCACGCGGTTGCGACCCGAGACCGCCGCGTCGGCGATGATCGTGTGGAGCAGGCCCTTCGCGACGCCGCGGCCGCGGGCGGCCTCGGTGACGCCGATGTAGGAGACGTACGACCCGTCCGGCTCGTCCCCCTCACCCTCGGAGAGCGTTCCGGCCAGGCCACCCACCGGCTGCCACACGCCGCTGTCGCCGTCCTCGGCGAGCTCGGCCAGCCACCAGTGGTCCCACCGGTGGCCCGGGTCCTCGCGGAGCCGGTGGAGCCACTCGGCGAAGGACTCCGGGGTGGAGTTGAAGTGGTCGAGGAACGCCGACTCGAGCACGTCGTGCATCCCGCGCAGGTCCTCCTCGGGCGGCATACCGTCCGGTCCGCGCTCCAGCTGCCGGATGCGCGCGCCGGCATCGATGCTCCAGCCCGTCGGGTCCGGCACGAGACCGGCGTCCTCCGCCGTCACCGGCCGCGACATCTGCCACCACGTGCGGACGTGCTCGAACCCGCCCGCGCGCAGCTCGGCGCGGAACTCCTCGTCCGCCGCGAACGCCCCGGTGTCGATCTGCTGCACCTCCAGCCCTCGACCGTGACCGAGCTCGCGGGCCTGGGCGCGCGCCCACGCGAACAGCACCGCGCACACCGCGCGGCGTGGTCCGGGCTCCAGCGTCCGGTCCGGCACCACGACCAGCAGCATGCGACCGATCGAGCGGTCGTGCACGCTGCCCCAGCCGCGGGCCCGCCCCTCGGCGTCGACCACCAGGACGTTCTCGCGCATCCGCAGGCCACGCCGCGAGAGCTCCACCTCGACGTCCTCGGGACCGGCCGAGGCGTGACCTCGGCCCGCCTCCTCGTGGGCTCGCAGCAACGCGAGCACCTCCGGCCCGTCGTCCGGCTCGGCGCGGCGCCACCCCCACCCCGCGGGCAGGTCGTGCGACACCCCCGCCAGGGCCACGTCCGGATCGGTCTCGAAACGGCTCTCCTTCGGCACGGTCGCCTCGGGGTCGACCTCGTACGCCGGGTGCTCGTCAGCGGCTGTCACGCCACCATGATCGCGCACGCCCGCTCAGGCGGGGCGGCGACCACCCCCGGCGGCCCACGCGGACAGTCGTACGACGCCCTCGGGCGTGATCTCCTGTCCTTGCTCGGCCAGCTGCGCGGCGGCCGTCTGCTGCGCGACCAGCGCCTCCTCGAGTGACCTCACCTGCTCGCGGAGCCCGTCCGCCTGACGCCGGTAGGAGCCCGCCAGGCGTCGCGCCCCCGCGGCCTCGGCGTACGCCGCCCCCAGCTCGCGGCGGCCGTGGTCCAGACGACGGCTCAGCGCAGCCACGACGACGGTGTGCTCCGCGCTGCGCGCGAGGCTCTCGGCCGAGAATCGCTCGGCCTGCCGGGCCCGGTCGTACGCAGCCGCCTGACGCGTCGCCCTCACCTCGTACCAGACCAGGCGCGCCGCGAGGGCGCCCAGCAGCACCGAGGCCGCGGCCGCGCCCGAGAGCCACGCGGCCTCACCGCGAAGCGTCGCCGCGAGCACCAGCCCGGCGCCGAGGAGGACTGAGGCGCCGGCCAGGACCGCGCGCGTGCTGCGCAGCCGATGACGTGCGCGCGAGGGACCGGTGCTGTCCGACATGTCCGTCAGGCTAGGTCGGGCTCACCGGGGTCCTGCGTGCGACACGCCCGCTCCAGCAGCACCCCGGCCACGAGCAGCGCCAGACCACCGGCGGCAGCGACCAGGGAGTGCAGCACGCGCTCGCCGTCCAGCTGACGTTCGACGCCGCCCAGGGCGGCCACCGCGAACCCGACGTACGCGCCCGCGCACACCGCTCCGGCCAGGGCCGCCGCCTTGCCGAGCACCAGACGGTTCACGGCCTGGTGCGGCGCCAGCCGCCGACCCACACCCACCTGGCCGGGTCGGGACGCGCGAGGCCGCCCGTCCTCGCGCGACTCGTCCTCGCGCGGGCGCGGCGGACGGTCGGGAGTGCGACGCCACGGCGGCTCCCCGCCGACGAGACGCCAGGTCTGCCAGGCCGCGAGGCCCACCACCAGGGCGAGGAACCACGGGCTCGCGACGGTCGACCACGGCACGCGAGGCACCGCACCGCCGGTCCACTGCACCAGCGGACCGATCGCGGCCCCCGCCGGGGCGGACACGGCCGCGGTGACGACCAGGGCCGACACCGACGTCGTCCGCAGACCGCTCACACCACCACGCCCCGGCCGGTCAGGACATCAGGGGGAACGGTCCAGGGCGAGGTCCTCGCGCAGCCGCACCGTGGAGACGTCCACCTGCTCGACGAGGTCCGCGATCGCACCGACGCCCGGGATCTCGGCGTCCGGCTCCAGCTCGTGCCACGGCACCAGCACGAACGCACGGTCCTTCGCCCGCGGGTGGGGCAGGGTGAGGTGCTCGTCGTCGGCCGTGCGACGCCCGACCACGATGATGTCGACGTCGAGGGGTCGGGGCTCGTTGGCCTCGCCGGACCGCTCGCGTCCGTACGCCTCCTCGACGGCCTGCGCGCGGTCGAGCAGACGGTGCGCCGACAGCGTCGTGTCGATGAGGACGATCGCGTTGAGGAAGTCCTCGGAGCCCTCGGGGGCGTCGACCGGGTCCGTCTCGTACACCGAGGAGACACCGGTGACCCAGCACTCGGGGGTGTCGGCGAAGGAGTTCACCGCACCCTGCAGGTTCTGCAGCCGGTCCCCGAGGTTCGAGCCGACGCTCAGGACCACCCGGCGGATCGGGTGCATCTCACCGGTGAGGGTGTCGGCGTCCACGATGTTCGGGTTCGGGGTCTCAGTCACTGCGGCTCCGGGTGATGGTGAGGACGACGTCGTCGAACGTCGCATCGATCGGTGCGTGGGGTTTGTGGAGGGAGACCACCACACGCTGCACGCGTGGGTCAGTCAAGCAGACCTCGGCAACACGCTGGGCGACCGTCTCGATCAGGTCGACCGGGTCGCGCTCCACCGCCGCCACGACCTCCCCGACCAGGGCGCCGTAGTCCACGGTGTCCTCCAGGCGGTCGGTCTGGGCCGCCAGGCTCGTGCCGAGTCCGAGCGTCAGGTCGACGCGGAACGTCTGCCCCTCGCGGCGCTCGGACTCGAGCACGCCGTGGTGGGCGAAGACCTCGATGCCACGCACGGTGAGCTCGTCGAGGTCGGTCTGCGGGTCGCGCACGGGACTCCTCTCACGTCACGGCCCGTCGGTCGGGCCGCCGGTGGCAGCCTCCCACGCCCCGAGGACCGCGATCGCGTCACGGTGCGCCTCCGGCTCGTGGACCCGCACCGCCCAGACCCCGCGGCTCGCGGCCAGGACGGTCACCGCCACCCCGGCGGCCTCCCGCCGCTCGACCGGGCGAGGCTCCCCCGGCGAGCCGTGCGGTGGCAGGGCCCCGAGGAACCTCTTGCGGGACGCGCCCACCAGGAGCGGCTGACCGAGCCGGGCGAGCCGGGGCAGCGCTGCCAGCACCTCCCAGTTCTGGGTGGCCGTCTTCGCGAACCCGACGCCCGGGTCGAGCACCAGGCGGTCACGGAGGATCCCGGCGGCGAGCGCGGCGTCGCGGCGCGCGGCCAGCTCGTCCACCACCTCCGCGCCGACACCCGCCGGGTAGCTGGCGAAGTCGTCCATGCGGTCGCTGTGGGCCCGCCAGTGCATCGCGACGTACGCCGTGCCCAGCTCGGCGACGCAGCCGTGCATCGCCGGGTCGGCCAGTCCACCCGAGACGTCGTTGACGAGCACCGCGCCGGCCTCGACGCACGCGACCGCGACCTCGGCGCGGGTGGTGTCGACGCTGACCGGCACGCCGGCGGCGGCCAGCTGCTCCACCACCGGCACCACGCGGGCCAGCTCCTTCTCGGCGGGGACCCGAGCGGCACCCGGACGCGTCGATTCCCCGCCCACGTCGACGATGTCGGCCCCCGCCGCGACCAGCGCCGTGCCGCGCTCGACCGCAGCGGCACGGGTCGACCAGCGGCCACCGTCGGAGAAGGAGTCGGGGGTGACGTTCAGGACGCCCAGGACCAGGCAGCGGCCCGCGGGCGGCTCACCTCCGAGGCCCGGCAGACGCGGGGGCGTCACGACCGCCTCAGCGGCCCACGATCAGGCTCATGGCCTCGGCCCGCGTCGCGGCGTCCTTCATGCAACCGCGCACCGCGGAGGTGATCGTGCGGGCACCGGGCTTGCGTACGCCACGCATGGCCATGCACAGGTGCTCGGCCTCGATGACGACGATCGCGCCGCGTGCCTCGAGGATCTCCATGAGCGCATCGACCACCTGGGTGGTCAGGCGCTCCTGCACCTGCGGGCGGCGTGCGTACAGGTCGACCAGGCGGGCCAGCTTGCTCAGGCCGGTGACCCGGCCTCCCTCCCCGGGGATGTAGCCGACGTGCGCGACGCCCGAGAACGGCACCAGGTGGTGCTCGCACAGGCTCCACAGCTCGATGTCGCGCACCAGCACCATCTCGTCGTGCCCGACGTCGAAGGTGGTCGCCAGCACCTCGGCGGGGTCCTGCCGCATGCCCGCGAGCAGCTCGGCGTACGCGCGGGCCACACGGGCCGGCGTCTCCTGCAGACCCTCCCGGTCGGGGTCCTCACCCACGGCGAGCAGCAGCTCCCGGACGGCCGCCTCGGCGCGCGGCGCGTCGAAGGCCGGCGGTGCGACCCTCGAGGTCTCGGTGCGCAGGGCCGTGATGTTCTCGCTCTGTTCCACGCTCACGCGGGACTCCTTCAGCTCGGACCCGGGGCGCCCGGCTCGGGCGGGCTCGGGCGGTCGTTGCCGCCACCCTCGACGAGCGGGTCACCGTGGACGTCGCCGTCGGGGCCGGGCGGGGTGAGAACGACCGCGTCGGTCGGCTCCTCGGGCTTCGTGCCGTTCGCCATCGCGGCCTTCTCGCGCGCCGAGCGCGGCACGTCGACCGGGGGGACGGTGGACGGCACCCGGGAGTCCGACCCGGTCCACGCGGGGCGTACGGGGCGGCGCCGCAGCGGCTCGAAGATCGCGGCGATCTCGGCCTTGTCGAGGGTCTCCTTCTCCATCAGCGAGAGCACCAGCGCGTCGAGCACGTCGCGGTTCTCCTCGAGGATGTCGAAGGCCTCCTGGTGCGCGGTCATCAGCAGCGACCGGGTCTCGGCGTCCACGACGGCCGCGATGTCCTCGGAGTAGGTGCGCTGGTGGCCCATGTCGCGACCGAGGAACGGCTCGCCGCCGGACTCCCCGAGCTTGATCGCGCCGAGCCGCTCGGTCATGCCGTACTCGGTGACCATGGCCCGGGCCAGGTTGGTGGCCTTCTCGATGTCGTTGCCGGCCCCGGTCGTGGGGTCGTGGAAGATCAGCTCCTCCGCGGCCCGGCCGCCGAGCATGTACGCCAGCTTGTCGAGCATCTCCGAGCGCGACTGGCTGTACTTGTCCTCGTCGGGCAGCACCATCGTGTAGCCCAGCGCGCGGCCACGCGGGAGGATCGTCACCTTGTGCACGGGGTCGGTGCCCGGCAGCGCCGCCGCGACCAGCGCGTGGCCGCCCTCGTGGTAGGCGGTGATGAGCTTCTCCTTCTCGCCCATCAGACGCGTGCGCTTCTGCGGACCGCCGATGACACGGTCGATGGCCTCGTCGAGCTCCTCAGGGCCGATCAGCTGCTTGCCGTTGCGGGCGGTCAGCAGCGCGGCCTCGTTGAGCACGTTGGACAGGTCGGCGCCGGAGAACCCGGGCGTACGCCGTGCGATGCCCAGCAGGTCGATGTGCTCGGCGAGCGGCTTGCCGCGCGCGTGCACCTTCAGGATCTCGTGCCGACCCGCGAGGTCGGGCGGCTCCACGCCGATCTGCCGGTCGAAGCGACCGGGTCGCAGCAGGGCGGGGTCGAGGATGTCGGGGCGGTTGGTCGCGGCGATCAGGATGACGCCGCCGCGCACGTCGAAGCCGTCCATCTCCACCAGCAGCTGGTTCAGCGTCTGCTCACGCTCGTCGTGGCCGCCGCCCATGCCGGCGCCGCGGTGGCGACCCACCGCGTCGATCTCGTCGATGAAGACGATGGCCGGGGCGTTCTCCTTGGCCTGCTCGAACAGGTCGCGGACCCGGGAGGCGCCCACGCCGACGAACATCTCGACGAAGTCCGAGCCCGAGATCGAGTAGAACGGCACGCCCGCCTCACCCGCGACCGCGCGGGCGAGCAGGGTCTTGCCGGTGCCCGGGGAGCCGTAGAGAAGCACGCCCTTGGGGATGCGGGCCCCGACGGCCTGGAACTTCGGCGGGTCCTGCAGGAACTCCTTGATCTCGCCGAGCTCCTCGATGGCCTCCTCGCAGCCGGCGACGTCGGAGAAGGTCGTCTGCGGCATGTCCTTGGTGATCATCTTCGCCTTGGACTTGGCGAACTGCATGACCCGGCCGCCGCCGCCCTGCACGTTGTTCAGCAGGAACAGGAAGATCGCGATGATGATGATGAAGGGCAGCAGGAAGCTGAGCAGCCCACCCAGGAAGGACGGCTGCGGGTTCTCGGAGTCGGAGAAGGAGATGTTGCCCGCCTCGACCTGACGCTGGGCCTCCGCGACCATGCCCTCCTGCTGGCCGGTGACCCAGTGCGTGGAGATCTTGCGGCCGGGCACCTCCTGGTCGGGGTCGTCGCTCTCGGGGGCGTCGAGCGTCGCCTGGACCTCCTGGTCGCCGTCGATGAAGGTGATCTCGTCGACGTTGCCCGACTCGATCTGGGAGATCATCTCGGAGGTCTCGACCTCCTCGTACCCCCCGTTGGGGGCGAGGAAGGAGAAGGCGACCAGCACGCCGACCGCCACGATGACGATCCACACGACGGGGCCGCGGAAGATCTTCTTGAAGTCCATGCGCTCGGGGCCTGGCCCCGCCTCCTCGTGGGTTTCTGGGCGTCCCGCTGCCCTGGTGGGGGCGGAGTGGGGCGGACGCCGGAGACTCTCAGACGTTACACGGGGCCCCGGAGGCCGGGACCTGCTCCTGCCAGGCACAACGGCTCGGGCGGCGGACACGTTCCCGCGCCGGCGTCACCGTGCTGCGCCTCACGCCGTGCGAGCCTGGTCGCGTGGCTCCCGATCCCGGCCCTCCCCCGCCCCGGCTGCGCGGTGAGCGGGTCGTGCTGCGCGCCCTCACCGAGCAGGACCTGCCGCGGCTGGTGCAGGCCGTCACCGACACCGACTCCACGTGGGCGACGACGGTGCCCACGCCCTACGGCGCGCGCGAGGCGGAGCAGTACCTGGCGTACGTCCGACGCGGCTGGGCGGAGAACACGCACTGGGTCTTCTGCCTGGAGGACACGGCGACCCCGGGGACGTACGCGGGCGGGATCGACCTGCACTCGACGGGCGCGGGCCGCGCGGCGATCGGCTTCCTGACCCACCCCGACGCGCGTGGGCGCGGGCTGACCACCGACGCCGTGCGCACCATCCTGCGGTGGGGCCTCGGACCGATGCGTCTGACCTCGGTGGAGTGGCGGGCCCGGGTCGGCAACGCCGCCTCGGCGCACGTCGCGCGGGCGGTGGGGTTCGCGTACGAGGGCCGGATACGCGAGGGCTTCGAGCAGCGGGGCGTACGCCACGACTGCTGGGCCGCCACGGTCCTCGCCGGCGAGCCGCTGCGCGACGGCGACGGCTGGCCGGACGAGGTCCTCGACCCCGCGGGCGTCCCGGTCAGGTGACCCGCAGCGCCTCGATCGGGGTGAGCCGCAGCGCCTGCTCGGCCGGCGCGCGGGAGGACAGCACGACCAGCACCGTCGCACCGGCGGCGATCAGCGCGAGGGACGCCCACGGCACGCCGACTGCCAGCCCGGTGCCGAGACTGCCGACGAGCGACTGGGCGCCCACGACTCCGAACAGCACTCCGAGCGCGAGCCCGAGCACGATCGCCGACCCGGTCATGGCGACGGCCTCGCCGGTCACCATGGCGCGCACCTGGGAGGGGGTGAAGCCCAGCGCCTGCAGCAGGCCCATCTCGCGGCGACGCTGCAGTACCGTGGTCGACATCGTGGCCACGAACCCGACCGCCGAGAGCACGGCCGAGATCACGACGATGCCGATCATGATCGCCGAGGCGATCGAGAGGAACCGCTCCGCCAGCACCTGGTCCTCCCCGGTGAAGCCCATCCGGGGCAGGGCGGCGGCGAGCGAGGCGGATCCGGTGGCGAACGTCGTGACGAGCCCGACGCCGACGACCAGACCCAGCAACGAGCGGGTGGTGCGGTCGGGGTCGTCGACCGCGTTGCGTCGCGCGATCCGCGCCGACGGAGAGGTCCCCAGGGCCCGACCGCAGACCGCGACGACCCGGGGCAGCACCGTACGGCCGCCCGTCACCACGCCGGTGCCGAGCGCGACCGCGCCGGCGAAGGCCGTCATGACCGCGAGACCGCTCTGCGTGAGGCTCTCGCCGAGCACCATCCCCGCGACCAGCAGCAGCGCGCCGCCCCCGAGGAGGCCGGCCGTGGCGAGCCGGCGCAGCAGGCGCAGGCGCCGGGGCGCCGAAGGGGTGCGGGCCTGCTCCGCCGCGCTCATCGCCTGCGCCGGGGGAAGCCGCAGCACCTGGCGTGAGCCCGCACGACCCGCGAGGCCGCCGACGGTGCCGACCACGACGACCAGCGCCAGCACCTGGGCGGCCATGGCCACCGACACCCACGGGTACGCCTCGTCCGGGAGTGCTCCGGTCATCACGAGCAGGGACCGCCCCCCGTGTCCGACGGCGACCCCGACCGCCGCTCCGACGGCTGCGGCGGCGGTGGCCGCCCGAGCGACGGTGCCCACGACGACGCTGCGCAGCTCGCGCTCATCGGCGCCGATCATGCGCAGCAGCGCGACATCGCGTCGACGGCCGGCCATCACGGTGGCCACCGCATTGGTCATCGTCAGCGTCGCGACGTACAGCGCGATCGCGACGAACACGGACGCCACGGCCGGGAGGACCAGCCCGCTCCTCTCCCCGGTCACCAGGGCCGACAGACCCGCCGCCGACACGATCATCACCGCGCCGTACGCCCCCGACAGACCGGCGATCAGCCGGGTGGTGGTCAGCTCGCCGCGCTCACCGAGCACCACCTCCGGGCTGAGCCCCCGCCCCGCCGGCGTCGTCGGGCTGATCGCGCTCATCGCTCCTCACCCGTCTCGCCGGTCTCCACCGCGACCAGCAGCGAGGCGATCTGCTGGGCCGACCGGGCCGGGGAGTCCGAGACGACCCGGCCGTCGGCCAGCACCACGACACGGTCCGCGTAGGACGCGGCCACCGGGTCGTGGCTGACCATCACGATGCTCTGCCCGTACTCCGCCGCCGCGGTGCGCAGCAGGGCGAGCACCTCGCGCGAGGACCGGGCGTCGAGGTTACCGGTGGGCTCGTCGGCGAAGACGACGTCGGGCCGGGGCGCCAGGGCGCGCGCGATCGCGACGCGCTGCTGCTGACCGCCGGACAGCTCGGCCGGTCGGTGACCGCGGCGCTCACCCAGACCGAGGACCGTCACGAGGTGGTCGATCCACGCCTCGGTCCCACCCCCGGTGCCGCGACCCGCGAGCTCGAACGGGAGCCGGATGTTCTCCTCCACCGTCAGCGCCGGCACCAGGTTGAAGGCCTGGAAGACGAAGCCGACGTGCTCCCGGCGCAGCTCGGTGCGACGCCGCGCGTCGAGCAGGTGCAGCGGGTTGCCCGCGAGGAGGACCTCACCGCCGGTGACGTCGTCGAGGCCCGCGGCGACGTTCATCAGGGTCGACTTTCCCGATCCGGAGGCACCCATCACCGCGGTGAACGCGCCGCGGGCGATGGACAGGCTGAGGTCGTCGAGGGCGCGGACGACGGGCCCCGAGTCGCTCGAGCCGTAGTGCCGCATGACGTGCCGCAGCTCGACGACGGTCTGGTCGGGGTGGTGGCCGGTGCGTCCCCGGCCGGAAATGTGCTCGGTGGCGGCTGTGGCGGCTGTGGCGGGGGTGCCGGCGCGTGGTGTGCTCATGGGCACGAGTCTTCGCGGCGTACGCCCTGCGCACATCGGTCGCGAGAGGGAACCTGCCTCTGCCGCGAGTGGGAGATCCGTCGGACCGGACCCGCGACTCAGGTCAGACCGTGCTCGTAGGCGTACACCACGACCTGGACGCGGTCGCGCAGCCCGAGCTTGGTCAGGACGGCCGAGACGTGGGTCTTCACGGTGCCCTCGGTGAGGTGCTCGGCCGCGGCGATCTCGGCGTTCGAGAGCCCGCGGGCGGTCAGCAGCAGGATCTCGCGCTCGCGGGCGGTGAGGCTGTCGTACTCGGGGCCGGGCGAGGTCGGTCTCCGCCCGCGGACGGTCTCGAAGAGGGTGCGGGTGGCACCGGCCGCCACCACGTGGTTGCCCGCCGCGACCGCGCGGACGGTCGCGAGGAGCAGCTCCGGCTCGGCCTGCTTGAGCAGGAACCCGCTGGCGCCGGCGTCGATCGCGTCCACCACCGAGTCGTCACCCTCGATCGTGGTCAGCACCAGCACCTTCGGGGCCTCGTCCCCCAGCCGCTCGAGGAGCCGACGGGTGGCGGCGACGCCGTCCAGCCGAGGCATCCGGACGTCCATCAGCACGACGTCCGGCCCGGTCGAGACGACCAGGTCGAGCACCTCGTCGCCGTCGCCGGCCTGCCCGACGACCTCCAGGTCGGGCTGGCTGTCCAGCACCATGGCGATGCCGGCCCTGAACAGCGCCTGGTCGTCGACCAGCAGGCAGCGTACGACCGCGGTCATGCGGACCCCTCACGTCGGGGCAGCCGGGCCCGGACCGCCCAGGTGTCGCCCTCGGGACCCGCGCTCAGGTGCCCGCCCACGGCCGCGGCACGCTCACGCATGCCCACCAGGCCGTGCCCCGTGCCCGCGGCGGGTGGGCGGTCCCGGTGGAGGCTCGAGCGGACCTCCATCGTCACGTCGGCGCCCCGCCGGCGGGTGAGCGTGACCGGTCGAGCCAGGTCGGCGTGCTTCAACGCGTTGGTCAGGGCCTCGCGGAGCAGGTGGTGCTCGGTCTGGCGCAACAGCGGTGAGTCCGGCGGGTCGCCGTCGTCGTGGACCTCCAGCTGCATGCCCGAGGCGCGCATCCGGTCCAGCAGGCGGGCGTCCTGCTCGTCGTCGTGCGCGGACCCGTACGCCCCCTCCGCGAGGAGTGTCCCGGTCGCGGGGTCGTCGGGGTCGTCGGTCTCGGTGCGCCGGAGCCGGCGGACGATCGTGTTGAGGTCGGCCATGGCGGTGCGCGCGGTGTCGGCGATGACGTCGAGGGCCTGCTCGGTGGTCGCGGGCGAGCTCGCGTACCGGGCGCCCGTGGCCTGGGCGGCCACCACGGCCCAGGAGTGGGCCACGAGGTCGTGCATGTCGGCGGCGATGCGGGAGCGTTCGGCCTGCTGCTCGTACGCCTCGGCGAGCCGGCGACGCTCGACCGCGTCGACCTCGCTCTGCACGGCGATGCGCAGGTTCTCCCGTCGGGTGCGCTGGAGCTGGCCGACCGTCCAGGGTCCGACCGTGAGCAGTGCGGTGGTCGCGCTCACCAGGACGACCGTCAGGGCGTTCTCCCGCAGTCCCCCGGCCCCGGTCAGGACCGCCGTCACCGCTCCCGCGGTCACCGTCGCTGCGAGGGAGCACACGAGGCCCACCCGCCGCACCGTCGCCGACGCACTGGCGCCGAGCGCCAGGCACAGGGGCGCGTACGCCAGGTCGGCCGGCACGGCGATGACCAGCGAGGCGGCCTGGACGACGCCGGCCGTCACCCCCAGACCCATGGCGACCCACGGGGCTGCGCGCCGCAGCGTCACCGCGAGCACCAGCAGGGCGACGTGCCCCAGCGCCGGCGGGCCGTCGAACGAGGCCGTGGAGAACACCAAGGCGACGGCGCCGATCGCGGCGGCGATCAGCCCATCGACCAGCAGCAGGCGTCGTGGCGGGGGCGGCGCAGGCTGCCACCGCACGCGCCCGGGCTCCTCCGGCGGCGACATCGACGTGCCCGTGGCGCGCCGCGTCAGCGGTAGACGTGCGGCGCGAGCGTGCCGATCTGGCGCAGGTTGCGGTACTTCTCGGCGTAGTCCAGGCCGTAGCCGACGACGAACTCGTCGCCGATGTCCCAGCCGACGTACTCGACGTCCACGTCCATCGCGTGGGCCGCGGGCTTGCGCAGCAACGTGACGATCTTGATCGACGCCGGGTTGCGCGAGGCGAGGTTGGAGACCAGCCACTTCAGCGTCAGCCCCGAGTCGATGACCTCGTCGACGATCAGCACGTGCCGGCCTGCGATGTCGGTGTCGAGGTCCTTGAGGATGCGGACGACGCCCGAGGACTTCGTGCCCGACCCGTAGGAGCTCACCGCCATCCAGTCGGTCTCCACGTGCCGGCCGAGGTGGCGCGAGAGGTCCGCCATCACCATGAGCGCGCCCCGGAGCACGCCGACGAGGAGCAGCTCCTCGCCCTCGTAGTCGCGCTCGATGTCGGCAGCGAGCTCGGCGAGCCGGGCCTGGATCTGGTCCTCGGAGAAGAGGACCTCGACGAGGTCTCCCTCGACGTGCTGGGCGTCCATGCGCAGACCTTCGCACAGGTCCGGCCACGACACACCGGCCGGGGGCCGGAGGGCCGTGTGCCCGGTCAGGGCGCGCCGAGCGCCTCGGCCACGGCGACGGCCTCCGGCAGCACCTCGCGGGCGTGGTCGAGACTGACCTGCGAGGTGCGGACGACGAACGTCAGGTTCTCCGCGAGCTGTCGCACGGCCATCCACCGCGCGACCACACCGATGCGTCCTCGCTGCTCCGCGCTCGCGGAGCCGAGGAGGCTCTCGAGCAGCTGGTCGCGCAGCGACCGCTCGGGGAGCGAGACCCACATCCGCAGCACGTCGCTGAACTCCGGGCCCTGACCGCGGAACTCCCAGTCGACGACCGCGGGCCGACCGGCGGCGTCCACGGGCACGTTGAGGTAGTAGAAGTCGCCGTGCACCGGCTGGTCGTGCGGGAGGCTCCGGTAGGCCTCGCGAGCACGCAGGAAGAGCGGGACCGGCAGGCCGTGCGTGGTGGCCAGCCCGGCGTTGAGCAGCCGAGCGACGGGCGGCGCCTGCCACGACCGGCTGTCCTCCCCGGGCGGTGGCGCCGGTGCCGCCGCGATCAGGCGCGCCTGGGCGACCACCGTGTCGACGTACGCCGGGTCGGGCTCCACCGGCGTCGCCGCCTCCCCGACCATCCACTCCCCCGCCGTGTCGTGCGCGAGGACGCGCGGGGTGTTCACACCTGCGGTGGCGGCCCATCGCCGGCCGGCGACCTCGTTACGCAGAGACCGGTTCCCCGCACGGCGTACGGCGAGCTCCACCAGCAGATCGGGGTGACCGGTCCCCGCGGCGGACCGGTGCCGCCACCGCACCACCGAGGGGCGGCGGGAGGTGGTGAGGGCCTCCAGGGCTTCCAGGGCTCCGGGGGCGCCGGGATCGACGGAGAGGTCGAGAAGCACCTCTCGAAGCCCGTCGTGCTGCGCCACGCACCGCAGGAGCAGGTCGCGGTGCTGCGCGCTCCGGGTCGTTCTCACGACGCGCCGCCGGCGGTTCTCGTCGGCCGCCGGTCCCGCACCCTCTCCCGCGCCGTCAGCAGCGCCGGCACCACGCGCGCGGCGAGCGGACCACTCAGGCGGTTCAGCGGGACGGCCAGGGTCGCCAGCGCCAGACGGTCCGCGAAGAGCATGTTGGGCAGGTCGCCGTCCGGACTGGCGCACGCGTCGAACCGCACGCGATCACCCCTGTCGACCATCGACTGGAGCTCCTCGACCTGCAGCAGCAGCCCCGGGGAGTGGCGTGCGTACGCCGGGTCGTAGGCGACCTTGAACCCGAAGCCGTGGTCCTGCGCGGTGACGTTGCAGGTGTAGGCCACCGCGGTGCCGTTCGCGCCGAGTCGCAGCATCTCCAGCCGCCCGCGGCGTGCGGCCTCGCGGCAGAAGGCGCGGAAGAACGCGGCGTGCCCCGGGCGGACGTCCATCGCGCCCCCGTCCTCGCCCTTCCAGCCGGCCGCCTCGAGCTCGAGGAAGTGCTCCACGGCGGCGAGCAGCTCGGTCTCCGAGGCGAGGGCGAGGTCGTCGACCTCGACCGGCGCCCCGAGCGCGTCGGAGAGCCGGCGCCGGTGGCGGCGCAGGGTCTTGCGCCGCGACGCGCTGAGGCGCGTGGCGACGTAGTCGGCCGGCAGCTCCCGGTCGAGCGTCGCCCGCGAGGTCGAGGCCAGGGTCGTCAGCGTGGTGCCGTGCCTGCCGCAGGCCTCCTGCAGCGCACGGACCACCGGACCCTCCGCACGGACCTCCTCGAGGCAGAACCACGCGGCCGACGCGGCGTCGCGCAGGAAGTGCAGGACCGCGGACCACGTCGAGACCGGCGAGGTCGGCGCGACCAGGGGGGCGCCGAGGAAGTTGTGGGCGTGGGACCAGGTGCGGAGCGTACGGACGGGCACGCGTCGGTAGCGAGACGTGCGGTGCACCGGTGCGAGGAACCGCAGCTCGTCGGCGGCCTCGGCCACGACGAGCCGGATCGACGGGTCGTCCGCGAGGTGTGCCAGGGCCGCCCCGAGCATCGGCGGCTCGAAGTAGGGGTTGGGTTCCAGGGCCCGGGCGGCGAGGCCGTCCCAGCGGGCCACGAAGGCCTCGTCGACGTCAGCGGGTTCCATCAGCCTCACGCGGACGTCCGTCATCACGCAGACCGTAGTCGACCGGCCATCGCTGCGCGCCGAATCGGCGCAGCCCGGTGCCTCCTGACAGCCTCAGCCGGGTCGTACGAAGCGCAGCAGATCGCCGTCGCGCACCGCGCGCCGTCGGCCGGGCAGGTCCACACCGGCCTGGCCGCGCCAGGCGACCAGCAGCGCGTCGATGCCGAGCACGTGCTCGTGGGTGAGCTCCGCGGCCGGGCTCCCCGCCTCGAGGGCGGCGCGGTGCAGCACGCGGCGTCGCAGCGCCGGCGGCAGGTCGGCTGCCGCGACGTCCACGCCGCCGTCGGGGCGGAGGAGCCGGGCGGCGGCGTCGTCCGCGGCGTCCTCCAGGTAGGCGACGTCGTCGCGCAGCATGGCTGCCGTGCGGGCCAGCGTCGCGGCGATGCCCGGCCCCAGCTCGCGCTCGAGCACCGGCAGCACCCGGTCGCGGACGCTGACGCGGGTGAAGCCCGGGTCGTGGTTGTGCGGGTCGTGCCAGACCGTGAGGTCCAGGGCCGCGCACGCGGTCACGGTCTGCTCGCGGGTGATGCCTAGCAGAGGCCGACGGAACCGGTCGAACCCCGGTCTCATGCCGGCGAGCGCGCGTGCCCCGGCCCCGTGCGTCAGCCCGAGCAGCACGGTCTCGGCCTGGTCGTCGAGCGTGTGGCCGAGCAGCACGAGGCGCGCGCCGACGTGGTCGGCGACCTGCTCGAGCACGGCGTACCGGGCCTGCCGCGCGGCGGCCTCGGGGCCCACGCCGGGCGCGTCGACGACCACGCGCGAGGAGAGGGTCTCGTCGGCGCCGATCTCCGCGGCGCGCGCGACCGTCGTGGCGGTGACCTCTGCGGAGTCGGCCTGCAGCCCGTGGTCGACGGTGGCGGCGACGACGCGCGCCCGGCGTACGCCCCGCCGCGACGCCTCGTGCACGGTCGCCGCCAGCAGAGCGGTCGAGTCGGGGCCTCCCGAGCAGGCGACCACCACCGTGGGGAGGCTGCCCGGCTCCCCGTCGAGGGCCGGGAGGCCGGGCGCCGGGAGGTCGGCGTCGAGCACACGGCGTACGCCCAGCCTCGTCGCCGCGACGGCGGGGTGCGGGCCTGCCACCGCCGGCCTCAGCCGTGCACCCGGCGCACCCAGGCGGCCGGGTCGTGGATCTCGGCCTTGCTCGGGAGCGTCTCCGGACCGGTCCACACCGCGTTGAAGCCGTCCATCCCGACCCGGTCGACGCAGTGGCGTACGAAGACCGCGCCGTCGCGGTACTGCGCCATCTTCTGGTCCAGCCCCAGCAGGCGCCGCAGCAGCTTGTCGAGGACCCCCAGGCCGTCGCGACGCTCCTCGAAGGAGGCCCGAATCGAGTCCACCGTGGGGATGACCTCGGGGCCGACACCGTCCATCACGACATCGGCGTGGCCCTCCAACAGGCTCATCACACCGGTCACGCGGTCGATGACCGCGCGCTGCTCCTCGCTCGCGAAGATCTCCATCAGGCCGACGGGGCCGGCCTCCTCGCGCTCGTCCCGGCCGGCACGCACCGCGGCGACGACACGCTTCGCGCCGTCGGCGAGCAGGGCGGCCGTGTCGGTCTCCATGCTGTCGGTGAGCGCCCGGACCTGTGCGGAGAGATGGTCGCGCAGCCAGGGGTTCGCCGTGAACTGCACCCGGTGGGTCTCCTCGTGCAGGCACACCCACAGCCGGAAGTCCGAGGGCTTGGCCCCGAGGGCCTGCTCGGTCGCGACGATGTTCGGCGCCACGAGCATCAGCCGACCGTGGGGGTCGTGGAACGGGTCGAACTGACCGAGCACCTTGCCGGCGAGGAACCCGAGCAGACCACCGATCTCGGCTCCGGTGATGCGGGACCCGATCGCGCGGGCGAGCGCCGGGGGCGCCCCCTTCTGGTCCACCAGCCGGTCGGTGACGGGGCCGATGACCGAGGCGAAGGCGTCGACGTTGGCCTGCACCCAGCCGCGCCGGTCGACGACCAGCAGCGGCGCGGTGTCGGGCGGGGCGTCAAGCCCGGTGAAGTCGCGCACGAGGTCCGTCGAGCGCTTCGCGCCACGGCGGAGCTCGGAGACCGCACGCCGCGCGCCGACACCGCTGACCTGCGGACCGTCGCCCGCGAGGCGGGAGCCCAACGAGACGGCCACGTCCCAGTCGATCATCGCCGAGCCCGGCAGCGGGCCGTGCTCCTCCGCCCCGCTCATGACCAGCGCCTGTCCATGCCCCGACCCTAGGCCGGACCCCGAGCGGACCGTCCGGTCGGAGCAGCGACGGGCCCTAGCCGACCGGGTTAGCGCGGCCGTCGCCGCAGCGACAGGCCGCGAGACGGGCAGTGAGACGGGCCAGCAGGTCCCGGGCGGCGAGCGTCTGGTCGAGGCGTACGCGGTCCGCCACCGCGACGAACAGCATCTCGGTGCCGTCGCGGTCGACGACGGTGCCGGCCAGGCCGTGGACGCCGGTGAGCGTGCCCGTCTTGGCGCGTACGGTGCCGAGCCCCGCGGCGGGCGCGTCGGCGTACCGGCCCGCGAGGCTGCCCGTGAAGCCCGCGACGGGCAGACCCGTGAGCACGGGCCGCAGGGCCGGACGATCGGCCGAGGCCGCCTCGTGCAGCACCCCGATGATCGTCGCCGGCGCGACACGGTTGCGCCGGGAGAGCCCCGAGGCGTCGCGGAGGACGAGGCCCTCGAGGGGGACACCCAGGCTCCGGAGCACCTCGCGGCTGGCATCGGCGGCACCGGTGAAGTCCGGCGTACGCCCCTGCGCGATCGCCAGGTGGTGCGCGAGCGTCTCTGCCACGACGTTGTCGCTGACCTCCAGCATGTGCCGCACCATCAGGTCCAGCGGGGCGCTGCGTACGACACCCACGCTCACGGGGGCACCGTCGGTGCCCGGACCGTCCGCCGCCGGCGCGGTGGCCGGCTGCGGGCGGCCCCGCACCGTGATGCCGGCGGCCTCGAGCGCGGTCGCGTACACCTCGGCTGCCGCGACGGAGGGGTCGGCGACCATCCCGAACCCCGTGCCGCTGCGTCCCTGGTCGACCATCAGCGCGGTGATCGGAGCGACCACGTCGGCGTAGTAGTCCGCCGGCCAGGCGGCGTTGCGCCCGTCGCCCGAGAAGAGAGTCGCGTCGTAGCGCAGCCGCACGGTGTCGACCCCGACGGCGGTGAGGTTGCGGGCGCTGGTGCGTGCCAGCGTGGCGAGGTCGGCCACAGGCACGTCGCCCGGCCCCTCGTCGCGGGCGGAGGCGAGCAGCGGGTCGCCGCCGCCGACCAGATGGAGCAGGGGTCGCGCGCCCGTGCCCGGCTCCAGCCGCGCCTCGGTCGCGAAGCGCCGGTCCCGGGGCAGGCCCTCGGTGACGGCGGCCGCGGTCATGAGCTTGGTCAGAGACGCGGGGATGAAGGTGCCCGAGCCGACCGTGACGAGCGGGTCGCCGTCGGTGCCCGCGACCACCAGGTGCACGCGGGGCCCCAGGGTGCCGCGGCGACCGGCGAGGGGGCGTACGACCTCGGCGACGTCGACCGGATCCGCCGTCGAGGGCGACAGCGGCTGCGCGACCGGCGCCTCGACACCGAGCGGCGGGAGGTCCAGCCCGCTCGGCGGCGGCAGCGCGGCGGGCTGCTGCCGCGCGAGCACGTCGGGGTCCGGCGGTGGGGTGGTGTCGGGCGTGCCTCCGATGATCGTCAGCAGCGCGGCGCCGAGGAAGCCGGCGACCGCGGCGCTGATCAGGATGGTCCACAGCGGTCGGCCGTGACGGGTGCGACGGGGCGGGTCGGGCCGAGCCATGACGCCTCCTGACCCGGTCGCAGCGGTGGGGGGTGTTCAGGGGCCTGGGTGGCCCGTGGTCGACGGATAGGCAACACTGTGCACCGGCGAGCCGACGTGAGGCACGCCCGCTTCTGAGCGTTCGACGTAGGAGAAGGGTAGATCAGGTGGAGTTCGACGTCCTGGTGGAGATCCCCAAGGGGAACCGCAACAAGTACGAGCTCGACCACAAGACGCACCGCATGCGTCTGGACCGCACCCTGTTCACCGCCACGCAGTACCCGGCCGACTACGGCTTCATCGAGGAGACCCTCGGCCTCGACGGCGACCCGCTGGACGCGCTGGTGATCCTGCCGGAGCCGACGTTCCCCGGCTGCCTGATCCGCTGCCGCGCGATCGGCATGTTCCGCATGACCGACGAGGCCGGCGGCGACGACAAGGTGTTGTGCGTGCCCGCGGCCGACCCGCGCCAGCAGCACCTGCGCGACATCTCCCACGTCTCGAAGTTCGACCGGCTCGAGATCCAGCACTTCTTCGAGGTCTACAAGGACCTCGAGCCGAACAAGTCCGTCGAGGGCGCCGAGTGGGTCGGGCGGCTCGCCGCCGAGGAGGAGGTCCGCGCCTCCTTCAAGCGGTACGAGGACAACGGCGGCTACTGACCCCGAGAGGGCATCACCTCGGGCCGAGAGGGCACCACCTCAGGCCGAGAGGGCGCTACTTCAGGCCGACGGGGCAGCACCTCGAGTCCTGCTCACACCCCTCGGCGCTCTCGGCGCCTCTCGCGGAACGCTCGGGACAGGACGCCCTCCACGTTCGCCTGCCGCCCGAAGACGTTCTCGTCACGCAGCACGTTGACGGCCCAGTCCTCGCCGGCGACGAGACCACGTCTCCACATGTCGTGCTCAGCTCGGTCCGGGCCGTGGAACTCGCGGCCGTCGTACTCAAATGCGAGCTTGAGGTCCTCATCGGCGAGGTCGAGGCGGAAGACGTGACCACCGACCCGGACCTCCACCTGCAGCTGCGGGGTCGGCAGGCCCGGGATCATCCGCCAGACGTACCTGACTGCCGACTCGCCGTAGGACTCCGACCGGCCATCTGCCCAGCGTACGAGCGAACGCGCGCGCACCACGTGCCGGAAGCCCCGGAACCGTTCGAGCGTCTCGATCAGCTCCTGCTGGTCCACGGCTCCGGCGGCCAGCAGACTGTCGAGCGAGGCCAGGGCCCGCTGCGGGCGCTGTAGACGGGCGACGTCTGTGGCGGTGCGCAGAGCCGTCGTGACGCGGAGACCGTCGATCTCGATCACGTCCTCGTCGCGCATGTCCCGCGTACCGCTGTCGACTCCTCGGCGGCGCATGCGGCACCCTCGCCGGTCGTCGAAGACCCGCGGGGGCAGCAGCTCTCGGTGCTCACCCGGCGCCAGGGCGCGATCGCCGGCGAAGAACCACGTGGCCGTGCCGTCGACGACGATCGAGGACTCCTTGACCACGAGTTTCAGCGCCTGCAGCCGGAGGGCTTGCGTGTCGGCGGCCGACGCGTCGACGTACACCCCTTTGAACATCGGCCTGACCGCCCCAGCACCTATGAGCGCGTCGAGGTGGTGACGTGAGAGACCGTGATCGTGTGCTTCGGCTGTGGTCCATGGACGGTCTGCGGGGAGAGGCGTGCATGGTGGGACAGAGGCAGTGAGTTCGGACATGCCCAAACCGTGATGCCGCTGCGACTCCTCGACCAGTGGAGCGGGACGCATCGGGGGATAAGCCCCGGACGCGCGCTGCCGGGACAGCAACCGGCCCGACGGACGCCCGAGGTGATGCCCTCTCGGCCTGAAGTGGTGCCCTCTGAGCCTGAAGTGGTGCCCTCTCGGCCTGAAGTGGTGCCCTCTCGGCGGGTCAGGCGGTGTAGGTCGAGGGGCGGGGTAGGTTCTCCGCCTCGGAGGCCTGGCGGAGCATCTCGGCGTCGCGCATCTCCGGGGGCACCCCGAAGGCGTCGACCAGCTGCTGGGCGACCGGGCGGGTGCGCTGGCACAGCACGTCGACCGCCTTCGTGACGGCCTTCGATCGCTGCGAGGAGAGCCGGCCGTGCTCCATGAACCACGCGCGCTGCTCCTCGATCACCTTCAGGGCGTACAGGTCGCACATCAGCTGCAGCGCCTCGTGCTCGGGGGTGCCCTCGGTCTCGCGCAGCTTGGCCGCGAAGTCCTCGATGATGAGCTTCTCGACGTGGGCGCGGGCCGCGTTGATGACGTGGTCCTGGCAGCGGCTGAAGACCGCACCGGGGTCCTCTCCCGCGTCGATGCCGGCCTTGAGCCGTCGCGCCGCCCCGACGAGGGTGTGATCGGCGCGGTAGCGGAACAGGTTGACGTGCCAGGCGGTGTCGTACACGCCCGAGTCCTCGTCGAAGTCCACGTCGTGGTCGGTAGGGCCGCCGGTGAGCATGTCGCGGACGCCCTCGACGACCTTCTGCAGCGCGGTGCGCTCGATGACGGTGTCGACGGCCATGCCGCCGACGAACAGCGCCATGCCGATCTGGTCGAGCTCACCGAAGTTCGTCGAGTAGTTCGTCAGCAGACCCTTGGCGACCAGCTGCAGCAGGATGTGGTTGTCGCCCTCGAAGGTGGTGAAGACGTCGGTGTCGGCGCGCAGCGAGCCGAGCCTGTTGGCCGAGAGGTAGCCGGCACCTCCGCAGGCCTCGCGGCACTCCTGGATGACGTGGCTGGCGTGCCAGGTGCCGAAGGCCTTCGTGCCGGCGGCGCGGGCCTCTAGCGCCCGCTGCTCCTCCTCGGCGTCGTCGTCACGTGAGCCGTCGGCGTCGAAGCGGAACAGGCTCTTGAAGTCCTCGCGCAGGCGGTCCTGGGCGAAGTGCATGGCGTACGTGCGGGCGATCAGCGGGAACAGCCGCCGCTGGTGCAGCCCGTAGTCGATGAGCAGCTGCTCGGGCTGGTCGTCGCTGGTGGCGAACTGGCGCCTCAGGTGGGCGTACTCCACCGCGATCGCCAGGGCGACCTTGGAGGCGTAGATGCCGCCGCCGCCGACGCAGATGCGGCCCTGCACGAGCGTGCCGAGCATCGTGAAGAAGCGGCGGTCGGGGTTGTCGATGGGCGAGGAGTACACGCCGGTCTCGGAGACCTGGCCGTAGCGGTCGAGCAGGTTCTCCCGCGGCACGCGCACGTGGTCGAGCCAGATGCGGCCGTTGTCGACGCCGTTGAGGCCGATCTTGGGGCCGTCGTCGGCGATGCGTACGCCGGGCAGCGGCTCGCCCTCCTCGTCGCGGATCGGCACGACGAAGGCGTGCACGCCGCGGCCCTCGCCGCCGACCTCGAGCTGCGCGAAGACGACCGCGATCGTGGCGTGCTCGGCGGCGTTGCCGATGTAGTCCTTGCCGGCGTACTCGTGCGGCATGTTCAGCACGAACTCGCGCGCCTCGAGGTCGTAGGTCGCGGTGGTGTCGATGTGCTGCACGTTGGAGCCGTGACCGGTCTCGCTCATCGCGAAGCAGCCGAGCAGCTCACCGTCCATCGTGGGCTTCAGGTATCGCTCGTGGTGCTTCTCGGTGCCCAGCTGGATCAGCGCCCCGCCGAACAGTCCGAACTGCACGCCGAACTTCACCAGCACCGACAGGTCGCCGAAGGCGAGGGTCTCGAACGCCGCGACGTTCGCGCCGACGTCGCCCTGGCCGCCGTACTCCTCGGGGAAGCCCATGGAGCACAGGCCCTCACCGGCCATCTGCTGCACCATCTCGAGCACCTTCCGGCGGTACGTCGGGGTGTCGAAGTGGATGGCGTTCTGGACCATGTCCGCGTGCTCGCGGAGCTTGCCGCGCACGACGTCGCGCATCTCGGCGTACTCGCCGTCGAGCAGGTGCCGCATGCGGGCGACGTCGACGGAGACGGACTCGGACGTGCGGGGCAGCGTGCTGGTCATGCCAGGGAGGTACCCCGTCACAGGCGTGCACTCACCCGCGTCGATCCACCTCACACGCGAAAAGCCGCCCCGAGCACACGGAGGAGAGGGCGCCCTGAGTCGCTTCCCCTTCGTCTCAGGGCGCCGGATGAGAACGTAGGGCACCCCAGCCCCACGGGAAACACGGGCGGCGGCGCCGTCACCTTTTCGTGATCGACACGCCGCGGCTCAGCGTGGACCGACGGGCGCGGTGCGGCTCAGGTCCACCCGCGAGGTCACGGTCTCACCGATCTGCGGGGCCGTGTCCGCGTACGCCCCCAGGCGCCCCCACCCCTCCACCTCGAGCTCGACCACGACCTGCTCGGGCGCCGGACGGACGCCGACGACACGTCCTCGCACCTCGCCGGCCGGGTCGAGTGCCAGCACGCCCGGGCGCACGGCGAGCGGGCGCTCGTCGGCCGGGCCGGCACCGGCCGCTCGCACCCCGGTCGCGGCCGCGCCCTCCAGCACGCGGTCGAACCCCAGGAAGCGCGCCACCTCCACCGAGACCGGAGCGCGCCAGACCTCCGCAGGCTCGCCACGCTGGGCGACCGCGCCGTCGCGCAGCAGCGCGACCTCGTCGGCCAGCGCGAACGCCTCGGCGTGGTCGTGGGTGACGGCCACCGCGGTCGCGGCCGCATCGGTGAGGATGCGGCGCAGGTCGACCGCCAGACGCGTCCGCAGCGCGGCGTCGAGGCTGGAGAGCGGCTCGTCGAGCAGCAGGAGCCGCGGTCGGGCGGCCAGGGCACGAGCGAGCGCGACCCGCTGCTGCTCCCCGCCCGAGAGCGTCGCCGGGCGACGCGCGGCGTACCCCGGCAGGCCCACCAGCTCCAGGAGCTCCCCGACCCGCGTACGGCCGCTGGCCGAGCCGCGGTCGCGCCGCGGCAGGGCGTACGCCACGTTGTCGCCGACCGTGCGGTGCGCGAAGAGCTGGCCGTCCTGGAACATCAGCGCGAACCCCCGCCGGTGCACGGGCACCCCGGCGAGGTCCTGCCCGTCCCACCGCACCCGCCCGGCCTCGGTCGGCTGAAGGCCGGCGACGGCCCGCAGCAGGGTCGACTTGCCCGACCCGGACGGGCCCAGCACCGCCAGCACCCGACCGGGCTCGAGTCGCACGTCGACGTCGTCGAGGGCGAGCGTGTCGTCCAGGCGCACGGTCACGCCCTCGACCGCGAGACCGCTCACAGCGCCCCCACCGACCGCACCTGCCACCGCTCCACGAGCAGCATCGTCCCCGCGCACAGCACCGCGAGCAGCACCGACCCCGCGAGCGCGGTGGTCAGGTTGTCCTCACCGGGGCGTCCAAGCAGCCGGTAGACGAGGACGGGCAGCGTGGGCCGGTCGGACCCCGCGAGGAAGGCCGTGGCTCCGAACTCGCCCAGGGAGACCGCGAAGGCGAAGCCTGCAGAGGCCAGCAGACCGCGCCAGGCCAGCGGCAGGTCGACCGTCATCGCCACCCGCCACGGCGGCGCCCCGAGGCTCGCCGCGGCCTCGCGCTGGCGGGTCTCGACCGAGCGCAGCACCGGCACCAGCGTGCGCACCACCAGCGGCAGCGCCACCAGCGCCTGCGCGATCGGCACGAGCACGAGGGAGTCGCGCAGGTCCAGGGGCGGACGCCCCATCGTGACGAGGAAGCCGAAGCCGATCGTCACCGCCGAGACGCCCAACGGCAGCATCACGAGACCGTCGAGCGCCTTCACGACACGACGACGTACGCCGCCCGACGTCGCCGAGCCGGCCGCCCCGGGGCCCGCGGCCCCCGGACCCCGCGCCACGAGCCAGGAGACGAGGACGCCCAGCGTGAGCGCGAGGAGGGTCGCGTCCACCGCGACCCGCAGCGAGAGGCCCACCGCCTCGTACGCCGACCCCCCGCTGCCCGGCACGACGGTGCCTGAGGCCGCGTCGGCCGCGGCGCCGAGGCCGAGCAGCCGCTCCCATCCGGCGAGCGTCCACTCACCGCCCGACCGCACCGACCCCAGCATCAGGGCCGCGACCGGAGCCAGCACGAGGACGAGCACGACGGCCGCGAGGGCGAGCACGGGCGCATCCGTACGCCCCAGCCGTGGCGCCGGCCCGCCGGCACCGCGGGCCAGCCCCGTCTCCGTACGCCGCCGGCCCACCCTGGTGAGACCCAGCAGCAGCGCGACCACCGCCACCTGGAGAAGCGACAGGGCAGCAGCCCCCTGCAGGTCGAGGAACTGGGTCGTGAGCAGGTAGATCTGCGTCTCCACGTTGGCGTACTGCAGGCCGCCGAGGGTCAGCACGACTCCGAAGGCGGTGGCGCAGAAGAGGAACACCACCGACGCCGCCGAGATCAGCACCGGCATCAGCGCCGGGAGGGTCACGGTGCGTGCGACCCGCCACGGCGACGCCCCGAGCGAGGCGGCGGCCTGAGCCGGACGCGGGTCCAGCCCCTCCCAGAACGACCCGACGGTGCGTACGACGACCGCGACGTTGAAGAAGACCAGCGCGAGCACGATGCCGACGGCGGAGCCGTCGAGCCCCGTCCAGTCCAACGGGCCGGTGAACAGGCGCCGGAAGGCGATGCCCACCACCACCGTCGGCAGCACGAACGGGGCGACCACGATGCCGCGCAGCAGGGTCCGGCCGGGGAAGCGTCGCCGGAAGAGCAGGTGGGCCAGCGGGACGCCGAGCAGCAGGGAGCCCACCGTGCCGAGCGTCGCCGACCACAGCGTGAACCAGACGACCTCGGCGATGCGGGGCCGTGCCAGCGCCTCGACCACGCCACCGACGTCGAGGCCGCCGGCGTCGCCGAGCAGCCCGAGGCGGAGCATCGCGATCAGCGGCAGGCCGAAGAACACGACGAGGAACGCCGCGGGCAGCAGCACCGCGGCTCCCCAGCCGAGCGATCCGAGAAGCCGCACCGGGCCGGGCGGACGCGACCGAGCGCTGCTCACCCGCCGACCACGTCCTCCCACTCGCGTAGCCAGGTCTCGCGGTTCTGGCTGACCTGCTCCGGGTCGAGCTGCAGCGGGTCGTCGGCGAGCTCGGCGAAGCGCTGCCAGTCCTGCGGGAGCGACACCTCGTCGTCGACGGGGAACACGTACATGCTCTCCGGCAGCGTCTGCTGGAAGGCCGGGGAGACCATGAAGTCGACCAGCGCCCGGGCCCCCTCGGGGTTCTCGGTGTCGGCGAGCACGCCGGCGTACTCGACCTGCCGGTAGCAGGTGTCCAGCAGCGCCGAGGTCGTCGCCTCGCCCGACTCCTCGTCGATCGTGAAGGGGGGCGAGGAGGCGTAGGAGAGCACGATCGGACGGTCGCCGTCACCGCCACCGGCGGTGAAGTCGACGTAGTAGGCGTCCGACCAGCCCGAGGTCAGCTGCGCCCCGTTGTCCTCGAGCTGCTGCCAGTACTCGGCCCAGCCGTCCTCGCCGTACTCCGCGACGGTGGCCAGCAGGAACGCCAGCCCCGGCGAGGAGGTCGCCGCGCCGGGCGTGACGAAGAGATCGGCGTACGTCGGGTCGACGAGGTCCTCGAAGGTCTCTGGCGGCCGGATGCCGCGCTCGGCGAACCAGGTGTCGTCGATGTTGACGCACACGTCCCCCACGTCGACGGGGGTGAGGTCCTCCCCGGCAGACCCGGGCAGCTCGTAGGTCCCGGCGGAGTCCGGCTGACCGGCCGGGGCGTACGCGGCCAGCACCCCGGCGTCCACGGCGCGGGAGGCGAAGGTGTTGTCGATGCCGAAGACGACGTCGGCGTCGGTGTCACCCGCGGTCAGGGCCAGGGTGTTCACCAGCTGTCCGGCGTCACCGGCCGACTGCACGTCGACGGTGTAGCCGGTCTCCTCGGTGAAGGCCGCCAGCGTCTGCTCGGGCACGGCGAACGAGTCGTGCGTACGCAGCACCACGGTGCCGCCCGACTCCGCGGCCGACGGCGACCCGCCGGACCCGCCGGCCCCGCCGTCGGCGGGGGGCTCCGAGCCCGCGCCGAGGGAGCACCCGGCCAGGGCGAGACCCAGCACTCCGGCGACGGCGAGGCGCACCGTGGTGGGTGCGGGACGTGAGGTGGTGCTGGAACGCATACGTGTCTCCCGGTGGGTGGGAGGGGACCGCTCGCACGGTCGAGACTCGACTTCCTTCGCCGGTGCTAACCGGAGCAGGTTCGAGGGTCTGCGGCGAGGCCACACTCTCAGCGCCCTGGTGGCGCTCCCCTGTCGTGTCCCGAAGGCTACCGGGCGTCACCCACCGGAGACCACCGCGGCGATCTCGGCCGCCGTGGCCCGCGCCTCGGGCAGCAGGTCGATCAGCATGAAGCAGTGCACCATGCCGGGCACCTCGCGGGTGGCGACGTCCCACCCGGCCGCGGCGGCCCGGCGCGCGAGCTCGCGCTGGTCGGCCACGACCTGGTCGCGGTCACCGCACCACGAGGTGATGCGCAGCCCGGCGAGGTCGGCGTGCACGGGGCTCACGCGAGGGTCGGCGACCCCGGGCGCGCCCGCGTACATGCGACCGGCCTCGAGACCGGCGACCCGGTCGAGCATCGGGTCGTGGCGGTCCAGGGCGATACCGCCCGGCGAGAGTCCGGCGACGTCGAGCCACGGCGAGAGCAGCGCGACCTCGTCGGGCACCGTGAGCCCCGCGTCACGCGCGGCGACGGCCGTGGTGAGGGCGAGGTTGGCGCCGGCGGAGTCGCCCATGAGAACGACCCGGCGCCCCTGGGCCCGCGCGGAGGCCGCCGGCTCCGCGTACGCAGCGACGCTCCACGGCAGCGTCTGCTCCACCGTCGCGGGCGGGGTGAGGGGATACTCCGGTACCAGCACCTCAGCGCCGGTACGGGCGATCAGGCCGGCGACGAAGCGCCAGTGGAACGGGTCGATGCCGTTGAGGAACGCGCCGCCGTGCAGGTAGACCACGAGCGGGACTGCGCCCCCGGTGGCGGGGGGCGCGAGAGGCTGCAGCCGCCACACCGTGTGCCCGTCGAGCGGGTAGGAGGTCACCGCGGCGACGTCGCGCACCCTCGCCGCCGGCGGGGCGCTGGTGGGCAGTCGTACGCCGGCCACCCGCTCGCCGAGGCTGCGCCGGCGGCGGGTCGCGGTCAGGAAGGCAGCGACGGCCAGCGCCTGCGGGCTGCGTCCGCGTCGCGGGAGACCGGTGGGCGCGACGGAGGGCAGGGGTCGCGACGTCATCGGCGTCATCCCGCCTGGATCCGGCCGCTCCAGGCGGCCTGCGCGCCGGTGTCGCCGATCCACACGACCATCCCGATCGTGGCGACGGCGAGCACCACGGTGAGCGCGGCGACGGCCGTGCCGAGACCGCCCGAGAGTCGGCCGGAGTCGCGGCGGGCGTACCAGGTCATGGCCGCGATCAGGAGCGTCAGCGGGATCATGAACCAGATGAGGAGCTCGCCGAGCTCGGCGTGCTGTCCGGGGTCGCCCACGCGCTCCTGGAGCGCCTCGCCGCTGGAGGTGGCGACGGGGCACAGCACGGTCGCGACCAGCGCGATGCCGGTCAGCAGAGGGCCGTAGGTGCGCCGCCACGACGACTTGAGGGCGATCGCGACGGCGCCCAGCGCGCTGAGCGGCACCAGCACCACCACGGCGTGGATCACGAGCACGTGGACGGGCAGTCCGTTGACCAGGTCGAACACGAGCACTCCTTCTTCGGTCGACGGGGACTGCTCCGATCGCAGCCCGCACCCGTCACCGCTGGGGAGATGGTGCCCCATGCCGGACGTTCACGCCTGAACGGATGTCGTGAACTCGCCGAGACTTCCGCGCCGGATCCGTCGTCCGGCCCGGCCGCGGTCCGGGCCGCGACGGCGGGTCAGCTGCGGCGGTCACTCTCGACGAGAGCCCGGTCCAGGGCGCGGACGAGGTCGGCGCCACCGCGCATGACGGCCTTGGCGCCGGGGGGCGTGCCGGGCAGCTGACGGACGGCTGTCAGCATCTGCCGCACCTCGGCGAGCTCCTCGTGGTCGCAGGTCACCAGCACCCCGAGCAGATCCCGGCACACCGACAGCGCCTCGCGCGGGAGCTGTGCGGCCATGGTCATGATCTCGACCAGCAGAGGGTCCGACAGCGGCGGAGGCACCTCGTCGCCGGCACCGTCCTGAGCCAGCCGCGCCGTGGGTACGCGATCGCCTGGCGCGCGTTCCTGATCCATCAGCTGCCTCCCCTGGTGCACGTCGGGTCGTCGGCGACATGCCGATCATCCCCTCCACTGTAGGACAAAAGGCCTGTGCCGAGGCAGAAACCGGACATCGGGGTGCGAGCGAGGCGACTCCGTGCCCGGGGCGCTCAGGACTCCAGGGCTGCGTCCAGCGTGATGTCGACGCCGGTGAGCGCCTTGCTGATCGGGCAACCCTGCTTCGCGTCCTGCGCGGCCTTGGCGAAACCGTCGGCGTCGAGGCCCTCGACCTCGCCCCGGACCGTGAGCGTGATGCCGGTGAGCTTGAAGCCGCCCTGGTCCCTGTCGGGGCCGAGAGACACCTCGGCTGTCACGTCGAGGGACTGGGTCGTGCCGCCGGCCTCGGCGATGAAGGCGGAGAGCTGCATGGCGTAGCACGCCGAGTGCGACGCCGCGATCAGCTCCTCGGGGCTCGTGGTGCCGCCGGCGTCGTCGGCGGCACGCTTGGGGAACGACACGTCGTAGGTGCCGACGCCGGAGCTCGTGAGCTCGACCTGACCGGAACCGTCTTCCAGTCCGCCGTTCCAGGCGGTGCGGGCAGTGCGTGCGGGCATCTTTGCTCCTCTCAGCGCGGCGCCCCTGTGCTGGACGCCTCGGGTCACCTGTCCCCTACCCGGTTCCATTGCGGACAACCGAACCGGGTGGGACGACAGCGAATCAGGTCGTCAGGACCATCCGGAACCGGGCCCTGCCGTCCATCATGGCCTCGTACGCTGCCGCCGCCTCCTCCAGCGGGGCGGTCTCGATGGAGGCGCGCACGTCGGTGAGTGCCGAGAAGTTCATCGTGTCCTCGGAGTCGGCCGCGGTGCCCGAGGCGTGACCGGTCACCGACGCCTCGCCACCGATGAGCGCGAAGGCAGGGACGCTCAGCGGGTCCTCGGCCGCGCCCGCGACGACCAGCTCGCCGTCCGGGCCGAGCCCCCCGAGGCAGGCCGAGGCGGCCTCGCCGCTGGTGATCGTCGAGAGCACCACGCGCGCGCCGCCGAGCTTGCCGAGCTCCTCGGCGGGGTCGCTGGCGTTCGTGTCGATGTAGTGGTGCGCGCCGAGGTCGGTCGCGAGGTCGGCCTTCTCGGTGCCGCGATTCATCGCCACGACGCGGAACCCCATCTTCTTCGCGTACTGCACACCCAGGTGACCCAACCCGCCGATGCCGAGGATCGCCACGAGGTCGCCGGGGCGCGCCCCGGTCTTGCGCAGGGCGTTGTACGTCGTCACGCCCGCGCACATCAGCGGCGCCGCCTCCGCCGCGCTCAGCTCCTCGGGGATGGCGGCGAGCGCGTTCGCGCGGACCTTGACGTAGTCGGCGTACCCGCCGTCGAAGGTCACGCCCGGGACACCCATGTCCTGGCACTTGATGAGCTTGCCGGCTCGGCAGGGGCCGCACTGACCGCAGGAGCCGCCGTACCAGCCGACGCCGACCCGCTGCCCCTCACTCCATCCCGTGACGCCCTCACCGAGCGCGGCCACCGACCCGGCGACCTCGTGACCCGGGATGACCGGGTAGCCGACGCCGGGGTAGACGCCCTCCTTCGCGAACATGTCGGAGTGGCAGATGCCGCACGCGTCCACCTTGACCAGCGCCTCGCCCGGGCCGATCTGCGGCACGTCACGCTCCACGACCTCGAAGCCGCCGCCCTTCTCCGAGACCTGCACTGCCCGCATCGTCCCTGCTGTGTCTGCCATGTCTGTCTCCTCCGACCCGCCACCGGCGGGGCCTGGTCCGTTCCTCGGGCGACGGGGTGGCCGCCCGAGGAGACTCTTTCCAGACCCGGGCCGCCGGAACCGTGGCCGGCCCTCGAGGGCACACTCGGCTCGTGCTCATCCGTGACGTCGCGCCCGAGGACCACCGGGCCGTGGCTGCGATGCTGGTCGAGGCGTACGCGGCCGGCGACACCTACTGCGAGCCGACCGACGCGGGTCCCGACCACGCCTTGCGCGGCTGGCTGGACCATCGCGTCGTCCGGGTGGCCGAGGACGCGCGGGGGCGTGGGCTCGCGGGCACCTACCACCTCGGACCCAACCGCTTCGGTCCGGGCGCGCACGTCGCGAACGCAGGCTTCGTCGTCTCCGCGGCCGCACGCGGTCAGGGGACGGGGCGCGCCCTCGCCGAGGAGTGCCTGCGCACCGCCCGCGCCCTGGGCTTCCGGGCCATGCAGTTCAACGCGGTCGTGGCCACGAACCGGCCGGCCGTACGCCTCTGGCACACGCTCGGCTTCGAGGTCGTCGGCCGCGTGCCGGGCGCCTTCGAGCACCCCGCTGAGGGCGAGGTGGACCTGCTCGTCATGCACCGCCGCCTGTGACCCGGGTGCTCGATGGGGCTGGTGCACGATGGGGCTGTGGATCTCGGCTACTCCTTCGGCTTCGACCTCACCACGGCGCTGACCGTGGTGGTCTCCACGACCGTGCTCTACTTCGTCTTCGTCGGGGTGCTGGCGCTCTCCGGTCAACGTCTGCTGGCCGTGCCCACGAGCCTGGAGCTCGCCCTCTTCACGGTGCTCGGCGCCGTCGTCGGCAGGTCGCTCCTCGGTCCCGAGCCCTCACTGGGAGCCGGGCTGGTCGCCATCGCCACGCTGTTCAGCCTCGAGGCGGTCTCGGGACGGCTGCGTACCCTGAGGAGCCGGCACGCCGAGGAGCGGCGCTCCCACGCCGAGGGCCGCGCGGACAAGGACCGGGCCAAGGCCGTCGCCCTCGTCGTGGCGGGGCGGCCGGTGAACGAGGAGCTGCGACGTCGCCGGGTCACCGAGGTCGCGCTGTGGAGCGTGCTGAGGCAGGCGGGGATCCGCTCGTACGCCGAGGTGGCACTCGTCGTGCTCGAGGTCAACGGGAGGTTCTCGGTGCTGCGCACCGGCGAGCCGATCCACCCCTCCGCGCTGGCGGGGGTGCGCGACGCGAACGGGATCCGCGCGCGCCTGGAGGGTCACTCCACGACGTAGAGGTGGCCCTCGGAGTCCTCGTCGTCAGGGTCGTGGTCGGGGTTCTCCTCGACGTACCACCGGCCGGCGGTGAGGACGCCTGCGACCACCAGCTCCGAGAAGATCGCGTCCAGTGTCTCGCCCGGCGTGCGGTCGACGACCCCGCCGAGGGCGGTCGCGACGTACGCCGCCTCCTCCTCGGACAGGCGCATCACGACGCCTGCGTCGGTGCGTTCCAGCTCCATGCCGCCAGTCAAGCACGCGTACGCCGGAAGGCCTCGCTGCGGCGGTAGGCGGTCAGGTTCTCCGCGTACGTGGGACGGCGAGGTCGGCGGCGCAGGGCGCTGGTTGCGGCGGACTCGGAGTCCGGGTCCGCGGCGCCCGGCTCCCGCACCGCCGGTCGCAGCAGCCGGTAGACGCCGGTGCGTGACTCGTGGAGCACGCCGTCGGGGTCCGGACGGGCGGCCGCCAGCACGTCGGGGTCCAGGGTGAGGCCGCAGTCCGCCGCGCGACCGGCGAGCCACGTCCAGGACAGGTCGGCCAGTCCCCGCTCGGCGTACCCGCCCCCGACGTCGGAGTGCACGCCCGCGAACCAGACCTGCTCGACCTCCTGCCGGGCGGTGCCGTCCGTACGCCACATCGCCGGGGTGAACGGACCGCGCCGTTCGTCGATCGCCACGGCGTGGACGGCGGTGTCGATGCGACTCGACAGGTCGGTGTCGTGGAACTGCCAGCGACGGTTGACCAGGGCGGCCAGGCCCACCCCGCTCAGCGGGATGCCGAGGGACCCGACGGTGTCCCAGACACCGACGAACCGGATGCGGGTCTCGTGGCTGTGGGTGCGGCGGAAGGCGACGACGTCGGGGTCCTCCGGGTGCTGGCCGGTGCGGTAGAGCGCGTACGCCTCCGCCACCCGCGCGTCGAGACCACGCCGGTCGCCGCGCCCATCACCGGGCAGGTCGCGACGCAGCACCCCGGCCTTGCGGATGAGCCCCGCGGTGCTGCGCGCGGTGTAGGCGCCGCGTGAGAAGCCGATCAGGAAGATCTCGTCGCCGGGCTCGAAGTGCTCGACGACGAAGCGGTAGGCGTCGCGCACGTTGTCGGAGAGCCCGAAGCCGAAGACCCCGCCGAGCACCCGCTCCCACGGCTTCGTGCCCACGCCCGCCACGTAGTGGGCGAGCTGCGGTGCGCCGTCCTCGCCGCGCGGCAGCACGGCCTCGTGGGTGCGGACGACGTTGGTGCGGTCGGCCTGGCGCGCGGTGTTCCAGGTGCCGTCGCAGGCCACGAGGATGCGCTTCATCGACCGCAGACTAGCGATCGCAGGGAGCCTCGCGACAGGTCCGGGGCCGCTCAGCGACCGGCGGCGTAGACCAGCAGCGCCAGCACCGGCGCACCGATCGTGAGCAGCACGAGCCAGCGCGGCACGGGGACCATGCCGGCCTCGCGGACCGCCTCGCGGTCGTGGTGCCTGGCCGCGTCGTAGGTGGTGGCGAGCTCGCGGACGAGGCCGACGCCGGCGGCTCCTGCCACCACGAGCCCGACGACCACGGCGACGACGCCGCCGAGGGTCAGGATGCCGCCCTCGAGGAGTCGCGCGAGCAGCGCCGGCAGGAGCAGCACCGCGACGAGCACCACGGCCCCGCCGAGCAGACGCAGCTCGTGCCGCGGACCGGGACGCGTGATCACCGAGAGGGCCGGTCCGACGCCGAGGAGGGCTCCGCCGAGCAGCACCACGCCGAGCGTCTCGCCCAACCCGAGAGTGGCCTCGCCGCCCCCGACGAGAGCCTGGACGCCACGGACGACGAGGGTGAGACCCAGGCCGAGGGCGGCCCCGAAGGCGCCTCCCAGCCAGGCCCACCCGGTCGAGCGACGGCCGGGGTCGAAGACGCCGCGGGCGTGCCGGACCGGGTCGCCGAACTCCTCGGGCTCGGCCCGACCGGTCGCCGCACACCGCCGCTCGACGTGCCGGATCGCGCGGGAGACCTGGTCACCCGGCATGCCCTGGGCACGCAGCTCGGCGACGAAGCGACGACGCCACTCCCGTGCGCGCTCCGAGGCGTCGCCGGCGCCCGGCTCGGGGGCAGCGCTCACCGCGGCATCACGCGGGGCGGCGGCGGTCGACACACCTGCCACGATAGGTGGCGGGTCGCCGGTGCGCGGCGAGATGTCGACTTTCGCACCGGCACCGGTCCCACACACCCAGCACCGCCTGCGTCGGAGGAGCACCCATGGCCGGTCAGAGTCACGACAGCCGCCCGAGCACCATCCTGTCGCGCCGCGACCTCGACTTCCTGCTGCACGAGTGGCTCGACACGGCCGGCCTGGTGGAGCGGTCCGCGTACGACGACCACGACCTCGAGACCGTCGACGCGGTGCTCGACCTGGCCGGGACGCTCGCGACGGAGAAGTTCGCGCCGCACAACCGGGCGGCGGACCTCACCGAGCCGACCTTCGACGGCGAGCGGGTCCACCTCGTGCCCGAGGTGGCGCCCGCGCTGGCGGCGTTCACCGACGCCGGGTTCCTCGCCGCACCCTTGCCGGAGCGGGTCGGCGGCGCCGGGCTGCCGCAGTCGGTCTACTCGGCGTGCATGGCGTGGTTCCACGCCGCCAACGTCGGCACGACCGGCTACGCCCTGCTGACCCTCGCCGCAGCCAACCTGCTGACGCGCTTCGGCGACGAGGAGCTGGTGCAGCGGTTCGTGCCGGCGATGACGCGCGGGGAGTGCTTCGGCACCATGGCGTTGTCGGAGCCCCAGTCTGGCTCGAACCTCGCCGACATCACCACCCGCGCCGAGCCGGCCGACGACGGCACGTACCGGCTCTTCGGGCGCAAGATGTGGATCTCCGGCGGCGACCACGAGCTCAGCGACAACATCGTGCACCTCGTGCTGGCGCGCACCCCGGACGCACCCGCGGGCACGAAGGGCATCTCGCTCTTCGCCGTGCCGAAGTTCGTGGTCGACGCCGACGGCGCACCTGGCGAACGCAACGACGTGGTGCTGGCGGGCATCAACCACAAGATGGGGTTCCGCGGCACCGTCAACACCGCGCCGGTCCTCGGCGAGGGCGCGCACACCCCGGGTGGCCGCGCGGGTGCCGTGGGCCACCTCGTGGGCGAGCTGCACCGCGGACTGCCGGTGATGTTCGCGATGATGAACGAGGCCCGCATCGGGGTCGGGCTCGGCGCCGCGTCGCTGGGCTACACGGGCTACCTCACCTCCCTGGCGTACGCACGTGACCGCCTGCAGGGCCGCCACGTCGGCGCCGCCCCGACCGAGCCGCAGGTGACGCTGACCGAGCACGCGGACGTACGCCGGATGCTGCTGGCGCAGAAGGCGTACGCCGAGGGCGGCCTCGCGCTGGTGCTGCTGTGCTCGCGGCTGGTCGACGACGCGGCCTCGCTGCCGGACGACCGGGAGCGGGCCGAGGCCGAGCAGCTCCTGGGGTTGCTGACCCCTGTCGCGAAGAGCTGGCCCAGCCAGTGGTGCCTGGCCGCCAACGACCTCGCGATCCAGGTGATGGGCGGCGCCGGCTACACCCGGGACCACCCGGTCGAGCAGTTCTACCGGGACAACCGGCTCAACCCGATCCACGAGGGCAGCCACGGCATCCAGGCCATCGACCTGCTGGGGCGCAAGGTGCTCGGTGACGGCGGCGCCGCCCTTGCGGCGCTGGGCGCACGTGTCGCACGCACGGCCGAGCGGGCCTCGGCCGCCGGAGGCGAGGGAGAGGCGTACGCCGCCGCGCTCCTCCGCGCCGTCGGCACGCTCACCGACGCCGTGGAGCGGGTGGGGACGCAGACCGACCCGCGGATCGCACTGGCCGAGGCGACGGCGTTCCTGGAGGCGACCGGCCACGTCGTCGTGGCGTGGGTGTGGCTCGAGCAGTGGCTCGCGGCGGCCGACCGCGACGGTGCGTTCTACGACGGCAAGCGGGCGGCGACGGCGTACTTCCTCACCCGCGAGCTGCCCAAGGTCGACGTCATGCTGGCCCGCCTCATCGAC
This sequence comes from Nocardioidaceae bacterium, assembly GCA_018672315.1. Lineage (NCBI taxonomy): Bacteria > Bacillati > Actinomycetota > Actinomycetes > Propionibacteriales > Nocardioidaceae > Nocardioidaceae bacterium. The sequence goes on along the minus strand of CP076053.1, from coordinate 1,858,837 downwards.
CCCGACACGCTGCTCACCGACCTGGACCCGGACGTGCTCTGACGCGGCGGCGGGTAGGACCTCCGGCGTGAGCACCTCGTCGTACCCCTCGGAGTACGCGTTCGCCTTCTCCCGCCGCTACCGGGTCGCTGCGCTCCCGTTCGGCGTCACGGCCCGCACCAGCGGCGTGCGGCTGGACCCGGACGGGCTGCACGTGCGCTTCGGTCCCTGGCGCCTGCACTCGGAGCTGGAGAACCTGCGGAGCGTGTCGCTGACCGGCGACTTCTCCTTCGCCCGGGCAGCCGGCCCGCCGCGGTTCCTCACCGGTGACCGCGGCGTCGCCTTCACCCCGAACGGCGACGCCGCGGTCCGCGTACGCTTCCGCGCCTCGGTGCCCTGCCTGGACCCCACCGGTCTGGTGTGGCCCCTGCGTCACACCGCAGCGGTCCTCGGCGTCGCCGACGTGGCCGACTTCCTCGGCCGCGCCGACGAGCTCGGCCTCGCTGTGGAGTGAGGCGACCCGGCGGGGGTCGGGATCAGGACCGTCGGTCCTTCAGCCCCGAGGCCACCAGGGTGAGCCCGGCCCCGACGAGCCAGATGTCCTTGGCGATGCCGATGCCGTCCTGGCTCGGCTTCACCCTCGAGCCCTCCTCGGTCATGCCGGGGGTGTTGAGGTACATCCGCACCAGCCCGCCTCCGAAGGCGGCCAGCGCCGCACCGGCGACCGTGGAGGGGACCACCGGGGCCAGCAGCGCCGCGCCGAGAGCGATCTCCCCGGTGCTCAGGGTGCGCCCGAAGGTCGAGGGGCTCATCTTCTTCACGGCGGGGACGCCGTTGGCGGCCATGCCCTGCATGCCCGCGGCGGCCTCCTCGGGCAGGCCGCGCTTGCTCAGGCCGCTGTTGAGGATGAAAGCGCCGGTGGCCAGGCGCAGCGGGATGTCGGTCGTGTTCATGGGGTCTCCTGGGGGATCGCTCCTGCGCTCGAGCCGAGGGTGGCCGGCGCGTCGGTCGACCGGTCGAACCAGTCGGACCTGGCCGTCATTCCCGTCGGGGGTCAGTGCTTCCAGAGGTAGCGGTTCTCCGGGCGGCCGGCGCCGTAGCGCGGTGCGACCTCGGCCAGCTGCTCGACGACCAGGTGCTCGAGGTAGCGGCGCGCACTGACACGCGAGATGCCCACCCGCTCACCGATCTCGAGCGCCGAGGCCGACCCGTCGTGGGACTCCAGGGCGCCCCGCACCGCGCGCATCGTGACCTGGGAGAGTCCCTTGGGCAGCGTCTCCTCGACGACCCTGGGCCCACGGGGCCGACGCCGCGCGTCCAGGAGCCGGTCGACCTGGACCTGGTCCAGCTCCGCGTCCTCCGAGCGCGCGGTGCGCTGCACCTCCGCGCGGTGGTGGAGGTAGTCGTCCAGGCGGCTGCGCAGCTCAGCGGCCGTGAAGGGCTTGACGAGGTAGTGCAGGACCCCTCCGGCCATGGCCGCGCGGACGGTGTCGAGCTCGCGGGCGGCCGTGATCGCGATGACGTCCACGGAGCCGTCGAGGTCACGCAGCCGCCGCAGGACCTCGAGACCTGTCGTGTCGGGCAGGTGGATGTCCAGCAGCACGAGGTCGGGTGAGGTCTGCTCGGTCAGCCGGAGGGCGGTGGCGCCGTCGTGGGCGACCCCCACGACCCGGAGGCCGCCGTGCGCCTCGACGATCGCGACGTGCAGACCGGCGACCGCGACGTCGTCGTCGACCACCAGCACCCGCGGCGCCGTCACCGGTGCTCGTCCCGTGTCGGTGCGCCGGCGGTCACGGCGACCTGCGTGGTCCCCAGGTGCGCCTCGAAGCGCGCCCCGCCGGAGGCTGCCGTCCCGAGGGTCACGTCGCCGGCGCGGCGGCGGGCGACCCGTCGCGCGAGCGCCAGGCCGATCCCCCGGGTCCCCTGGTCGTCCTTGGTGCTCCAGCCGGTCTCGAAGATCCGCTCGCGGTCCTGAGGGCGTACGCCGGAACCCTCGTCCTCCACGACGAGCCGGATGCCCCCGTGGTCCTGCTGGAGCGAGATCGTGACGGTGCCGCCGACCGGCGAGGCGTCCACGGCGTTGTCGATGAGGTTGCCCAGCACGGTGATCAGGTCCTCGGCCTCACCATCGGCGCCGGCGCCGTCGGGACCGGCGACGGAGGAGGTCGGGTCGACCGCGAGGGTGATGCCACGTTCCTCGCTGCTCGCGGTCTTCGCCATCAGCAGGGCCGCGACGTCGGGGGCGAGGATGCCCGGCGTCCGCATCCCTCCCGACACCGCGCCACCGTGCCCGGCGCGAGCGATGAAGTCGACCGCGTCGTCCGTACGCCCCATCTCGATGAGGCCGGAGACGACGTGCATGCGGTTGGAGAACTCGTGGGCCTGGGCCCGCAGGGCCTGCGTGGTGTCGCGAGCGCCGTCGAGCTCACGCATCGTGCGCTCCAGCTCGGTGCGGTCGCGCAGCACGAGCACGGTGCCGACACGCTCCCCGTCGACCCGGGCCTCGGTGCGCCGGCCCAGCAGCACGCGCTCGCCCACCAGGAGCATCCGCTCGCTGGTGGCCGCCTCCGCGTTCAGGAGTGCCAGCAGGCTCGGCTCGAGCACCTCGGCCGCAGGCCGCGCGACCAGGCCCTCGGGGTCGGACGTGAGACCCAGCAGGTCGGCCGCCTGGTCGTTGACCATGCTGACCCTGTCCCGCTCGTCGACCGCGAGGACCCCCTCGCCGATGCCGTGCAGCATCGCCTCGCGGACCTCGAGGAGCGCGGCGATCTGCTCGGGCTCGAGGCGGTGGATGCGCCGCCAGACCAGCCGGGAGACCCACGCCGCGCCGAGCACCCCGAGCAGGGCTGCGCCGACGAGCCACAGCACCAGCCAGGGCAGGTCCTCCAGCAGCGCCGCCTGCAGCTCGCTCTCCAGGATGCCGACCGAGGCGGTGCCGATCACCGCGCCGTCCTCGTCCCGGACCGGCAGCTTCACCCGCCAGCTCTCCCCCAGCGTGCCGGTCTCGGTGCCGACGAACGTGGCCCCGGCCAGCACCGCGGAGGGGTCGGTGGAGACGCGCTCGCCGATGCGGTCCGGCTCGGGGTGGGAGTAGCGGATGCCGCGGTCGTCGGTGAGCACGACGTAGGTGACGCCGGAGGCCTGCCGGATCAGCTCCGCGATCGGCTGAATCGTCGCCGCGGGGTCGGCGTCGTCGTAGGCCGCGACCACCGAGGGCAACGTCGCGACGCTGCGGGCGACGCCTGCCATCTGCTGCTCGTAGGAGTCGCGGATCTGTTGGGCCTGCAGCATCGTCGCGACGACCCCGACCAGGACGACCGCCGTGGTCACGATGAGGACCTGCAGCCACAGCAGCTGCGTGCGGAGCGGGACCCTGCGCGGCATCGGTCCATTGTGCCCGACCTCACAGGACACCTCGTGGGGCGTGACCACAAGTTCCATTACGACCAGTACCACCGCAAGGTTCCCGCCGGACCGCTCCCGTTCGTACGTTCAGCGCGATGTGACGGCCGTCATGTGGCCGCAGACACAGACGTACGGACCCGGGAGGGACCATGACCGATCCGACCAGCGAGCGAGCCACGGGCACGCGCAGCGGCCGCGTCCGCCTCGCCCGCGCCACCGGCGCGGTGGTCGCCGCAGGCGTCGTCGCAGCAGCCGTCGCCACCTCGGCCCAGAGCGCCGGCGTCTCGACGGGCCTGCGGACGAAGGCGACACTCATCGCACCGGCGTCCGCGGGCGGCGGCTGGGACACCTTCATGCGTGAGAGCCAGAACGCCATGCGTGAGAACGGCATCGGCACCAACGTGCAGGTGCTCAACGTGCCCGGCGCCGCCGGCACGATCGGGCTCACGAACCTCGCGCGCCGCTCCGGCGAGGCCGGCACCGTCATGGTCGGCGGCACGGGCCTGGTGGCCGGGGTCGAGCAGCTCGACACCGGGGTCACGATGGACGACGTCACCCCGGTGGTCCGGGTGGTCGAGGAGTACGACGTGGTCGTCGTGCCCGCCGACTCGTCGCTCCGCACCCTGGAGGACCTCATCGAGGCATGGACCGCCGAGCCCGGTGCCGTGCCCTTCACCGGCGGGGGCAGCTTCGACCAGCTCGTGATGGCCGAGCTCGCGATCTCCGCGGGGCTGGACCCCACCGAGGTCAACTACATCCCCGCGTCCGGGGGTGGCGAGGTCGCCCAGTCGCTGGTGACCGGGACCGCCGCCGCCGCGACGTCGGGCTTCCCCGACGTCGACGACCAGATCGCGTCGGGGCGACTGAGGGCGCTCGGGCTGGTGGCCGAGGACCGGCTCGACGGTGTCGACATCCCGACGCTGCGCGAGCAGGGCCACGACGTGACCCTGTCGAACTGGCGCGCGGTCTACGCCCCGCCGGGGGTCACCGATGCCCAGGTGCGCGAGATCCGTGCGGTGTACGCCGACATCGTCGAGACCCCTGAGTGGAAGGACGCGGTGCGCCGCAACCAGTGGAGCACTGTCTGGCTCGAAGGCGCCGAGCTGCGCCGCTTCGCCCGCGACGAGCAGCAGCGCGTCGCCGACCTGTACGAGGAGCTGGGACTGTGATGCACGTAGCCGCCCCGCGCACCCGGGCCGACGCCCGGGACCCCCGGGACCCGCGCGCCACCCTCCCCCGCGGCCACGGCGCGCTGATCGTGCCGGCAATCGTGGCGCTGGTCAGCACGCTGCTGGTGGTCGGCCTGGTGCAGATGGAGGTGCCCGAGGACGCCGACTTCCCCGGCCCACGCTTCTTCCCGACCATCCTCGCCGTCGCCGGCTACGTGCTCAGCGCCCTGCTGGTCGTGCACTACCTGCGCGCACCGGACGCGGCCGACCGCGGTGAGCACCGCACGTACAGCGACTGGACCGCCTTCGCCTGGATCGCCGGCGGCTTCGCGGCCTTCGCCTCGCTGCTCGACCTGCTCGGCTGGGTCATCGGCGCCGCCCTGCTCTTCTGGTGCGTCACCCGCGCCTTCCGCAGTGTCCGCCCCGCGTACGACCTCGGGCTCGGCCTGGTCCTGTCCAGCGCGGTCTACCTCGTCTTCGGAGCGGGCCTCGGCCTGCCCCTGCCGTCCGGGATCCTGGGAGGTCTGTGATGGATCAGCTCGACCTGCTGCTCGGCGGTTTCGCCGGCGCCTTCACCCCGATGAACCTGCTGTGGGTCGTCGTCGGGTGCCTCATCGGCACCGCCGTCGGCGTCCTTCCGGGCCTGGGCTCGTCGATGGCCGTGGCGCTGCTGCTGCCGATGACCTTCGCGCTCGACCCGACCGCGGCCTTCATCCTCTTCGCGGGCGTCTACTTCGGCGGCCTCTTCGGCGACTCGACCATGGGCATCCTGATGAACACCCCGGGGCAGGCCTCGGCGATCGCCTCGACCTTCGAGGGTCATGCGATGGCCAAGGCCGGACGGGCACCCCAGGCCCTCGCGGTCGCCGCCATCGGTGCCTTCGTCGGAGGCATGAGCGCCTCGGTCGTGGTGGTCTTCCTCGCCCCGACGCTGGCCGACTGGTCGACCGCGTTCGGGCCGGCTGAGTACTTCGCGCTCTCGCTCCTTGCGTTCATCGCCATCTCCTCGGTGGTCGCGGAGTCCGTGGTCAAGGGGCTTGCCTCCCTCGTGCTGGGGCTGTCCTTCGCCACCGTCGGCGTCGACGCCTTCTCCGGGGCGGACCGGTTCACCTTCGGCTCCCCGCAGCTCTTCGACGGCGTCTCGCTCGTCGTGGTCGCCGTCGCGCTGCTGGCCCTCGGCGAGGTGCTGAAGGTCGCCACCCGGTTCGCGCGCGAGGCACGCCCGCCCCAGCTCGGGACCAAGGGCGAGCGGGCCCACCTCTCGCTCGCCGAGGTGAAGGAGGCAGCGCCGGCCATCGCCCGCGGCACCGCGATCGGCCTGCCCTTCGGTGTCATCCCCGTCGGCGGGGCCGACGTCCCCACGTTCATGGCGTACGACGTGGAGCGCCGCCTGGACCGCCGGTCCGGGTCGCCGAAGTTCGGCACCGGCGCCCTGCGCGGCCTGGCCGCCCCGGAGGCGGCGGGCAACGCGACCACGGGGATGGCGATGGCCGCGCTGCTCGCCCTCGGGCTGCCCGTCTCCGCGACCGCCGCGATCATGCTGGGCGCGTTCCGGCAGTACGGCCTGCAGCCGGGCCCGCTGCTCTTCGACAACTCCGCCGACCTGGTCTGGTCGCTGCTGGCCAGCTTCTTCCTCGCGATGGTCGTGCTACTGGTGATCAACCTGCCGTTCGCGCACCTGTGGTCGCGGCTGCTGCTGATCCCGGCGCCGTACATCTACGGCGGGATCGTCGTCTTCTGCGGCCTCGGCATCTATGCCACCGCCCAGTCGACCTTCGACCTGTTCGCGTTCCTCGTGCTCGGGGTGCTCGGCTTCGTGATGCGGCGCTACGACGTGCCGGTGGCGCCCGCGCTCATCGGCATGGTGCTCGGCCCGCTGGCCGAGTCCAGCATGCGCGAGGCGTTGCTGAGCTCCAACGGCGACTACGGCGTCTTCGTGGGCGGGCCGATCCCGCTCGTGCTGTACGCCGTGCTCCTGCTGCTGGTGCTGGTCAAGGCCGCCCAGAGCCTCCGCAGCCGCGCGTCCGTCGACGTCTGACCTCACCCCGGTCCACCCGGCCCACCCCGGCCGCCCCACCTCTGCACCACTCCTCTGAACCGATCGGAGTCACCATGACCGTCCTCGTCGCCCACCTCCCGACCAGGGAGAGCACCGCCGCGCTGCACGCCGGCGCGGAGGAGGCCCGCCGCCGTGAGGAGGACCTCGTCGTCTTCGACCTCGGCGACGGGACCGGCCGCGCGGCCGGTGAGTCCCTCGTGCGGGAGAGCGGCGTACGGGTCGTCGTGGAGCAGCGCGACCCGCGTCAGCCCGACGCTGCCGGCGCCCTGCTCGACGCCGCCACCCGGCACGACGCCTCCGTGATCGTCATCGGCGTACGCCACCGCAGCCCCACCGGCAAGCTGCTCTTCGGGTCGCTCGCGCAGCAGATCCTGCTGGACGCCACGATGCCGGTGCTGGCCGTGAAGCCCTGATCCGGCCCGGCTCCGCGGCCCCCTCAGACGATGGCGCGTTCGAGGCGCACGTCCTGGGCCGCGAAGCGCTCGGCCGACAGCCCACTGACGTCGACGCACGGCGTACGCCCGAGCACCAGGTCGCGCACCACCTCGCCGACCGCGGGGCCCATCAGGAAGCCGTGCCCGGAGAAGCCGGTGGCGTAGAGGAACCGGGAGACCTCGGTCGCCTCGCCGATCAGCGCGTTGTGGTCGGGCGTGACCTCGTAGAGCCCGGCCCACCCGCCGGCGATGCCCACGTCGGCGAGGGACGGGGCCCGGCGCTCGATGACCTCGGCGAGGCGGGGCAGCCAGGCGTCGGAGCGTCCCGTGCGGAAGCCCGGGGTCTCCTCGGGGTCGCTCATCCCGAGCAGCAGTCCCCTCCCCTCGCCGTGGAAGTAGAAGCTGGTCGAGAAGTCGATCGTGAACGGGGTGGCCGGGTCGAGTCCCGGCACGTCGTCGGTGGTGAGGATCTGACGGCGTACGGGCTCGACCGGCAGGTCGACGCCGACCTGCGCGGCCACCTGGCCCGACCAGGCGCCGGCGGCGCAGACCACGGTGTCGGTCGCGATCGTGCCGACCGCGGTGCGCACGCCGACCACGTCGCCACCGTCCAGCTCGATCCCCGTGGCACGGCAGCCGCGCAGCAGCGTGGCGCCGGCCCGGCGCGCGGCGCCGGCGTACCCCAGCACCACGGACTCCGGCGTGCAGTGACCGTCCCGCGGCGTCCAGGCGGCGGCGAGGAGCCCGTCGGTGTCCACGAGCGGTGAGAGCCGTCTCGCCTCGGCGACGTCGATGACGTGGCTCTCGATGCCCATCGACCGCTGCAGCGCGGCGGCGGCCTCGAAGGCGACCACGTCGTCGGGGTCGTCGAGGAGCATCAGGTAGCCGACCTGGTGCAGGTCGATCTCCTGCCCGAACTGCTCGCCGAAGGTCTCGAAGGTGCGCAGGCTGCGCCGCCCGAGCTCGACGTTCACCGCGTCGGAGAACTGGGCGCGGACGCCACCAGCGGCCTTGCACGTCGAGCCGGACCCCAGCGCGCCGGCCTCGAGCAGCACGACGCGTACGCCCGCCCGGGCCAGGTGGAAGGCGCTGCTGACCCCGATGACGCCGCCGCCGACGACGACCACGTCGGCCCGGGACGGCCACGCTCCCCGCTCGGCTGGGCTCACGTGGACCTCCTGCTCCCGGGCACGGTCCGGGCCGTGCGGCCCGGTGGACGGATGCTCCGGGTCCACGCCCTCCACCGTCAAGCGCGGCGCGCGGCGCGCGGCGCGCGGCGCGCGGCGCCGCCGGGGGCCGCCGTACGTTGGGCGGCGTGAGTGCCTCCGCGTTCTACGTCCCCCTCGGCGACGACACCTTCGAGTCGACGCCGGCCACCGCCAGCCCGTGGGACGAGAGCCTCCAGCACGGCGGACCGCCCTCGGCCCTGCTCGCCCACGCCATCGAGGGGGTGCGCAGCAGCGACGACCTGCAGGTCGCACGGTTCACGGCGAACTTCCTCGGCGGGATCCCCCAGGGGCGCGTCCGCGTGGAAGCCTCCGTGGTGCGACCCGGCCGTCGGGTCGAGCTGGTCGAGGCGACGCTGTGGGCGGGCGACCGACCCGCCGTCACGGCGAGCGCCTGGTTGATCAGGTCGACGCCGGGCGCGACGGCCGAGCACTGGAGACCCGACACCGCGGTCCCGGACATCGGGCCGGAGGGGCCCGAGCGGTTCTTCGACGGCGTCAGCCCGACCTGGGGTTACGGCCGTGCGATCGACTGGCGCTTCGTCGAGGGCGGCTACGAGCCCGGTCCGGCGCTGGTGTGGACCCGCCTGCGGATCCCGCTGATCGAGGGCACGGAGACCTCGCCGCTCGAGCGTCTGTTGGTCGTCGCGGACTCCACCAACGGCCTGTCGCTGACGCTCCCGCTCGCCGAGTGGTGGGCGATCCCGCCGACGCTCATGGTGAGCGTGGAGCGCGCCCCGGCCGGGGAGTGGGTCCTGCTCGACGCCTGCAGCACGATCGGGCCGGACGGGGTGGGAACGGCGTCCGGGACCGCGTCGGACGACCGCGGCGTCGTGGCCCGGATCCTGCAGCCGCTCATGGTCGCTCCGCGCTGACGATCGTCAGCTCGGTGATCCGGTCCCCGATCACGGCGAAGCGGTAGTCCAACACCGCGACCCCACCGGGGAAGTCACCCTCCAGGCGCTGGGTCACCACCCACCGGTCCTCACCGTCGGGTCGGGCACCGAGCAGCGTCGTGGTGTAGCTGAACTCGCTGCCTGCCGTGGTGAGGAAGCCCCTCACCCGGTCGGTGCCGGCGAAGCTCTCCCCCTGGTCGACCACGACGGCCCCGGGGTCGAAGGTCGCGAGCGCCGTATCGGTGTCGCCGGCGGTGTGTGCGGCGACGAAGGTGCGGATCGCCGTGGGCAGTGCGGCGAGCTGGGTCCGGGTCTGGGTGTCGGGCTCATGTGTCATGCCAGGCAGGGTGCGGCATCCGTCGGTCGGAGGGTCAAGCGCTGGACTCTCCCCCCGCGGGAGGGTGCAGACTCGGCCCGTGTCAGGGCGGATGAGCATCGGGGAGTTCTCGCGGGTGACGCACCTGAGCGTGCGTACGCTCCGCCGCCACCACGAGGCCGGGCTGCTCGTCCCGGACCTCGTGGACCGCTCCTCCGGCTACCGGTACTACCGGGCCGAGCAGATCCCGACGGCGCAGGTGATCCAACGGCTCCGCGAGCTCGACGTGCCGCTGCCCGACGTCCGACGCATCCTGGCCCCCCAGACCGCACCCGTCACCGTCGAGCTCCGCTCCGTGCCCGCCACGAGAGTGGCTGCCGTCGAGGCCGACCTGACCCGCGAGGAGCTCGTGGGCTGGTACGCCGGCGCGATGGCCGAGCTCGACGCGACGCTCGCGCTCGACGGGGACCTGCCCGGGCCGCCGGGCGGTCTCTACGACAACAGGCTGTTCGAGGTGGGCCGGGGTCACGCCGTCGTCCACCGCCCGTGCTCCCACCCTCCTGCACGGGGGAGGGTCGGAGCCGTCGACCTGCCCGCGGTGGAGTTGGCCGTGGCCTCGCACGTCGGTGAGCACGACGACATCGAGGTGACCTACGGCCAGGTGGGTGCCTGGATCGCCGACAACGCCCTGACTGTGGCAGGTCCCGTGCGAGAGACCTACCTCATCGGGCCGCGCGACACCGACGACGTCGGCCGGTGGCGTACGGAGATCGGCTGGCCGGTCTTCCGGCTCAGCCGTCCCTCGAGATCCCCGAGCCGTCCGCGCGGACCCGGCCGGACTCGACGGTGCGCAGGTCCTCGGCGTCGTCGAGGTCCTGACGCAGACCGGTCAGCTCGCCCGTCGCGGGCACGTAGCCGGCGCGTGCGTGGGCGGCGGCGGAGTCGTCGCCGAAGAGGATCGGGGACGCCGCGCCCGCGCGGTGCAGCAGCATGGTGGTGCCCGTGCCGAGGTGGTCGGCGACGAAGAGCCCGGCGGCCGCCGCGGGCGCTGCGGGCAGCTGGACCGCGACGGCGTCGAGGTCCTCGGCCCGGAGCAGCGGCAGGTCCGTGACGAGCAGGCCCACGGGTGCACCGGGCGTACGCCGCCGTGCCACGTCGCGACCGGTGGCCAGGCTGGGGCGGAGCCCGGGGTCGGTCGCGGTGCGGAGGACCGTCACGCCCGTGCGATGCGCGACGAGATCGGCCAGGTCGGGGTCCGCGGTGACCACGACGACGCCGCCGACGGACGCGGCGCCGAGGGCCGTGTCGACGACGTGGGCCAGCATGTCGCGCGCCCACCGGGCCCGTCCGGCCTCGTCGACGCCGAGCCGGCTCTTGGCGTGCGCCAGCGGCTTCGCCGTCATCACCAGCGACAGCGGCCGCTCACCGACCGGGCGCTCAGGAGACCCGGGCAAGAGGCTCTTCGTAGGTGGTGGTGCGCTCCCGCACGGGTCGACCGATGCCGTCGCCCATCGCGCGCAGCTCGGCGACGGTCTTCGCCGACCCGTGCTGGGAGCCGGCCATGCGCGAGATCGTCTCCTCCATCAGGGTGCCGCCGAGGTCGTTGGCACCCGCCCGGAGCATCGCGCGCGTGCCGTCGACACCGAGCTTGACCCAGGAGGTCTGGATGTTGTCGATGCGCCCGTGCAGCAGGATCCGCGCCATGGCGTGCACCGCGAGGTTGTCGCGCATGCCGGGGCCGGGGCGGGCGACGCCGGCCAGGTAGATCGGGGCCGAGGTGTGCACGAAGGGAAGCGGCACGAACTCGGTGAAGCCCGCCCCACCGCGGCCCGCGTGCTCGCGCGCCCGGTCCTGGAGCTGCGCGATCAGACGCAGGTGGCCCACCCAGTGGCGTGGGTGGTCGACGTGGCCGTACATCATCGTCGAGGTCGTCGGGATGCCGAGCCGGTGCGCGGTGGTGACGACCTCGACCCACGTCCGCGTGGGCAGCTTGCCCTTGGTGAGCACCCAGCGGACCTCGTCGTCGAGGATCTCCGCGGCGGTGCCGGGCAGTGAGCCGATGCCGGCCTCGCGCAGGCCGACCAGGAAGTCCTCGATCGACTGCCCGGTGCGGGAGGCTCCGTTGACGACCTCCATCGGCGAGAAGGCGTGCACGTGCATGCCCGGCACGCGCTGGCGCACGGCGGCGACGAGGTCGGCGTACGCGGTCGCGGGCAGCTCGGGGTCGATGCCTCCCTGCATGCAGACCTCGGTCGCCCCGAGGTCCCACGCCTCCTCGGCGCGGTCGGCGACCTGCGCGAGCGACAGCGAGAAGGCGTCGGCGTCGCTGCGGCGCTGCGCGAACGCGCAGAACCGGCAGCCGACGTAGCAGACGTTGGTGAAGTTGATGTTCCTGTTCACCACGTAGGTGACGTCCTCGCCGACCGTCTCGCGGCGCAGGTCGTCGGCCAGCCGGCAGACCTGGTCCAGCAGCGGGCCCTCGGCTGTCATGAGGGTCAGGGTGTGCTCCTCGGAGAGCCGCAGCGGGTCCGGTGCGGACCCGCCCACGGCCGCCTCCGCAGCGGCGAGCGCCTCGCGGCCCTCGGCGTGCAGCCGCGCGGGGACCCCGGTGACGGCGGCGGCGTCGGCGACGGACTCCCAGTCGCCGTAGACGCGGGAGAAGTCCGAGCGACGGTCCTCGGTGCGTCCCTCGACGTCCACGGCGGCGTGCAGGTCGGTGCGACCGGCTGCGACGAAGCCACCGTCGGGCTCCTGCCACGGCAGCCCGACCGGTCGCGCGTCCCGACGTGCCAGGCCGTCGGGCGCGGCGAGCGCCGCGACGTGGGCGGAGACGCGCGGGTCGAGCCACGGCTCGCCCTCGCGTACGTAGGAGGGGTGGACGGTCAGCCGCGGCGCCAGGTCGAGGCCGGCGGTCGCGGTGACCGTACGGAGGGCATCGAGGTGGGGCCAGGGGCGCTCGGGATTCACGTGGTCGGGCGTGACCGGTGAGACGCCGCCCCAGTCGTCGACGCCGGCGTCCAGGAGGAGGCGGCACTCGTCGAGGTCGACGAGGTTCGGCGGCGCCTGGACCCTCATCCGCGGGCCGAGGACGAGCCTGGTGACGGCGATCGCGGCGCGGTACTCCGCGAGCCCCAGGTCATCGACGTGACGCATCGCGGTGTCGGGCTTGGCGCGGAAGTTCTGGACGATGACCTCCTGCACGGCCCCGTACGCCGTGCTCGTCGCGCGCAGCGCGAAGATCGTCTCGGCCCGTTCGGTGAGGGTCTCGCCGATGCCGACGAGCAGGCCGGTGGTGAAGGGGATCGAGAGACGCCCGGCGTCCTCGAGCACGCGGAGGCGTACGGCGGGGTCCTTGTCCGGTGACCCGAAGTGCACCTCACCCCGGTGCTCGAACAGGCGCCGTGACGTGGTCTCGAGCATCATCCCCATCGACGGCGCGACCGGCTTGAGGCGGTTAAGCTCCTCCCAGGTCATGACGCCGGGGTTGAGATGGGGCAGCAGCCCGGTCTCCTCGAGCACCAGCACCGCCATGGCGCGCACGTACGCGAGCGTCGAGTCGTACCCCTGCTCGTCGAGCCACGCTCGCGCCTCGGGCCACCGGTCCTCGGGGCGGTCCCCGAGCGTCATCAGCGCCTCCAGGCAGCCCGCCTCCGCGCCGGCTGAGGCGATGGCGACGATCTCCTCGGGGGTCAGGAACGGCGCTCGGCCCTCGCGCGCCGCCTGCCCGGGGGTCTCGACGAACGTGCAGTAGTGGCAGCGGTCGCGGCACAGCCGCGTGACCGGGATGAAGACCTTCGGGGAGTAGGTGATGACCCCGGGGCGTCCCGCGGCGACCAGCCCGGCGTCGCGGACGCGTGCGGCGGCTGCGGTGAGCCGGTCGAGATCCGGTCCCGTCGCGGCGAGCAGCGCGGTGGCCTCGCCGACGTCGAGGGCGGCTCCGCGTTCGGCGCGTACGAGGGCGCGACGCACCTGGCGGTCGGTGACCGCCGGCTGCTGCGGGGACGTGGTCATGCGCGACCTCTCTCGCTGCTCGCGTGGTCTGTCGGGCCGGTCAGACGCCGTCAGGCGGCGTCAGATGCCGTGGATGCGGATGCCGGAATGCGTCCCGTACCCGGAGTTGATGGAGATCAGCACGGCGGTGAGCGGCTCGAGCTGTCGAGCGAGCCGCAGGGCTCCCGCATCGATGCCGGGACGTCCGGTGACCGTGGCGGCGAGTGCCATGCCCGCCTGCTTGGCGCCTGCGTCGTCACCGACGACCAGCACGTCCTCCTCGTCGAGGTACTCGGCGTCCGACCACAGACTCGCCGCGGCGACGTGGTGGAAGGCACCGACGACGGCCGCTCCGGGCTGGAGCCTCTGGGCGGACTCAGCCGCCGATCCCCCGCCGCCGTCGACGAGCAGGCCGTACGCCCCTCGCTCGTCGAAGGCGAGCGGGTTCACGCAGGAGATGACGATGCGGCCGGCGAGCGGCAGGCTCGCGACGAGGTCGTCGTGGCCCTCGTACGGGACCGCGAGCACGACGAGATCGGCGTCGGCGCACGCGTCCTCGTTGCTCGTCCCCGTCACCTGTCCCGCCCCCGGCCCGGCGGTCAGCCGCTCGGTCACCTGCGCGGCGGTGCGCTCGGCGCGTGCCGCCTGCCGCGAGCCGATGGACACGGTGTGGCCAGCTCGCGCGAAGCGGTAGGCCAGCCCCCTGCCCTGGGGGCCGGTGCCGCCGACGACGGCGATGTGGTGCGAGGTCTGCGAGGTCATGGGGTCAGTCCATCACCACCGTGATCGGGGCACCCGAGATGCCTCGGGGCCTCCCCCTCACGTCGTCGCGGTGATCACCGCCACGACCGGAACGAGCACGTCGGGCGGCAGCTCCGTCGAGTGGTGCCGTGCGAGCAAGGCGCGCTGAGCAGAGTCGTGCACGCCTGTCACTCCACCGACGCGGTCGCCGAGAAGGTGTGGTCGACGACGGACCGAGCGGGGCACAAGAGCGCGAGATCGTGCGAAGACACGTCGCCCCAGGCCGGCGCACAGTGCCGTGACCTGGGGCGGGAGAGCCGCCTGTCGGAATCGAACCGACGACCTTCTCATTACGAGTGAGACGCTCTGCCGACTGAGCTAAGGCGGCGGGACCCGCCTGGGCGAGCACCGCGGTGCAGCATACCGAGGGGGTCGGGGCGGGAGCCAACCAGGTCGACCGCGTCTGGCGGGTGCGGCCGGCGCCCCAGCGGGGGAGGCTCGAGCCATGCAGTCCACGGAGCAGCAGCGCGAGCTCGTCGGCGTCGTCTTCGACCTCGGCAACGTCGTCATCGACTGGGACCCGCTCGCCGCGATCACCGAGGGGGTCGGCGAGGCCGAGGCGGCCAGCTTCCTCTCCGCCGACGACTTCGACTTCGCGGCGTGGAACCACGGCCCCGACTCGGGACAGACGTGGAAGAAGGCGCTGGCGTACGTCGAGGAGACCTACGAGCACTGGCTCGAGCACGCGAAGGCGTACGTCGACCACTTCCCCGCCTCGCTGCTCGGCGAGGTGCCCGGCACCCCCGACATCGTGCGTGAGCTGGATGACGCCGGCGTCCCGATGTGGGGTCTGACGAACTGGTCGGCCGAGCTGTACGAGCACGCCCCCGAGCGCTTCGAGGTGCTCAGCCGGTTCCGTGACGTCGTCGTCTCCGGTCACGAGGGGGTCGCCAAGCCGGACCCGGCGATCTACCACCGTCTCGCCGACCGGGCGGGTCACCCGCTGACGTCACTGGTCTTCGTCGACGACAAGCAGGTCAACGTCGAGGTGGCCGAGGCGATGGGCATGGATGCGCTGCTGTTCACCGACGCCGAGCGACTCCGCGCACAGCTCGTCGAGCGCGGGCTGCTCGCCGGCTAGGGTCTCGCGGCTCGCCCAGGGGCTCGCACCTCGACCACCCATCAGCAGCGCACGGTCTCCTCGGGCACCTCACCGCTGACCAGGAACGCCTCGACGGTCTCGTCGACGCACGCGTTGCCCTGGGAGTAGGCCAGGTGCCCGTCACCGTCGCGCTCGAGCAGCACCCCGGAGTCCAGCTGCTCGGCGAGCGCCCGGGCCCACTTCAGCGGCGTGGCGGGGTCCCGCGTCGTGCCCACCACCAGGATCGGCGCGGCGCCCTCGGCCGTGATGGGTGCCGGCTCCCGCCCGGAGTCGACCGGCCACTCACGGCAGCCCACGAGCCCGTACGCGAAGACCTCGCCCCACGTCGGTGAGATCTCCTCGAAGCGCGGCACCAGCTGCGCCGCCTCCTCGGTCTCGATGCCGCCGGAGTGGTCGAGGCAGTTGATCGCCACCAGCGCCTCGGTGGCGTTGGAGACGTAGCCGTTCGGTGACCGCTGCACGTACGCGTCGCTGAGCTGCAGCAACGTCGTGCCGTCACCCTGCAGCGCCTGAGCGAGCGCTGCATCCAGGGCCGGCCAGGACGCCTCGTTGTAGAGCGCCGCCCACACGCCGTAGACGGCGTTGCCGATCTCCAGGCGGCGCGGCGAGGCCGTGGGCAGCGCTTGCTCGTCGATGCCGTCGAGCAGGTCACGCAGCGCCTGCCCGGCGGCGTCGACGTCGTCACCGAGCGGACAGTCGCCGGTGTCGACGCAGCCCTGCAGGTACGCCTGGGTCGCGGTCTCGAAGCCCTGGGCCTGCGTGAGGTTGAGGTCCAGGTTCGACACGGCCGGGTCGATCGCGCCGTCGAGCACCATCCGACCGACCCGGTCGGGGAACAGCCCGGCGTACGTCGCCCCGAGGAAGGTGCCGTAGGACAGTCCCAGGTAGGACAGCGTGGAGTCCCCGAGTGCGGCCCGCAGCACGTCCATGTCGCGCGCCGCCTCCTCGGTGCCGATCTCGCCGGTGAGCTCACCGCTGCGCTCGACGCACCCCTCGCCGAAGGCGGTGAGCAGACGCTCCGAGGTCTGCCGCTCGGCCTCGGTCTCCGGCGTGGGGTCGGAGGCGACGAACGCGTCCAGCTCGTCGTCGGCCAGGCAGTCGATCGGCTCGGACCGGCCGACCCCACGGGGGTCGAAGCCCACCACGTCGTACGCCGCCCGCAGGGACTGTCCCAGGAACTCCGGCGACTGCGCCACGAACTGCACACCCGACGCACCCGGCCCGCCCGGGTTCGTCACCAGCGACCCGAGCCGCATGCCGTCACCGGTGGCGCGGCGGCGGATCACCGCGATGTCGATGGTCTGCTCCTGCGGCGCCTCGTAGTCCAGCGGCACCGTCAGCGTCGAGCACTGAGCACCGTTGCCGCACGCGCGCCACTGCAGCCGCTGCTCGTAGAACGCGCTGAGGTCGGGCTCGGGCGGCTCGGTCGGCGCGACGTCCGAGGCGGGCTCCTCCAGCGGCACCGGCGTCGGGCTCGCCGCGGAACCGTCGCCCGGCCCCGCCGAGCAGGCCGCGAGGGTCACGCTCGCGGCCGCGAGCGGGAGCGCCAGCAAGCGGGTGCGGCGCCGTCCGGACCGCCAGGACAGGGCACGCCGCATCATGCGCCCAGCGTACGGAGCGGCCCCGCGCACATCCTCCGACACAGCACGCCGTCAGGTCACGATCCGGCACCCGGCTCGACACGGCACGGCCGGAGGCACGCGCTGCGTACGCACTGCTCAGCGCGCCGCGGCGACTCCGGACCTCGGCGGCAGCATCAGCACCGTCATCATCGACTCCAGCGCCAGCTGCGGCTGCACGTTGAACTCGAGCATCTGCTCCCGCGCGGTGAAGATCGCCTCGATGCGACGCAGCGCGCCCTCGGCACCGATGCGCCGCGCGAGCGTCTCCACCTCGGCACGGTGCTCCTCGTTGACCAGGTCGCCCCCGGCGTGCACGGCCACCGCGACGACGTCGCGGTAGTAGGAGACCAGGTCCATCAGGCAGCGGTCGACGACGTCGAGCACCCGACGCTTCGCGCGGGTCTTCTGGTTCTTCTCGATCTCCGAGAGGTCGCGGTTGTAGGTGCTCGAGCGCCGACCCCGGGCGACCAGCCCGTGCGCGAGGTCGAGGTCGGACTTCTCCCGGGCGTCCAGCGCGGCCGTCAGCTCCTCGGCCTCCTCCTTGGTCGCCTCGACCAGGTTGGTGGCGGCGTTCATCGCATCCGCGAGCTTCTCCAGCTTCGGCGGCAGCCGTACGACGTCCTCGCGGCGGCGACGCACCTGCTCCTGGGTCGCCAGCGCCCGTGCCCGGCCGACGTGGCCCTGGGAGGCCCGGGCGGCGTACGCCGCGACCTCCGGGCTCACCTGCGCCTCGCGGGCCAGGAAGTCGGCGACCGCCGCCGCGGTCGGCGTCGTCAGCGTGACCAGGCGCGTCCGGGACCGGATCGTCGGCAGCACGTCCTCGACCGTGGGGGCGCACAGCAGCCACACGGTGCGGGCGCTCGGCTCCTCGACCGCCTTCAGCAGGGCGTTCGCGGCCTGCTCGGTGAGCCGGTCGGCGTCCTCGACGACCATGACCTGGTAGCCGCCCCCGACCGGTGCCAACGCGGCGTGGCGTACGAGGTCGCGCACCTCGTCGACACCCAGCGAGAGCCGTTCGGTGCGCAGCACCGTCACGTCGGCGTGCGAACCGGCCAGCGTGGTGCGGCAGTCCTTGCACTTCCCGCACCCGTTGCGGGGGCAGTGCAGCGCGGCGGCGAAGGCGACGGCGGCGTTGGAGCGACCCGACCCGGGCGGGCCCGTGAAGAGCCAGGCGTGGCCCACGCGCGGCTGGCCGACGGCTCGCGCCAGCGTCTCCACCGCGCGGTCCTGACCGACCAGGCGGTCCCAGACGCTCACGAGGACACCCCGTGGCGTACGGCCCCGGCGAGCAGCGGCTCCAGACGCGCCAGCACCCGCGCGGTGATCTGCGCCGGGTCGGCTGCGGCATCGAGCACGAGGTAGCGGTCGGGGTCCTGCGCCGCGAGCCGCCGGAAGCCCTCGCGGACGCGCTCGTGGAACCGAGCGCCGGCCGACTCGATGCGGTCGCGTCCCTCGAAGCGCGCGAAGGCGGCCGCCGGGTCCAGGTCGAGCAGCACGGTGAGGTGGGGGCGCAGGTCGCGGGTCGCCCACCGTGCGACGGACTCCACCTCGGCGACGTCCAGCACCCGTCCCGCGCCCTGGTAGGCCAGCGTCGAGTCGACGTACCGGTCGGTGACCACCACCGCCCCCCGCTCCAGCGCGGGCAGCACGAGCGTGTCGACGTGCTCGGCTTTGTCGGCGGCGTAGAGCAGCGCCTCGGTGCGCGGCGACATCTCGCCCGTGGCGGTGTCGAGCAGGAGCGAGCGCACCTGCGCGCCGACGGGGGTGTCGCCCGGCTCGCGGGTCAGCACCACCTCGTGGCCCCGGGCCGCGAGCGCCTCGGCGAGGGCCCGGGACTGGGTCGACTTGCCGGTGCCCTCCCCGCCCTCGAGGGCGATGAAGACGCCGGTCTCGGCGTAGCGACCCGGCACCGGATCAGGCCTTCTTCGTCGTCTTCTTCGTCGCCGTCTTGGTCGTCGACTTCGCGGTGGACTTCTTCGCCGTCTTCTTGGTGGTCTTCTTCGCGGCGGTCTTCTTCGCGGCGGTCTTGGTCGTCTTCTTCGACTTCTTCGCCGGGCCCTTCGCCCGACGCTCGGCGAGCAGGTCGGCGGCACGCTCGAGCGTGATCGCCTCGACGGAGTCGTCCTTGCGGAGCGTGGCGTTGTACTCCCCGTCGGTGACGTACTCCCCGAAGCGACCCGCCTTCACGATGACCGGGTTGCCCGAGACCGGGTCGTTGCCGAGCTCCTTCAGCGGCGGCGTGGCCGCACCGCGACCCCGCTGCTTGGGCTGGGCGTAGATCGCCAAGGCCTCGTCGAGGTCGATCGTGAGCAGCTGCTCCTCGCTGCCGATCGTGCGCGAGTCCGTGCCCTTCTTCAGGTAGGGCCCGTAGCGGCCGTTCTGCGCGGTGATCTCGTCACCGGACTCGGGGTCGACGCCCACCACCCGTGGCAGCGAGAGCAGCCTGACCGCGTCCTCGAGCGTGATGGTGTCCAGCGACATCGTCTTGAACAGCGAGCCCGTGCGCGGCTTGGACTTCTTCGGCGCGTCCTCGGGCAGCTTCTCGGTGACGTACGGACCGTAGCGGCCGTTCTTGGCCACGACCTCCAGTCCCGTCTCGGGGTGCTCGCCCAGCACGGTCTCCTCGCCTGCGGGGTTGGCCAGCAGCTCGACGGCCTTCTCGGTGGTCAGCTCGTCGGGCGGCAGGTCGTCGGGCACGTTGGCGCGCTTGGCGTACGCGGTGCCGTCGTCGCCGGGACCCTCGACGTAGGGGCCGTAGCGACCCACGCGCAGGTGGATGCCGGAGTCCGGCGAGCCGACGGGGAACGTCGCCATCTCGCGGGCGTCGATGTCGCCCAGCTCGGTCACCAGCGTCTTGAGGCCCTCGAGCTGCTCGGAGCCGAAGTAGAACTCCGCCAGCTCGGTGTTGCGGTCCTTGCGGCCGGCGGCGATCTCGTCGAGCACGTCCTCGAGCGCGGCGGTGAACTCGTAGGACACCAGCCGCTCGAAGTGGTCCTCCAGCAGCCGGGTGACGCTGAAGGCGAGCCACGCAGGCACCAGCGCGGTGCCCTTCTTGTAGACGTAGCCGCGGTCGAGGATGGTCTTGATGATCGAGGCGTACGTCGAGGGCCGTCCGATCTCGCGCTCCTCGAGCTCGCGGATCAGCGTGGCCTCGGTGTAGCGGGCCGGGGGCTTGGTCTCGTGGCCGTCGGCGAGCAGGTCGCTCGCCTCGACGGTGTCGCCCTCGGCGAGCTGCGGCAGCCGGGTGGACGCGTCGTCCTTGGCGGCGTCGGGGTCGTCGGATCCCTCGACGTAGGCCTTGAGGAACCCGGCGAAGGTGATGACGCGACCCGAGGCGCCGAAGACGACGTCGCGTGCTGCCGCACCCTCCCCGACCGTCGTGCCGAGGCGGATCGAGACCGACTGCCCCGTCGCGTCCTTCATCTGCGAGGCGACGGTGCGCATCCAGATCAGCTCGTACAGCCGGAACTGCTCGCCGGTCAGCCCGGTCTGCGCCGGCGTGCGGAAGTGGTCGCCGGCCGGTCGGATCGCCTCGTGGGCCTCCTGGGCGTTCTTGACCTTCGAGGCGTACGTGCGCGGCGCGTCCGGCAGGTAGTCCTCCCCGTAGAGCTGACGGACCTGCTCACGAGCGGCGTTCACGGCCGTGCCGGAGAGCGTCGTGGAGTCCGTACGCATGTAGGTGATGAAGCCGTTCTCGTACAGGCGCTGCGCGACCGACATCGCCACCGAGCTGCTCATGCCGAGCTTGCGCGAGGCCTCCTGCTGCATCGTGGTGGTGCGGAAGGGCGCGTACGGCGAGCGGCGGTACGGCTTGGACTCCACCGAGCGCACCGTGAACGCGGCGCCCTCGAGGCTGCTCACCAGCGACCGCGCGGCGGCCTCGTCGAGGTGCGCGACGGCCTTGGCGCCGGAGGCGGCGGAGGCCACGAGCCGGCCGTCGGCCCCGAAGTCGCGGCCGGCGGCGACCCGCTTCTCCTCCAGCGAGACCAGCCGCGCCGGGAACGTGCGCGGGTCCGCCTCGACGCCCGCGTCGAAGGTGGCGGTGGCGTCCCAGTACGACGCCGGCACGAACGCCATGCGCTCGCGCTCGCGGTTGACCACCAGGCGGGTAGCGACGGACTGCACCCGGCCGGCGGACAGGCCGGACATGACCTTCTTCCACAGCACCGGGGAGACCTCGTAGCCGTAGAGACGGTCGAGGATGCGCCGCGCCTCCTGCGCCTCGACGAGGTCCATGTCGATGTCGCGGGGGTTGTCGACGGCGGCCTGGATCGCCGCCGGGGTGATCTCGTGGAAGACCATGCGGCGGACGGGTATCTTCGGCTTCAGCTCGTCGAGCAGGTGCCACGCGATGGCCTCGCCCTCGCGGTCCTCGTCGGTGGCGAGGTAGAGCTCGGAGGCCTCCTTCACCAGCTTCTTCAGCTTGGTGATGTGCGGCTTCTTGTCGCGGCTGACTACGTAGTAGGGCTCGAAGCCGTTGTCGACGTCGATCGCGAGCCGCTTCCAGGGCTTGTCGGCGATCTTCGCCGGCACGTCCGCGGCGGTGCTGGGGAGGTCGCGGATGTGCCCGATCGAGGACTCGACGACGTAGCCGTCGCCCAGGTACCCCGCGATCGTGCGGGCCTTGGCCGGCGACTCGACGATGACGAGCTTGGTGCCGTCGGTGGTGGTTGCCACGGAGAAATGTGCTCCTGCTGAGGTCTGGTGCCACCAGTGTCACGGGTGGACTGCGCCGCCACGGTAACGCGCAGCACCGTCGAGACCGTCCTACCGGGTCCGCGGCTGTGGACTCCACCCTGCTGCGTCGTCCAGCGCCGAGGCCACCAACGGCGCCTGCGCGGTGTCGTCCCGGCCGACCACCGTGAGCCCTCCCTGTCGCTCGAAGAGCACGTAGCGGACCTCACCGAGGTCGCGGACCCCCTGCAGGCGCAGCCTCTCCTCCAGGTCCGCCGGCGTCAGGCCGCAGCGGCGCAGCTCGCGGTGCCGCACCTGCTCCTCGGCCACCAGCACGCGGACGCGGTGGTCGGTCACCCGCCGCACGCCGGGCAACCGCCGCGCCTCGATGACCAGGGCGTGCAGCGCCACCAGGGTCACCAGCGCCACGAGCCCGGTCAGCACGGACTCGGAGTCGGCCGTGGCCGTACGCCCCACCACCGACCCGATCGAGACGGCCGTGACGACGTCGACCACCGTCCACTGCGCCACCGTGCGACGTCGCGCCATCCGCAGCAGCACGACCGCGGCGAGGAAGATCAGCGCCGAGCGGGCGATGGTCTCGCCGAGCTGCGACCAGGAGTCCGTGAGCCAGCCCATGCCATCAGTCATGCCATCAGTCTGGACCTCGACCCCGCTCGATCAGACCAGCCGCAGGTAGTCCTCGGTCACCAGGTCGCGCACCTGCGGCAGGTGCGCCGCGCGCAGTGCGAGGGGATCGGTCTCGGTGAGGCTCGCCAGCGCGTCGAGGATCTGCCCGACGCTCAGCTCGCCGTCGCAGGCGCCGACGAGCGCGGCGACCACCGTGTCGGCGGTGCGCGCCCGGCGCAGCAGCACCTGCTGACGCAGCACGATCGTCTCCGGGTCCGCGGCGCCCGGGGCGCCGTGGGTCTCCTGCACCACGTCGGGGCGGCGTACGGGGCGGGCGGCGAGGAGGTCCTCGTCGCTCATCCCCGCCAGGCCGGTCACGGCATCGATCCAGGCGGCGTACGCCGGCGCCACCGGCTGCTCCACCGCGTGCGGCCACTCCTCGAGGCGCACCTGCGGGGACGGCGCCCCGGGCGCGTCGTCGACGCGCTGCAGGTTGATCCAGCCGAAGCCGATCGCCTCGACGCCCTGGTCCTCGAACCACGAGAGCCAGGTGTCGTACCGCTGCACGTAGTCCTCCCCGCCGTGGTGGCCGGAGTCCTTCAGCCACAGCTCGACGTACGCCGCCGGGTCCATCAGCTCACGCTGCACCACCAGCGCGTGGCACCCCGACGCCTCGACCATCGCGCCGAGCCGCTCCTCCCACGGCACCCCGCGCTGCACGACCCAGTCGGCCAGCAGGTGACAGCGGCCGCCGACGGTCAGGTGCCGCGGCGCGGTGCGCACCATCTGCTCCACCGCCCGGTCCCCGGGCAGCCCGGAGTCGCGATAGACCAGCTGCTCCCCGGTCGCCGGGCTGATGACGAACGGCGGGTTCGAGACGACCAGGTCGAAGCGCTCGCCGGCGACCGGACCGAACCAGCTGCCCTCGCGCACCTCGATCGACTCCACCCCGTTCATCGCGGCCGTGAAGTCGGTGAGCCACAACGCCCTGGTGTTCACGTCGGTCGCGACCACGTGGTCGGCGTGGGTGGAGGCGTGCAGGGCCTGCAGACCCGACCCGGTGCCGACGTCGAGGGCGGAGGCGACCCGGTCACGGGTGGTGATCTGCGCGAGGCTGATCGAGGCCGCGGAGACCCCGAGCACGTAGTCCGCGCGCATCCGGTTGGGCGACCCGTCCATCCCGGGCGTCAGGTCCGAGACGAGCAGCCAGCCGTGCTCACGGCCGTCGGCCCCGGTCTCGGCGTACGGGGAGACGTCCACGCGCGCGACGACCTCACCCACCGAGGTGGCGAGGATGCCCTCGACGCAGAGCCGGTCGACCATCCCGGGGAGCGCTGCCTCCACCTCGCTCAACGGCACGGGCGACTGCAGGGGCCACAGGCGTACGAGCGTCTCCAGGGGACTTCGGCCCCTCGTCACCCTTAGGCCCGGCGTCGTCTCGTCGCGCTCGAGCGCGGCGGACGCCATCGGGCCGAGGAGCGTACGCACCCCGTCGTGGGTGTAGCCGGCAGCCCGGAGGGCCTCCCCGAGCTCGGCGGCGAGAGCACGCGAGGAGTCGGTGAGAGGCCGGTGCATCAGAGCTTGATCCCGACGTACTTGGTCTCCAGGTACTCCTCGATGCCCTCGAACCCGCCCTCGCGCCCGAAGCCGGAGTGCTTGACCCCGCCGAACGGCGCGGCCGGGTTCGAGACCGAGCCCTGGTTGATGCCGACCATCCCGTACGCCAGCCCCTCCGCGACGCGGATCATCCGCGAGGCGTCGGTGGTGTAGGCGTAGGCGACCAGCCCGAACTCGGTGTCGTTGGCCTTCTCCAGCGCCTCGGCCTCGTCGGTGAACGTGTAGACCGGGGCGACCGGACCGAAGATCTCCTCGGTGCGTAGGCGGGCCTCGTGGGGCACGTCGGTGAGCACCGTCGGCTCGAAGAAGTGGCCCTCGCCCTCCACGCGGTGACCACCGCAGGCGACGACGGCGCCGCGGTCGACGGCGTCGGCGACGAGCTCGGCCACCTTGTCGCGCTGGTCGTCGTCGATGAGCGGGCCGACGTCGACCCCGTCCTCGGTGCCGCGTCCGACCTGCAGCGCGCTCATCCGGTCCACCAGCTTGCGGGTGAACTCCTCGGCGACGTCGTCGTGCACGAGGAACCGGTTGGCCGAGGTGCACGCCTCTCCGATGTTGCGCATCTTCGCGAGCATCGCCCCGTCGACCGCGGCGTCGAGGTCGGCGTCGGGGAAGACCAGGAACGGCGCGTTGCCACCGAGCTCCATCGAGGTGCGCAGCAGCTGGGTCGCCGACTGCTCGACGAGCATCTTGCCGACCGGGGTGGAGCCGGTGAAGGTCAGCTTGCGCAGCCGCGGGTCGGTGATGATCGGCTCCATCACCTCCCCGGTCGAGGACGTCGTCACGACGTTCAGCACGCCGTCGGGCAGGCCGCACTCGGCCAGCACCTTCGCCAGCAGCAGCATCGTCAGCGGGGTCTGCCCGGCGGGCTTGACGACCATCGTGCAGCCGGCGGCGACCGCGGGACCGATCTTGCGGGTCCCCATCGCCAGCGGGAAGTTCCAGGGCGTGATCATCAGGGTCGGCCCGACCGGCTGCTTCATCGTCAGCAGGCGCGTGGCGCCCGAGGGGTCGACGCTGTAGCGCCCCGCGACGCGGACGGCTTCCTCGGCGAACCACTGGAAGAAACCGGAGCCGTAGTCGACCTCGCCGGCCGACTCGGTCAGCGACTTGCCCATCTCCAGGGTCATCAGCAGGGCGAAGTCGTCCTTGCGGCGCTGGATCTCCTCGTACGCCCGGCGGAGGATCTCCCCGCGCTCCCGGGGCGGGGTGGCGGCCCAGTCGGCCTGCGCGGCGACGGCGGCGTCGAGGGCGGCGCGCCCGTCGTCCGCGGTGGCGTCGGCGACCGAGGCGAGCACACCACCGGTCGCGGGGTCGAGCACGTCGAAGGTGCCGCCGCCGTCGGCCCCGCGCCAGGTGCCCCCGATCAGGAGGTCGGTCGGCACCTCGGCGAGCAGCGCACGCTCGCGGTCGTCACGGGCCGCTGGGTGGGCTCCTGGGTGGTCCTGGCTGCTCACGGTGTTCCTCTCGCCGGGGAGGGCCCGGCGAGTCGCCGGGTCCGGTCGTCCCAGCCTCTACCCACCGGCCCTGGCGGCGTACGCAGGGCTCGTGCCCGCGCTCGCGTGGCAGGCGACGGCTTCTCCCCCTCAGGCGGGGGCGAGCGCCTCGTCGACGGAGTCGTGGATCGGGAACACCTTGGCCAGACCGGTGATGCGGAAGATCTTCAGCAGCCGTTCGCTGGTGCACACCAGCCGCATCGTGCCGGCGTGCGCGCGCACCCGCTTGAGCCCGCCGACGAGCACGCCGAGCCCGGTGGAGTCCAGGAACTCGACCCCGCCCATGTCGACGACCAGGTGGATCACCCCGTCGGAGACGAGGTCGCTGATGGCGTCGCGCAGCTGCGGCGCGGTGTAGACGTCGATCTCACCGGCGACCTCGATGACTGCGCGGTCGCCGTCACGACGGGTGTCGAGGCTGAGTTCCACGGGTTCCTCCCGGCATCGAGGGGCAGTCGAGGGGGGTCGAGGTGCCTCGCGGCGCCCCGGGTGCGGGAGTCCGCGTACCGACAGCATAGGACGGAACCGCGCCCGTGGCCTGCAACGAGCGACATCCGCACGGCTGCAGGACAGGTGTCCTCGCGCGCGTCCGCGGGCAAGAGGAACCCATGTTGGCCCTCGGCGTGATCCTGCTCGGTCTGTCCTCCATCGTGTTCGTCGTGGCGCTCGTGGCCGGGTCCGACGACCCGGCACCGCTGGCCATCGGCGGCCTCGAGATACCCATGAACGCCACCGTGCTCTTCCTCGTGGGTGCCGCGACGGTGCTGGTGTTCATCGCCGGCCTCGAGCTGTTCCGGTCGGGCACCCGCAAGGGTCTCGAGCACCGGCGAGACCGCAAGAAGGTCGAGAAGCTGGAGAAGAAGCTCGCGACGCAGGACTCCACCGGCAAGGACGGCAAGGACTCCACGGCTAAGGACTCCTCGAAGGCCGCGGCCGGGGCGACGGCAGCGTCCTCGGGTGCTGCCGGCTCCTCGTCCGCTCCCTCGACCGGCGGGTCCTCGTCGTCGGCGGCTCCGGGCACCCCGGGGGCCTCGGGCGGCTCCGGTGCCTCGGCGCCCGGGGGGTCGACGTCGCGCGGCACGACGGCCACCACCGCCTCGGGCGCGGCGACGACCACGGGCGACCGCGGCGGTGCAGGCAGCTCAGGCGCGTCGGGGAAGTCCGCCGGCAAGGGCTCCTCGTCGTGGAAGTTCTGGAAGTCCTGAGCCCCGAGACCGTGCGCGCCTAGGGACCGGCCCGCGCCGCGCGGACGACCTCGTCCCAGGCGCTGAGGCCGAGCACCGGTGCCACGTCGGCCCCGGTGGCGACGCTCACGACCTCACCGGCCACGACGCATCGCACGAGGCGTACGTCGTGGGCCATGGCCACCGTGGACGCCGCGGCGCACGCGTCCTGGTGCTGCTGCACCGCCTGCGCGGCGGCGAGGGCGGCCAGGTCGGCAGCCGCGGCCGCTCGCCGGCTCGCCTCGAGGACGCCGCCGAGCACCCCCACCACCACGGTGGCCAGGACCAGCACGGCACACAGGCCGACGAGCAGCAGGCTGGCGAAGCCGCCCTGCTCACCTCGCCGGCAACCTGCCGACGGCCGGGTGGGTCGCGCGCGGGTCATGGCAGGACCTCGCGGACGGCGGTCGCCTCGGCATCGACGGTGGCGTCGGTCAGACCACCGAGCGCGGACCCGAGGAGGCCGCCGAGCGCCGTGGGGACCACGGGCATCTCGACGCGCACCCGCACCAGCTCCGCTCCGACCTCGACGTGGACCGCCGAGGCGCCCTCCGCCACCCGTCGGGCAGCGGTCCGGGCGGCTGCGACCGACTCGCCGCGGGCCGCGACCCGGGCCGCCTCCCGGGAGGCGTCGATGGCCGCGATGCGCAGGGCGACCAGCGAGATCGCCCAGACCAGGGCCAGGGTCACGAGCACGAGGCTGGGGATCACCAGCGCCGCCTCGGCGGTGACCGCACCCCGCTCGGTCCGGCGGGTGCCACGCAGGTGGCGGGGGCTCAGCGGGCGGCGGGGGCTGAGCGTGCGGCGGGAGGGCGCGACCCCGGTGGGTCCCCCGCTCCCACCGGGGTCGCGACGCATCAGCCGATCCCGCCGATGAGGCCCTTCACGATGCCCTTGACGATGTCGACGATGAAGCCGGCGACACCACCGCTGGCGAGGGCCTTGTAGAGCAGGAAGGCCATGCCGGCGCCCACGCAGAGCAGCACGGCGAACTCCGCGCTGAGGGCTCCGCGGTCGAGGGTGCGGACGGCGTGGAAGCGACGCTGGACCCGGGTACGGAGGCGGGCGTTGGGTGAGGTGGGGCGGTTGCTCTGCACGGTCATGGTGTTCTCCTCGTGGGCTGCGCCCCGACCTGGTGCCGTGGCGTCGAGCAGGACTCTGCTGGCGACCGCGGCGATCTCCGAGGCCTCCGCCGACCGGTGGTGGAGAACGACTCGCGCACCCCGCCCGGCAGGACAACCGGCTCGCGGGCCTCACAGGCCGCCGAGGAGCGGCACGACGAGCGAGGCCACGAAGGGCACCACGCCGATGCACAGCAGCGCCGGCAGGAAGCAGGCGGCGAGCGGCAGCGTCGCCCGGACGCCGACCGCCTTGGCGTGCGCGGTCGCGGCGGCACGCGCCTCGCGACGCAGCTCCTCGGCGACCCGGTCGACGACCTCGACGACGCGTGCACCGCTGTCCAGCGACCGCAGCATCGCCGATCCCAGCAGCGCCGTGGCCTCCTGCTCGGCCACGGGCCGCCACACGGCGTACGCGTCGAGTCCCGCCGCGGCGCGGCGGGCGACCGCGGACATGGTCTCCCCCGCAGGCCCCTCGACGGTGCGACCGACGAGCCCTGCCGCCTCGGTCGGGGCCTGTCCTGCGCGCAGCAGCGCCGCGAGCAGGTCGACCGCATGGGGGAGGTCCGCCGCCAGCCGAGCCCTGCGTCGACTCTCCCCCGGAGGCTCCTGGCGGCGCAGCCACACCCAGACCCCGACCGCAGCGACCACGCCCGCGGCCGTCCCGACACCGGGCCCCAGCGCCAGGTTGCCGACCAGGAGCAGGGAGCCCGCGGCCATCACGCGGGAGCGGGGGGACACCGGTCCGTCGCGCTCGGTGCGCGGCGCGGCCCCGCGCCGCAGCCGACGCGCGCCCGCTCCCCGGGACCCGGGACGGGGACCGGTCGCGGACCCGGGGCCGGACAGCGGCAGCAGCCACCACGCCGCCGCAGCGGCCAGGAGCATCGTGACGGGTGCGACGGCAGGGACGACGACGCTCATCCGGTCATCCCCTGGCGCTCGATGCGCTCCATCCATCCCAGCCCGGCGAAGGCGAAGGCCGTACCGGTGGCCGCGCAGGCGACTCCCGGCCAGGTCATCAGGAGGAAGGCCGCCGCGCCCCCGCCCCCCAGGGAGGCGGCACCCACCAGCACCCACGGCAGGACCGCCATCAGCCGCGCGGTGGCCCGGGCCTCCGCGAGCTCCCCCTGCACGAGGCGCCGACGGGCGGCGACGTCCCGCTCACCGGCCGCGACCTGTGCGATCACCGGGGCCAGGGTCGCTCCGCTGCGCGCGGAGACCTCCCAGGCGTCGGCCACGCGGTCCCAGACCTCGACCCGCGACGCTCGGGCCAGGTCGCGCAGCGATGCCGGCACGTCCACGGCCATCGCGCTCGCCCCGACCGCGGGCAGCAGCGCGGGGTGGTCCGCCGCCACGCGCCGCAGGGCCGTCCCGGGCGGCACCCCGGCGCCGAGCTCGCCGACGAGGAGCTCGCAGGCGACCCCGGCGGCCGTACGCCGGCGTTGCTGGTCGCGGTCGATCCGCGCACGCCGCAGCAGCACGACCGCGCCGAGCACGCAGCAGGCGAGGACGACGCCGCTGCCCACCGCCGGACCGGGAGGGTCCCACGGGCCTGCCACCGCCACCGTGACCGCTGCGCCGACGAGCAGGACGCCGCCGCGAAGGCCCGTAGGGCGGGGCAGGTCCGCGGCGACCTGCCCCGGCGTCGCGGTGCGGGACCCGCGGCCCGCTCGGCGGCCGACCGGGGTGCCGCCCCCGCCCGGCGGCAGCATCATCGGCCAGACCAGCAGCGCGCCCGCGAGCCCGACGAGGAGCACCGCCGTGCTCACACCGGACCCCGCTCGCGCAGCAGCTCGAGGAGCACGGGCGCCCCGGGTCCCTCGCGCATGGTGTCGTCACGGTCGAGGGAGAGGGCGAGGAGCACGCGGACCAGGTGGTCCTCGCCCACCTCGACCACGCCGATCTCGCCCACCCGGCGGGAGCCGTCCGGCCGGCGCACGAGGTGCACGACCACGTGCAGCGCGGCGCCGATCTGGCTGTGCGCCGCGTCCCGCGGCAGCCCGGCGGCGAGGGTGAGCGTCTCGAGCCGGGAGACCACGTCCACGGCCGAGTTGGCGTGCACGGTGCCGCACCCCCCTTCGTGGCCGGTGTTCAGCGCGGCGAGCAGGTCGACCACCTCGGCACCCCGGACCTCCTGCGGAATCCAGCGGGAGTTTCCCGGGATCTACGCGGGGGCGTCCACTGAGGAAACTCGGCTGGACGAACATCGCGTCCGATGAGGAAACTTCGCCCGTCCACTCGGGAAACTGCCCGTCCAGCCAGGAAACTCAGCGGCAGCCGTCCGCGTGGGTGTGTGCCTGGGCACGACGAAGGGCCCGGAGCTAGACAGCTCCGGGCCCTGCGGGGGTGAGGGTTCGTAGTCAGCGCCGCCGCGGGCGCTTGTCCTGGACCGAGTCGAAGATGCCCCTGATGGGCTCGAGGGGGTGGCAGCCGGCCACGCGGCGGCTGGTCCGCAGTCGTGCCACGGCATCGCGGCGCTCAGCGGGGACCGGGACGTCTTGGCCTTCCACATGAACGGTTGCGCCGTCTGGCGCCACGTCGCGCACAAGTAGGTCGGCGGCCGTGGGTGCGACGTAGGCGAGTGCGTCCATCCCGGGGGTGTAGAAGTCCCGGCCGGCTGCGGTCAGGTGCCACCGGTCGATGACCGATGCCGTGGGGCGATGTGCCCATTCCACGAGGCGTTGTCGGTGCAGAGTCGGACTCGTCTGACCGAGGCTGAGTCCGCGGCGTCCCCAAGACATCAGGCAGTCCGCAAGGTGCCGGTGGGCCGGGCAGGGGTGGAGCTCGCGGTCGCGGCGGAGCGGCTCGGTCCACCACGACAGCGAGGGGACGGCGCAGAGCTCCGAGCCGGCTCGTCGGGACCACTGGTCGAGGACCTCGTGGGATGGGATGACCTCGGCGGCTCCGTCCAGCCACCTGAGGAGCGATGTCCGGTGGCGTTCTTGGGGTGCCGGGCCGGTAAAGACACTGGTCGGGTCGAGCAGCAGCCACAGCGAGAGGTCGCCGAGGATGGCGGTCTGGTGCAGTTCGGCCAACGTCTCGACGCTCAGCGCTTGGGCGCCTTCGACGACCAGGTGTCGGACGGGTCCGTGGATGAGGTGGACGAGGGGTCGGAGTAGGTGGCGTTCGCCAACTGCTCGCGGGCGGCTGAGTCCGACGGCTCCCAGCGCGTCGAGGAGGTCCTGGCTGAGGGTCGCGAGGCCGCTGCCGGTCTCGCCGGGCGCGGGTCTCACCCAGGCGGTGTCATCGAAGCTGGCGGTGGCCGCGCGCAGAGCCCGGAGCAGGTCCGTCAGCTCGGCCGGCGCTACGAGCGTCGCGACCGTGGTTGGCGCTGGGGTCATCGCTCGGCTGCACAGGTCAGGTCGACTGGGTATCCCGCGATGGCGTGGATGGCTCGTTGGGCTTGGGCGATGGTGATGGGGCCGCGTTGGTTCAGGTCGCGCAGTTCGAGGAGGAGCTTGGACCAGGCTCGCCACGACCCTTTGGCGTAGTGGGCGTCGATGGCCGCGAGGACGTCTGGGTCGGTGTCGGCGGCGCCGGGGTGGTGGGCGCGGATGTTGTCGACCATCTGGTCGGTGGCTTGGTAGTCGAGGAGGATGCGCCGGTCGATGCGCGTCCCGATGGCCGGTTGGGCGTCGAGGTGCTCGAGCAGGTTCGACCCGGCCAGGATGATGGCGAACTGCGGGAAGGGGTGGTCCCATAGCCAGCGGAGCTGTTCGAGGGCCTTCGGGCTGATGTGCTGTGCCTCGTCGACGATGAGCAGGGTCGGCTGCCGGGTGAGATGCTCACGGGCGGCCTTGCGCATCTCGGCTGCCGTCCCGTCCACGGGGGCGCCGATGACGGCTGCCGCGATCTCGTCCCACAGCTGCTTGTCGGTGTAGCCGCGCGGGATGTTCGCGGTGGCGGTGTGGACGTCGGCGACCGCAGCCACCGCCGCGAGCAGGGTCGACTTGCCTGACCCCCAGGGCCCTGAGACCGCAATGGCCGCGCCGCGCTTCAGAGCGCTGGGCATCCCGGCCGCCAGTGTGCTCATCTGCCGCGTGACCACCAGCCGGGACCCTTCGACCAGGTTCCGCTGCAGACGAGCCGGCAGCTGGCCCTCCGCGTCCTCGATGCGCCAGGGCCTGCGCTTCAAGGTGGGCTCGCTACTCATCGTCGCTGCCTTCCTCGCTGTCGGCGTTCTGGCCGTATGAGTCGGCCAGATCTTCGAGCTGGTCGTCGCTCAGCGCATCGGGTGGACGCACCTGCGGGTCCTGGCGCCCTCGGCGGGGTGACCTGCGGTTGCGGGTGGTGCCACCCGCAGGAGCCGCTGAGGGCCTCTGCGACGGCGAGGTGGCGGTGACGCCCTCGTAGGTGGGCGGCAGGTCCTGGTGGTCGCGGCCCGCAACTTCTGGTCCGACGGCCTCGGTTGCGTCGCTTTCGGAAGCGTCCGCGAGCGCGTCCCCGACCTCGTCCCAGGCGTCAAGCGCGTCGTCACGAGCCTGGCTCGCCCGCTGCTCCGCCACGGCGCGTTGCGTGAACCTGTCTCGCTGTGCCCGGTGCTGGTGCCCCTTCTCGACCTCGCCGACGGGGGCCTCGTCGCGGGGCGAGACCGTGCCGATGAAGCGGCCCTTGCGGTCGTACGCGTAGAGGGTGTCGGGGTCGAGCAGCTGCCGCAGGGTGATGCGCTCGCCGGGCTTGGCGGTGTCCGCGAGCGTGTTCGAGAGCCAGTAGCGGCCCTCGAAGTGGAGGCCGCGGGTGGCGTCGTAGGTGCGCTCTCCGGCGTACCGGGCGACCGCGCCTTCATCCTCCTCGGTCAGGGTGGGGCCTTCGTAGACCTGCTCCTGGGCGCGGAGGTCGGCGTAGACCTCGAGGCGACTTCTGCCGGCGTACGGCCCGGACTGGTAGGGGGTGGCGATGTAGGTGGCGAACCAGTCGTCAACCTCGGCGACGACAGCCTCGAAGGGCAGCTCGCCGTGGTCGAGTCGTTCGTCGGCGATGTTCTTCCAGCCGCGACGGGAGCCGGCGCCGTCGGCGAAGTGACCGACCAGCGACAGGTGCATCTGCTCGTGGTCGCCGTTGGACTGCGGTGTGTGGGACGCGATGGGGTCGTTGCCGATGCCGAGCCGTCGCGCGGCGGCCTTCGCGTCGGTGCCGATGAGGTTGCCGTGCTGGTCGGACACGAGCAGCCGGGCCACACCGGAGACTTCGACCGTGCGGGAGGGGTCGCGCGGGTCCGGGCAGCTGTAGCCGATCGCGGCGGCGGCGAGGAGCACTCCGGTGTCTTCTCCGCGGGCTCCGTAGGGCAGGACGCTGTAGGCGAGCGGGAGGCCGCTGGCGCGGTCGCGGATGAGGAGCAGCTTCGGTTCGATGAGCTCGCCGTTCTCGTTGCGTGCCGACAGCTTGAGGTCGTACTCGTCGATGGACCAGGTCTCGTTGACGCGTTCGCGGCCGGTGAGCGGCCAGGTCGCCTCGATGGCCCGCTGTGCGGCCGACCCCTTCCGCGCGCCCTCACGCACGGCTTTGCTGACGTTGTCCCAGGCTCCGTAGAGCGCGCTGCGGGAGTAGTGGTGCAGGCGGTGGGTCGGGTCTGCGTGGATGGCGCGGATGGCGTCGATGGTGCGGCTGAACCGGCCGAAGAAGGACACCTCGGCGGGGGTGAGCTGCAGGTCATTCGCGTCCTGGTAGCGGTAGAGCCACGACGGCAGCGGCTCGGTGCCGGTGACGGGCTGGAGCTCCTCGACCTGCAGTTCGCAGGCGGCACGCCACCACGTGTTGATGGTGCGGACGGTCACGTCCGCGCGACGAGCGGCGACCTTCTTGTCGTCCAGGGTCACCTTGCCGGTGATGGTGCCGCGCTCGAGGAGGAACAGCACCGCGGCGTCGCGCGTCGCCTCGCTGGTGCGCTTGCCGTGGTCACCCAGGCCGCGTCGGCTCCCGGTCGGCGAGGAGCGCCGCTGGCGGGCCTCCTCGAGGCTGACCGCCTGCCCACTCACGACGCCACCGCCGTCGAGCCCATGGCCGACGTGGTCGAGAGTGGCCGGGCTTGTGTTGGCGAGTCGAGCAGGGACCGCCCGGTCTCGTGACTGGGGTCGCAGACCCAGCAGTCGCCGATGGTGTGCGGCGCGCCCACCACCAGGTCGCCCTCCTGCGTCCGTGCCGCTGGGAAGTGGACGCTGCGGTAGGGCACCCGGTGGGACAGGACCCGAACCCCCAGGACGCGGCTGAGCTCCTGGTCCGCGTCAGTCGTGGGGAGCGTGTGGCGCAGGTAGGTCAGAGCCCGGCGGAGGTCGTCGGCGACCTTGCCGCGCACCCACCGGTCGACCTCGATGTGACCTGGCCGGGACGCGTAGTGAACGCGGTCGAGCAGGAGACCGCCCTCGACCCCGTCCCGGTGGACCCACACCGGTCGGCGACGGCCCACGAGCTCAGGTGCCTCGTCCGGCTCGCCGTCGGTCTCCGCTGCCGAGGGGCTCGGCTGGTTGGCCGCCAACGCTGCCGAGAGTGCGGCGTGCGAGGCGAAGCGCAGCCCGGCCGGCTGCTGGTGGGTGACGAGGTGTCGGGCGCTGGCTTCGAGGAACGCGACGCCTCGGCGGTCGAGCCTATCGGCGAACTCGGTCACGATCGGGTCGCACCACGTCGCCAGCGCGTCGGCTTGACCAGCGAGGGTGGCGGGGAAGCCTGTCGCGAGGAGGTCGTGCGCGAGCTGCTCGCCGGCGACCATCGCCGCCTTCTGGACTCGCGAGGGTCGAGAGTCGATGAGGTCGCTCTGACTGCTGCGGCGGCGGTTGGGGGTCACCGTGATGACGCCTGGCATCGGCCGAGCACGACCGCCGCGCCGACCTGCGCCGTTCTCGACGGTGCCGGAGGGTGCGGGTCGGCCGCCGACGTTCGGGTCTGCGCTCACGGGGACCACCCGGTCGAGGGTGGCTGCGAGGGTTCGGTTGAGTGACACGGCGCCACTGGTGCCTGGGCACCCCTGAAACGGCGCCGCGAGCACGCCGAAATCACTGTGCATCGCTTCTGCAAAGCGGTGAACGGTGACGTACGGCGGCGTGCGACCGCTCGTGCGCCCCCAGCGCTGCGAAGGTTCGCCTCGTGAGCGAGCAGGCGGCGGGACCCCAGCGCCGCTCGCCTCTGGACAACCTCACCCCGGCCGACTTCGTCGCGGGCGGGTGGCCGCACGGTCGTCTCGTCGTGCCTGCTGAGGCGTTCCGGACCTACGGCTTGACGCGTGACCAGGCCAGGGCGCATCTGCGAGCGGTTCGGGATCTGCGCCAGCTGGTGCTGGACTACGAGAAGTACCTCAAGGTGAAGAACACGACCCAGCTCGCGTTCTCCGCGCGCATAGGCGTGAGCGTCAACCGGCTTTCCGCACTCCGATCGGGAACGGCGTGGCCATCCTGGCGGCTGGCGGCGGTCCTCCGTTCGGCCGTCCCTGCAGCCGAGGTCCTGGAGCGCGGCCGGACTGACGGCGACCTCGACGACCAGTAGGCCAGACCCAGGCGGCGTCGCTGCTGCCCGGCTCTTCCGCACCGTGACGGCGCGCACTGAGGGTGCGTCTGTCTCGCGGCGTGTAGAGGTCTGCACGGCATCTCAACGGGTCTGGTGGCGGGTGGATGAGTGCAGGATAGAATCGAACATGTGTTCGAGTCAATGGGGTGGTGCGGGTGGGCGGCGATGAGTCGGCGAGTGCGGTAGAGCCGCACCTGCCGTGTGGGCGGTTGCCTGACGGGGCGTGGCTGTTCGCGCCGTTCGGTGAGGTCCTGGTCACCAACAGTGGCCGGTCGGTGGTGTGTCACGCGTGCGGTGATGCGCTCGCGGCCGTCTCGGCGGGGCACCTGCGGCGGCACGGGTTGTCGCTGGCGGGCTACCGCGAGCGGTTCGGTCTGAACCGAAAGACGTCGCTGGTGGCACCTGCTCTGGCGCAGGTGCGGCGTGAGGAGGGCGCGCGGCGGTGGGCGGACAACGTCAGCGTCCGCGAGGGGCTGGCGGTGGGTCAGGCGATGGCGCGATCGGGTGAGCTGCACGATCTGGGGGTGGCGGCGCAGCCTGCGGGCAGCCGCCGTTCCCAGGGGCGTGTGGCGGCGTCGTCTGCGGGCGCGTCGGGGTCGTTGCGGTCACATCGGCGGCAGCGCTCGGAGTCGGCGCGGCTGCGATGGACGGAGGCCGCCGCGCATCTGGGCTTCGAGTCCCTGGAGGCCTACCTGGACGACCGCCGGGGACAGGATGCGTCAGCGCACCGGGTGCGAAAGGAGCTCGGATGTGGTGGTTCTGCAGCTGCCCGGCTTCTGCGCGGTGCCGCGCCGCCCGGCCCGGGCGCGTAGGCGTGGGGCCAGGTTGGTCAGCGGACTATGACGATGGCGCCGCGTGCGGCTCCGCTGGCGATCTCGGCGTTGAGGCGCTCGGCGGAGATCTCGTTCTTCGAGTCGATAGCGTTCTGCGCGAAGATCACCGGCACTTGCCCGGCCGTCGCGACTGACTTTGCCCAACCCGGGTCGAGGTCGTCGAGCGGGAAGTTGCCCCGCGAGCCGTCCGGGAGGGTCACGTACAGCTTCGCCGTCGAAGCCCCGAACGGAGACAGTTCCAGTTCGACAGCGTGCGACGTCTGCCAGGAAGTCGGGGATGCGCTGATCGTGTCGAACCCGAGTGTGGGTAAGACAGCGACCCAACCGTCGTAGGAGCGCTGTCCGTCGCCGGCTGGGAACACGCCCATCGGTGGGAGCTGCATCACCAGAAACAAGTCGGGTGCCAGGCTGGCCGACCACTGGAAGTCTTCGCTGAGGATGAAGGTGGGTCCGCTCACACGCCGATCTTGCCCTATGCGTTGCCGCGCTGCGACGTCAGAAGCGCCGCGGCGGCTCGGCGAAGATGACGGTCCCGCGACCACCGCGTGACGAGGTGACCGCGAGACCAGCAACGGCAGGCGCTATCTCGCTGGGGGTCGGGGTGGGGGCAGGTGTCTGCTGCTCAGGGGTGTCCATCCCGTCGAGGGTCCGGCTTCTCGAGGCTTGCGCACGAGGCCGTCGTGCGCTGCTGTCGAGAGGGGTGTCGCCCGTCGCGACCGACGCCGGGAGGCGACCTTGGCCGCTCTCCTGCCGCTCCACGCGTCCACCCGTGACGTCGGCCGCGGACGTCTGCGGCCACAGCGCTTCTGCTCGCGGATGTCGCCGTCGCAGTCGGTGGCGTTGCGGTGTCGGCACCCGCTGCTACGGTGCTGCGCAGAGGTGGACGTGAACACCTGAGCGATGTGAGAGCCAGCCCGCGCCGGCGTTCTCGCACTCGAGCGGAAGCAGACCTGCGGCATCACGCGAGCAGCACACATTCGTTCATCCACACCTGCACAGGGGCGACAGAACGGGCGCGGCCGTCGACGACCCCTGGGACCAGGAACCACGATGAACCACTCCAAGCTCAAGAAGCGCGTCCGCGACCTGCAGTCGATCACCGGGATGGGCTACCAGGCGGCACGCGCCCACGTCCTCCGCGACGGCGGCGTCACCGCCTCACTCGAGTCCGGCTACGAGCTCCGGCACTTCGTCACCCCGGCCGCGATCCGCGCCTGGTTGCAGGTCAACCACCCGGCGGCGCTGGACTGCGCCCGCGGACGGCACTTCTACCCCCCGATGCCGATCGGCGAATGCGTCGCATGCGGGGTCTGCCTCACCGACGGCTACACCGGCGACGGCGACGAAGCCGAAGTCCACCTGAGCGAAGAAGAGTTCCTCGAGCAGTGCGTCCAGGTGAACGCCTACTACGAGTGGGCGCCTCCGCTGAGGTTCCTGTTGGAGCGGGGCGAGTTCGACAGTCAGGCCGCCTACCGTGACGCCGCCCGGGCTGCGACGCCGGACTCCGCGTTCTGGTCTGACGAGGACGGACTCGATGACAGCAGGTCGGAGCCGACAGCCTCTGCGACTGACCCATGGGGTCTGCAGGTCTGACGCACTGGGGCAGAGAAGCTCACGGCCGCAGTACCGCAGCTCGCCCCGCTACCCAGACGGTTGCGGGGCGAGCCGACCGGGCGGCATCGACGCGGCCCCGTCGCTTCATGCCGGCGCTGACTCCCGCTGCGAGGTCGTGTGCCAGCCGTGACAGCCGCGGCAGAAGTAGCTGCGCACCTCACGCCGCCGGCAGGCCTCGTCATCCGTGTCGCTGTGATGACGGGCGGCCGCGGCTGCGTGGAGCACCTGAAGGCACTCGGCCTTGTCGCGGAAGCGGCGCTTGCCGGTGACCCCGCACCGACCGGCCTTGCCCCGCGGCCCCACGCGCGCGTGCCTCCGCCGACTCATCGGGCTGCCGCGATCACGAAGCCGTGCGCCGGCAGAACGCCCTGGATCAACCGCCTCAGCCACCCCGGCCCGGACTGGAGCTGGGTCGTGAGGTCATCGAAGGCCTCTACGTAGCCGGGATCCTCGTTCATCTTCTGGACGTGCCGCCGGAGCGATCCGGCAACGCTCACTCCGCCCCGGCGCGCCCAGCGCCGCAGCGGAACCCAGTAGCTGGCCACCTCGCAGCGCGCACGCTGCCAGCTGCTTCGCGGCACCTGCCCAGCACCCGGGCCTCGGCCCGGAAGTCGCTTCTCTCCGTCACTCACTTCGTGTCTCCTCTGCCGCTTTGCGGCTGTTGTCGCACCCTGTTGGCACTCGTCGTAGGAGCCGACGGTAGACCCGTCCTCGGCGTGAGCGCAAGGCTCTGACAAGAAATCTTGCAGCGAGTCCCGTCTTGTTGCAGGTGAGGCGCTATCCGGGGCTATGATGAGGCCGTGGACGAGGAGACGAGAGGCCCGCGCTCGGGTGAGGATGAGTCCGAGGGCGCCATCGGAGATGGTTCGAGCGCGTACGAGGTCTGGTGGGTCGCCGGCTCCGAGCCGGGCGCCACGCGGTTCGGCCAGCTGGCCCAGCGACTGAGGCGAGATCAACGGCTCTCGGTCGAGAGAGTGGCGACTGAGGCGAACTTGTCGGTCGGTTCGGTCCGCGCCGTCGAGCAAGGTCGCCGCGCACCCTCCAGAGACTCTGCAGTTCGGCTGCTCACAGCGCTGCTGCCCGAGGACGCTGTCCAGGTGCATGAGGGCGGCGGCGACGCGGCCGCCGACCTCGAGGTGCTCGACCCGAACACCGGTCAGCGGGTCTTGATGCAGTTCAAGGCGAAGTCTGCGGGCGACAACCGTCGATGGTCCGCAGATCAGGGCTCGGTCTCGGAGACTCCGCTCGAGGCGCGTCTACGGGAGCGCTTGGAAGGGATGAAGTTCGACAACGAGGCGTTCGCGCGTGGCATCGCGCCAACGATGGCGGTCCTCGAGTCGTTGCCTCGCGAGGTCTCCACGGAGGGCATGTCTGCGGCTCTCACGACGATGGCCGCGCGCGTAGACGCGTTCTGGGGGTGGGCCCGCGAGCCCGCCGACGACGCTGCTCTGGGGTCTCTGGTGCGCCGCGCGGCGACCTTGAACGGGCTGCAGGCTCACCGCACCAAGGAGCTCCTGCACCTGTGGGACGCCACCGCGTCAGGTCAGGCGTCCACGAGGGAGCGCGAGGTGCTGCGCGAGGTCGAGCAGCTTCTGGACTCGCTGGAGGCGACCAGGGAGCTGCAGCGACTGGAGCGCGAAGGCGACGACTCCCAACCTTCGGAGTGACTGCTCAGCGGATGTTCTCGCGCCCTGCCTGCGCTTGCTCGTCAGAGCCCTCGGCCGTGCGCTGCCGTTGCAGGAGGCGCTCGGTGAGGTCGACGGTCGCGAGGTACCACCAGAACACCCAGTCGAGGAACGCCTCGTCGTAGTCGCTGCGCTGCCGCTCTTCGTTGTGCCGCATCGCGAAGTCGTTCGCGATCTGGAACAGCGCGCCCTCGTCCTTCCGGAAGAGGCTCGAGATGAGCAAGGCCCGGTGGCGTTCGAGGACGGCGTACAGGGCGTTGCAGGCGGAGACCTTGTCGCGCCGCGTGGCCTCGCGAGCGCGGAAGAGGGCCAAGGCGTGGCGGACGCGTTCGCCGGTGTCGTCGCCGGGCAATGCCGCCATCCTCGCGGCGAGGTCGGCTCGACCCTCGTCGACCACAGCCACGAGGCGGCCCTGGTCATCACCGTCGTCAGCGAGGCGGAGACCCAGGCTCGACCGCTCCAAGATGCGGTTGACCTCCCACCGGTACACCGCCCGCCCGACACTGGCCGAGTGGCCGACGTGGTGCCAGGCGCAGTCCTGAAACCCGTGCATCCAGCGCGTTCGCGGAAAGCCGGCCAGATCGTGGATGACCTCGATGAGGTCGAACAGGTTCACCGGGTCCGCTGAACCGTCCGGATCCTCGAGCAACGTCTCGACGTCGGCGTTCCACGAGACGAGGCGGCCGAGACGCTGCTCGATGGCCTCGTCGGCTCGCCAGTCGTGCTCGTCGGGACAGTCCTTGCCGAAGTGATGCTCGAAGTAGCCGCGAGCCTCCAGGTCCGCGACCAGCGCCCGGAACGCCACCGCGACACCGCCGGCGTCGAGGCCCCCGCCGGCGCCGCCGCGCCCCCATTGAGAGTAGAAGGGCCTGGCCGCGCGAGGGTGCGGCAGCGACTCCGCTCTCGTCAGCAGGTAGCTCACGAACTCCGACGCCGCCGACTGCGCCGAGGACTCCTTGTGGTGGCCGGTGGCCCACGGGTCGCCCCCGACCTCGCGGGCCCGCCGCGCGGCCGTCTGGAAGTCCTCAAGCGGCTGATCGCCGGTGAAGGCGTCCACGAGCAGCGCCTCCACGCGGTCGTTCACACCGCCGGGTGCAAGAGCTGCGATCGACTGCAGCTCATCGCGGAACGTGTCGCGGGGCCAGCGCAGCTCGTAGTCGTCGTCCTCGGCCACGTCTCTCCTCAGGGTCGGGGACCTCTGTCCACCGTGACACAACGCCGGCAGCGGTCGACAGAGGCTGGAACTCGCCCGCACTGGGGGCGTGCTCTCAGCGTCGGACCTGCCCAGTGCCGTGTAGACCTCTACACGCGAGGTGCATGCCGGGGACGCCGAGGGAGCTGGTGCGCGGTCTACGCGCTCGCGGTGGCGGCCGGGCCGGTCAGAGGTCTCGTCCTCGCAGCGCGGCGATGAGCTTCAGCAGGTCCTCACGCAGGCGCGGGGTGGCGCCAGCGAAGACGTGCAGGAAGCGGAAGCCGACTGCGAGGGACGCGATGACCAGGACGCAGGCCAGCGCAAGCACCACCGAGCCGCTGTCTGACGACAGCGCGCAGCAGACCACAAGGGTCGTCGGGGTGGCGAGCACGGACTTGGATGCCATCTCGTGTTCCTCGGGCAGCAGAAAGGCCCGCACGGCGGCGGGCCTCGGATGGGCGGGCACGCACCTCAAGGCGTGCCCGGGCAGCGGTAGCTCCTCTCAGTCAGGGGTCATGAAGACAGGGTGTGCGCCGGCGAGAACATCGAAGTCACGGCGGTAGGCCGACCGTGTCGTCGGGAGGCCGGGCACGGCGGGGTGGCGTGCTGCCAGCGCGTCACGCACGCGTCGGGGAGCCGGCGGCGGCAGCCCGCTTGGAAACGGGCTGGGGCCGGCGGGCGAGGAGCGCAGCGAATGCGCGATACCCCTCTACCTGTTGGATTTTCCCGGAGAATTCGCTGACCTGCGGCCTTGGGTCTTGGGAGGCGAGCACGTGAGGCACAAGGTGCGGGGACGTCCGCGGCCGGTGGAGGGCAGCGGCAAGGCGTTCCCGCAGATCCGGCA
This sequence comes from Nocardioidaceae bacterium, assembly GCA_018672315.1. Classification (NCBI taxonomy): domain Bacteria; kingdom Bacillati; phylum Actinomycetota; class Actinomycetes; order Propionibacteriales; family Nocardioidaceae; species Nocardioidaceae bacterium. The sequence goes on along the minus strand of CP076053.1, from coordinate 1,817,418 downwards.
GTTGCCCGTCGGCGACGACACCTTGCCCCGCGGCGGCGCCGGCGCGGGGACGCGGGCGTCGTTGAGTCGGTTCGCGAGGAGGTTGGGAACGTGCGCTTGCGGGTGGCGCTCCGCGGCGAGCCGGCGGGAGAAGGCACGGAGCTCGTGGATGATGCGGGTGACCTCGTCAGGGCGGGCGGGTTCGGGTCGCTCGAGCTCGCCGAAGTGGCGGTCGAGAGCCTCCTCGTAGCCGTCCTCGAGGTCGTACAGATGCTCGCGCCCTGTCAGGTCGTCATCGTCGAACTGACCCGCGGGGAACTGGTCGAACCAGTCGCCTGGCACCGGGACGCTTCCCATCAGGGCGTCACCTCCACCTGCCGAAGTGTGGGCAGGCATGACGGCCCCACACAGCGACACGGTGACAGATCGCCGCTCTGTCACCGTGGAGGCGCGCCGAGGGTGTGCTGCCCCGGGCTGACGACTTCCTTCGCGCAGGCGCGATCCTCCCGGCGTGTGACAGCCTCGCACGCGCCGCGGCCCGGCGACGGGACCGCGCTGTCGTGGCGCGTCGCGGGGCCGGTGCCGTCAGACGGCGCCGAGGGCCCTCGGCAGGACGGCGTCGACGTGCGCACCGACACGGGGTCGCGACACACTGCGGGGATCCCCTGCTGTGAGCTGTGGCATCCACCGAGACTCTGCTCTGGTGAACGAACCGCCGCCGCGGCTCCCTCTGACCTGGCATCTGTGGCGCACGGCGACCGGAAGCCCTGACCGACGAGCGAGCACCGGGGCCACCCAAAGCGCCGTTGCCAAGGCGTCCAGGAGCAGAACCTCGGGCAGTCCCACGCGCTTCGTGTCGCTGACGGACCGCCTGCAGGGCCGAGGCGATCGAGGCTTCTCGTCACCCAGGGTGCGCACGGAGCTGGGCTGCGGTGGTCCCGCCGCCGCGATGCTGCTGCGGCGTGATCCCTGAACTGGCTCATAGGGTGAAGGCATGAGGGGGACTGTGCACTCGGTGGCGTGGGAGCACTGCACGAGCAAGCTCAAGCTGGCGGGTATCGAGGCCGAGGGCCGTCTGCGGATGCCGGAGTCGAGCGACAGGTACGGGTGGGGACCCACGGCGTGGCTCAGCAGCGGTTGCCAGTTCAACCCTCCCTGCTGGCGAGCGCTGTTCGGGCTGAATGAAGTGGCCAGGGTTCGTTCGTTGAACGATGACTCCAGCCTCGTGGGCGGTCAGGCGCAGTCGGGGTGGGATGCGGCGGTGTTCCCGGGCAGCGCCCACCAAGGCGGCCCAAACGGGCTGTGGCTCGCAGTGTTCAGGCCAGAGCTTCTCGCGTTCGTGCGCGCCGCTCCCGGTCCGAACGAATGGCTGGACCCGTTGGCGCAGGGAGACTTCTCGTGAGCTGCTGCACCCCGACCTCGACGCCGGGCTCCAAGGTGATGTCGAGGGTGCCGAGCCAGTGGCTCAGCGCCATCAGGAAGCCGATGAGGTCATCCTCATCCAGGTGGGCGTCCAGGTCGACCCCACCGCGCGGATGCACCCGAGCGACGGCATCGCGGGCCTGCTGAACGCTCTGCGCAACGTGTTGGGGCACTTCAGACAGGTCGCTCGGCGTGGTCACGCTGACCACAGTGCGCACCTCCGCGGCCGGGCACCACGGTCCACGCGGTCTCCGCACCCAGGTCCTGGCACCCGATGCCTGACTGCGCGTCAGCGCCGCAGCCAAGATGACGGGGACGTCACCAACAACAACGGTGACGCCATCTGCGGGTTCGGTCGGGCTCAGGCGTCGAGGCGCACGCGGTACGCCTCGCCGATGCGACCAGACTCCACCGCCATCACCACCGCTGAGATGAGCGCGCTGCCCGCGTCTGTCGGTGCTCGCCACGATGCTGCGTAGATGAATGAACGCCCTGCCGAGGCTCCGACCCAACTGGACTTCGTGACGGACGGCAGCCACGACCGGGGGCGCCACATCGTCCGTACGGTCACCGGCAGCTACCTCCTCGACCTGACCCAGCGGCGCCTGATGCGCACACCCACCACCCTCACCTGCGGCACACAGGCGATGACCCTGACCTTCGACGTCGACGGCCGCTGGCTGCCGCTCCGGGAGCTCAACGAGTGCGAGGTCGGCAAGCCCCTGCGCGCGCGGGTGCTCATCGCCGGGGTCTCACAACCCCTGCGGAGCTCGCCGGTGCAGTGCATCGAGGCGACCGACTGACCACCCGAACAAGAAAAGAACCGACGGCCGAGCCCCAAGTGTCAGGGCACCCGGACCTGCGCTCCTAGCGCCAGTCGGCCCGAGCGTGCCGCGGAACTCGGACGTCAGAGGTCGCGCTCGGCGGCGGCGCGGGTCAGCTGCGCGACTCGGCCCTTGGACAGGCCGGTCGCGTCGGCGATGCGTGCGTAAGACCAGCCGCGCGCCCGGAGCTCCGCGACGGCACGCAGCCGCGCCAGTGCGACCTCGTCGAGCGCGTCGTCCAGCGCAGCGTAGAACTCCCCGACGGCCGCGACGGTCTCTACAGGGCCCGGCACCGCCTCGAGCCGGGCGGCCTCAGCCGTGATGGCGTCCTGCAGCTGCTGGGAGAGCAGTGCGGGACGGTACCCGTCCCGCCGTCGTCGAGGTGGCACCGCATCACCCTCGGTCCGTGTAGAGGTCTACACGAAACAGGCGCGCCGAGCCGCCTCCCCGGTCGGAGATGTACTGACGAAACCCTGACGGAAGTGGGGCGGCGAGCGTGCAGGGGGACCTCGCAACGATCCGAGGATGCACGCGCTCAGAGCCCCACCCGACACGCGCACCCGCGCCGGGCAACGCATCTGGCAGTGCTTCGTGCTCGTCGGGCTCAGCTCTTCGCAGCGCTATCCACAGGCGCGGCGGGCTGACCGGCCCTGAGCCATCTGAGACCTACAGTGGCTCCGCCGGCTTCGGCCGGACTTGTTCGCGAGCTGCGGTGGGTTGCGCACAGCCGTGAGTCGTCGTGAACGGGGTGCGTGAGGCCTCGCAGTCAGGACGATGCGAGACCGCGGGCGGGAAGGTCGCTCCGCAGCCTGGTGCCTTGCCGGGTCATCGCCGTCGGATAGGAGTTGAGTGATGTCGGGATGGGGTTCGGACGCGCCCAAGCGCGTCATCCCACCACCGACGCCGTCGATGATGGCGCGCCATCGTGTCGCGCCGGGCCTCGGCAAGGCGCGCGACCCCGACGCCATCTACCTGTTGGACTCCGGGGTCGCGTTCGCATTCGCGTACGTTGACCGGCTCGAATTGCTCTCGCGGCACTACGCCGGCCAGGTCGTGTACACGGGCGCCGTTTGGCGGGAGTGGCAGGACCGAGCGGACTCTGCATACAGACCAGGTCAACCCGGCGAGGACGCCGAGGGGCGCGCCCGGCGGCAGAGGCACAACGGGCTCCGCGTCGCCGCGGGCCGGCTCGTCAAGCAGGCAGAGATCTTGTTCGGTCCCCCCATCGAGCTCGACCCGCGTGAGCACGGCGAGGAGATCGCCGCGCTGAAGCGGCAACTTCTCGACCTCACCGGACACGATCAAGATCCGGAACTCGTTCCAGCCGAGGACCTGACACACGCGGGCGAGTGCGAACTTGTCCGCTACGGGGTGGTCCTCCGAGAGGCCGATGCCCGACAGGTGGTGGTGCTTTGCGCCAACGACGGCGGCGCACGAAAGCTGGCGCGCGCACAAGCGCTTGCTCAGCGTCAGATGCACGGGGTCCTCGAGGAGATGGCGGAGGCAGGTTCTCTGACTGCAGGTCAGGTACGCGCCCTATACCTCAAGATGACGCAGGTGACCGAGCTTCCCGCGGTCGACCGGCCAGACCTCGGTCCTCCCGCCACCTGACAGCTGTGAGCCAGCCGCGCAAACCCACTCCGTAGGACGACTCTGGGCGAGACCCGTCCCGGTGAGGGCAGCGCGGTCCCTGCGGCGGGTCGTCTGATCAGTTGAAGGCGGGCACGTACCCGGCAGACTCGAAGTCGCGGCGCAGGGCTGCCGGGTCGTCAGCGTGCCAGAGTCGCGCCATCGTCCCGAGGCCGACCAGCCCCTCGGTGTAGGCGTACAGGGCGTCGCGGGCCAACGTCGCGGGCGGCTCGATCTCCCCGGCCTGCGACGTCACGGTCTTGGCGAAGTCAGCAAAGCCGTGTCGCCGAAGCAGTTGAACCGCTGCCAAGCCCTTGACCCGCTCCTTCTCGTCGGGGTCGAGCCAGCGGAGCCTGTTGCACCTGATCGCAGCTGCCTTCACGCTGACGTTGAACGTGGCGGCGACCGCGCACGTCAGAAGCTCGGCGTCCTCACCGTGCAGCTCTGAACCGGCAGGGCCGACGCCGAGTTCTGTGACGAGCGCCTGGACGCCACCCTTCGGCATCAGGAGCTCGCCGGCGAAGTCGTTGGCTCGCCACTCGTGCTTCTGTTGCTTTCCGTCGCGGTAGTCAGGCAGCACCACGTTGGCGTCACCAAAGAGCAGATGCGCGAGTTCGTGAGCGATGGTGAACCGCTGCCGGGGCACGGGGTCGGTGCTGTTCACCAGCGCGAGCGCCATCGCCGCCGCCCCCGACGGCGCCTGGACTCCGTCCGTCACGAGGAGCCCGACGAGGTCCGTGTCGAGCGGCTCACGGGCGACCATCAGCCCGAAGGTGGACTCGACCAGCGCGCTGATGTCTTCGATCGGCTCGTCGCCGAGTCCGAGTTCCGAGCGCACCTGGGCTGCCAGTTCTGTGCCCTGGTCGATGTGGCGCCGGGACGGGCTCGGGAGCTTCTCGATCTTGAGGAAGGAGGTCGCCTCCGCGGCTACGAGACCGTTCAGCTGGTCCCGGACCTCCAGCAACTCGCGGGCACGGTCTTGGGCTTCCGGGTACTCGGCGTCTGCGTGCGCCAGGCGGGCCGCCAGGGCCAGTTCGCGCGACCGCTGCGGCGTCTGGTCGGGCTCGCCGAGCAGCGAGGCTACTGACACACCGAGGGCGACCGCCAGGACTCCGAGCTCCCCGGCCCCTATTCCGCGCTTGCCGCTGAGCATCCGGCTCATCGCCGCCTTCGACAGGCCTGCGCGGCCGGCGAGCGCGGTCTGGGACAGGCCAGCCCGTGTCATCGCGTCGTGGATGCGCGCCACGATGGCGTCGGTGCCCGCGGCGGGGCTGTCGCTTCGGGGAGTGGTGTTCATAGGTGGATGCCTCACTCTCAGACTACGGACTGTTGCAGTTTCCGCAACTCGAAACGGTGCAGGCACGCCCGCCACGCGCAAGGGGCTTGCGCGGGCTTTGCGCAAGGAGTCTCAGCGCCGGCGCCGGCGCGCGGGTGGCGTCGACGAGGTGTGCGCGGTGAACCGGATGCCGCGCAGCGGCACCGGGCATCGTTGGCGATGTGACCACGTTGTTCGAGCACTACGACCTTCCTGAGCCTCAGCGCATCGGAACAGCTCATAGCCTCGCCATCGAGAAGGAGCTCGGGAGGCTCAAGCGCGCGGAGGACGCAGACGACCCTGGCCAGGTGCTCGGGGAGCTGAAGTCCTCGCTCGAGGCCATCGCGAAGGTCGTGCTTGACCTGAACGGGACGCCTGCCCAAGGTGCCGCCCCTTTCGAGAAGACCCTCAACGCCGCGCACGACCTCCTGGCCGACCAGCCGGGAGTCGAACTGGCCGTCGGTGGTCCGTTCGCTCGCATCGCCTCAAGCGCACGCAAGGCCGCCGGGTCGATGGCCCAGATCCGGAACGAGTACGGCACTGGACACGGCCGGTCGTGGACGCCGGAGGTGAAGGACGAGATGCGCCTCTTGGCGTTCGACGCCTCGATGCTGTGGGCTCGATGGGCGCTTCGTCGCCTCGACCGGTTCGCCCAGGGCCGTCCTGAGACCCTGGTGCGCGACCTGATCGGCGATCCCTACGGACAACTCACCTTCACCGCCGGCAGCCTCGGTGTACGCCTCCGGGAGGCCAACCTGCCCGCGCAAGAACCTCGGCACGCGCGCGCCATCGGGGTGGCCGTCGGCCAGCGCTCCGCCTCAGGGACCTTCGTGGTGACCGACGACGGAGTCCGAGCACCCATCGCCGACCCGGACCTCGCGACCTGGCCCGCCGACTACCGACTCGGCGTCGCCACCGGTCTCCTCTTCACTCCACAAGGCGCGTCGACCAGCAGCGCCCACACTCTCCGCTTGGCCGTACGGGTCCTCCAGCCGGTGACAGACCGCTCCGGCGAGGTCGCCGATCTCCTTCGCCGCACCATCCAGGCCACAGCGCCGCACCCCATCGCGAGGGACCCCCAGCTGCTCGCGGAGTTGCAGGCGCTACTCCAGGCTTGTGCCGCGCAGCGACCGTGGGAAGAGCGGCCGGTCTGGCGCGAACTGGCCCAGCACTTCGGGCTCGCGTGAGTTGAGCCCACCTGGGCGATGCCGCAACGATGCCGGTCCTTCGGGCCCGGTCGAGGTGGGTGCAGTGGAAGCTTGCGCCGCCGCCGGCTGGCCCGGCGAGCCGATGACGAAACCCTGACGGAAGGCGGCAAGGTGTGGCCGGTGTCCACGGCCTACAAGCGACGGTCCTGCGGGAACTGCTCCGCACCCCTACAGCAGCCGGGCAGCGGCCGCCCCCGGCGGTGGTGTTCCCCCGCGTGCCGACAGTCCGCCTACGCCCGACGCCGCCGTCGCGAGCCCGTGCGCAACGAGTGGTGGACCCCGGCGGAGCTGCGGGCCCGCGTGCTCGCCGAGCACCGCATCGTGCTCGACGCCGCAGCCTGTGCGCAGTCGAAGCTCGTCGATGAGTACCTCGGCCCCGACCACCAACTGCCCGGACGGCGGGACGCGTTGGCGTTCGACCACTGGCACGACCTCGTCGACCACGCACTGGGTGACTGTGAAGGGGCGCCGGCCGTTGTCTGGCTGAACGCTCCGTACCTACCGTCGAAGACGCTCTACGAGTTCCTCGGCCGCGCTGTCGCGACCGCGGCGGCGGGCACTACGGTGCTGGCGCTCGTCCCGTCGGCGACGGGGACTCGCTGGTGGTGGGACCACGTGCTCGACGGCGGCGGGTCGGTGGAGTTCCTCCGCGGCCGCTTGGCGTTCACGGGACCGCACGCCGGGTCGGGCTCTGCGACTGTTGCGCCGTGGGCGTGCGCTCTGGTGACCTGGAGACCACCACCGCAGCCCGGTGGGCAGCGTCGGTCGGCGGCGCCGACACCCACGTGCAGCGGGTAACGGACGGCCCTCCAGTACCGACCCCGGAACTGCCGAGACTGCTTGTGAGCGGGATAGCCTCTGTCCCTTACGCAACTATCGGGAAGTGCGGATGTCGAGAAACCGACTGCAGCTGGTCTGGCCGAACAAGGAGAAGCGGCTCCTGACCCACGGCAGCGACACCTACGAATGGGTCGACCCGGAGGACTGGCGCTCCAGCGAAGTGCGGCTGCTTGAGCCGGTCAACGACGTAGGTGACGCGTCTGCCGGCAACCTGGTCATCCACGGCGACGCGCTGCATGCGCTCACGAGCCTTGCGCAGCTTCCTGAGCTCCGAGCCCGCTACCTGGGCAAGGTGAAGCTGGTCTACATCGACCCGCCTTTCAACACCGGCCAGGCGTTCACGAACTACAACGACGCGGTCGAGCACTCGGTCTGGCTGACGATGATGCGTGACCGACTCCGTCAGATCCGCAGCCTTCTCGCAGAAGACGGCACCGTCTGGGTGCACCTCGACGACGTCGAGGTGCACCGGATGCGGTGCGTGCTCGACGAGGTCTTCGGCTCTGAGAACGGCGTCGCCAGCTTCCTCTGGCGCAAGGTCGACAGCCCCAACGACAACAAGGTCACCGTCACGCCCGATCACGAGACGCTGCTGGTCTACGGCAAGCGGAAGAACGTCGCCAGCGCGTTCAGCCGCAAGCCCGACCTCAACCTCCTGAACGCCTACGGCGGGGAGGACTCTGAGGGCCGTCGCTACCGCGACCGCCTGCTGAAGAAGAACGGCAAGAACAGCCTGCGCGAAGACCGCGAGACGATGTGGTTCCCCATCACCGACCCCGACGGCGGCGAAGTCTGGCCCATCCACGACGACGGACGTGAAGCTTGCTGGTCCCTCGGGCAGAAGCGCGTGCGAGAGCTCATCGCACAAGACGCTCTCATCTGGAAGAAGCGCCCCGACGGCGACGGCGGCGAGAAGTGGGTCCCCTACACGCGCGAGTACGCCTCTGAGACTCCCTCGCGTCCCTGGCCGACGATGTGGACCGACCTGCCCACGACTCGTCAGGCCAAGGCGCACCAGCGCGCGTTGCACCCCGGCGTCCGGGAGGTCTTCGCGACACCCAAGCCGGAGCAGCTGCTGCAGCGCGTCATCGAGATGGCGACCAAGCCTGGCGACATCGTCCTCGACTGCTTCGCCGGAAGCGGCACCACCGCCGCTGTCGCGCTGAAGATGCAGCGGCGCTTCATCACCATGGAGGTCGAGGAAGAGACCGTCGAGAACTTCCTGGTTCCACGACTCACCCAGGTCGTCGAGGGCGCCGACCCGGGCGGGGTGACGGCCGGGACCACCGAAGTCCCCGCAGCGCCGCTCCCCGAGGGCGTCGACCTCGAGGCCGTGAAGGCCGCCGTGAGGACGATCGGGGCGCTGTCTGACGAAGCTCTCCTTGATGAAGTCCTCGAGCCAAAGGCACGCAAGCAGCTGCTCCGTAGGCTGCGCGCACTGTCGAAGTCGACCATGGTCGACACAGGGACGGGCTGGGACGGCGGTTCGGGGTTCCGCGTCCTGCGGGTCGCGGAGTCGATGTTCGTCGCAGACGACGACGGCGACCTGTACCTCGCCGAATGGACCCACCGCACCGAACTGGACCGAGCCGTGTGCGCGCAGCTGCGCTACACCTACGAACCCGCCGCCCCGTTCGTCGGACGTCAGGGCCGGTCCCGCCTCGCCGTCCTCGATGCGATGGCGACCGAAGGCGCCGTCCGCCTCCTGGTCGATGCACTCGGACCAGGCGAGACCCTCCTCGTCGTGGCACAGGCCATCGGCGACGGGGCCGAGGCCCTGCTGCGAGACCTACGCAAGGGCTCCAAGATCCGGAAGATGCCCAACGACCTCGCCCGCGCTGGCGTGCTGCCGAGTCAGGTGGTCCAGCTCGAGGGCGCGACGGACGGTGACGACTCGTGAAGACACTTCTCTCCGTAGAGCACGACGAGGCGGCAGTCGCGGACGCCGCGGCACGCCTGCAGCTGCGACGCCCCAACGCACAGGCGCTCGACAAGGTCGCAGAGGCCACCGCAGCCAGCCCCGGCGTCAGCCTCGAGGTCGTCTGCGCGATGGCCACCGGAGTCGGCAAGACCTACCTCGCCGCCGGCGTCATCGACTACTTCGTCGCCGCGGGTGTCAGGAACTTCCTGATCGTCACACCTGGCTCGACGATCCAGCGCAAGACGGTCGACAACTTCACACCAGGACACCGGAAGTCCGTCATCGAGGGCCTCAATTGCGTCCCGACCATCGTGACCCCCGACAACTTCAACACCGGCGCCGTCGCCTCCGCCCTCGACGACGACGAGCAGGTCAAGGTCTTCGTCTTCAACATCGACTCACTGACCCCGCCGACCAAGGGGCGCCGCAAGCGCACCCACTCGTTCACCGAGTGGGTCGGCGGGGACCTCTACAAGCACCTCTCGGAGCTCCAGGACCTCGTCGTGCTCTCCGACGAGCACCACACCTACTCCGACGACGCAGAGGTGTTCGCCAAGACAGTCCGCTCGCTCGAGCCGGTCGTCCTCGTCGGCCTGACCGCAACGCCGACCCCCACCGACCGACAGAAGATCATCTTCGAGTACCCCCTGGCCAGGGCCATCGCCGAAGGGTTCGTCAAGACTCCGGTCCTTGTCGGCCGCACCGACTCCTCCACCGACCGCGAGCTGCAGATCCGCGACGGACTCGCGATGCTCGCCGCCAAGCAAGAGGCAGCAGACGCCTGGGCTGACTCCCAGGGCCGCGAGCGCGTGAACGCCGTGATGTTCGTCGTCGCCGAGTCCATCGCCGACGCCAACGACATCGGCCTGCTGCTCCGCAAGCCCGGCCTGTTCGAGAACGACTACAGCGAACGCGTCCTCGTCATCCACTCCGACGCCAGCGAAGAAGCACTCCTGCGCCTCGCCGACGTGGAACGTCCAGACTCCAAGGTGCGGGTCATCGTCTCGGTCTCGATGCTGAAGGAGGGGTGGGACGTCAAGAACATCTTCGTCATCTGCTCTTTCCGCCCCTCGATCTCCGAGACCCTCACAGAACAGACCCTCGGACGGGGCCTTCGACTCCCATGGGGCGGCTACACCGGCCGGGAGTTCCTCGACTCAGTCGAAGTGCTCTCCCACGAGCGCTACGCCGACATCCTGCGTCGCGCCGATCAGCTCCTGGACGGCCTTGTCGCCGAGCGCATCGCAGCGAGCACGCCCAGCGACGAGAACGCGCGAACGACCTCGAGCAGCCCATCGGAGGGAAGCGACGCCCCCTCCGCGGGCGACACCCCTTCACCGCAGCCCACGTCGCCGCACACGATCTCGACGACGGCGCCTGGCACGGGACCCGACGTGGGTGTCGGCCCTGAACTGATCGGAACCTCCGGCAGCGGCGGTCTCGACGCCTCCCACCACGACCGCGGCGTCTTCGCTGACAAGGTCGACGACGAGCCCGCCCCGGCCGTCGTAACGATCGAGGAACGCAAGGAGATGGGCAAGAGCGCCGCCGCGGACAAGCCACGCACGCTGACGTTGCGCCACGACTTCGAGGTCCCCCGCGTGCGCCGCGAGGTCGCCGGCCGACCAGCCCTGACGCTGTCATCCATCCCGGAGGCGGACTTCAGGGACCTCGGACGTCAGATCGGGGCCCACGACACCGCGAAGCTCTCGCGGATGGAGCTTTCCGTGGTCGAAGACGGCGAGTCGCCGTCCGGGTTGAAGCTGGTCCCCAAGGAAGTCGAAGGCGTCAGCCTGGCCGCGTCGATCGTCGAGCTCCCGCTCGAGGACGTCCAGCGGTCCTTGAAGCAGGGACTGCTCTCGGTGAGGTTCGTGCGCTCCTCCGCCCCGGCCGACGGGAACGCCGCGAACCGGCTCGCGAATGCCCTCATCGAAGGGGCGGGTGGCGAGCGCAAGGTCGCGCCCTACGTCAGCCAGACCATCAAGCTCATGACCCAGTTCCTGGCGAAGAAGCATCGTCAGTCCCCAGACCAGTACGAGAACCACGTCGATGAGAGCTACAGCCTGCCGGCGGAGCGGCCTGTTCTCCGCAAGCGAGAGTCCAACAGGTACGGCCAGTTCGACCGGAAGGCCTCCTACAGTGGCTGGTCGAAGAAGGCGGCATACGAGGAAGCCTGGTTCGACTCCGAGCCCGAGCGCGCCTTCGCCAACCTCATCGACTCCAGTGACTCCGCCATGGTCACCAAGTGGGCACGCCTGCACATCGACGACCTCGTGGTGGAGTGGGAGGGCGGCCGCTACAACCCCGACTTCGTCTTCACCACGGACACCGGCGTGCACTACCTGGTCGAGGTGAAGGGTCAAGACCGCCTCAAGGACGCGGAGGTCCTGGCGAAGCGTCGGGCCGCAACCGAGTGGGCGCGCTTCGTCAGCGATGACGGCCGGTCCGGCGAATGGCGGTACCTCTTCGTGCCCCAGTCCGAGGTCCGGACACCGCTGTCCACGCTCATCAACCGCCTGACCGCCGAGTAGAAGGCGGAGACGGCTCAGCCCGAAGGACGCCCGCTCCGCACACCCTGCCGAAGGTCGCGGAGCCGCCGAAGTCTCGCCACGTTCACCGGGTCGTAGGCGTAGGTCTCCGGCCGGTCGAGCAGCTCATTGAGGACCTGGAAGAAGCGGGTCATAGACCACCCCAGGGTGTCGTAGACGTGGCTCTCCATCACACCCGAGTGCTTCCAGCGTCGGCTGGCGATCGCGAGGACCGCCTTCTCCTCGTCGGTCAGATCCGCGGCGGTCGGCGCCGCGGCCTCACCTGCGGTGTCGTCGGACGGTGGCTGCTCCACTCCTGCGACGGTGCCCGCGTCCGCGCCGACGTCAGTTGGCGGCCGCGCCCGTCGGTGCCAGCGAGGGGAACCACGGAGACTCCGCGACGACCGTGCCGGTCGCTGAGACCGACCACACGTCGACGCCGCCGGGTCCCCGGCGGCAGCCCAGGCGCGCGGTGGCGGCCCCGGCGAGCTCGGCGGGCACGACCACCGCCAAGCGAGCCTCCCGACCGTGCGCGACTTCGGCTCGCGTCTGCTCGAGCACCGAGCAGGCCTCGTCGAGGTCACCCGCACAGTCAGCGAAGGCCAGGAGGAGCGTGTCCGCACCTCGACGCGCCATCAGCGCCGTCGTGTCAGTGGGGAGGACGTCCCAGGCCCGTTCCAGAAGGACGTCGAGCACCGGGGGCAGCAGTTCGTCTGGGTTCACCTCGGAGACGTTACGGCGCTGTTGGCACCGGCCCAGAAGTTATCCACAGGCGTGGCCTATCGGCCAGGCTGGGGGCGCTGGTCCAAGGCGAGGACGCCGAAGGCCGCCCAGGTGGAGTGACACCGGCGCAGCGCCTCGGCGGCGCGGGGCGGCGCCCGCCTTCCGTGCTTGAGGACGCGTGGGCGTGTGCCGGGGCGCGGCGGGGTCGGGGGGCGGGTGTGTCCAGGTGCGGCGGGGAACGGACGGCCGAACCTAGGATCGGGGCGTGAGCGATGCAGATGCGCTGCCGGATCCGGGCTTGCCGTGGCCGGCGATCCGGATGTGGGTCCGGCGGGTGCTGGCGCTCGGGTGGCTGGCGCTCGGAGCGGTGCTGGTGCTGCTGGTGGGGCTGCCACGCCAGTGCGCGACCACGGGGAGCCGCACCGACTTCGTCCGGACGTGCGAACCGATGTCGGCCACGGCCCCGGAGGTGCTGGTGTTCTTGCTGGTGCTGGCGATGCTGCTGGCCCCGGAGTTCTCCGAGTTCGAGGTGCCGGGGCTGGTCGCGTTCAAGCGCAGCGTCGCCGCGGCCACCGGTGAGGTCGAGGACCTGCGTGAGCAGGTGGCGGCGGTGTCCCAGGACGTGAAGCTGTCCTCGGCGTCTGCGGCGGAGGCGAGGGTGGCCCAGCAGTTCGTCTTCCCGCTACTTCGGGAGACCGGTGAGGCGCTCGGCGTCGCGACAGGCGCACCGCCGGGCACCGTGAAGCCCCGGGTCGCGCTGAGTGCGCCCGCGCAGGCGCAGGCGGCGTTCGTGGCGGGGTTCACCGGCCTGGACTCCCTGCTGCCCGGGCCGACGCGTCTGGTCGGGTTCACTACCGATGGTGAGGGGTGGGAGGCGCCGCACGCCGATGAGGGGACCGAGGAGCTGGTCGGTGAGCTCGAGCGGCTGCTGCACGAGGCGACAGCGGCCGACCCGGCCGGCGGACCAGGGGAGTCGTGGGACTTGCTCTACGAGCGCAGCCCGTCGGATCCGTCGTTGCTGCTCGTGGTGGCTCCGGCGCGCCAGTCAGGTCAGGTCGTGGCCGCGCTGGGCGTCATCGCCGACACCAGCGCCGACACCGGCACCAGTCCAGGTGACAGCGCAGGTGGCGGACCAGGTGGTGAGATGGGCGTCGACGGGCCGGTCGACGCGGCGAGTGTGGAGGAGCTGGCTGTGGCTACGCAGACGGCTGCTGATGTGTACGCGACGCTGCTGGTGATGCTGTTGGGAGAGTCCGCCCCGGTATCGCGGGTATGATGGGGGCGTTGCACAGTCCCGGAGAGGACGGTAGGTAGTCATGGCGACTCGTATGCGCATCACACCCGAGCAGCAGGCGCGGGCGCTGCAGGAAGCGCTGCGCTCTCCGCGCGGGGTGACGATCAAGCTCACGACGGGGCAGAAGCGCGCCCTGGCACAGGCGAGCCGTGACGGTGCCGCGAAGAAGGACATCACGGCCCTCCGTCGCCGCACCGCCTCTTCCTGACCCTCGACCCGCTACCCGCCGCGTCGAGGCGCAGCGGACCCTGTCGACTGCCCGTCGCGGGCGCGTCGACTGCGGGAGCCCATGCAGGCGGCGTCCGGGGTGCCGGTTCGTGGCGGCGGGTGCCCCGCCGGCGCGCGGTCGTGCTGTTGCGGCCCCTTGGAGGCCGCGACCGACTTCCGCCGCGTCGTCGCACTCGCGCCCTGACCCGCTCGCCTTGCCGCTGCTCCCTGAGCGGCAGGGACTCAGTACCAGGAAACCGCCCCTGGATCGTATTGGTCCAGGGGCGGTTTGCATTCGGCAGCATCAGTCGCCGGTCACCCAGGGGAGCTGCTGGTCCACGAGAACCTCGACGCTCCCGTTGCGCGTGAGCAGCCAGCCGTCGGCTTCGAGATCGCGGAGCTGCACCCGCCTGCGGCGAGCGTCTTCGGCCGCGGCCTCCTCGGCGAACCAGTCGTCCTTGACGGGCGGGGGCGGGTCGTAGAGCTCGGTGGCTAGGAAGAACTCGAGGTCGCCGAGGGTGACGCGGCGACCCACCGGAACGAGGCGGGCCCTGCCGGCCCGGTTGAGGGCAACGAGGACGGGCTCGTTCGGGTAGTAGTGGCTGAGGTCGCCGAGCTGCGAGGTAGAGAGCCGGTCAAGGTCGCCGGGGTCTCCTCGCAACAGCTCCACGTTGCCGTGTTCGTCACTGCGCACCAGAGGCAGGTGCGCCAGGTCCGGGTGGTCGGGGTCGTGTCGAACGGTCGGGGGGCGCCGTTCCGGCGGTGGCCAGGGCAGCCTGAGGGTGAGAGCCACGTGGACTCCTTCGCGTCGGTTGTGACGACCGTCTGGTCGTGCGGACGCGCGGAGACCGTTGATGCCCGGGCGGGAGCGGCAACACAGGGAGTTTCCCGACTGGACGAGGCAGGGTGCGGGAGTCTCCCGACTGGACTGGAGTTTCCTGCTTGGACGCCAGGAAACTCCCGCTGGATTCCGCACCTCCCCGACGACGACACGGTCGGGTCTCATCCGCAGCGACTGCCTGACCAGGTCCCGCACCGTCACCTCGCCGCTGCCCTCGACGTTGGCCGGACGCGCCTCGAGCGCGACCAGATGAGGGTGCGGCGGGTCCAGCTCGGCGGAGTCCTCGACGACGACGACGCGCTCCTCGTCCGGCACCTCGCCCAGCAGGGCTGCCAGCAAGGTGGTCTTGCCCGAGCCGGTGCCGCCGGAGACCAGGAAGGCCAGACGGCGGCGGACGACCGCACGCAGGATCTCCGCGGTGCCCGCGTCCATGGAACCAGCGGTGACCAGGTCCTCGAGCGAGGTCGCCCCCCGTCGCGGGACCCGCAGCGAGATCGACGTGCCGCCTCGGGCCACCGGCGCCAGCACGGCGTGGAACCGGGTCCCGTCGCGCAGCCTGAGGTCGGCGTGCGGCATCGCGTCGTCGAGCCTCCGACCCGCACCCGCCGCCAGCCGCTGCGCGAGTCGACGCACCTCCGCGTCGTCGGCGAAGCGCACCTGCGCCGGCTCCAGGCCCCTGCCGCGGTCGACGTAGACCGCGTCGGGGCCGTTGACCAGCACGTCGGTGACCCCGGGCAGCCGCAGCAGCGGCTCCAACGGACCGGCGCCACGCACCTCGAGCGCGAGCGCGTCGTGCACGGCGAGCACGGTGCCGTCGCCGTGCACCTCCCCGGTGCGACGCAGCGCCGCGGCGACACCGCGCACGGTGAGGTCGCCGTCGCCGGAGGCGAGTGCGGCACGCGCGACCTCGACGAGCGGGGCGGGCGCCGCGGTCACGGTGCGAGCCCGAGTGCGGCCAGGTGGGCGTGCAGCGACCGGGCGCACCGGGCGTACGGCGACGACCGCCGTGGGGCGACGCCCAGGCCGAGCGCCACGTGCTCGTCGAGCCGCGCGTCGCGGCGGACGGAGCCGGCCAGCGGCAGGTCCAGCGCCTCGGCGACGTCCTCGGGATGCAGTCCCGCCGTCGCCCGGCGGGCCACGAGCAGTCGCACCGGGCCACCCGCGCCACCCGGGCCGCCCGCGCCACACGGGTCGCCTGCGGCGAGCGCGCCGACCGCCGCCGTGAGCCCGGGGACGGTGCAGGGCACCACCAGCACCTCCACGTCGAGCGCGGGCCGGAGCTCCGGGTCCGCCTCCGCGCCGGGGAGGTCGACGACGACCTGGTCCCCGCTGGCGGCTGCGGCGTCGACGACCAGACGGATCCTGGCGCCCGGCGGCTGCTCCCGCGGCCCGCGCCCGTGCCCCACGACCCGCAGACCCTCGACGGCGGGCAGCCGTGCGCGCAGCAGTCCGGGATCGACCTGCCCGTCGAGGGCGCGGACCCGGTGCCACCCGGCCGGCTGGTTCTCCGCCGCGCCGCTCCACGGCCGGCCCAGCAGGGTCTCGACCCCGCCGGCGCGCGCGTCGGCGTCCACCAGCACCGTCGGGGGACCGGGATCGAGCGCCAGCGCCGCAGCCAGGCAGGACGCCCCGGCACCACCGGTGACGGGTCGGACGCCGACCACGGTGCCCCGCCCGGGCGTCCCGCGCCCGAGCAGCCACCGCGTCGCGGCGTCGCGCGCCCGTCTGACGACTTCGAGCAGCCGCAGCTCCTCGGTGCTGCCGAGCACGGCGGCCGCCCCCACCGCCAGGGCTGCGCGCAGGACGGCCGGGTCGTCGGGCTGCTCGGTCAGGGCGACCACCGCGTGCGCACCCCAGGGCGCGACCGAGCGGGCGTCCTCGGGGGCCCGCGTGCTCAGCATCCGCAGGGCCTCGGGGGCGAGCAGCACCAGCGCGGGACCCGGACCCGCGTCGGGCGCGAGCCAGGGATCCGGCTCGCGGCCGCTCAGCACGAGCTCGCTGCCGGAGCAGTCCGCCGCCTCCACCGCCCGGGTGCTCATGGCTGCGTACCTCGGACCGTCGTGCGGGCCGCGGACGAGTCGCACCTCGACGCCGGTGGTGGGTGCGGCCGGGGTGCGGACGCCGGGCGCGGGCAGAGACGGCGGAGTGATCACCAGCGCAGGCTCTCCCCGCGACGCCACGTCGCCGAGCCCGAGAGCGGACACCGGTGGACAACCGCTCCCGAGCGCGGTCCGGCACGACAACCGGCCCGGCCCGTGCTGCCTGACCGGATCCCGTGGCGTGGCCGGGTGCGATCTGTCACTGTGCCCGCGCCGCAGGACCCCGCGGCCTACATTGGAGAGGTGGACGCTCCCGGGCAACGACCGACCGGTGCGGGGACCGCTGCCTTCTTCGACCTCGACAAGACCATCGTGGCGCGGTCCAGCGCCCTGGCGTTCTCACGGCAGTTCCAGGCCGGGGGGCTGATCAACCGCC